>NZ_QVMK01000009.1:576-99032 GCF_010500995.1 Bacteroides sp. 224 | reverse complement strand
AAACAAAAATACTCAATTGAAAAATCCAATGTGAGCACGATAACTATGCCTTGTGATGTATTGAAGAGGAAGAGAAAATTATCCCGAATTCAGGTTATAGGTAAAGTTTTGATAATAAATAAGTTTTGATAAGCTTCTTTTTCCCCGCATAAAGCCCCGCTAATTGCTCATGGAAAAAGAAGTCCGGGCAAAGTTTCCCTGCCCGGACATAAGTTCTGAAAGTAGCTCCCATAGGTATTTACAGCCCATTTTCAACCATATATTGCAGCCGACCAGCTACCCAATGGGCAGAGGGACTGCGTGGATAATGGAACGTTCTACGCGCAATATTTTCGATTATAACAACATCCTGTCGGAGTTGTACCGTTTTACAGTCGGGGTCTATCTCGTGCAAAAGTTCCTCCAGTTCGTAATATTGTTCTTGCGTGACAATAACAGGATTGCCGATATATGCGTCAATCCTCATAGCTTTATTGGTCTTCTACGCTTAATCTCCCGCTTGTGGATGGTTTCAAACCGATAGCGATTTTCTTCGCACTTCGGGCAATAAAACGGATAATCCAATTGCGTTTCTTTCCTTATGGCGCAACCGCAAAACCTGCAAACTCTGTGTGTTTTCATACCTCATCGAATTTATCAAGTTCGCACTCAATGATAACTACTTCCACATCATGGGTATATAGCCCGATTCCTTTGGCGTGGTCTATCGCTCCCGCTTCGGTGCTGAACACTCCGCAAAATACACGACTTGCTCTTGTGCGGTAAATATCCGTCTGGAATAGTACAAATACTGTCATAATGATAAATTTATGGAGCGGGATTTCTCCCGCCCCTGTTAATACTCTGTTTATGCGGGTTGCGCTACTGCTACCGCTTTAACTTTCGGAATTACCGCTACGGCTGTGGTGGTCGCTTCGGTCGATTTCTCGGTTTTCTTCGGCTGTTTTCCGTCCGATTTAGCGGGTTGCTCGGCTTTGGCGGGTTGCTCTTGCTTTTTTGTCTTGGCTTCGGTTTTCGCCTTTTTATCAGCCTTTTTCAGTCCTGTGATGCGTTCGTCCAATCGTGCGTTCTTCTTGCCGTATTCCTCTTTGCGCTCCGTTTCTATCTTCGCCGTCTGTTCGGGCAAGTGTTGCTTTGCAAATGCTTGTAACATACTTCCTTTGGTGTCGGCTACGGTGGTCGTTCGGTCGGTTAGGTGGCTATACAGGTAGTCGCGCCGAATGATTGTTTTCTGCTCTTCGGTCAAGGTGGCGACTATTTTCAGCCGTTTCTCGTCCGTCAGATATCCGTAATAGTCGTTCTCTTTCAGTCCTACGGCTTTGTAATTGTGTCTGCGCAACTTGGCAAGCATAAAGAAATATACCGCCTGTTCTTCTTCGGGTGTGAACGCCGATTGCGGCAACTGCTCCGAACGTAACAGTTCCTTTATGTCGGTAGCGGTCTTTTCCGCTTGTATCTCGGTGTTGCGCTTCTTCTTGACGGTCAGTTCCTCAATTACTTGGGCGTTGGTCTTGGTATCTTTGGTTGCCACTTCCTTGTAATGGAGTTTTACGCCGTTATCGCCGATTTTGGCATACACACGGATTTTGCCCTGTTGTTTCAGTCTTTCAATTTCCTGTGTTTTATTCTCGAAATAGGTTTGTTCCTTTTCGTGCCGTATTTGCGCCTTGTCGAAATCTTCGGGTTTTGCGTACTCGGATACTTCGGGCGGTGTCGGTGCGGTCGGGTAGCTGTTCAGATTGTAGGTTTGTACATTCTTGAACTCATACCCGCCTTTACGGATTTTCTGCGTGGCTTCATTCTCATAACCGTATTGTTCGCCGACAAAAACAAGTTTGGGGTCTGCAAGGGCGACCGCTTCGGCTTGGGCTACGACAAACGCCATATTTTTGTCTTGCAAACATTTCTTATTGGTACACTTCCCGCACCCTGTACCCTCTGCGAACAGGTCGAAATTATTAGAGTTGTGAACGCATTTCAAACACGCCGTTTTGTCGAAGTCGTAATTTGAAAGGTCGTTTGTGTACCCGCTTTGTATCTTCCTGTCCAACACATGGGCGGAGACATGACACCATTCGCCGTTACCGTCCTCGCCTAAACGGTCTTTCAAAATTTCAGCCTGTATCTTCTTGTCGTACTTACTTACGACTATTCCCGCCGATGCTGTCAGCTTGCCCCCTCTTACGAGTTCGGCAATGCCTTTTATCAGGTCGCAAAGTTTGAGCGTTTGGTAAACGTGTTTTTCGCTCTTGCCGAATTGCAGGGCGAGGCTTGCCACATCGTACCGCTTTGTGTCGATAAGGCGTTTATAGGCTTTGGCAGCTTCCATTGGTGGCACGTCCTCACGCTGTAAGTTTTCCGTGATTGAAAGGTCATACGCCTGTTCGTCCGTTGCTTCCCGCACAATAGCAGGGATTTCTTTCATGTTCAGCATACGGCAGGCACGGAAACGGCGTTCCCCGCAAATGATTTCGTAATGTTCGTCTTTCTCGCCTTTACGCCGTACCGTTATGGGCTGTATCAGTCCATGAACGGAGATACTTTGCATCAACTCTTTCAGCGCATCGGCATCAAACGTTTTTCGGGCGTTGTAATTGCTCGGCTCTATGAGGTCTGACGGAATGTTTACGGCTTTCTCCACACTTTTAGCGGGTGCGCCTGTTGCTACTACTGCGTTTTCTGTTACGCTTTTGCTGTTCTCGGTTGTCTGTACTGCTATGGCAGTGTTTTTTACTTTCGTTGTCATAATTCTAATTATTTGATTATTAAAATGTTGTGATGATTTTCAGATGATTGTTTCGATTTCCTTTACAGGAGTATTTTTCATAAGCCACTCCCTTACATACTCCATGTTATATTCGGATGTGATAATGGCGCAATATTCGCCGATTTGCGTAAACCTGCTACTTTCATAGCTATCGCACCATTCTTTCAGATTGACTACGCCCCAAGTCTTGTAATCACTTGTAAACATTCGGTTTATCTCCCTTATGGACTTCTCAAATGCTACTTTGACGGTTTTATATTGGTCGTCTATGATTTCCAGATATTGGAGAGAGCCAAATTCATCATGTAGTCGGGCGTGTGCCCAATCATATTCGTATATCTCGTTTCCCCACGAGTGCGGTTCATCGAAACGTACCATTACCTCTGCGCTGTATTTGTTTACGTTTATGCTCTCGATTACCCCTGTAACCATTAAGCCTGTAAAAACGCATTTGCACCGCTTGCCGATTATGCTATCGTTTATTTCGTTCGTTTTCATCTCTTTAACCGTTTTAATGATTATTCTTATCCAAAAGCCACTTATCCCGCTCTTGTCTGCACCTTTCGAGGGTCGGCAATACGATAGAAAAAAGTTCGCCGTCTGTGTGGCGGTAGTCGTATTGATAAAACCACTTGCCCCGCCTTGCCTCGAAGCGTTCGTAATTCTCCTGTCCTGTGGCGCATACTGATACGCCGTTTACGGTCATTTTACTTGCTGTCATATTACTGTCTGTTTTTAGGGTGGTTTGCACAAATGGGGCATACTACAAGAATATCAAGTATATCATTGTCCTGCCTGTCCGTTACCTCGTATGCTATTCTTACCGTTTCACATTCACATGCTCTCGGCTGAGGGATTATAATAAAAGTGTGATGCGGGAAAATTTGCACATGGCTTTCAATAGAGCCTACCGAATTAAAATACTTTGCTTTCATACTGTTGATATTTAGAAAATTAATACTATTACAAGGCAGATAATGACAGCCAACACAAGAAGCGACACAAGGCACGAAAGCACCGTTTTTGCAATCTCCCAAAGGATGCAAGCACCCACTACCACCGCCACGAATGACCAACCCCAAAGGGCAAACCCTGCTACGGCAAAGGCTACTTTCAAAATCCACCACATGCTGATTGGAAGGAAGGTGAATCGCTGTTTCGATATTTTTTCTGTCTGTTTCATAATTTCTGACCTTTTTTTTAATCGTCATGCTGCTCGGAGCCGTCGGAGTTATCGAGTTTCGGGGGCAAGACAAGTCCATGTTCAGACCACGCAAGGTTTTCGGGAACAAATACGCTCGCCCGAAAGGGAAAGAGGAAGATTTTTCACGAAACCGAAGGCTCGACCTTGCGGGGGCTTTCCGAACATGGGAATACTTTCGCGCCTGAAATCGTATCACTCCCGTGGCGTTTCATCAGCGGCAGGTGTAGCTAAAAAGGGGAAGAAATTATAAAGAGAAACAGACTGGAAAAATCCACATTCACCACCGTAACATTTTATGGGCGGAGAATAAAATCGGCTCAAACGGATAGCCGTATAAAAGAAATCCGGCTTTTGACCAAGACAAAGCCGGACATAGGTACGCAGGACGTAAACGATTGATATACTGCTGGTATTATTACCATATCTTTGCTATCCCCGTGCAATAAGTACAAACGAATAAAGAAAAAAAGATATGGAAATAGTGAGTATAGAAGCCGGAACATACAGGGCGATGATGTTTCATTTTGAAGCGTTTGCCCGGAAAGTGGAAGCGTTGTGTGAACCGCACGTTGGCAAAAGGCTTGACGAATGGTTGGATAATCAGGACGTGTGCCTTATTCTGAATATCAGTCCACGCACCTTGCAGAACTTGCGTGAAACGGGAAAGTTGCCATACAGCCAAATCAACCGGAAAATGTATTACAAGCCGGAAGACGTGGAAAAAGTCATTAACAATGTTGGATTATAATGGTATGGAAAACAAAGTTATAACAAAAGAAAATGAGCAGATTAAGGCATTTTTCTGTTCACTCGACAAGATGCTGGATAAAATAGAAACAGCATTGGCAGATTATAGACCTACCCTGAAAGGGGAACGGTTTCTGACCGACACACAGGTTTCGGAGCGGCTTAAAGTGAGCCGCCGGACGTTGCAGGAATACAGGACGGAAGGACGAATCCCCTACACTCACTTCGGCGGTAAGACCTTGTACCGGGAATCGGATATTCAAAAGATTTTGGATAAGGGCTACCGCGAAGCATAGGAGTGGCTTACTTTTCAATTAGAATAATACCCCCGGATTCAAGCGAATTTCGGGGGTATTACTGTTTGGTGCTTCACGATACTTTTCTGCGGGCAATCAGTTTATCCATATCTTCCGATATTTTATCGTCTGTTACTCTGGCGTAAACCTGTGTAGTGGATATATTGGAATGCCCCATCATCTTGCTGATACTTTCAATGGGAATACCCGCCGAAAGTAGGAGCGTCCCGAAGGTATGGCGGCTTTGATGATAGCTTAAATTGCCCTTGACACCTGCAAGGAAGCCGATTTCATTAATGCAGTACCATATCTGGTTGCGGTTTGGCAAGGGAAATACGGGCTTCGTATCGTCCTCCGTATTGTAAAGAGACAGGATTTGTTCAGCGACCGGATGCAACGGGATAAATGCTTCGACCTCTGTCTTTTTACGGTAAATCCTTATGTAACGCCGCCCGTCGGCTGTCCGTCCGATATGCCGGGGGTATAATCCTTTCACGTCCACGTAGGCAAGTGCCGTGAACGCAGAAAATATAAAAGCTCTGCGTGTCAGTTCCTGCAACCTGTCGGACATAGGGTTCTCCATAATCGTTTTTAACTCATTGCGGCTAATGTGTTGTAGCTTGGGCGGTTCTTTTTTCTCATACGGAACATCGGCAATCGGATTGAAACGAAGTATTTCCCGGTCAACGGCAATATAAATCAATCGGTTCAGCCATGTGAAACAATGGTTGATATGCCCCGGTTTGTACTCTTTGCATTTCAAAAAGAGTTTATAGCCCGCTCCAAAATCTTCGGTAATATCTGTAAAGGCAATATCTTTCATCTTCAAGGTAAGAAGATATTCACGCAAATTCCTTTGGGAAATTTTCGATTGCCGGTAGGTGGAGGTTGAATCTATTTCGATAGAACGCAATCTTAACCGCTCCCGCTCAACTTCGCCAGCCTGTAAAAGCATGGTCGGAACTGTGTTTATTTCGGCAATCGTATTTTTGAGCAATTCCGCACTGATAACGCCCTGTTCTTTCAGTATGTGTTCATACGCCTGTTCAATGCTCTGGCGGAATTTTTCTAAGTTGCTGTTTGATACGCTGTCCCGGATTTCTCCTTTGCTGCTGTTCCAATCATTAGGACGACAATAGATACCTGTTGTGAGAACAGTCTGCTTATTATCGACTGTGATACGGCACAGGACGGGTGTAGTGCCGTCAGTTTTTACCTTACCCCGGTTGATATAGAATAATATTTTAAATGTACTACGCATAATATTTGTTATTAAAGGGTTAATACTAAATCTTGGGTTGCTTCGATATACTTGTCCATGTCCTCAAAAAGTTTCTTCGGGGTAACACGGGCGTAAATCTGCGTTGTCTTTATGTCGCTATGACCGAGCATTTTTGAAACGGTTTCAATGGGAACACCTGCTTCGAGCGTGATTAAACTTGAAAACGAGTGGCGTCCCATGTGATAACTCAAAGTTCCCGTCATGCCTATCATTTTACGTATGGTTTGAAGTTTCCATTTCAGGGCGTTGTATTCCATTTTAGGGAATAACGTCTCTCTTGACGGATCACTGTATTTTTCTATCAGTTCGATAGCTTCGGGCAATAATTTTACCCGACTGAGTTTACCGTTCTTTCCGCGTTGGTATTTGAGCCATAAAGCACCCGCATCATCTGTGGAAAGGTTGTCATTCGTAATGGCAACCACATCGACATATGAAGTTCCGGTATAACAGGCAAAAAGGAACATATCGCGGGTAATTATGTGGGACTGGTGGTGTTCCTCAAATTCTAAATCCCGTATCTTTTCAAAATCCTCCCGGCATAATGCTCGTGGCGGATTATTTTTTTGCTTTAAGAGCGGGTAAGTAGAAAAATAATGCCTGTCTGAATGCCCTTCTTTGAATGCAATTCGGCATATCTTTTTCAACAAAGCCAGATAATGCCGTGCTGTTTCCACGCCCAATCCTCTATCGATTATGACAAAATCCTGATATTCGCGGATAAACTGCTCGTTAAGTTGTCCGAAAGCAAGGTCGGAAGCATTGAATTTTTCTTTTATAAATTCACCCAATTTTTTCCGGGCATAATGGTATTTAGGCAGAGTGCGGTGGGATACATCTATACCGACACGGGTTTTGAGTTCTTCGATATGGCGGTCAAAGAGCCGGAGCAACGTCATTTGTTTTTCCATGCTTCCCTGAAACAGATTCTTGACCGCTTCGGCATCGAACGGATTATTACGCTCAATCAACGTGTTGTACGCTTCATTGATGGAGAGCAGCAACTTATCCAGTTTCGTATTGCATGTTACCGCTTCCCTGCTCTTTCCGTTCAAGCGGCTCTCGCGGGGATTCCACAGCGAGGGAGTACAGGATAGTTTGCTACTGAACTGTGCCATTGACTGGCCAACAGTGATGCGCCCCATAATCGGGGTCTTGCCCGACTTGTCGGGAGAACTCTTTTTCAGGTAGAGCAGAACCTTGAATTTTTCTACTTTCATACGCTTATAATTTTTATGGTCTTTGCCGTCAATTTCCTGACGGCAAAGTTACCTGTTTTATAAGCGCTCATTGCTATGCAAATCACAGCATATCAGAACATTAGAACCGTGTCTCGTAATTCTTCACTCTGCTGTTGTTACCCATTTACCTTCGGTAACTGGCAAGGTAACGATTTGGTAACTGAAACTCTTCGTAGAACTGCTTATGTTCCAAACTTCAATTTCACTCAAATCGCTGAATTACAATGGTATTATCCGATTCGCTTCTTACCTTCTCATACCTATTCTGACTACTAATTTCCCATGTCGCGCGGCACACAATGGCCACGACTATTGCCTTATCTAATGGTATGCCGATGGAAAGTCTTGCTAAATTATTAGGACATAAGAATGTACGAACAACACAGATCTATGCTCGAATTACGGATACAAAGCTTAATGCTGATATGGAATCGTTGGAGGAAAAGCTGGCAGATTTTCAGTTGTAAGCACGAAATAAACTATTTGTCTATTCTCAACTCACAAAAGTTTGAAAATAGCATGGATGCTTCAAGCTACAAATCCTCGTTCTTGTCTATATTTTAATGGCGATTAAAATAATCGCCATTAAAATAACCTGATATACATAGTGGCGGATTGAAATATTCTTCTTATTTTTGTAACCGCCATTAAGATAATGAGTATTAAATAACATGAGATATGAAGTTTTATAACAGAACAGCGGAGTTAGATATATTAGCCCGTACATTGGAGCAATCGAAGAGAAGTTCCTGTTTTACGGTGATGGTTGGTCGTCGTCGTATCGGCAAGACCTCCCTTTTACTTGAATCTGTAAAGGGACAGAAGTATCTTTATCTGTTTGTTTCCCGTAAAAGCGAACCGCTTCTTTGCGAACAGTTTCAGAAAGATGCAGCAGATGTTTTAGGATTGCAAATATTCGGCTCGATTACCCGATTCAAAGACCTTTTTGAACAGTTGTTGATTTTTGCCACAAAGGAACATTACACGCTTATCATTGATGAATTTCAAGAGTTTGATAATGTAAATTCGTCCATATTCAGCGATGTTCAGAATCTTTGGGATCAGTATAAAGACAAGACTAAGATCAACTTCATTGCTTCCGGTTCTATCTATTCGATGATGATGAAGATTTTTGAGAACAGGAAAGAACCGTTATTCGGGCGACTTACCTCAAAGATAACACTGCAACCTTTCGCCGTTAGCGTAATAAAAGAAATCCTGAACGATTATAACCCTAAATATACATCGGAAGATCTTCTGTGTCTCTATATGCTGACGGGTGGCGTTCCCAAATACATCGACCTACTGATGGAAGGCGGAGCTGTAACAAAGAATAAGATACTGGATGTGGTTACACGTCCTGATTCTCCCTTTATCGGGGAAGGCAAAGAATTGCTTATCTCTGAATTTGGAAAAGAGTATGGGACTTACTTTTCCATTCTGCAATTAATCGCTTCCGGGAAAACGACCCAAAGTGAAATAGATTCCATTATCGGAAAGAATACGGGGGCATATCTGGTTAATTTAGAAAAAGAATACTCTCTTATTACAAAGAACAAGCCCATGTTCTCGAAGCCGGAAAGCCGAAAAGCTCGTTGGAGTTTAAATGACAACTACCTTCGTTTCTGGTTTCGGTTCATTTATCCGAATCAGTCATTGATTGAAATGGGGAAATATGACTTGCTTCGTGAGTTTATTGATAAGAACTATGAGCAATATAGCGGTTTCACTTTGGAAAAATATTTTCGGGCTAAAATGGCGGAAGAGGAGAGGATAACCGCTATTGGTAGCTATTGGGACAGTAAAGGAGAAAATGAGATAGACCTGATTGCTCTGAATGATTTGGATAAAACGGCTATTGTTGCCGAGGTAAAGCGTAACCCCAAGAAAATTGACATGACTTTACTTCAGGGAAAAGCCGATTCAATCAAAAAAGAACTTGCAAAATATAAGATTGAATTAAGGGGCTTATCTATGAATGATATGTAAAGCTCAGTGCAAGGTGCAGCCTATATATAAATAGGCTGCACCTTGCACTGGAGAACGACTTGATATTCAATTAATTTTTGTAAGATTCAAAAAGTTCGTATATTTGAACCTGAAAGCTGATATGAAGCTTGTGGACAAGAAAAGACAGTCGAAAGTCAAGACTGGACAGAAATCAGTTACTAAATAGTTACTAAAGAAAAGGCGAAGTAGCCTTAACCTCGTATCATACAGGACAATCGGGATTTATCGTTCCGTTCCCTCTCTCCTTATCTGATATGAAAAATAAGATGGAAAAAAACCAATGGAGAACTATTTTCTATGAGTTCAAATAGTGTCTATTTCTATTTTGTGCTACATCTTATACTCAATAGTACGGGTTGGAGCCTGATTAATCCTTAATTATTTATCCGCTCACGTATTTTATTCCATGCATGAGTGTCAAACAAACTGCTTTCTCGCATGGTATAATACATTTCCTTAAATCGGGAAATAGGTATTACAAAACTTAGAATATTAGCTTCTACATGAGGGCGGACAGAAGGATCGAAAAGACCGATAAATGTTCTCTTTCCTCCCCTGCTATTCTCAATAACTGCATTGGTTGCCACAGCCGAACAGCCGGAGCCGAACATGGAAGTGACTGCATCTTCCGAATTGTTGTCGAAATAAGCCCATGTCGTTAGTCCGGATAAGATATCGGGAGTTGCCAAGAATAAGATGCCTTCCACTTCGTTAAAAGTTTCAACCCTGTCGATACGGACAAAATTCAGATACTTCCGGTTAGTAAGTGGTACGCCAAGCTGTTCTATAAACTCAACCACCATTTCAGGTGTCTTTTTATATTTTTCTTTCAGCGAAACGAAGTTGGGTACTCGTTCGGGCATTTCCGTAAATCCGGTATAGAACTTTCCTCCTCCGCAACCTATGACTTCGGCGTTCAAACTTATGGGATTTCCTTCTCTTACCGTTTTCAGCCCTTTGAAGAAACAACCGTTTATCTTTTCGGTATTGGCAAGCGGGGTGTCGGAATACCAAAACACTATCGGAAGTTCGGCTTTTTCGCCGAACGCTTCCCTGTAATTTTCAATAAATACTTTTACTTCCATAATTATGCTATT
The DNA here is from genome assembly GCF_010500995.1 of Bacteroides sp. 224. Taxonomy (GTDB): domain Bacteria; phylum Bacteroidota; class Bacteroidia; order Bacteroidales; family Bacteroidaceae; genus Bacteroides. Next base: position 88,388 of record NZ_QVMK01000009.1, on the reverse strand, counting down.
TTTTCTTTTTCCACGGTTTTTGTACGGATATAACAATGAGGGTTAATAACAGAAATGAAAAATTAGCTGATGTTCTGATAAAGCTTTTCAAGCACGCGGATTACAGCATTATATTCTTCATCACTTATACCTGCCAGGTAGGAATTCTTCGAGTTTTCGAGGTAAGATATAACGCGTGGCATCAGCTCCCGTCCTACCGGAGTGATAATCACGCTGTTCTTTTTCATATTGGCAGGAGCAGGAGTGCGTTTAATCAGGCCTTTTCCCTCCAATATATCCAATGTTCTTTTAACGGCAGCCGTATCTTTGAAAGCCCTCTCCGCTAACTCCTGCTGGCTTATACCATCTTCGAGGTAAAGCAAACGTAAGACCAAATATTGCGAATGAGGAAGGTCTATCCTCTCTTCCTGTAATAACTTATTCAAATGCACAGACATGGCTTTTGACGTCCGTGCCAATAAGAATCCCAAGGTATGCTGATTGTCTTTCATACCTGCAAAGATAGGGATTTTATTGATTAGTCAATAATGTAATAAAAAACATTCATAGTGTTAATTCATACTCCGAAATTCCATCGGGGTTTGCCCTGTTTTGCTTTTAAATAGACGACTGAAATAATGCGGGTATTCGAATCCGAGTGAAAAGGCTATCTCGTTAATTGAAAGTGAAGTTGTCAATAACAGGCTTTTTGCACGTTCAATCAAAAAGACGTGAATATGCTGTTGCGTATTCATGCCTGTAATATTGCGTAGAAGATCGCTCAAATAATGCGTGGACATAGCCAACTGGGAAGCAATATCGTTCGCCGTAATCAGTTTGTCTTTGTTATCTTCAAAATGATTGTGGAGTATGGATTGGAAGCGTGTCAAAATATCCGACTCTACGCTATTCCTTGTTCTGAACTGCCGTGTATAAAACCGTTCAGCATAATTCAGAAGGACATCCAGTTGAGATACGATTATATCCTGACTGTGTTCGTCAATGCTCCGCTTATCTTCACTTTCGATATTTTGCATAATACCTTCAAGCATCGACCGCTCGGAATCGGATATATGTAAGGCTTCGTTCGTTTCATACGAAAAGAACTTTAGCTTTCCGATTTTCGCTCCCAAAGGATATTTACGGATAAAGTCGGGATGAAATGTCAGCATCCAACCCCATCTACCGGAGTTTTCTGCTTTTACATCCCAAGAGTGTATTTGCCCCGGTGCAAAAAAGTTTATAGCTCCTTTCGTGAAATCATAATCACGCCAACCATATGTAGAAGTACAGTTTGTTCCGTCTTTCATTACGATTGAATATAGGTTTAGCTGTACGGGTTTGCCGATAGGAGTATAATCTATCACATCCTCCAAACGACAGATAGCTATTAGCGGATGATTGGCAGGCGGACACCCCAATAATTGTGTGTACCGCTCAATCGTATTTATTTTAATTATTTGGCTATCGCCGATTTTCAATTCGCTTGTTTCCATAAACTTAACTCATATGTTTGGCAACCACAAAAATACGGAGAATTATCTGTATTGTAAGTATATCATCAGATAATTGGATTTTGTCTTATCAGTTTCCATAACTGGCTGTCTGAATCCTGCTTTGGCATAAGAACAATATCAGAATCGTTTTCGTCAGATGTGGCAGTTAAATACAGTTCCGTATCTTTCAGGCGTATCAAATAGTTTTCGCCCAATTGCTTCACAAACTCCCAATATTGTAAACGGCTCCCGCCTAATGTTTGTTGCCACAGTGTTACGCCCGTTGCCGGAGCCGAAGAAGGCTCGAAACTCTTTTGCGTATATAGGTTTTTGAGTAAATATACATTTTCCTCCAGTCCTATTAACTGCCATGTAATACACTCCCAATTATTATGACTGTATAGGATGATTTTTGTCCCGTCCTCGTTTCCTGCATTATGCACCCGAATATCTTTACCATTTCCAATATTCTGTATTGCATAAGTGTTCTCATAGTTGCGCTTCTTCTGAATATCTTTATGTATTCGAGGGCCGAACATGAATGCGGCAACGCCTATCAGAGCAACTAATATGATAAAAGCTATTTTCATCGGTAATCCTCCGTTACTTTTAGACAATAATCCCAAATTATCTGTTCGTTTTGGGTAGAATAATATTTGTCGCTAACCTTTTCTTCGCCTTTAGGCCCGAAATACTTACCTGTAACACCTTCCAATTTCGGAGATACGCCAGCTTCGATACTGCTTTTAGCACCTTTGGCAAGGCTTATCAACATTGGTTTCCAAAGAAACATTATGATCCGAAACCGAAGCGAAGAAGAAGATTCTCGTGCAAGGTTTGTTTGTGTAGAAGCCGGATGCACGCAATTAAATGTGATATTGTTTATTCCTGCTTTTTTAGTTTCAGTTATGAAATGCCGCATGACCCATATCACATACAATTTTGAAAAGCCGTATGCTCTCGACATTGTATAGTTGTTTTTCAATTCTATATCGTTGAGATCGGGTTTCCCGCCCATTTTGTGAGAGGCGGACGAAACAGTTACGACCCTTGCAGACGGACTTTTTTTGAGCAAGTCGAGCAAAAGTGTAGTCAAAAGAAACGGAGCGAACACGTTTATCATCATTGTTTTTTCGTGTCCGTCAATGGTAGTTTCTCTTTTGTCGGTAAACTGCGCTCCCGCATTATTAACGAGTATATCCAAACGGTCGTATTTCTGCTTTATAGTATCTGCAAAGCGTTTTATTTCGGCAAACGACAGAAAATCGGCTGTGAACATATCAATATTGGTATTACCTGTTTCAGCCTTTATATCGTTATAAACAGCCTGCAATTTCTGCTTGTTACGCCCGTGAATGATAATCGTATGCCCCTGTTTTGCGAGCGTCATGGCGGTTTCTTTTCCTATACCGTCGGATGCTCCTGTAACCAGAATGATTTTACTATCCATTTTGTTCCTGTTTTAATGTTTATGCAAAGGTATGGAGTGGTCGTACCCTAACGACTATACAAAACGGAGATTATTCAACACAAAACGGAGATGTTATCAAAATAGATTCCAACGCCACACGCTGCCAAACCGAAGCCACATACTGCCAGCTGCCTAAAAACCTGTTTTTATACTATGGCTTGACTAAAATTACTCGGTGTTACTCCGTACTGTTTCTTAAATGCAGTAGAGAAATGAGAGAAGTTCTTAAAACCCACTTCAAGATATACATCCGAAACCGACTTTCCTGTTTCTTTTAGTTTATCATAAGCGGCTTCAAGCCGACGTTGAATCAGCCATTTTTCGGGAGACAAGTCACTTATCTTCTTAAAATCTCGCTTAAAAGTTGAAAGACTTCGTCCTGTAAAAGAAGCCATCTCTTCCATCGAGAGGTCGTACATATAATTCTTGTCCATAAACTCAATAATGTCTATTTTCCAAGGTTCGGCAAAGTCGAAAAGTGTTGCGTAAAATCGTTCATCAATACGCAACAAGGCATGAAGACCTTCCAGCATTTTCAAACACATGATATCATCCGAAGGCTTGATGGAAGAATCAAAGTAAGGAGTAATGGACAGGAATAGACCTTTAATATCGGGCGTTTCAGGCAATTTGATAACGCTCTGTTTATGTTTACTTGCTTCAATGGGTAGTTTGCCTTTCTCAAACTCCTGAAAAACTTTACGCAGAAAATCCCGTTTGTAACAGATGAATATTCCCATAAATGGTTCGCCGTTTTTCGGCTGTTTTGCCATCTCTACACGGTTATCTCTGCGCAAAAACACACATTCTCCCGGACGCACTATGGTTTTCTTTTTGCCTTCTTCCAACACATATTCGCCGGAGTAAACATAGACCAGAAAGTGGTCGCGCACCATCTTCGAACACATACAATCATCGCTGAAGTAGTAGCTATAAATGATGTCTGAATAGTTGAACGTAACGTATGTTTCTTTTCCTGTTTCCATAACGATTCTTTTCTACAAAGATACTATTTTGCTGAAATATAGTGAAAGCCGAGAGCAATCGAAAACTCGTTTTCAGATTGCCGAAGCGCATCCTATATTATGTAAAAGTCCAATTATTTAATTACTCCTATTTCTCGAAGCCATTTCTCAATAGCTGCTTTTGAAGAATTTGCTTGGCTTCCACTGAGACTTAGTCCCTCTTTATGGTTTGATTTTGGAGTTAAATTTTTCACATCATTAAAACCTTGGTCAACACCACCTCCGCCATGTGTACAAAATGGAATGATGGTTTTATTTTCCAGATTGTGTTTTTCAATGAAAGAAGCAATTGCCATCGGGTAAGTACCCCACCAGATAGGAAAACCAATAAAGAGAGTATCATATTGATTGATGTTCTCCACTTTCTCTTTTATCTCTGGGCGGGCATTATTGCTTTTCTCTTCCTTGGCAACCTCCGTAGTTTCTTGATAACCTTTGGGATACGCTTTTACCGTCTCCAAGCGAAAAATATCGGCATTTGTCAGCGTCTGTATTTGTTTTGCTACGGTTTCTGTGTTCCCTGTACGGGAGTAATAGACTACCAATGTTTTATTATTTTGCCCATAGGCAGAAATAGTTGTTGCCATGATAATAAATGATAGGATAATTGTTTTCATATTCTGTTGATTGTTTGTTATACATTCTTTCCGGCTTGATAGGCTTTCTCTACGGCAGGATTTCCGACAATATCTCCCTTGTTCCATGCTTCATAGCCAATGATATATTCTGCTTCCTCTACATTATCGAGACAATCCATAAATCCACGGAAAGCAGCAATAGTACCTGCCATCGATTCTTCGCCTTTATCGGCAAGGGTAGCTATAAGATAGGCTTTGCCCTTTAGCTCGGTATAGCGGGGAACGGTGCGGTCTATCAGGGTTTTAAGCTGCGCATTCATGGTATAGAAATAAACGGGAGTGGCTAAAACCAATACATCTGCATTGACCATTTTGTCCAGCACCTCTGCCATATCATCTTTCTGTACGCATTTGTGGGTTTTGTAACAGGCTCCGCAACCCAAACAATAGTTTATCTTTTTATCGTGGAAAAATATCTTTTCCGTTTCATGCCCGGCTTCTTTTGCCCCACGTATAAACTCATCACATAGATAATCGGAGTTTCCTTTCCGTCGGGGACTCGCCGACAGGACTAATACTTTTTTGCTCATAATATATCGTATTAAATATCAAATTTATAATTACCTAACCATTTTACAAACTCAACGTCGCGATGGTCGAAGAAGGCACTTTGCCCCATATCGAGTGTTTGGATGGCGGTCATATCGTCTGCCGATAGTTCAAAATCAAATACATCGAAGTTCTCCGCCATACGCTCTTTACGAACGGATTTTGGAATAACGACTACATCACGCTGTATCAGCCAACGAAGGATAACCTGTGCTACCGACTTTCCGTATTTGTCGCCGATAGATTTCAGAACGTTGTTATTGAACATATCGTTTTTCCCTTCAGCAAACGGCCCCCAAGACTCGATTTGCACACCGTTTTCTTTCAGAAACTGTCCGGTGGCGATTTGCTGATTAAACGGATGTGTTTCAATCTGATTAACGGCAGGAACTATTTCGTTGTGTTGAATAAGATCAAGCAACCTGTCGGGATAGAAGTTGCTGATACCGATAGCCCGTATCCGTCCCTCTTTATACAACTCTTCCATTGCCCGCCACGAACCGTAATAGTCGCCAAATGGTTGGTGGATAAGGTAGAGGTCGAGGTAATCCAGTTGTAATTTCTTTAAAGATACCTCAAATGCTTTTTTCGCATTGTCATATCCGGCATCCTGAATCCAGAGTTTGGTTGTAATAAATAGTTCTTCGCGAGGAATACCACTCCGTTTTATGGCACGCCCGACAGCCTCTTCATTCATATAAGCTGCCGCTGTATCAATCGAACGATAGCCCACTTGTAAGGCATCAAATACCACATTTTCTGTTTCAGAGGGTTCAACTTGATAAACACCGAATCCTAAGATTGGCATTTCTACTCCATTGTTTAATTTTACTGTTGTCATATCATTTTTCCTGTTTTCGACAACGTCTTTAATTATTTCTTCAACCTTCTGATTTTCAATTAATTAATTTTTCAAATTTGCTTATTTGGGTGTCCCGCCTTAAATTTGCACATGTTTATTCGTCAAAAGCGTAACAAATCCGGCAGTATCAGCATCCAGATCATCAGTAAATCCGGAGGTCGTTATAAGGTTGTTCAGAGTATCGGTTCAGGAAAGAGCGAGCAGGAGCTTTCCGTTTTGATGCTCAAGGCTCGTTCGGTCTTAAAACAGTTAGAGGGAAATTTGGAATTGTTTATCGACGAGGAAGAGTCCAACTATGAATATATTCTTTCTTCCATTAGCAACAATCAAATACAAGTGATAGGTCCGGAGCTAATTTACGGCCGGCTATTTGATAAAATTGGTTATAACCAAATAGAAGACAAGTTGTTCCGTCATCTGGTCATTACCCGTTTGTATAATCCCGGTAGCAAGCTGAAAACGATTGATTATCTTAGCAACTATCTGGGCGAGAATCACCAGATACAAGAAATATACCGTTTTCTAGATAAGCTAAGCGATCGGTTCAAACAAGAAGTTGAAGATATTACTTTTATCTACACCAAAGGCATTCTGGGTGGCAAGGTCGGTGTAGTATTCTACGATATGACTACTCTTTATTTTGAATCAAGCGATGAAGATGATCTTCGCAAGACAGGTTTTTCTAAAGATGGAAAGCACCAGTGCCCTCAGATATTTCTGGGGTTGTTGGTTGGTTACGGAGGTAATCCCATAGGCTACGACTTATTTGAGGGTAATATCTTTGAGGGGCATACGCTCATTCCTGTGTTAGAGAAATTTCAGCATCGCTTCGGATTGAATAAACCCATTGTCATTGCAGACTCCGGCCTTCTTTCTAAAAAGAACATAGACCTCTTATCGGAGAACAACTACGAATATATTTTGGGAGGTAGACCTAAAAACGAATCGAAAGAAATTCAAGCCCAAATACTAAAGTTGTCGCTTCAAAACGGACAAAGTGCTGTTATTCAAAGAACAGAATCTCAGCGTATAATTGTTTCTCTTTCTCAAAAGAGGGCATATAAAGATTTACAGAATCGTTTGCGAGGGCTCCGAAAATTAGAGAAGAAGATAGTAAGTGGAAAACTGACCAAGTCCAATATCAACAATCGTGGATACAATAAATACTTGCGAATGGAAGGTGAGGTCAAGGTAGAACTCGATTATGAAAAATTCAATGAGGACGCCAGGTGGGACGGTATAAAAACCTTTGTGACCAATAGTAAACTCAAACCGGATGAGATTATAAACAATTACCGGCAACTGTGGTTTATTGAAAGGGCTTTCCGCATGAACAAGACGGATTTAAGAATACGCCCCATATATCATAGACTCAGGCACAGGATTGAAGCACATATTTGCATATCCTTTACAGCATATACTATCTTGTTGGAATTGGAGCGTATTTTGAAAGCTAATGAATCCACAATAACACTCAGCAAAGCTGCAGAGTTGACTAAGAGGATGTATCAAATAAATGTAATGTTGCCATCTTCTGGGAAGGCTAGGAAGTACCCACTAACAATGGATGAACAGCAGAGGGAATTATACTTAATGGTACTCAAAAAAACGTAGGGTGTCCCATTGGCGAAAACAGGAGAGGGTTCAACTTGATAAACACCGAATCCTAAGATTGGCATTTCTACTCCATTGTTTAATTTTACTGTTGTCATATCATTTTTTATTTTAAGTGCTCTGTAAAGAAAGACTCTAACTTATCGAATGGAATAACATCCATACGGTCATATAAATCTACATGAACAGCATTAGGGATTATCATTAACTCTTTCGGTTCAGTAGCCGCTTTGTAAGCATCTTCGCTAAAATAACGTGAATGTGCATTCTCTCCGGCTATCAACAATATGGGTCTTGGGGAGATTTCGTTGATATAGGTCAGAATTGGCATATTCATAAACGATAGCGTATTAGTCGCTGTCCACGCACCATTTGAGTTGATTGAGCGCGGATGAAAGCCCCGATCCGTTTTGTAATAATCAAAATAATCTTTCACGAATTGAGGTTCGTTTCCTTCTATTTTGTCCGGCAATCCTTTGGGAGCTAAAGCAAACGTTTCGTCTTCCGCATCTTTCCAACGTTGTTCGCCTAATTGCTCCAACATTTCGCTTCGCTGCTCCGGTGTCATTGCATCAAAATACCCCCTTGCGTTCACTCTCGACATATCGTACATACTTGCGGTCGCTACTGCTTTGATGCGTTTATCAACGGCGGGTATAAGACGGGTCAAAAGCAAGCGTAACAAACCCCTGTTCTGCCATCCGGTTGGCGTACAATCCCGATGATTGCTCTTTTACAGCACCGAAGGGACCGCTAACGGCAATAGCAGGAAAAGTTTCACTACCTGATTTTTGGGGAATGTATAAATCTCCCGTTAGTGCTATTCCATAACGGTTTGTGAAAGTTACTTTCCGGCGTGTTACATTATCACTTAGTTCAAAAGTATATTGTTCTTGTTTTTCTGTGCCGTTCATAGTATAACTGTTGTATTCTTCATCTGAAACGGCTCCATACCAAATGGCTGCGCCTTTATCTGCCTGCGTAGTAATGCCTATATGAACAAATTCGCTATCGGGAGTAGCACCGTGCCAGTGAACAATATCGGGTTTTATCTCTACTACATCGCCCGGTTGGAGCAGTTGTATCGGTTTGCCTTTCTCCTGATAATAACCTTTGCCGGAAGTTATCAGTAATAATTGTCCACCCGGATGTGAGTGCCAGTAATTGCGGCAGCCCGGTTCAAAGCTTACATTATAAACCTGCGTATTAAAGGTTGTGTCGTCTGTCACTAACATTTCAACATAAGCCGTACCTGTGAAATTGGCCTCCGCTTTCTGCCCTTTCGGGAAAATTTCGTTTGCGGTCATATTATTATTGTTATTAGAATTATTGCTGTTGCAGCCTGTAAGGAATAAAGCCATACAAGCTATTGTGAAGTTGAATAGTGTTTTCATTCCTTTATCGTTTTACATTATACCTTAATCATTAGTTATTCATCTGAATTTACAATGCAAAGATAAAGTGAAAGTCGTTAAGCGAATTTGTTCAACGGCTCAAATTGTTTTGCTCAAAAGGTCAATATTGTTTTTGTCAAAAAACGCTGTTGATTTTGATTCTTAATTCGCTTACAACGCCACATGCTGCCAAATCGAAGCCACAAGCGTCCACCTGACACCAAATCCTTGATTGTTATGCACAGTGCATTGTTTGTTTTTTACCTGCGGAGGAATACAAAAATACAATTATTTATTATATGTCTGATAAATATCTCTTTAGATTATCTTTATTTGATTGGCGAAGATACAAAGTAGAACATTCAAAGGGCAGAGTGAAGTTTCTAAAGAGTCTTTAAGGTGTTTGTTCCTTTTATTATTCAATTTTATACAATGCCAAATACGAGGCACAAATATGATAGTTCAGTACAAAAAGTTCCTTTTTCCCATTTTTATCCAAATCATATTCAAAAAAACAAAGGTTTCCAATGTTGGTAAACATTAAGCTGTTGCCATTATGTTGTATTTCAAAAGGATTTTTACCTGTATCGTCGCATCCACCGCTCTCTCGTTTAAGTTCGAGTGTTCCAACGTCTGTTTGAAAATACTTTTTTCCTAAATCATAGTTTACTTTAGAAGTTCCGTCGGGAAGTTTCTGCATACTGCGATTTGTCGTGAAAACATGAGTATCAATGACTTTTTTCTCAATTAAAAGTGTTGGTTTTTCTTTTATTTCCAACCTATCGGGAAATACTAACAAGCAACTTTCATCAATGTAAATTTTCAAAGGATTTCCCTCAAAGACACGAATGTTGGCATGGTCGCCAATAATTTTTGGGGCAAGACTATCGGTAATATTATTGAAAAGACAATATACATCCAATAAGGTGTTATTTGTAATCACTGCATTGGCAAAGTTGTCGCTATCATTTACAAGCAATTCGGGGAAACAGGTATAGGAGATTGAATTTTTCTGTGTACATGAACATATTATTGTTGAAATGGATATGATAATTACTGATTTTATAATATTCATTTTTTGTTGATTTATTTGTTGTAAAATTGAACAATAATTCAATACTGTAATACGAGATAATATAAGAATGAGAAAGCCTAATATTTTTACTTTCATTTTTTATTTCTTCGATAATCAAAAATAATTCCCCAAACAACTGTTCCGATAAATGCTACGGGCACTGCTATGAGAAAAGAAAAATCATTGGACATATCATAATCTTCCGACCCGCGAACTAAATCGACCATCGCACTGATTAACAGATTTTGCAATATCAAAACTGAAATTATAAAAGGAATGAGTTTATAATGAAAAAATCGAAATAATAGATACGATACAATTAATAATGCAATTAATATAAAATTAACATAATATGGAAATTCATTTGTTGACAAGTTAACACCAAAAGTGTTAAACAATACATTACTCATAAAAATAAGAAGTAATGTAACAATAGCAAGAATAACTCCAATATGTTTATTTTGTTTTTTTAGAGGTCGCTTCATTTTACTGTATATTGCAATTGTCTTTTGTTTGTTTTTCCGATTCTTCAAGTTTCGAAGACAACGGATTATTTCAGGATTTTTATTTTTCAATTTTGAAAGGACGTTTCGGGTTGCACACGCATTGTGCATAACGTCCGTCAGCTTGGTGCAGTATCCCGAAGGGTATTGCACCAAACTGACAGTTGGGTGCAGGCATTTCAACCAATTTTCTTAAACATATAATCAGGTATTTTCCATTTTATAGGTTTTACTTCTTTGTTAGGGTCGTAAGCCAATATCTCCTTATATTCGTTGTTTTCTAATTTATGTACAATTTTCTCAAGCACTGGTTTAATAATCAGCCAATCTGTGGCATACAATGAAGAATTGCTATATTTATCAAGAAGCCAATAAATGATAAGAGCAATAGCTTTGTCACACAAAGGGTGTTCAAGGATTTTTTCATAAACATTGATTTCTCTGTGTTTGAGAGATACTGCGATATTATAAAGTTCAATAGTCGTATCACAACGGTTTATTTTGCTGACTAAATAATCGCCAAACCATGAATGTACTTCCTCTTTGTCTATGTAAATGTATGGTTCTTCGCCTTTACTGGCTTGTAAAACAACTTCCGGAATAAATTTTGTTTTGGATATTACCTCACTTGGGTCATACTTAATATCTGTTTTCAAATAAAATCCTTTTTCAAAATTATTGATAACAGTTCGAATAATATTGAATACATCTATGTCATTACCTGTTTTCTTATTCCAACTATAATTTAAAAAGTCTGCAGGACAAGCATTCCAAAAAATCATCAATGCAGTAGCCTCGCTACATAAGTCGCTCTCAACAATCCATTGTTTAATTTCGTACAAACATCGACTTGCTATATCATGCAATTCACAAGGTGTTGAGAATTTTTGAAATTCTTCAAATGTTAATCTCGAATAATCTGAATAAATTTGTTTCTCCATATTTATTTCTCATTTTACGCTTTACCTCATTCTGCTCACTGTCCCCGCATTGCCACCAACTTATAAATAAATGCAATAGTTATCCGAAATACACATTGCATAAAAAGAATAACTGTATCAGCCGACAAATTTAGCAAATATTTAAGATACAGGAAACTATCTCCCCATGAACGCCACATATATCCAAATGTCTCAAGTTGGGTAAACTTGGGAAGTTCTATCTTCCTTTTTTATAGTATAAGTGAATTATAGATTGATCCCTGCTTTGCGAGCTTGTGAGTGTTGCAGCCGGCGATTAATATTGTATAGTTTGTTGTCTTTAATGAATTTGGCTCCGGTTTGCTTGAACCAGAAAGATACGTTTTGCTCTACACACAAATTATGTAACTCCATTATCCAATCGAAATTGCAAGGGCGGGCATTATAGCCGGATTCTCCTCCAACAACAACCTGTTCCACCCATGAACCGATATTGTATGGCGTAAGGTCTATACGTTCTAATAGCGGTTCGCAGATAATGATTTTGTGTTTTATAGGTGCCTCTTTATAGATGGGTAGGCGGTAATCGGCACGGTCTTGATTCTCAACAGTACAGCAGATGGTTACATGCTCGTATCCATCACCCCAATCATCGGGCAGGGAGACTTGCAAGCGGTCGATGCGTTTGGTAATCATCATAAAGCGTAAATCGCTGCGAAGACGTATCATCTCCCATGCCTCCCTGCGCCACTCATCGGCATCTTCTACAAAGAAATCGGAAGTGAAACAGGTATAGACCAACGAACCGGATGGGATCTTATACTCACCGTTCCGCTTCTTTTGTATGGGTAGGTCGAAGTTCTTGGTTTTGGTAACGATATTACTATCAACACCCCGTTTGGCATCGCCACGGTAAACGTAGCAATGCTGGCAACCTGCGCTTAACTTATGACAGCCATGCCACAGGTTCCACATCTTCGATTTGGGTTCGATAGCGTTTTTAGGCATAAGTACTTAAAGTGGCATGCAAAGATACAATACCTATTTCGGATATGGTTGTCCAAAATAGGCATCTTTTTCCTTACAATGGCTTCACCGGGATGCAGATATCGACGATATGCTTCTGCTCGGGATGCGTTGTGTAGTCATTGTGATAAAGCTCGTAGGTACAGCCGTCGCCTTGTTGATAGCCGCTTTCTACAAACCAGTTGCACATGGAGTTCCATGCTTTCTCAAAGTCGGCAAAGCCCAGTTCAAAGTGTCCGACGGCATACTTCCCGCCGGGAATGGTGAGTTTACCGATTTCGCCATCGACTTTCACGTCTTCTTCGATAATGATACAGGCGCTTTGGCGTACTTTCTCCAGTTCGGTTACTGAAGGATCGTCATGGGTGATGGATGCGGACTTCGATACATTTGGGGTGTACAACCCACGGGGGTATGCCCATTTGAATAGCTTTTCGTAGGCCTGACCGATTTGATTGAATGCTCCGATGTGGCGCACATACACTGCCTTCATTTCAGGCATTTCCTTTACTTCAATGTTTGCTTTCATAAAATAAAATTGATTTGATTCGACGATACAAAGGTCGGCGTTCTCGCCTGTATCGCTTTTCAAATTCTTGCGGAGCATTTGTCCATTCTTGCTAAACAGCTTTCCGTTTTGCGAATAGACGGGTTTATCGGCTTTGCTGAACTGACTGGGCGTCATGCCGAAGTGTTTTTTGAAAGTCCGGCTGAATAAAGAAACGCTTCCAAAGCCACAACTGTAGGCAATTTCGGTGATGGTTTCAGGAACAGCTTCGCGGAGTTTCCAGGCGGCTTTCTCCACCCGCAGGCGTTGGATGTAGTCGATGGGCGTTTCGCCAATCAGGAAAGAGAAAATCCGGTGAAAATGAAATGGGGAGAAGTTGGCAACGTCGGCGATGGTTTTCAACTCCAACGGTTTGTCGAGGTGTTGGTCGATATAATCCATCACCCGGTTAATACGTGCACGGTATTCTATACGGCTGTTTTCCTGTATATTCATAATCGGCAAAGGTAGTCGGAAGGGAGGAGATAGAGTGTTCTATTCTTGCTACTTTTTGAGTATCCTCTTTAAGTTCTCAACACTCAACAGATTCACCGTTTCGAATTGTTCTTTATAAAACACCGCCCAGTTGTTGAAAACGCAAGGCAATTCTTTCGCTTTTTGCAGTGTATCCACTTGAATTAAAGAGGCGGGAATATCGTGCGTGTCGCAATACTGCCTTAACACTTCAATGGTTTGGTAGACAAACGGACACTGCATACTATAGTAAATAATCAGTTCTTTATTGTTTATTTCTTGTGTCTTAACGTTTTGTGCGAACTTCGGTGTTGTTCCGTCGAAAGAGAGTGCAAGTAATTCATAGCCGTTATCAGTCGTATCAACCACTTCAAATCCAAACCTCTTGGCAAACGATTGGTCGGAAAGCCAAGCCTTTTGCTTTGTTGATCCGAGCATACAAATGCCTGATTTGCCTTTCGCTTTGGCATCAGCCACGCAATACTCCAACAGCGATTTTGCATATCCTTTTCCTTTGTAATCACCCAAGACCCACAAGCAATAGAGATAAATGTAGTTGTCGCCGACGATGGGAACCCAAGCTGTTTCGAGCGGAGCGTATTCGATGAAAACTGTTGCTTTTACATTCAATTTTCTAAATACATGACCTTCGGTTAGTCGATCAGTAAGCCATTGTCGCTTTGCTTCTATACCCGGGTGAGTTACTTTGCTACGGATAATACAGCATAGATGCTCGTCGGCAAGGTTTTCGGGTGTTATGTTTATGAAATCGGCATTCATATTATTGCTTTTCTATAATCTCCGTCTTTCTTTTTCATAAATCCATTACTTAATAATGCCTTTATGGAGAAAGTGTTTTCTTCCAAAGGGTCTGCTGTTATCTCACGTCCGCCTAAAGCTGTGATTTTTTCTTCTAACTGCTGAATAACAATTTTGCTGATGCCTTTATTCAGATACTCCTCTTCCCCAATCAGGTAACCTATTTCAAAGGTATGGTTTTTCTCTGTTACATCCCCATATAAGCTTTCAAAATCATGCCCTTCCTCTTCTAAATCTTTCAGAAAGAAACAGTCAGCATAAAGGCAGTAGCCTATTTTACGCTCGTTGTGGTAGACAATAAAGTGGGTTAGAAAATTGTACTTGCCGTCTTTGTTGTTAACTTCTTCTAACCAAGCTTTGCGTTGTTCTTCTCCATCGGGACAGAGCCATTTATAAACATAGCCTTTATTGAGCCATTCCTCAAATAAAGGCATATCTTCTTTAAGTAGAGGCTTTAATAGGATGTTTCTTTTGTTTATTACCATGCATTCTATTCTTTTATTGCATCTCTTATTTCTTTTATCAATTCATAGAAGCTTTCTTCTGTCGATTTACCTGCTGTATCAATCAGGATTCTATCTGTCGCCCATGCATGATACTCCCTACTTTGGATTTCATTCCATGTAGGGAGTTTTAAACCTTTCACTTCAGTGCATCGGTTTTCAGCTCGTTTTTTATGTTCTTCTTTATCCGAACAGATTACTTCGATATTAATGTACCGGCTATTGCTTTGTATAGTTACTTCTTCCCATTCTCTACGGGTAAGGTCTATCGGATTGCATGAATCGGCAACTACATTATGCCCCAAGTCCAGATTGTTGCTTGCTATGCGGTAAGCCAAACGGTATCCTTCGCTTTGTACATTGTAGTTGCATAAATCTCGCAATGCTTGTTCTATGGTATCAATTCTCAGATAGGCAGCATTGTACTCCTTGACAATCAGTTTTGCCAGACTTGATTTTCCCGAAGCGGGCAATCCCGATAGAATAAACAGTATGGGTTCTGAAGCCTTCATTTTTCGATTATTAATTTTTATAGCTCTGATTGATTCAGTGGAGAATACAACTCTATCAGATTCTCTTCCGGGTCGTACAGATGAACAACACGCATTCCCCAACCGGGCATATCTGTTGGTTTATTAATAAATTTAATTCCTTTTGCTGAAAGTACTTGATAAGTCTCATCTACATTATCAACTTCAAAGGATATCATCGACTTCTCACGATAGCCAACGGGTTGTGTTTTGTCGGCATTACCAACGGCAGGAGCCATATAGTCGGATGTAAACAGGGCAAGGCCCTCTATTCCGTCGGCTACTTTGAAGCTGGCATAACATTCTCCAACATCCCAAGCGGCTTCCAAACCAAGTTGCTCGGTGTAAAAATTGAAACATTTGCGATAGTCTTTGACTAATAGTCTTACGTTGCTGAATTTCATAATTCTTCTGTTATTAATTTATTAATCTCTTTTATAGTCTGTGAATCCTAATCTATTGCCCGAAGGGTCGTTCAATTCTACCGCCCAACCTGTTCGTATCTTAAATGGTTCGGATAGAAAGACAATGCCTTTGGCTTTCATCTTTTCGTAAACCGCTTTAGTATCTTCAACCTCTATCCAAATGGCAGGTATTGTGTTCGGCATCTTAGTTTTGTCTTTCAGGATGATTGCCGGCTCTTCGTTGCCAACCTTGAAGGCTATCATACCCTGCTCTGCAAACTCGAATTTCTTTTCCAATCCCAATACTTCAGAATAAAAATGTACGCTCTCTTGATAATTGTTAGCTGGCAGGAAGTAGTTATCATAGCTCTTGATTGCGGTAGGTTCTACTGTATCTTCCGTTATCGTCAGGATATGTCCGTTGTTATCGAAGATGGCGAATTCGTCGGCTCCATAGAATGTTTTATGCATCTCTTTGGCGATAGATTCTGTTCCCTGAAGCTTTTCGTACAGTGTTTGCATACCTTTCATCTTTACATAAAAGGTCATAATACCCAACACTGGGCGACCGGCTAACTGTGGGTACTCTTCGGTTAGGTTATCCATTTCCTGAAACATAAATGTTGTTCCGCCATTAGCAACCATGACCCATTGCAAGCTTCCGGTTGGAGCGGGAACACTCATAATCAGATTGAAACCTAATGTTTCGGTATAGAACTGTACTGTTTCATCGACGCTCTTTACGCCAATGTTGGGAGATAGAGTTTGATATTCCATGGCTTTCATCTTTTTTGAGTACAAAAATACAATACTTGTTTGATCTGTTTCGTGTAAAAAATCGACATTCTACACAATGTGTTCCGATGGAGAGATACTTCCCAAACGCTGAAACTCTTTATTCATGTGCGAGTGATCGTGATATCCGCAAGCAATGGCTATTTCGTACATGCTTTCATTGGGATGGGCTTTCATATAACTGCGGACAAACCGGAAACGCATGATGTTACTGAATACTTTGGGCGTCATACCGATGGTTGTTTTGAATTTACGCTCGAATTGTCGTTCCGACAGGCAGACCTCTCCGGCTATTTTGCTGACAGACAAAAGACCGTTATTGCTTTGAATAATGGAAACGGCATGTCTGATTTGCCTGTCGGGCAGGTATAACTTATGTATACGTGTCAGAAAATAGGAATTGATATAAGTAATACGTTCCTGCATACACTCCATATCAGGTAATCGCTCATAGAAACTGTTATCAAACAGCGTTTCGGTGAGAGGCAGTTCTATGTTTTGGTTGGTAATCATGGAGACGGGCATACGGGTGAATGCGGTGATTCCTGCCGGAGCAAAGCGGATTCCCATCATTTGCACCCGCCCCGGCTGATAGGAGATTTCCAATAAAGAGGTCATTGTACCAACCAATTTGGGTAATCCGGTTTGTACGGAGTGACTTCCGAAATCAAAGATAATATCCACACAACCATCCGGCAGAATCCGCTGTGCGATTGCATTCTCAACCAGTCCATCGGCAACCCAATAGGTTTCTATCAAATGCTGTAAATGTAGGTCGGGTGGATATTCTTTATACATACATATTATTTCGGCAAGAACCCATTTTTATAATATTGGTAGCTCTCTTCTATAATTTCAGGCGCATCCGCATCTAATACATACAGGATTTCACGGCAAAATTCCAATGGAGCCGTTCCGGGGGCAGTAACAATGTTGCCGTCTCTGACAGCTTGTTCGTTGATATAGTTGGCATCGCCGGTATATTTTTCTCCGGCATACTGTTTCAGATAGTCCAGTCCGTTGCTTGTATGCTTCACATTATTGAGAATACCATTGGCTCCGAGAAATACCGAGGCATTGCATATTCCGGCAACCAACTTATTTTCCTTCACTGCTTTCTCTACGAGTGGAACAATTTGCGCAGCTTCGGGCGAAAACCAATGCATGCCACCAATCAATATTAGCCCCGCATGGTCTTCCGGCATATCGTTCAGGTCGTAGTCGGGCAATACTTTGAAGCCGCCTATCGACATGACAGGGTCTTTTGTTACAGACATGGTTTTCACTGTGTATTTGATTGGGCCTCCGGGCTTAACGCCTATATTCAAGCAGGTGGAGATATAAGCCCCTTCCCAATCGGCAAACTCGTTTAAGAGTACAAAAATTACTTCTTTCTTGTTCATGCTATTTATAATTCTTTATTCATATATCGTTGTGTCCATGGGCAATGAACCATACATTTCAAGCAGGTAGTGCATTTATCGACATCAATTATCTTTTCACGTTCTATACCTGATTGCCAAACAGTACCTTTCAGGGCTTTAGGCTCGCAAACATCCAAACAAATCTGGCAGTTGCCACACTGAACAGCTGGCAAACTATTTAACACTGTGTTCAATGGCATATCGGTCAATACTCCGCCCCATGTTTGACAACAACCGTATTCTTTATTTACCAACAGGTTATTCCTCCCGATCCAACCCAGTCCCGCATGGGTGGCTAATGTTTTCAGAGGGAGCATCGACTTGTTGCCTTCGAAGTTGTTCGTTGTTATCTGATTGTCATCAGAGAGTGAATAAGCACTGTACCCATTCTTCTCAATGAAGTCCGCAAGCAAGTCGGATATGCGGTACATGTCCATTTCATGAGCATAATGCTCATCGTCATCGAAATAGTTGCGGGCAACCATATCGGGCACATAATTAGGATTATCGCTAACTCTTTTCAAGTATTCAGGAGAGCATTTAACGCCAAATAGTATAGCAGACGAAAATCCCCGATTTTGCTTTTCTACTAAACCGGAGATATCAACAAAGTGGATAAATTCTATCTCATGTTGCTTTAGTTCATTTGTGATCGTTTCGTTTAGATTCATTTTTTCATTGCTTCCGTCCTTAAATCCGCAGGCATTTTTTCAATCGCATAGCGTAAAGCCGTGCGAGGCATTACCGTTTTCTTCGACACTACATAATCGAACACTTCTTGCCGGTAGGCTTCACTGGCGGCTTTAAGCATCCATCCGTAACCCTTTTGCACTAAATCGTCTTTGTCGAGTAGCAGAATATCGGCTATCTCAAAAATATCTTTTAGGAACAATCCTTTACGAGCGGGGATAATCAATGTAACAGCAGCGGCCCGTTTTACCCAACGATTGGATGAGGTTGCCCACTTCTTCAGTTCGGCAACATATTCGGGATACATCATCATAAAATTTCCGATTGTATGATTACACAGCGTGTCGCAATCTGCCCAATTGGTCAAATAATTATGCACCCAATACTCGAATGTACTAAAGTCGGACGGTTCATATTGCTTATATAATGATTCGGCCCAGACACAAGCAATTACCCCCTCTTCAAGATAACCTGACTGCCAAAGTTCGTCACATAGTTTAAATATCTCTTGTTTGGGTAGTTCCTTTATTTGCCTGAAACTCAGTTTGCCTATTTTGCTCACTTCGCCCATTCCTACGCCACGAACCTTTGCTGCTTCGCCTGTTTTGAAAAAACGATCGGAAGAAGCAAGCACCTTGGGATTAATGCTGTCTGTTAGCGTTTGACGGATATCTGATAATATAGCAATATTATTTTTTGTCATAATACGTTTTATCTTTCGGAAGCCTATTGTCCAATAGCAAAGATACTATCTTATTCCACAGTAACATAGATTTCAGTTTTTATTTTTTCGGGTTCTGTCTTGTCCGAGTGATTCAGGTATTTCTAGAAACAATGATAGCCCTGAAGCGTCTACCCGATTCCCTTCCGAATCGACAAAGCCGGCGAAATTGTAAAAAAGGATATTTATTCTCTTTTATCCTTATAAGCCCCCTTCACCATCTTGGTAAATGACCTCTCTTGCTTCCGTTTTTCATGCACAGAAGCTGTATAATGCCAAGCTTCCCGGCGGAGTTTGAGGTAGCTTTCATATACGCTACGGTCTATATCTCCATTCTCTACCGCTTCGATTACGGCACATCCTTTCTCGTTGACGTGCTGACAATCAGTAAATCGGCACAGGCCTTCGTAGTCGGATATATCCAGGATGTCGGACAAATTATCAGTATTGTCATTTGTAACACCGAAGAGCTTTATACCCGGAGTGTCGATTAGTACACCCGAGTCTGCCATCAAAACCATCTCCCGGCGGGTTGAAGTATGACGACCTTTCCCGGTCGAATCACTGATCGTTCCCGTCTGCAACACTTCTTGTCCGCAAAGAGCATTGATTAAGGTACTTTTGCCTACGCCCGACATGCCGGTAAAGACAATAGTCTCTCCTGGAGAGATAGATGCCCGAAGGTTGTCGATACTTTCCTGCGATTCCACGCTGGTATAGAAAACAGGCATCTTGCCAGAAATGTGTTTCAGAGCATTTTCTGTTTCTTCTCGGTTGAAGCCCAAGTCTGTTTTAGTTAATACTAATACGGGGCGAATACCTTCGTCTGCGGTTTGCAACATGAAACGTTCAATTCGGCGGACATTAAAGTTTTCATCCAGACTTTGCACAATGAAGGCTTTGTCGATAAACGAAGCGATAGCCTGCCTTTCTGATACACTGCCGCTTTTTAGCCGATAAAGCGCCTTTTGGCGGGGGAGCAAGTCGAGGATAATGCCTTTGCATGTATCGATAGGCTGAAAAATAATCCAGTCTCCTGTGCATGGATATTCGGACGAACTCTTGCCATAGAGCATATTTCCGGCAAGTTCGCAGGTGTAGAATCTATCTTCGGCAACTACTTCGTAACAGGTTTTATGGGTCACTGTTACTCGTCCGTGCGGAAGGTCTTTGAAATTGGAATGTTGTTTTTGTTGGAATAGTTCTTCGCTCCAGCCGTATTGTTGTAAGTTGTTCATTGTATTTAATATATGATAGCATACACAGAAATCATAATGATGCTTTCGTGTTGTACGCAAATTAAAAACTGAAATTATAATAATAGAGAAACTACTCCCGAAAAGAGCTATTCGAGAGCAAGCGAATGGACAATCTGTACGGATAGCGCAGATTGTTTACTAAACCAAATCCTTCTTTGTAATTGTCATAGGTTGCAAAGATATGATATTTTTTTCTATATCTCACTAAAATGCACTACTTTTGCATTTCAACTCCTGAAGAAGAATCAATTCACGAATCCTATGAAGTGGCAACGTTGTATATGAGTTTTTAGTGGACACTAATGGATTTGCTTTATAAATAGCATATTTTTATCTAATTTTACCTCATGATTCCCAATAATATAAGCCCAAAAGAACTTTGGTCAAGACAGCAGATTAGTAGTCTTGACGTTGACTATGATTGGTGGAATAAGAAACGAGAATCGATACAGAGTTTCTCGCAAATGAGCCAAAGTTGCATCTTTACAGTTGATGTATTCAAGGCTAGATATGACTTTGCTTCTGATAATTTTTCTACTATTTTGGGGTATAATCCCACATGGATAAGAACAATACGGGAGCAGGGCGATGTGTTGGAAGAAAGGATACATCCGGATGATCGCTCTCAGTTGTTGGAATACCAAATTGAGCATGGACAGTTTATCTATTCGCTTCCACAGGCGGAAAGAAACGATTATCGGCAGGTGTTTCAATACCGGATACTGAATGGCAGAGGGGAGTATGTAAATGTAATCAGCCGTCAGCAGGTTCTTGAAAAGGATAGAAACGGAAAGGCATGGATTATTATGGGGGTTGTGGATATATCTCCCGATCAACTATTTACGGAAAAATCAAGCGGACGGTTATTAATAGTAAGACGGGCGAGATACTTGCACCGATGCTCATTCCGGCAGAGAAACAATTAACTAACCGGGAAAAAGAAATTCTGTTATTAATACGCCAAGGTTTCTTGAGTAAAGAGATTGCGCATAAATTGAGTCTTAGTATTCATACGGTTAATAATCACCGAAAGAATATATTGGCTAAACTCGATGTGGACAATGTAATGGAGGCAATCAATATTGCCCGCGGCCTTGGGATCATCTATTAAGGCAGCCAATCTAAACTATTAGTCAGTGGATTGCTTTTTCGCCATTGCTCCAGTTCTTCATACGTTTTCACTCCACCGGTAAAAACGGCATGGTATATTTCTATCCCCGGGATAAGCATACCCTGCGGCACATCGTATTTGATTTGAAGAATTGTTTGGCGAAGCTCAGGAGTTAGTTGTTTGATGATAGCACTGGTAGCCCGCTCTACTGTGCCATCGTACTTTGATCCCCGGCGGATATGAATCATGTCGAACTTCCATGTGTTCCGTTCTTTATCCTCATACAGGGCATGCCATTCGATACACTCTTCTTCTGTGTCAATTCCGTTGATGTAATGGATTTCTTTCAGAGGTAGTCTTTTTGCTAACTCTTGCATAACAGAGAAACTTTCTGCTATATCAAGTTTACCCGTATAGATGTGCATATCTATATCCCGGCTTTTCATCAGCAAGCCGGATTTAAGTGAGCCAACTAGGTTGACGGTTGCTCCAACGCTTTCCCACGCCGGAATAATGCGGGTCTCTTTCAGCACATTCCATGCCGACTGCTGATTCTTTTCTGCAAGTTTAAGGATATTCATCTTGTTTTATTGAGCATGCAAAGATACACAATCGACCTGAAAATAGCTATAAATAGCCATTTTATCCGCCGCCAGAATGCCGTAATTTTGTGCACCCTTTTGTGTCTTTATTAATGTAATAACAAGAAGTGCTTTATGGTATTTAATAAAACAGAAGAACAAGAACGTGAGTATTTGCAGCAGGTTATCAACTTGCTGAATAAGACTATCAGTAATGCAGACGCGTCAGTAAAAGAGCGAGTGGAAACCCTGAATGATCAAAAACAATACCTTTGGGATAACCGCGATATCGATCCTCACGAAATAACCCAGGTTAGGGGAAATATTTTGAATGTCTTTGCGATTGGCGAAGAGGTTTTTGCAAGACGCAGGCGCCTGAGGAAGATATTAGACATTCCCTATTTCGGGCGGATTGACTTCAAGGAAAGATATAAGGGAAAAGAAGTTATGCCTCTATACATAGGTATACATTCGTTCTACGAATCAGAGAGTCTGAAGAATATTATTTATGATTGGCGCGCTCCCATCTCTGCCATGTTCTACGACTATGAACTAGGAGTGGCTTCTTATCTCTCTCCCGCAGGAAAGATTGAGGGAGATATTTTCCTCAAACGTCAATACCGCATCAGAAAAGGGCGCATGGAATTTATGATTGAAAGTTCCGTAACCGTTCACGATGATATTCTACAAAAAGAACTCAGCTCCAATGCAGATGATAAAATGAAGAATATTGTTGCCACTATCCAGCGGGAGCAAAACCGGATTATTCGTAATGAAGATGCTTTAGCGCTTATCATTCAGGGGGTGGCCGGCTCGGGCAAAACATCCATCGCCCTGCACCGCATCGCCTATCTGCTTTATACTTTCAAGGAAACCCTATCTTCGAAAGATATTTTGATTATTTCGCCCAACAAGGTGTTTGCCGATTATATCTCGAACGTACTTCCCGAACTCGGTGAGGAAACCGTACCCGAAACCGGCATCGAGCAAATCCTATCAGGCGTATTAAGTAACAAATACAAATACCAAACTTTTTTTGAGCAGGTCAATGAATTGCTCGGTAAGCCTGCCACAGACTTTATCGAACGGATACAGTATAAGGCTTCTTTCGGTTTTATTTCTCAACTCAATCGGTTTATCCTGCATATTGAGAATACTTATTTCAAGGCTACAGATGTAAAATTGACTAAATTTGTTGCCATCCCTGCCGAATACATCGAAGAACAATTCCGCCGTTTCAACCGCTATCCCATGCGGCTGAGATTTGAAACGATGACGGATTATATTCTGGAAATGGCACAAATTCAATACCATATCACCGTTACCACTGCCCAGCGGAACATGCTTAAGAAAGAGATTCGAAATATGTTTGCCGGGAATAACGATATGCAGGTCTACAAAGATTTTTTTGAATGGATTGGCAAACCGGAACTGTTCAAGATGCGCAAGAACCGCACCCTCGAATATGCGGATCTCGCTCCGCTGGTCTATCTGCATATTGCTTTAGACGGAAATAATATGCAATCCCCGGTCAAACACCTCTTGGTAGATGAGATGCAGGATTATTCGCCC
Source organism: Bacteroides sp. 224 (assembly GCF_010500995.1). GTDB lineage: Bacteria > Bacteroidota > Bacteroidia > Bacteroidales > Bacteroidaceae > Bacteroides. The sequence continues at coordinate 64,406 of NZ_QVMK01000009.1, read as the reverse complement.
ATCCAGTATAAAGTTTTACAGAAGCTTTATCCCTGTAGAAAAACCATTCTGGGCGATGCCAGCCAGTCGGTAAATCCTTACGGCTCATCTACTGCGGAGATGATCCGGGAAGCCTTTGCTTCGGGTGAAGTGATGAAGTTGTGTAAGAGCTATCGTTCAACCTACGAGATTACCGAGTTTGCACAAAACATCCGGAAAAACGAAGATTTAGAACCCATCGCTCGACATGGTGAGAAACCGCAAGTCCTGAAGTGCAAGAATGAGGAAGAAGAAATTGCTGCAATAGTGAAGCTGATAAGCACTTTTAAGCAAACCGACTATAAATCGCTTGGAATTATTTGTAAAACCGAATCGCAAGCACAAGAACTATCGGATAAGTTAAAAGCCTATGTAGATGATGTTTATTTCCTTTCCAGCCAAAGTTTCGCTTTTGTACAAGGCACCATTATTACCTCTGCTCACATGGCAAAGGGCTTGGAGTTTGATGAAGCAATTGTTCCGCAAGTAAGCAATAAGAATTACAATTCAGAAATTGATAGAAGTATGCTTTATGTGGCGGTGACAAGGGCAATGCATAAACTGACGTTGACTTACAATGATTGTTTAACGGGTTTTGTTCAAACGTGAATAGAAATTGTCTAACTCGGATTATTCATCCTTTGTCTTATACTGGAATAGGTTGACAGCTTGGGCAAACAAGACAAGTCCGTAGGACTTCAGACGTGGATAACCCCTTGCAAGGCGAAGCCGCAGCTCGGGGGAAGCAGTAGAAATATCCATCAAACAGGAGCTCCGTAGGAGGTCTATGATAGGATTCCCGGGTTTAACTCCCTGATTCAGACAGGTAGCCAATCCAAACTATTTGTCAGCGGATTGGTTCTTCGCCATTGTTCCAATTCAGGGCAACCGCATCAAATTTTCAATAGTTTCCTTAGATATATATGGAGTATAGCACTTGTTTGACAGATAAATAGTATTTTTGGGCGAAATAGAAAGTATTAATTAACAATCGCTTCTTTTGAAGTATAAAAATAGAAAGATGATACCTGTTCCAAAACATTTAAAAAGTATCTTAAAACCGATAGGAGATAATAACAGTGAGTTTGAAATCACGGGGAAAATCACTTGTGATTGTGGGTCTGAAAATTTTGCAATTGAAATCGTTGCTGATGATTCCGATTACTCTAAAGAACAAGTAGTCAAAGTAACTGAAATTGACGGAAACTATTTCTTGATAGTAAAAGTAAAGTGTAATAGTTGCAATAAAGAGCATTTGATTTTCGACAATGACTTTCACGGTTGGAATGGATTTGTTTGTGGAGGCGATTCAAAAGACCAACCAAGACCAAGCACTAAAAAATGGCATTGTAACAAATGTTGTAAATCTGAACATTCAATGATAGTCAATATTCATTCTCAAGGACAAGAAGATTTTATAGAAGAATGTGGAGATGAATTTGATCAAGATGATTGGGCAGAAGGTTTTGATTGGATTACAATAAAGACAATATGTAATGCTTGTGAAGAAGTTAATGATGAGTGGATTTCTTATGAAACAATGTAATATTAAAATATATCAGTAAGACAAAAAATAATAGGCAAGCCGCCGGACGTTGTGTGTAAGCAACAGAGAAAGGTGAGAACGATGAATTTAGCAGAGATTCTAACATATAAAATACAAACAGCCCCAGACGGCTTTGGGGTAGAAGAAGTTTCTGAATGGTTGAAAGATATTCCTCAACTAATATCTTTTGATGATTTTGGAGATTTGTTTGATAAAAGTGAGTTTACACAAAAAGATTTGTTTGCTCTTGTTGTAATCATTCGAAATAAATATATAAATACAATTCCTGTGAATGCCGAGTTCTTTTTAAAATATGAAGATTTTTCAGCGGCAAATCATTTGAAAAAAGAATATCTTGAGTTAAACATTCAAGAAGACAAAAGCAGGGTTTTGGATTTGTCAAATATGTTGCAATTAAAAAAACTTGTACTAAGTTCTAATCGAGTTTGCGAAACGGTTATTCTCCCCGATAACTCGAATCTTGAATTAATAGAAATTGTCAATATGCCTCGTTTAACACGAATCGAAAATCTTGAAACAAATAAAAAGCTCAAACATTTAGCCCTGCGAAAGTGCAATAAGTTTGCTGATTTTAATTCACTAAGAGGACACGAAAAACTTACAGTATTGGACTTGTCTTTAAACAATAGCATAACCGATTTCAATTTTCTAAGCAAGTGCGGAAATATTCGGATTTTACATTTGATAAATACAAATGCAGTAAAACAGAAGAATATAACTGAAATTCTTTCTGACTTGAAAATGTTAAGAATCTTGAGTATTAAAGCAAATCAATCAGAATTAAAAAAACTCAGAAGTGATTTGCCGAATTGTTTTATAAACTAAATGATACTTTGGAAACGAGAATAAAATCTATATAATGACAGCATTAGAAATAAAAAAAGAGCTAATAAAGAAAATTGTGGTACCTTTTTTCAAGCGAAATAATTTTCAGAAGAAAGGAGTGAGATTTTATCGGGATTTATCATTCTTTCAAATTGAGGTGGACATTCAAAGTCAGCGATATTACAAGGAAGAAAATGAGGAAAACTTCCGAATCAATTATCTGATTTTATGCGGACGCTTTTCTTTACTTTTTGGAGGAAAGGGTGTTTTTGGAGGAGGTGCAATTCAACAGGAAAATTCTTGGATAACTATAACAAATAAGACTGACATAAATAAATTGTCGAATTGGTTGGAGAATGAGTTGGAAAACATAGTAAAGCTGATAGATATATTTTCAGATATAAATAAAGTAATTGCTTATCGAGGGCAACAAGATGTTGAATATGCCTTTCTCTTGAAAGAACTGGCGAAAAGCAAAGAATTATCAGAATGGATAATATCACACAAAAAAGAGAAAGAAGCCTACTTCTGTCAGCTCAAAGAAATTGAAAAAGAAAATCAAGAATTATTGGCGTCTCCGGATTCGTTAGACAAGAGCATTAGACTTGATGGAATCAGAATGCGATTAGATAATCTGAATAGTAAAATTAGAGAGATAGATAGAGAAATAAAATTAATTGAAAGGTAAATACCTAAGGCAGACTATTCACCCCTTGGATGAATTCTATTCCATATTGTTTTAATTCATTTGCGACTGTTTCGTTTAACGAGGGCATTCTAAAGCAATTTTACTATCTTATACCACTCGCAGAAATACTAAATATTTAAGAAACAATTTGAATTACATCCTAAAACCTCTCTTATTACCCAATTCTGTTTTGTTTTTGCCATTGAGACTTAAACTTACCGTGAGTATTTGGAAAAACTATTGTTGCAACTGGTAAAACAAAGATTGCAGACAAAAGAAATAAAACTTAAACAGATAGCTAATGAGTTTGGATTTACGGACATCAGTCATTTGTCTAAGTTCTTTAAAAAACATGAGGGGATAAATCCGTCGGAGTTTAAATGAAATGCGAGAGAGGTTTCATGCGTTTTGCGCTAACTACCTTATAATCAAAACTTATAGAATCGTAAATCTTTGATGCTAGCGATTTTCCATCGTCGGCTTTTCAGTGTTTTTCGTCGAAATTCACACTTTGCAGAGTTAATAGATAAATTCAAATTTACAATAGCCGCACTATCTCATTGTACGTTATTAGCGTATAGCACTTTGTCTTGAAAATAGATATGCAAGGTTTTCGCAGAAATCGCAAAGCGACCTGACCTTTCAGATCTTATTTCAAGACGAAACCTTTGCGAACAACGGGCAATGGGACTTTCGACATTGATTCTCATTCTTTTTTCTGTTCTTTTTTGACAATGTAATTATCCTCAATATCACTCCAACGTGGGATCTTCAACTTCTCATTAAATTGCTTTTCATAGCTTCGCAAAAAGAGTTTCAACCATTCCCCACTCTTTTCTCTTGTTTTAGGATTCTGATACACGGTCTGTTCCATAGCAGATATAAAATCTTCTATGTTTTCAAATGGTCTATACTTGATGTTTTTGCCATTTGAATACCACGTGCAAGGGCGTATTTTATGAACTACTTTGTCTTTTATCTGTAAGTTGAGTGGCCAATTTTCCATTCGGCGACAAATTTCCCAAACACTTTGTAACCACAACTTCTTGATGACCACATAACCATCTTCCTGCATTTGATAACCAAATATCAGATATTTAGTATGTAACATATATGGCTTTTCAATAATTTCAGATTGAAAAGCATTAAAATCCGCAATATCAAACCCTGGTGATGCGCCATAATTAAAAGCTTTGACTTCTAATAGCTCTGAAGTTAAGTCATCAGGGTTAAGATAAAAATCAGGAGGCATTTGGGTATTTGAATTTAGTTTGTATGATATTTCATTCTGCTTTAGCCACCCCTCAAGCCATTCCTGCATTATATTTCCAACAACATCGCGTTGTTTTACAACGATGCTGACATCTCCAAGATAAAACTTTATTTGCCCTTTTACTTCAAGAATTTTGTCTTCAAGCATTAATTTGTCGTAGACTTCTTGCGCTGTTAATTTCATACTTCGTAGTGTGATTTTTTATCCAAATATTAAAAAGTCTTTCTGCTACGGCTTTCACAACAGGAACAGTTACGGTATTTCCTAATAGATCATAGCCTTCATCTATTCCTATATCAAACTTATAGTAGTCAGGAAACCCAAAAAGCTTTAGCCCTTCTCGTAAAGTTAATGTTCTTAGCCCCCCGTTGTCTGCGACAAAAAGTTTCTTCATATCCATTGCAACCAAAGTTGGGGCAATGTCATTGGGACATAAGATTTTATTAATCTCAAAACTTAATTTGCCGGAAACAATATTGTAACCTAAAGGCAAAGTTGGATCTTGTTGCCTATGTGTTTTTGTTTCTCCAAACATATTAGTTTCTGTAATCAACCTTTTTGGATGTTCTTTTTTTAAATAACCTTTTCTTACAAGATCTTCAAGCAATTCCTTCAAATTCTCATGTTGAAAGAAGCTCGAGATTTGCGTAAGAGTTAATGGCATTCCGTCCATCCAATCAATTCCAAATTCTTCCGCCCATTTTTTCTTTCTACGTTCTTTAAATAGAATATTCAGCAGATTTCGTTGTTCGTTTGACACAATTCCTTTCAATTCAATATCCCAGCTATGTATATTATTATCACCTCCTCGCTTATCCTTAATTGATTTACCGTAAAGCTGTTCAATGCTATAATGTGATAGTAACAATTCGGTAAATTTACTTTTAATTGTTGGCTTGCCTTGCTCAATTATAGAATCCAATGTAGCACTACATTCTATAAAATTATCTAAGGATGGGACTTCAACTCTGGTCCCAACAATGTAAACCCTTTTTCTTTCTTGTGCTAATCCAAATTTGTTAGAGTGAAGCAATTTCCACTCAACTTTATATCCAAGATCTTTTAAATGCTCAATAATTATATTTAGAGTTCGCCCTGTTTTTGCGTTTTTATCTACTTTGTCGTGGTTTATTAATCCTTCAACATTTTCTAAAATAAATCCAAAAGGCTTTTTATCCTTTAAAATTCTTTCTATTTCAAAAAACAAAGTACCACGAGTATCTGAAAATCCTAAACGTTTCCCTGCGGCAGAAAATGCCTGACAAGGAAAACCTGCGAGAAGAAAATCAAAATCGGGAATCTCGGCAGATGGAATCTTTGTTATGTCACCACTTATTTTTTCATTTGGGTAGTTTTGCTTCAATATTTCAATTGCATGAGGCTTTATTTCAGAAGTCAAGACACACTCTGTTTTCCATCCAAACTCCTTGGCGGCTTGCTCAAAACCACATCTAATACCACCTATTCCTGCGAAAAGGTCGACAAAACGAATTTTTTGATTAGAAGCTATATTATTGTCTATTTTCATGCCTTTTAATGTTTTCATGCGCCAAACTCAGTACATCTTTATCTACTTTCTCATCCTTAACAATATAACAAACTTAGTCTGTAAGCCACGTTTTTAAGGTTGCGGTTCAATATCCAAAGCTGCGGCAACTTGTCTTTGTCGCATTTGTCGTTCATCTCTAAGAGTTTTATTTTCTCAGCAAACAGCATATTGATAATCCATGCCTTAGCATTATTTGGCAAATATAGTGAGAATATGTGATATATTTCCCTTTTAAGTACATCTCTTTGTTGCTGGATTTAGCAAATTGGAATTATAGGTTTTAATAATTTTTGCCATTGAGACCTAAACTCATGCGGCTAAATCAGTCAACTCATACGGTTAAGTCGACCAACTCATGCGGCTAAATCAGCTGTCGCATACGGTTAAATCAATCGTTTCGACCGTATAAGTTGGCCGGATTTTACATGTAAAATCTGACCAATTTGTACATGATTCAAAAAAACAAAAGCATCTATGTTGTTGCCACGAAATAAAACGAAAGTAATTTATTCACACGTCGAGTTGAAACGTTCGAGTCGGCCAAAGTGCCCGTGAAGGGGCTGTAGGGGGTGTTGTTGCACATCGATTTGCCTTTGCGGCAAAGGCAGGTCGACGTTTGCCGCAAAGATGATGTTGCGTTTGCCGCAAAGGCAAGTCGACGTTTGCGGCAAAGGCAAAAGGGACTGAATAATTATTGACTTTTGGGTTTTCATGTTATCTTATAAATCAAGGATTTTTTGCGCTATTGCTTTGCAATGATTCAATACAAGGTCTTTATCTCCTGTCATTCCCATGTTAACAGTTATCAGCTGATATAAATGTTGAGTAATCTTATGAAGATCTGCACCCTTTTTCTTTAATTTGAAGACTTGAGGGGTATAACCTTGGTATTCGTCTCTGATATTCTCATTGTCGTTCACGCCTATTGGATCCCAATCTTTCCATAAGATTTCGTCAATGGCTATATATAGATCTTTATCTGTTTGATTCATTCTATAGGTTAGTTTGTATTTTTATTTTAGGGTCGCCCTCCTACGGAGAGCAGGATGTGGATTGCGCCTCGTTTTCCCCGAGCTGCGCCTGTCGGCTTGCAAGGGGGAAGCAGTAGGAATATCCATCAAATAGGATCTTTTCTTTTTATTAGGGTGCATCTCAATTCATCTTTTTATATTTAGTAGTATGTCCTACTCCAAAATTCACATCTGATTCTTCAAATACCATTTCATTTTTATTTATTGATATAATTTTAACTGTAAAATCATCTATCAGGGGTAGATTTGATCTAATTATTAAAATATTATCATCTAATGACCAACGACTAAAATCAGTTTTATTTTCACAGGCATCATAGAATATAGCTGTTCCACCTTTTTTAAACTCTATATAACCTTTATAATCACACTCTTTAGAATATTTATGATGTGAATATTCTTTTTCTTGCCACTTTCCTATAAGTAATTCACTTATAGAATCATTACAACCATATACCACAAATGAGAAAGAAAGTAATATACCAAATAATAACTTCGTCATAATATTTTAATTAGTTTGAATGTAATTAACTTATCCTGTCTTATCCCGATATCCCCACTACTACCTTATCAAATCGGCTATCCATGCAAGTACTAAGGTCGGTAGTGACGAACTTCCCGTTATAATACAAACTGAATATAGTTGCCGGAGTAGGGGAGTCTTTAGCTTCTTCCATGCCGGTAAATTTAATGACTTTCACCGGGAGATTTCTTTTCTGTGCCGTTTCTTGCAATGAATTTTGGATATGGTATTCCGTAAACGGGCAACGGTTGGAATAATAAACCACGATGCCATTTTTATCGGGACATTCTCCGCTTAAGGTGTTCTCATTGAACGATGGAGTATCGGCCTCCGGCTTTAATTTCAGTGCGAGCAAACTGAATCCGTAAGGGAGTGTTTGAACGGTTTCAAATCCTTGTCGGATAAGCCATTTAGGATCGCTCATAAAATGAAACTTCTTTGTCCCGACAATAGTCACTAAGCCCTCTTTTCCTTGTTGCTTTGCATCGTCGATGGCTGTTTGAAGCAGGGCTTTGGCATATCCCTTCCCTTTATATTGTCCCGATACCCAGAAGCAATTTATCATGAGCCAATTAGGAGCCTCGACAGGAACCCATGCTTTCTCCGCAGGAGTGTATTCGATGAACACCTTTGCGCGCTCGTTCAATCGCCTGAAAACATACCCGTTGTCGAACTCCTTTTTCAACCATTCCTTTTTCAACTCGTAGCTGTCTTTACATTTTTTGTCGGAAAAGGCGCAGCAGATATGTTCTTTCCCGATATTCTCTTTGTTGAGTGTAATAAAGGTTGCTTCCATGGTATTTTATTGGTATTTGTTTCTTGTCTACAAAAATATCGATAAAAAAAGACTTGGCAAAATAGCTTGACAGGTGCTCATATCAAATTTCTCCTTCTTCTCTTTCTAAGTAAATTATAAATTAATTCCTGCTTTACGAGCCTGTGAGTGTTGCAAAGAGCTTACTTATCGGAATAAAGACCGACCCTGTTTCCCTCGCTGTCGATGAAGACTGAGAAATAACCTCTGTTCTCTGTTTCAATCTTTGTCTTAGAAATGAGGATTCGTCCACCTCCCTTTTCGACAGACTGAATAGCAGCTTCCATCGACTCAATATTCAAGCTCAACAATACGCCTTGATCAGAAGGTTTGAAATTGAATGCCGACGACCATGAAATAGCTCCGGGACATAGTCCGTTCTCTTCCGGGAAGAAAGCCATCTTCTCGTGACCACAGTCCATCGAAGTCAGTTTAACACTAAATACTGTTTCGTAAAACTTTACTGCCCGCTCGAAGTCTGCGGCAGGAATCTCGAAAAATGCTACTAATGTTTTCATTGTTTTTACTTTTATTGATTTGACAATGCAAAGGTAGATGATGGAAGCATGTCGGAATCGTAAAAAAGGGACATTAACTACCTGTCCGATTCGTCGTCCCTCCAATGTTCCGGTTTGTTTAATTCATCGCAACACCGCATCTTTCCTTTGCCTACTTCAAATCCTTTCGGACCGATTGCCTGAACCATCCAGTAGTCACTGTATTCTTCCGCGATCGGATAAGGAGCCGGATAACCCAACCGGGCGGCATCGGGCAGGAAGCCATACTTCGGATAGTATTCCGCATGGCCTAATACAAACACCAGGTTTGAACCTTTCTCCTGCAATTTCTCGATACCTGCCTTAATCAGCATCCCACCGATACCTTGCCGCTGATATTCCGGTTTGACTGCCAAAGGGGCGAGTATGTGCATCATCGGCTGTGTTTCCTGATTATCAAAGTAAGCTCTGGTAAAAAGGATATGCCCGACAGCTTCACCCTGGTGAAAAGCCAATAACGAAACGATGGGTTCTGCCGTTTTATCTGCCAATAGCTTGGCTACTAATTGGGCTTCTTTGTCGTAGCCAAAGGCTTGTTTTTCGACAGTCATGATGTCATTGAAGTCGTTCGCGTTTGTTTCTCTGATCTGTATGTTTTTTGGATATGTCATTTCTTTGTTTTTTTGAGCACGTATATATATGCAGATATCTGCTATCTATATCATTGGTGTGCGATTTACTTGATTATAAAATATAGAAATAACTCGGGCAAGAATATGCCTGAGTACAAATTGATGGGATAACCTTTGATTTGCATCAAGGGTTATTTACTTCACGGACTCCTTCTTAGCTTTACACATAGACTGCAAAGGTAATTTATGTTTTAAAAATATGGCACAAAGGTAGGTAAGTTAAAGGGGATAAAAAAAGGAATATGCATTTCTACTTGTAAAATACAAAAACGGAGCAATATTATGACTGTTTATTTAGTATAAATACTGATAGCTTTTAACCCTACAGCCATTGTACCCCATTCCCCCATTCCCCCATTCCCCCTTGACTACTCCGACATATTCTTAATATAAGGCAGCTCTATCAACTCACTAAACCGATAAAACCCCTGCGCATTCATCCCCAGAAACTGCGCTTTTTCTTCTTCAGTCAGTAGCTGAGACTTCACAATGAAATCGTAAGACATGCGATAGGTGATGGCTGTTATCGTTCTTGGGTAATCCGATCCCCACATCAGTTTGTCCATACCCACCAGTGACGCCGCTTCTTTGATGGCCCATACGGCTCCCGTGAAAGGATAAAACTCGTCATTAAACAGCCATGTAATACCGCCTGATTCGATCATTACGTTTTTGTTTCGGGCAAGTTTTATCTGCTCCTGCCACTGGGGACGGGTAACCATTCCGAAATGACCAATCGCAATTCTGAGGTTGGGATATTCGGCTATAATTTCTTCCATTTCGCCCACCTGCGTATCTCCGTCGGCTAAGTCGATGGATAGAATGATGTTATTTTCTTCCATCGTCCTGAATATATCCATCATTTCGTCTGAGGTGAGATATACACGTCCTTCGGGTAAGAAAAAGCGTTGTGCGGGAACTTTCAAGGCCTTAAATCCGTTTTCGATCAGTTCTTTGGCATGGTTTGTATAGCCGGCTTGTCTCACGTCGAACATTCCGCAACACAAGAAGCGCTCGGGATATTTCTTTTCGACTTCTGATAGATATGTGTTTTGCACGCCATCGATGTATTCCTGAGTGATGACGGCGGCTGATACTTGCGCATAGTTCATGTTCGAAAGGAATATCTCGGCGGTATTCTTTCCGTCTACAATAAATGGAGGAACCATTTGGCGTATTTCTCCCATGAAGAGGGATTTACCTCCCTCTTCTGTCTTTATCTTCTGTCCATTTACTTCTGTATCCTGAGTAAGCCAAAGGTGTGCATGGGCATCTATGATTTTAAAGTCCATCTCTATTCTGTTATTAAAATTCGATAAGTATTCTGAATACTTTAGCGGGGTCTTTCGCCCAGTCGTTGAGTGCCTGTTGCGCTTGTTCGGGTTGATATATACCACTGATTAGCTCATCGAAAGGGCACGTTCCTCGTTTTATATATTCCATTACTGCGCGGAAGTCTTCGGGCATGGCGTTTCTTGATCCTCTGATGTCCAGTTCTTTTTGTACAAAGTATTTGGTTTCAAAGGCTATTTCTGTTTTGGCGTAACCGATGCAGACTACGCGTCCGGTAAAGGCTACTTCGTTTATGGCTGTCTGATAGGTGATTGGCGCTCCTACGGCTTCGATTACGACATCGGGACCTGCATTGTTGGTTATTTCCTGCAATCGGCTGTGTACATCTTCTGTTTTGGAATTGATGGTGTAATTTGCTCCCAGCCTTTTTGCCAGATTCAACTTATCGTTATCCACGTCCATCGCAATAACTCTTGCGCCTCTTAATGCGGCGCGAACAATGGCTCCGATGCCTATCATTCCGCAGCCGATTACTAACACTACGTCCAGATCTGTTACTTCGGCACGAGAGATAGCGTGGAAACCCACACTCATGGGTTCTACCAATGCAAATTCCCGGGGTGTTATGCTGTTATCTACAATTACTTTTTGCCAAGGTACAGCTATATATTCGCACATGGCACCATCTCGCTGTACGCCGAATGTTTGGTTGAACCGGCAGGCATTGGGGCGTCCGTTACGGCACGAAGGACAGTGTCCGCAATTGGTATATGGATTTATTGTGCACGACATTTGAGGCTTTATGTTCTCGGGAACGCTTTCTGTTACTTCTTCTACTACGGCTCCTATTTCGTGTCCCGGTATCACGGGTAGCTTTACCATCGGGTTTTTTCCTAAGAAGGTATTCAAGTCCGATCCGCAAAATCCTACATGTTTTATTTTAACAAGGACTTCGCCCTGCTTGGGTGTTGGCTTATCCCGTTCAATAACGGCGACTTTACCTTCTTCTACTATTGTGATAGCTCTCATCTTATTTATAATAGTTTAAATATTCGATCCATTAGTTTCCATAAATCAACTGTTTAACCATGTGTCGCGAAGACGAGGTTTCAGTATGGTTTGCACTTCTTTCAATAGCTCTTCGTTTAAGGGTGCTTCTGCCCATTTAATGTTTTGCAATACGGCTTCGGGGCGCGATGTGCTGAATAGCGTGGTTGCAATACGAGGGTTGGAAACGGAGTACTTAACTGCCAATTGTTCTATGGATTCGCCTTTGGCTTTGCAGTGGTTTACTGCTTTTTTGCATAGGTCTTGCAGAGGTTTTGGTGCGGGATGCCAGTCGGGTGCTCCACGTTCGGTAAGCAGTCCCATCGAAAAAGGAGAAGCATTAATGACACCTATTCCTCTTTCTTCAAAATAATCGAGGTAATCGGTCAACGCATCATCGTTGAGGCAATAGTGGCAAAAAGAAAGTACGCTTTCTACCGTTCCTGCGGGAACATGGTCTATTACATATTTAAAATGATGGAGGGTTAGGTTGGTAATACCTACGTGTTTTACGATTCCTTTGTTTCTTAGTTCTACCAAAGCGGGAAGGGTTTCTTTACAAACCTGCTCAAGATCGGCAAACTCAATGTCGTGGATATTAATGAGGTCGATATAGTCGACATTTAACCGTTCCATGCTTTCGTAAACGCTTTCGGTAGCTCTCTGTGCCGAATAGTCCCAATAGTTTACTCCGTCTTTTCCGTAACGTCCTACTTTGGTGGATAGATAGTATTTGCTCCGGTTGATTTCTTTTAATGCTTTACCCAGTACCAACTCGGCTTTGAGATGTCCGTAATAAGGTGATACATCAATGAAATTGATTCCGTTTTCTACTGTTGTAAATACTGCCTTTATGGCTTCGTCTTCTTTGATTGAATGAAAGACTCCTCCTAATGACGAGGCTCCGAAGCTAAGGTTAGAGACTTTCATGCCGGTTTTTCCAATTTCTCTGTATTCCATGATATGTATTATAGTATATATGTTTGCAAAGCTATGAATTATGGTGGTAGTTTTTTTATTCTTTATCGACCAAAATATGTACTTTATCGACTTTTCTGTGGGCTTTCTGAAAATCAGCTGGATAAGGATGGCGCAGGGGAATACGAAGCTAAATAAATCGTAAAAGCTTGCTTAATATACAAATGTATATTATCTTTGTGTTGTGTTCATTGAAGTATGTCGAATCATGAAGAGCTAAAAGCTCATATAGAACATGTGAAGAGGATTCTACGGTTCTATACCCTTTATGGTGGAGAAGTCGTTCGCGATGGTTTCTCCCGAAGGGAATTGGAGAAGCTGATTGATATTCAGTTGGATAAATTGATTGAACTGCTTCGACAATTGAAAGATTGACAAGCTCCCCATTTGGGGAGCGCTTCATGAACCACAAAAACAAAGATTATGGCAGATATTGAAAAAGAAAAAAAACAATTGGAAGATTTGCTGGATGAATTCTGTAAGCTTTCAACACCTGATGAGGAAGCGGCTTTTTCAATGAAGATGAAAAAAGTAGTAGCTTCGAAAAGTGAAGAAGAAAAAGAACTTTTTAGTCAGGCATTTCTCGGAGGTGGAAAGAAAGCCATTGAAGAGTCCGAAAAAACAATTTCAGATGTAAACCTGCGTTTGGTACTGGATAGAATTTACCCAGCCGTTTCGTGGTCATACATTGCATCTCGTTATTTTGGTAAGTCGCGTTCGTGGCTTAATCAGCGAATTAATGGTTATCAGGTTAATGGTGAGCCTGCCACTTTTACCGAAAATGAGAAGAAAAAATTGATAACCGCCCTTACAGATTTGGGGCAAATACTCCAAAAGTCAGCTCGACAGATAGAGCATACTTTATAATGAACACACCCGTAAAAGCCTCATGATTTTCTCATGGGGCTTTTCTTTATCGACCAAAATATGTACTCCATCGACTTTATTGCTTACTTTTACTTTCAAATAGCACTGATAATGAACAAGGAAGAGCTTAAAAGAAATTTCATTTTATTGAATGTGGGCTATGCCTATCATAATGCCGACTGGAACTGGAAGGACATACATAGTCCTTTTGCAAGGATTCATTATGTGAAGCGGGGGAGTGCCAAAATAATCCGCGAAGACGGCGTAGTTGAGTTAAAGGAAAACTGTCTTTACCTTACTCCTTCTTATGTAAAGCATGGATATGAGTGCAACGATATTCTGGAATTGTACTATATCCATATTTACGAGGCACCCGGTAAAGATCTGAGTATTTTTGATTTGGTTGATTTCCCTATGGAAGTGGAGAGTGATTTTCTGGATATTCATCTTATTGAACGGTTGATGAAAATAAATCCCGCAAGCGAACTTCAGTATTATGATCCGGATTGGTATGATAATTCTGCCACAGTTGCTCAAAATATGGCGCTTCAGCAAAGAAGTCCGCTGGCTTTTGAAATGGAGACGCAGAGTATTATTCAGCTACTCATTTCCCGCTTTTTGGCAAAGGCCGGATTTAAAAAGGTGCATTTGGAGGATCGCATTTTAAAAAGCCTTTATTATATCCATAAAAACATTGATAATCCCATCAATATTGATCATCTGGCCGGTCTGTGTTTCCTTACGAAAGATCATTTTATTCGCCTTTTCCATAAGGAGATGAATTGTACTCCGGGTAAGTATATCAACAGGAAAAAGATAGAGACGGCGCAATTGAGAATGCTGATTGATAGTACTAAAAGCATTAAGGATATAGCTTATGGATTGGGCTTCGAGAATATTTCTTATTTCAGCCGGCTTTTTACAAAGATGACGGGAGAAAGACCGGGGGGGTATAGGAAGAGGGTGGGGGGATGACACACGATAATTGTGCCACGCCTGTGGCACAACTGTGCCATGCTTGTGGCACAACTGTGCCATGCCTGTGGCACAAACGTGCCATGCCTGTGGCACAAACATGCCATACCTGTGGCACAATGCTGTGACTACTACCATTCATAATCATACACGTAAGCATCAAATTCTTTAGGTTCAGTAACTCCGCAGTTTTTAAGTATATTCATTACCTTTTGTTGTTCGGTTGGAGAAAGCAAGCGTTCTCCTTTGCGAATCCGGTAATAAGTTCTCCGGCTAAAATGGCCGATGAGGTGAGAGATAGCAATTTGCATCTGTTTATGAGGCAGAGCTTCTAACAGCTTGATGAAGCCTTTAGCATAACGCACTTTTGTAGAAGATCGATAATATGGGCAAGTGCCTTCTAAGGAGGCCAGATATTTGGGACTGATAATTGCCCAACAGTAGATGTCTGCCGGCACACTTTGCTCCATGAGTTGCCTTAAACAAGTGCTTGCCTGAGGGCATTCGCGTTTCAGGCAGATCGTATAATTATGAGGGGCTTGCGAGTAGTTGATTTCTGGGGTCATTTTATAAATTGTTTAGAAAGATTAAACGTGAAAGGCACGATCATAGCAGTTTTATCTACATATAGGTAGTCTCCTGTACGTATTTTCTCAAAAGTTTGTATCCCAATGGGAAGATTGCGGTTGGCTGTAGTCATAATATCTAATTTTTATAATACAAATGTACATAAAATGATGATAAATAAGCGCATCCGATAAAAAACGAAAATAATTATTCTGTGGAAAATTTAAACAGGCTTTTAATAAACTGTTATCTTTGTCCCCTTCAAAACTACAATATGAATATTATACATAGCATGATTCTGCACTTGCCATGCTTTATCTCATTATGCTGGGCAGTGCTTCTACTGTTGAATAAAAGAAACAATAACAGACCTCAAAATATTTGGATGGTATGCATGTTTGTGTTGGGTGCCTGCTCATTTATATGGATTATGCTTTTCGGAGGTATTGAAGATTATAAGCTTTATTATAAATTAGATGTAGTTGATATAACCCTAACCTTGTTTATATTCCCACTTCTCTATCTTTATTTTTGGGCATTGAACACCAAAGAGAAATTAACGTGGAAACAATATATATGGTTTCTGCCCGGGCTTGTTCTCGGAGGTGTTTCCGCTCTTCTTTATTTGTGCATGGGCGAAGAACGGTCTATCGAATACATACAAACAGTAATCGAAAATCAGGATACTTACCAATTTACACCGGGAACACTCCAATGGTTGCTTTACTTAGTGAGTCTGCAAATATTCTATGTCGTTTTTTTCATCCAAACAATAGCTGTATTATTTCTTTCTACATTAAATGTTATCCGTTATAAAAAGGGGATTCAAAACTTCTTTTCCAATTTAGAAGGAAAATCCATAGAGAACAACCAAGCAGTGTTGATTGGGCTTTTTGTTTTTCTGTTCATCGGGCTTGCGGCTGCTTTTTTATGGGGAGCTTCTCCCGAAACCTATTATTTGGCCAAGTACATAATTATGGGTCTGACAGGTATATGTGTTTTCTACATGGGGTATCATGTGTACAACACCAAGTTCATTTCCCAATACATTTCCTATACAGAAAGAGAACTACCCACAGAAGAGAACGAACCTCTTGAAGAAGTAAATGAGGCTCATATAAATAAAATGTTTTTGCTGTTCAATCAGTTGATTGACGAAAAACAAATGTTTCTTCACTCTGCACTTACTTTAGACGATATTGCCCTCGAACTTAATACGAACCGCACCTATGTTTCGCGTATAATCAATGAAGAGTTTCAATGCAATTTCTATGAATTTATCAATCACAAACGCATTGAATACGCTAAAGAGTTGATGATAGAAAACCCACTCTTTACCCAAGAACAAATAGCCGAAATGTCAGGCTTTACTCACGCTTCTACTTTTAGTCGTACTTTTAAAAAACAAACGGGTTTAACGTTTCGCCAGTGGAGAAAACGCTGAACCAATAGGCTAAACCCTCCTTTTTTTACGCATTGCTAAATACTTTTACGCATTGCTAACAAATACATGGCAACTGTTGATGTCATATCTGTTTTGTGTTTTTAATTTTGAAGACATTTTAAAAAGAACATATAGATATGAAGAATTTAACTTGCAAGCAAGTCTACTTGCAACCTCAAATAGAGGTGATTGAAGTACAAAACGAAGCCAGTGTAATGACTGGAAGTAATACACTGCCCGGCGTTGGAGTCGGAGGAGGTATTTTTCAAAGCAGCAGATCCAGAGCTACACACATCGGAACCAAACACCAGCAAACAAACTCATTGCAAGAGCTGGAAGATATGCTGAACGATCTATTAACTTTCTAAACAACCTTACGATGAAAAAGAATAATTTATTTACCCATGCACTGGCCATAATAGCCATAGCAACAACAGTGGCATGTACAAACGATGACGTACTGAACCAACAGCCACAAACCCCCAACACCAAAGCAACCATTACAGCAACCATGTCAGCACCGGCCGATACACGCATGAGCGTTACCGACACCGGAGTATTTGGAGCCGAAAAGCTGGAACTAAGATGGGAGGTAGGAGACGAAATATTTGTGCGCGCAGAATACGGCAACGCCATAAAAGCAACCTACAAAATTGAAGCCGCCACTGATATTACCAACGAGGGCAAAACAGCAAACTTTACAGCGGTAGGCGATGTAAGTGGAGTGAACGTTACGAACGGGAAAATATACTTTGCCGATATAAATCTAGGTAAAGAAGTCGTTGTACCCAGTACCCAATCGGCTAACAGCGCCCAACCCTTTGCAGGGCTAAAGCTACCCATGATAGCCAAAGGCATTACCATCGAAAACGGCGAATGTCCCAGCACCATCGCCTTCGAGCACATGGCGTATGTACTCAAGTTTACATTCAGAGTAAAAGAGCCCTCGTTAGATGTAGCTCCACAGAAAGTTGTGCTGGCAGCAGGAAGCACATGCTTCTCGCAGTCCTCTACTACTCAAAAAACCAGTATCGAATATACATTAACCGACTACAGCTTCCCGGCAGGAAGTACAAACACCTTCGATGTATATATCCCCTTGTTTCCGGTAGCAAATAAACCTTTGGGATCTATACAAGTGGCATTAGAAGAAGAAGGTGGTTTTAGAGGGCAATTCAATGCAGCAACCAATAGCACCACCAACCCATTTCAGGCAGGGCTGATGTACACAGCCAGAATACAATTTGATAACTTGGGCGATGGCTCAATCATACCACACAATGATATTTGAACAATGATGGTTCAGCCAACACATGCTACTGGCAACACAGCAGTTTAACCGAAGGTGTAGGTGCAAATACAAATGCCGCCACCGACTCCACAGCTAAAGAATATTTAGCCGATTGCTACACTACCATGAACACAGCCTTAGTCGGCACCGCCGCCGATGGCATTGTAAGCTGGGGTGCCACCGGTTTGGTTTATCCTTAATCTTTCTTTGCCCGTGGCATAACTGCTCCCGGCAAAATATAATAGCGGCATAAACGACTTCCAGAAAGAGTGGAAGGCGTTTATGCCGCTTGTTTTTGGGGGGCTTATTAGAGAGGATAATCCTCAAAAGCATATAATACAGTCGATAAATACCTTTCTCCTGTATCCGGTAATATAACTACAATATTTTTTCCTCTACTTTCTGTTAGTTTAGCTATTTCCATGGCAGCGAAGGCGGCTGCTCCGGAAGAAATTCCTACCAATAAACCTTCTCTTTTAGCAAGCTCTCTGCTTGTGGCTATGGCATCATCGTTGCTTACGGTTATGATTTGATCTATAATGGAGCGGTCGAAGTTCTTAGGCACAAATCCCGCACCAATACCTTGTATCTTATGAGAACCCGGGGCTCCTCCCGATAATACCGGAGAGTCGGCCGGTTCTACTGCGATAATTTTGATTGCAGGATTAAGCTCTTTCAAACGTTTTCCTACTCCGCTGATGGTGCCGCCTGTTCCTACTCCTGCTACAAAAATATCTACTTTGCCTGCTGTGTCTCTCCAAATTTCCTCGGCTGTGGTCCACGTGTGTATTTGTGGATTGGCCGGGTTGTCGAATTGTTGTAAGATAATGGAACCATCTATTTCTTTGTGTAATGCTTCGGCTTTCTCTATGGCACCTTTCATGCCCGAAGCACCGGGAGTAAGCACTAATTCGGCTCCCAAGGCTTTTAACAGATTTCTTCGTTCAAGACTCATGGTATCGGGCATGGTAAGAATTAACTTATAGCCTTTGGAAGCAGATACGAAAGCAAGCCCAATGCCCGTATTCCCGCTGGTTGGTTCTATAATCGTATCTCCGGGAGAGAGATGCCCTTTCTTTTCTGCATCTTCAACCATGGCAAGGGCAACCCGATCTTTGACGCTTCCTAATGGATTGAAATATTCTAATTTACCGATGATTCTACTATTATTCCCTACCCATTCGCTCAAACTCTCCAGTTCAAGGAGGGGGGTGTTACCTATTAAATCTGTTAACCTTTTAGCAATCCTTTCCATAACGTTAGTTTATTAGTATGATGGCAAAGTAACAAATTTGTAGACTATTTCGTTCTGATTGATGTCGTTTTTTTATGGAACAGGCAAAAAAAAATACCATCCGGTATAAGTTGGATGGTATTTAGATTTCATATTATAAGAATTATATTCTGCCTACAACACTCATTATCTGTTCTCCAAGTCCAATTGTATAACCCTGAGATACAAATACAACTCTTCCGAAGGTATCTGCGATAATAAATATCGGAAGCGTATCTTTGGATGACAGTTTCACGCCGCCGGCAATCATTTTAGTGATAACTTGGTTAGTATCAATACCATAAGTAATGGTAGTAGGCAATGTGCCGAACTCTTTTGTATCAAACTTCTTCCAATCCTGTTCATCCTTAAACAGTAGAATCATGCTGCGTCCCCAATCATTAAACTTGTTAGCAACAGCAGCAATGTCTCTCATAGCGTGGTTGGTTGGTTCCTGACGAGAACCGAGAATACCTATAATGAAGTAACCGCGCCCTGTGGTTGCTAAAATGCTTGTTTCTTTGCCGGTGTCGGCTAAGTTGAATTTGGCTTCCGCATCAATGTTACCAATTACACGAATATCGTCGGTGTTTTCGCGCATAACCAAATCTATCTTAGTAGTTTGCTGCTGATTTACTTGGAAGGATATAACTTTCGTCAATACATTACCTTTGGCCATACGGGTACCGGTTACAAGGATATAATTTCCTTTATCCAACGTGTAGGGCTTTTTAAGTAGTTCGCTCCAACCATTTCCTTTACCGTAACTGGCAAGGTTTTGAGTTTGAAGTTTTCCGTTTGGAAGAATCTTTGCAATGGTAAAATGAGTACCTTCTTTGGGATCTTCCAACACCTTGCTGGCTTTGTAAGAAGCTACAACATCGCCTTGAAAGTTTATGCTAAGAGTACCTTCTTCAAAATCTACATTTATCCAGCTATCTGTTTTCATGTATTGCACCTTACCGGTTACCGGTTCGAGCCGTGCAGGGATATCCAGACTGCGTGCCATTGAAACAAAGAGAATATTGCGCGAGTGTCTGTCTGCCACACGAGTTTTCCATACCCCAATAGGTGTAATAGGTATTCTTTGAGGGTTGAGAGTGTCGTCTATTTTTATAGAATCGTTTACCCACATAATTAATTTGTATGATGCATCACCGAGAGTAGCAGTCTGTATTTTTCTGTCAATAACTTCTTTAAAGAAAGAGCGGTAGGCAGTAAGCATTTCATTGCTCACACGTGGATTAGAAGTATGAAGGTGATCTAATAGAATATCAGTTGGGATATCTCTTAAATCTTTATCCGAAATAACACTTAACAGATGCATCGCTTTGGAGCGGTCTTCTTCGGATACAGTACGAAGGAAAGTTTCTATAGACGACCAGTTGCCACGGCTTCCTATCATAAAGCGAATGGTTTGATCGGTATCTATATTTAATTCTTTAGCCAGTTCTTTGGCTTTTTCTTCTGTATAGAAAGTAGATACATAAATGTTACGAATGGAGTCTTCCTCGTTTAAACGATAGCTGTTATACTTTTTTTGTTTATCTGTAACTTCTACCTTGATTGCTCCTTCTACGGGTGGGATAATTTCCATTTCAAGGTTGATAGGAGTAAAGTCTGAAGCATTTTCGCTTAATGTAATTACTACGCTATCGTTTTTTCCGAAGGATACTTGTTGATAACCAAACTTATTGTCTTTAGTTACCCATACCAAGGCATCGCCTTTTCCGGCAGACAAGAAGGCTTTACCTTCCTCATTACTTGTTTTTTGGGCAACGGTATAGAACTCTGCATGATTATATAGCTTGAATTCAACGGAAGCGTTGGGTACGGGATTGCCTTCTTTATCCTGTACATTTACTGATAACATAGAAACCGGTGCATAATTCTCTGTTACGTTGATTTCTGTGAAACAGTTAGTTACCTCCATAATATCCTCGGGGCCATTGTATTTACCAAATACTTTGGTGTGCATAAGCATACCACGAGCTACGGGTTCGTTGAACCAAGCCATGTTTAAAACGGGCTCGGGTTCGCAAGCACCCAGGAAGTACCATTTGCCATCTACCCACGCTTCTACCCATGCGTGGTTATTGTCTGTATGCGCCCAACGAGGAGTATATACCTGGCGAGCAGGAATACCTACAGCACGAAGAGCAGCTACTGTAAATACCGATTCCTCTCCGCAACGGCCGTAAGCTGTACGAACCGAAGCCAATGGAGAACTGGTGCGGGAATCCGAAGGAGTATATATAACTTTTTCATGACACCAATGGTTTACTTCCAGAACTGCATCATATAAAGAAAGATTCTTTACCCGATCTTTGAGTTCTTTATAGAATACCATACGGCTTTCGTCCATATTTTCATTATTCACACGTACGGGAAGTACAAAATGACGGAAGAGTACTTCGGGTATGGAGCGCCCCCAAGGCATTTCGCGTTGAGCTTGGAAAGAAGCTTGTATGTTTTGCCGATAGAAATCGCCGCTGTAATCGGCAATATCTCCTATAGGCATATAGGCATAAAGGAACTGAAGGGCTTCCTTTTCCTTTGTTGTCATTTCTTGGTTAAGAACATTGAATAGGTCGCCGTGTGGTAAAGCTTGTTGCTTGGCGAGAAGATCATTTTCTATCTGCTGACGAGTCGCTTCGTCAGTAATAAAATGAGGATCATTGTTACATGCTATACAAATCACGCATGCACATAAGGTAAGAAGTAAATTTCTGAGATTCATAGAGTGTTATTATTAATAATATACAAAACTACTAATAATCCACAGTAAAATCAAAAAGAGTTCATTTAAAATAGTTGTCTGTATGGTGTCTTTATTCCATGAGTTCCAATTTTCGCATGTTTACTAACTTATTTTTTCTCTTAAACCTCCTTTTACTATATAGCAAACTCATTAAATGAAGTAATCATTTGAATGAAATGCTTATTGCATTTGATCCAAGTACTATATAGCATTTCACTGAAATGATTGTTTTTGGGGAATAAAAAGATGATTTTGTATACTTAGTAGGTATTCAAAATTAATTCATCTATTAATTAAACTGCAAGCATTTACCCCGACAGGGGTAATATGTGCATAACCCCTATCGGGGTGACTGCTCAGATATGAATTAATTCTGAACACTTAATAAATATTCTGCCGGAATTCTGGAATGCTGTGAGAAATGAGGTGAATTATTTTGTTAATATGGTTGCTGTTTTTAGTGAAATATGGATATTTGGTTCTATATTTGCTTTAATATCTTTCTTCTGATCGTGTTTTCTTTTGAAATAAAAGAAAAGTGATAACTTTAAATCGCTCTATTTTGCGTTGAAAGTTATCACCTCCTCTTTAGGTACGGAATAATGAAATCTACACCCTGTTTTTGATAACTAAAATCTTCTTGGCAGAGTCGATTTACAATATGCAAGTTGCTATGTCTTATTTTTCAATTATAGTAATTCCATCTATACAGAAATAAGCAGGAGTTTTCATTCCATACTCATTATTGTCTGTTGAGGTAAGCTCAAATTCTAAATAATTAGTATTTGCAAGGTCGGATAGATCAAGCCTTACCCAATCATTAACAATTGCTGATTTGCCATTTCGAAAATCAGCTAAATAGAATTCTTTATGGCCAATGCTACTATCGGCATCGCTATAAGCCTTTATAGTGAGTAGAAATGTATCTTCTTTTCCGTCTACTCCAAACTTGGTATTATTCAGATAACCATCGTTTCCATCTTTCATAGCTAAATAGGCATAAGTGGAGTTTGTAATCCACATTTCTTTTAGGGCATACTTTGCAGGATTAAGAATCGTAAGGCGGGCTTTTGTGAAATTATCCGTTTTAATAGTCAAATAAGTATCTTCGTATTTACCGGTTCCGGTTATTGCACTGAGGTTTAGATATCCGGGAGTGGTTTTATTGGTAGTATTGGTATAGGTAAATCCACCTCCAAATCCGTATTCGCTGTAATAGTGGTTGAAGCGAATGTAGCTTTGGGTATCTTGAAAATCTTCTTTTAGATACATGCCTTCTTCAACTCCGTTTTTGCCAAGAAAGGATGTTTCCTTTTCGCTTAATAGGTTATTAAAGGAAATAATGTATTCTTCTTTGTCTTTGTTGTTTCCATT
This sequence comes from Bacteroides sp. 224, assembly GCF_010500995.1. Taxonomy (GTDB): domain Bacteria; phylum Bacteroidota; class Bacteroidia; order Bacteroidales; family Bacteroidaceae; genus Bacteroides. The sequence continues at coordinate 41,059 of NZ_QVMK01000009.1, read as the reverse complement.
ATTTCCATTGTTTTCGTTGTTTCCATTGTCATCATCGCTACTACATCCTGTGAATACGAGTGCTGCAATCAGCATCATCCATAAAGGTAACTTTTTCATAAAACTCATTTTAATGTATTGATTATTATTCGAAATGTAAATCTTCTATGGTAGATATTTCGGTAGAGATCTCTCCCGTCCATCCGCACACCTGATTAATGGCGCTGTAGATGCGCACAAAGTCTATGCCATCCAAATGTACCGATTGGCCATTTTGATCTACAGCCCAATCAATTTTGAATTGACTAAACTCCGAGTTATTAGGCATATTATCGGCATATCCCCAGGGGAATGGGTATTGCACCCAGTTTTCGGCTGAGCCGGTTCCTTCGTTAATACCGTTATCGGGGAGGCGTGTGCCTTTGTATGTTATTTCGTCGGCTTCTATCCATGCAGGATAATAAGAGTTACTTGAGTGGAAGCCATTTCGAGGTATTACACCTTCCGAATTTTGATTATCTTTCCATTGTATTTCGGAAAGCAGCGTTTTAGGTCGATAATAAGTAATTTCGTAATTCCGGATTACCTTATCAGAATAATATTCGCTTCCTGCCAGTTCATACCATTCATCATCGGGGAGACCATTCTCATTACTATCTTTAGAAACCAATACAATGCCAGGCTCCGAACTACCTCCTTTACCCAACGAATTGTAATAGGAATTACCATAAATCTTGAAATCATACGCACCAGTTACATTGGGGATGGTATGATCGAATCCGATTGTTATGTATCCTCCGAATCCTCCTAATGATAGAATGGATTTTTTCTTTATAAGTTCGTCGGCATAAGTCAATACATCTTTGGTGGTGAAGCCATCTTTATATGCCGTGGCAGAAGTGTTCATAAACTGTCCGGGGGCCGGATAATATTCTAAAACTTTGGTTGCATAAGCCGATGCTTTTCCCGGTTCTTCCGGTTCATCAATGTTGCTTTGCGAGCTTTCGTTGCTAAAAACAACGGTATTGGGGTTAATACCTACATCATTTAAACGAAACAAAAGCTGACCATGCGGACTGAAACACAAAACATCTCCGGTAACCTGATAATTATAAGCCTCTGTGATATACACATTACCGCTGTATGGGTTTACATGGATGCCGAAGGGAGTTTCTAATATTGTGCCGTCTGTGATGAATTGATCGCGGATGGTTGTTTGAGTATTTAAATCGTAGACTTTTATCCGGGATTCGTTCGTACTATAATTATAGTTATATAAGTAAGCGATATGATCGTCAATATCGAAGTTCAAAACTTGCTCATTCATTGTTTCTATTACTTCATCGGTCTGACTATCAATACGCTTAAACGCATAATTACCGTCTGTAATGTTGCCCCGTACTACGACATAAACATTTCCGTATTTGTCTGCTTTAATTCTGCCCGGATTACTTCCCACAGAGATCTTTTTAGTTTCGGAGAAAGAAGATAAGTCTATAACAGAAACTGTATTGTCATAGTTTGGATTATCTAATCCGCCGGAGTTTGATACATAAAGTTTGTTGTTTTGTACACAAATACCGTCAGGGTTTCGTCCAACTTTCACTATTCCGTCAATGTCAAGAGAGGTGGTGTCAATGCGGGCTACTGTGCCATCAAAGGAGCATACATAAGCTTTATTCTTGTGGAACGCAATATTGCGTGGCTGCCTTGCACTGCCGTTTTCCTTCAACATGGGTATACGTTTTATCGACTGTCCGGTTTGAAGGTCAATGACTTCTATTTGACTGGATACATTGACTACGATGTATAATTTGGAACCATAAATAGCCATGTCATTCGCTGTGTCGCCTAATCCGCGGCGGTTAATGGTTCTGAAATATTCTTGTATGCGTTTGTTGTCTTTAAATGTATAGCGCATCAGGGTGCTATTATTCAGGTTGAATAATCCTTCCGAGAGTATGTATAATTCTTCGGTGCCCGTTTCTTGTACTGTTCCGTTTTCTTGTTGATTGGTGTCTATGTCTTCCATATCATCACAGGAGGAGAAACAGGCGAGGAATAGTAAGATTAATGGCAGATAACAAATCTTCTTCATACTTCCATATCTATATATTAGTATACAACTTTGAGAGTAGCGCGCACCGAACGCCCCGGCATGGGGTAGTAGCGGACAATATTATAAGTTTCGTCCAGAAAGTTAAGCACTTCTACCTGGAGCGAGGTTTTTACTTTCTTAATCATCCAGTCTTTACTTAATGACAGGCTATGCTCGCTATAACTGGCTATTCGGTTGGCTGGTTTGTTTTCACCCATTACATATCGTTTCCCCGAGTGAAGCAAGGAGTAGGAGAGTGTAGCCCAAGGCGTTGCCAGACTTGCATGTCCCGAACCAAAAACGCGGGGAGTATAGGCAAGCTGATGCTTATAGGTTTTGCTATCAGAAGCAGTTACGTCCAAAACCCGTTGGTAGGTATAATTTCCGGAGAGATTTAGTTGGATATCTTTATAAAGTTCCAGAGAAACAGAGGCCGTGGCATCTATCCCTTTGATATCTACTTCGCCGACATTTACAATGGTCCAGATGGCAGTACTCTTATTGGGGATAGCTACAATTTTGTCTGTTACCTTATTATAATAGGCATCTATGGTTGCACTTATAAAAGGAATAAAATCATTGATTTCCTTAGAGTAAGTCACTCCCAGATTAAACTGCGAAGTGTTCTCGGGATTGAGCTTTTTATTTCCTACCTGGAGATAATAAAGATCATTAAAGCTCGGTAAACGGAAAATGTGTTTATAGAAAAAGCGAACCCGGAGCTCTTCTTCTTCAAAAGGCTTAATGGAGATGCCTGTGTACGGAGACAGTTTCCGGCGATTCCGGGCAGCTTCCCCTGTCTTAACTTCCTCGTTAACTACGGTAGCCAACAAAGAAGCGGAAGCAGTTATTTGTTCGTTTACATATTTCCCGGCTATCGCCGTAAGCCATGAATATCGTTTGGGATAGGCAAAACCTTCCTGGCTGGCATTCAACGTATTTATGCTGCCATCGGTTGATAAGGAGAAAGACAGATTGTTAAAAGCACGGTACAGAAGAGAGCCGGAAAGGTAGTATTCTTGCTGATAATACTTATTCTCTTGTGTTCCGGATTCATTATTATAATCAGGATTCGAATATCTCTGATAGCTCCAATTCCATTTAGCAGCCGTTTGGAATACCCATTTAGGACTGAATTCTTTCTTGTAAAAGCTTTGTATAAAAGTCTCCTTATCCCATAAATGTTCTGTACTAAAATTATAATACATAATGGTAGCGCCAGGTATTCCTCTGGATGCCTGATAGTAGTATGCCTTTACTCGCCATTGTTCTGTATCGGATAGATTACCAAACAGTCCAACTTCCGTTCGGAGCTTTTTAACAGACGAGTTGATTCGCTTTTCGCCGGAGGTACTGTCATTCTTATCTGCATAATACATAGTATAGGGATATCGACCGTTTGAAGACATCCATTCCCCATTAAGTGATAAAGCCCACTTGTTATTAACCTTTTGCTCTACCAATAAAGATGGGTTGATTAACTCCCAGGAGCCTGCTTTAAGAGAGGTACTTATATTAGTATTCTTTCCTTCCGAAAAAGAGGGAGTTAATGTTTGAATATTCAGAACTCCGGCCGAAGCAAAAGAACGGGCAGGCTGAAATATATTATCGCTTTGTCCGTTATTAAGTACTAAACGGTCTACATTATCCAAAGAAAAGCGGCCGATATCTGTTTGGCCTGATTGCATATTGCCTACACTAATTCCGTCGTATGTAATACCGGTATGGGCTGATCCTAAACTTCGCAAAGAAACCGTTTTTAGTCCGCCAATGCCTCCGTAATCTTTTACGGTTACGCCGGCAAAATGCTTCACCGCATCAGATAACTGTAAAGCATTCAGGCTTTTAAGCTGTTCTTTGTTTAATGTTTGGGTAGGAGAGGCAGCTCTTACTTCTTGTGTACGATATCTTTCAGAAACCACCACTTCGGGGATCTTATAAGCTTGCAATGTATCCTCGCTTTGTTGCGCACACAGTTCGCTTGTAGCCATGAGACTACAAAATGCTCCCCATACTAAAAATACTTTGATTGAATGATTTCTTCCCATACCTTTCTTGCTCTTTCCTCGAAAGCAGTAATTAATGTATGCATGGCAGGTCTTCTGACTCGTTTCTGTTTATGAACGCCTTCCCGGATTCTTCATCCAGTGGCCTTAGTTCTGTTCATAACATTTTCCGAAACTTACAGCAGCGGGACTGTTCAGGACTTTCACCTGATTCCCTTTTAATCAGTACTCTGTAAATGAGAGTATTTGAACCAATGCGGAGCAAAGGTAGAAAGAATATTTATATCTACAATAAAAGAGGTCTTTGATTTATTTATTCTTTAAATATGCTTCAATAGCCGATACTGTTGTATCTTTTAATAATACTTTCTTTTCTTTATCTAAGAGGTATAAACTGGGCATAGCTCTCAGATTATAAAGTCTCTTACTTTCAATGATGAATGATTTATCGTATCCGTTAATCCATTCTTTAGGAATGTCTTTTTTATGTTTACTCCATTCTTCCTTGTCTTCGTCTGCATACATAGCAAGAATGGTTATTTTTTTGTCCATTACTCCTTGTAGAATAGGAAGAGAGAATTTCATTTGATCAATAGCTTCTAAACAAGCACTGCAACCGGGATTATTAAAGAATACGAGTGTATACTCTGTTTTAATGCTGTATAGCGTACCTTGTTTACCCGATTCCAAAGTATAGGTAAAATTAGTAGCTTTTGTTCCAAGCCTGTTTTTAAAAGCCATATTCAAACGATCTTTGGGACGAATTTTTTCAATATCTTCCAATACATCGCCATTGATCATACTTTCCAGCACCGATATATAATATTCTTCGTTACGGAAGGGAGAGTTAGGATCATATAGATATTTATCGGCTAAGTCGATGAAATGGCGATACATTTTTTTGTCAACAGCTGCTTTCTTAAATACTGTTTCGATAGCTTCTCCGGCAGTATCGGGCGAAGTAATAGGAAGAATATTCAAGAAGTCAGCCCATGCTTGTTCTGTAACCTCCGGTAGATTGATATAGTTGGTATCTGCAAAATTGAAGTTCTCCCAATAGTGCTTCGCCAGAAAGTTTGCTCGTTGTTCTGGCTCTGTATACATCGTAGGAATCTCAGTATATACAAATTTGCGTATGGAGTCTTTTACTTCTGCCTTTTCTTGTCCGGATGCATTTCCGCTTTTACATGAGCATAGAATAATAAGAGTAATTAATACAAAATAGTTAATAGTTTTCATTGTTTATTTATCTTTAGCAAGTGTGAAGATGAATTCCAGTCCACCTCCTTGGTTTTGTTTAGCCGATATTTTTCCCCCGTGTATAAGAATGGCATTTTTCACAATGGCTAATCCTAAGCCTGTGCCACCTAATTTGCGTGATCTACCTTTGTCTATGCGGTAAAAACGTTCAAAAAGGCGCTGTAAGTGTTCACTGCCAACTCCTATTCCCGTATCGGCGAAGCTAAAGTAGTAAAAACTGTCGTCCTCACGAAAACAATTAACTATAATTTGTATTTCAGTACCTGCATAAGCAATAGAATTATCCATAAGATTTCGGAATGCGGAGTAGATTAAAGAATAGTTACCCCGTATATGAATATCCTTTCTGATATGATTGGTAGCAGTGATTTTCTTTCTTTCCAACTCTAACGAAACCTCATTTATAATAGTATCCACTACCTGCGAAATATCTACTTTCTCCATTTCCAGCATGTTGGCAGCTTCGTCCATGCGGGTTAATACGGATATATCGCGAAGCAGACGCGTTAGACGATTGCTTTGCTCATAACAACGGGTTAGAAATGCTTTCTGCTTTTCCGGATCTACATCTTGGTATATAATAGTCTCCAGATAGGCCTGTATACTGCTTACGGGGGTTTTTAGCTCATGAGCAATATTTTGTGTTAGTTGTCGTTTCAGTATGGTTTGTTCTTCTTCCTGGGTAACGTCATTGATGGATATCTCAAAACTCTGGTCTTGAAAAATGATACATTCTATCATAAAGGTTCGTCCGCTTTTATTAATGGTGAGCGACATTCGTTTCTCGTCCTTTCCCATTCGCCGCTTTTGTCCTTTGTTTATAAAGTCGGTAACGGGTTGCAATTCAAGAATACCAAACACTTCTTCTGTTGTCTCCATATTATAATCGGAAATGATATTGGTATACTGAATAAACAAGTTATTTACCAGAATCTCCTTCTTGTCTTTATCAAAAACGCCTAATCCTTCGCGAGATGTTTGGAGGTGTGCTATAAGCTTATCCCGTTCAATGTATAATTCTTCTTTGGTTTCATGCAATCTTTGGTAGATCTGCATAATATGTTGGGAGATTTCGCCTAATTCATCCGAAGAACTCGATTGCATGGGCAAATTGAACGGCTCATTATGCTCTATGCGCAGGGCAAATTCTTTCAATTTACTGATGGAGTTTCCTAATCTTCGGGTTAATTTGTAGAATATTAAAATGAGAGTTAACGCTATTACAATAGAAAACCAAATATAGTGCATGTCTATTTTCAGACTCTCCTGCACCTGACTACTGTATGGAAGTGCCGTACGAACAACGTAATTCTGATACCGTGTAGCCGAGTAAAAGTATTGAATGCCGGTAGTCTCGGATAAGCGGCGAACATCATATCCTTTTCCTGACTTTAATGCTTGTGAAACTTCTTTTCTTTCTTGGTGATTATCTGGTATGTGAGCGCCTTCGAAGCTGTCATAAAGAACATCACCGTTAAAGTTGATGATGGTAATTCTAAGATGTTGTATGTTCGGAACATTAGCATAGTCTTCAAATTGCAATGAATCCTGGTGATGTTGCTGGATTTCCAGATTGATCAAGTTATTATAATCTTGTAAGCGAATATCCAACAATGCTATTTTGTAGATTTTTTCCCGTTGGTACTGATAGGCAATAAAACAACCTACAAAGATGATAAATATGCCGATTACAGAGAAAAATAGTTTTCTGTCTAAAGAAAAGAATTGTTTGAAGCTTTTAGACATAAATAGTCCGGATCTTATTATTTAGTTTCAAAACAATAACCGTAGCCCAATCTTGTCACGATACATTTACCGTATTTACCAATTTTTTTTCGCAATCGGGTAATGTTAACGTCAATGGTTCGGTCTAATACATACACTTCCTCGCTCCATATTTTGGCAAGAATATCTTCGCGGGAAAATACGCGTCCTTTATTCTGAAGGAGAAGAAAGAGTATCTCAAATTCTTTTTTGGTAAGGGCTATCTCTTTGTTATCAATGCTTACTTTCTTTTGAGTAACATCAATGATTAATGTTTCATGAATTAATTGTTCCGGAGCCTTTTCCGTATTTTCTTTGGAAGTGCGCCTGAGCACTGCTTTGATACGGGCAATGACTTCGCGTAATGAAAATGGTTTGGAGATATAATCATCGGCTCCCAGATTAAATCCGGTGATGGTGTCATTCTCTGTATCTTTAGCTGTGATGAAGATAATAGGTATACTGGATGTTTTCTTGTCTTTTTTTAATATGTTGGCCATTTTGAATCCGGAGATTTCTCCCATCATTACATCCAGCAACAGCAAGTCGTAACTTATAATGTTCATTTTGAGAGCTTCCTCGGCAGAGTTGGCGGTATCTACTTCATAACCTTCGTTTTCCAAATTGAATTTCAAGATTTCACATAAATCTTCTTCATCATCTACTACTAAAATGCGATAATCACTCATTTTGTTTTCTTATTTGTCTGTATATAATGGGGTGGTAAAAGCGTATTTCTCTATTTATTCTATTCTCTTACAAGAATTTGCATGGAAAAAATCATTCAAGATGTCTACGCAATCCCCTTGTATAACAATGTGGTGATTGCCCAACGGATTTTTTAAATAATACCCGGCAGAGTTGTTTAACTTAATGCGTACCTGCGTGCGACACATATTTATATAGTTCGTGTTTTCTGTAAGCATGCCGGATGCCAAATAATATTCATCTAATGATTCGCCCCCACATTTTACAATGGTAACAACTCCCGTAGGTAGAATTCCTTGTATGGCAATTCCGGTTTCGGATTCAAAATGATTGCGAATGATATATTGCTCGGCTTGTTTAACACCTATTGTGCAATGGGCAAAGATCACCTCATTTGTTTTCGAATTTATCATTGATGGGTTTGCCATGAATCCGGTTTTACCTGTTAATGCCTGAATAACCAGAAGGGTGAATATGGACTGAAGATCTCCTTCGCATCCGGCAAGAATGCCTTCGTCATTCAATAGCGAAAGTGCCAGGCAGCCGGTTGTTTCAGTAAGATCCATTAACTTAAAGCAACTGAGGGTTATTGCATCAAGATTCTCTTCCGTACAAATTTGCTTGATAGCACGGTATAAGCGCATGGCTTTTATTAAATCTTCGGGAGAACCTTCTCTGCAAGCCAAAGCTTTATTGGTAAAAACAACACAAGCTTCTCCCACTTCATCATCGGAAATTTGGGCGAATCTTTCTTGTACGTTTTCTAAAGAAATATCAATATACTGTACTCCCCAGCGTCGTTTAGCCAGCAAATAATCTACATTGCTTGAGATAAGCCAGGAAGAAGGAGTACCGATAACTCCCACGCGCTTTTTCGCTAATGAGCGCTCTGCCTGAAAGTTTTTAGATAATGCCTGAATACGGCGAATGATTGCTTTCACTTCTCCATGAAGAATCTCACTCTTGATTCCGCGACTACGTAGCCAGGATGAAATCTCTAATGCGGCTGCCAATGAATTCTGCATGCCATCGGCCAACATTACTACGGGTCTTGGCAGAAACTCAAAAGACTGCATCACTAAACGTTCTACGCCTCCGGTTGCTATGAAGATAATCGAAAAATCGTCTTGGGTGAGCTTTTGGATATCTTTGTGGTCGACAAAGTTTATCGAGAAATGATTTTCAAGCTCGCTTAATATTAATTCGTGCGCTGTTTGCACTGTTACATTCTTGTTTAGTGCGGAAGCAAACGTAATGAGGTTTAAAGTCATTATGGTATTTTAATTAAGATTCTAAGTGACAAATTTATCGTTTTTCTTTTGAAAAAACACCTTAATATCTCTAAAAGTTCTTTCATCTATTACAATCCTTTAAAATGTTAAGTATTTGTTTGCTTCGTAATAGGCTAAACTCTATCTTTGCACCTCTAACATAGTATTTCATAGTAACATTTTTATAAACATGCCAACTATATCAATTCGCGGTAATGAGATGCCTGCATCTCCTATACGGAAGTTAGCGCCTCTGGCTGATGCTGCTAAACAAAGAGGAACTCATGTGTTTCACTTGAATATCGGTCAACCCGATCTTCCTACTCCTCAAACCGCCATTGATGCGATACGCAAAATAGACCGTAGTATTTTGGAATATAGCCCGAGTGGCGGATACAGAAGTTATCGTGAGAAGTTGACACATTATTATAATAAGTTTAATATCAGTCTGACTGCGGATGACATTATCATTACCACCGGCGGATCGGAGGCAGTGCTTTTTGCCTTTATGTCTTGCTTGAACCCTGGTGATGAAATTATTGTTCCGGAGCCGGCTTATGCCAACTATATGGCTTTTGCTATTTCGGCCGGAGCCAAGATTCGTACCATAACCACTACCATCGAAGAAGGATTCTCGCTACCCAAAGTAGAGAAGTTTGAAGAGCTAATTAATGAACGTACCAAAGGTATATTGATTTGCAACCCGAACAATCCTACCGGATATTTATATTCTCGTAAAGAGATGAATCAGATTCGGGATATGGTGAAGAAGCATGATTTATTCTTGTTCTCGGATGAAGTATACCGTGAATTCATTTATACCGGATCTCCTTATATATCTGCTTTCCATTTAGAAGGTATTGAAGAGAATGTGGTATTGATAGACTCTGTGTCTAAAAGATATTCCGAATGTGGAATACGTATTGGTATGCTCATTACTAAGAACAAGTCGGTACGTGATGCTGTGATGAAATTCTGTCAGGCCCGTTTGAGTCCACCGCTTATCGGACAAATAGCTGCCGAAGCTTCTTTGGATGCTCCGGAAGAATATGCTCGCGAGATGTATGACGAATATGTGGAACGGCGTAAGTACTTAATTGACGGATTAAATCGTATTCCCGGAGTCTATTCTCCAATTCCAATGGGAGCCTTTTACACGGTTGCCAAATTGCCGGTTGATGATTCTGATAAGTTCTGTGCCTGGTGTTTGTCCGAGTTTGAATATGAAGGGCAGACTGTCTTTATGGCTCCTGCATCCGGTTTCTACACTACACCGGGATTGGGTCATAATGAGGTTCGTATTGCTTATGTACTTAAAAAAGAAGATCTGATGCGTGCATTGGTTGTTCTTGAAAAAGCTTTGGAAGCTTATCCGGGCAGAACACTCTAATTGCTAAATTAAACTCCTAACTCCTGTGTTTGAACTTTTTATAGCCAGGCGAATATATCGGGATAATGATGGGAACAAACAAGTTTCTCGTCCTGCTGTATTAATAGCTATGGCCGGTATTGCTATCGGGCTGGCTGTAATGATTATTGCGGTTGCTGTGGTAATCGGGTTTAAGAAAGAGGTGAGTAGTAAAGTAATTGGTTTCGGCTCTCATATTCAAATTAGTAATTTTGATGCGGTTCGCTCTTTCGAAACCTATCCCATTTTTGTGGCAGATAGTATGATAAATGCTTTGTACGGTGATCCTGAGGTAGATCAGGTACAGCGATACTCTACTAAGCCCGGAATGATAAAGACGGATGATTCGTTTCAGGGAATGATTTTAAAAGGAGTAGGGCAGGAGTATGATTATGAATTCTTTCGTATTCATTTGTTGGAAGGAGAAATACCGGCTTTTACCGATTCGGTGGCAAGCAATGAGGTGCTTATATCCAAAACACTGGCCAATAAACTTAAACTTCAGTTAGAAGATAAGATATATACGTATTATTTTGAAAATGATATTCGTGCCCGTAGATTAACCATTAAAGGTATTTATCAAACCAACTCTTCTGAATATGATAACTACTTTTTGCTGACTGATATTTATACCGTTAATCGTCTTTACGGATGGCAACGCGGGCAGGTGAGCGGTCTTGAAATACAAATCAAAGATTATAATCAATTGAGTATTGTTACCGATCGGATTGCAGAAGCTACAGATCAGCAAGAAGATAGGTATGGCAATTACTATTTCGTTCGGAATATAGAGCAACTGAATCCTCAAATTTTTGATTGGCTCGGCTTTCTTGATATGAATGTGTGGCTAATTCTGGTTTTAATGCTTGGGGTAGCAGGCTTTACTATGATATCGGGATTACTTATTATTATTTTGGAGCGTACTAATATGATTGGAATCCTTAAAGCATTGGGAGCTTCTAACTATAATATCCGTAAGGTCTTCTTATGGCTTTCTGTCTTCTTGATAGGGAAAGGGATGCTTTGGGGGAATGCCATTGCATTGACAATCTATTTTTTGCAAACACAGTTTCATCTGTTGAAATTAGATCCGGAGACGTATTATACAGATTCTGTTCCCATGTCTATCAATATATGGATCTTCCTTCTGATTAATATAGGTACTCTATTGGCTTCTGTATTGATGATGCTTGGACCTTCTTTCCTGATTACCAAGATAAATCCGGCTACTTCTATGAGATATGAATAGCAATAACAATTTATTTGTTATCTTCTCATGAAATCTCCTCTTCCTTGTGATTTTCGATAAAGCTTGAATTGTAGCGACTGTATGGGTTGTAGCAAATCAAAGAAAGGCAATGTCAGGTAATATCTGCGTTTTTCTCCCAACTCTTTGGCCGTTTTGTTTATAATGACAGCCTGGAATGCATACCGTATGATCCATGCAAGTAGGGCAATGCCTACCAACAACCAGTGTTTAGTCATACTGCCGTAAATGATGGTAGCTATGATTATTAAATAGAATAGTACTCTTGAGAATGTTTCGAACCCAAGTATATAGCGTTGCATACCTCTAAAATAGCTTGAAGTGGCCATATAGCTCATTTTTTCCTCTTTCCAATCTTTATAATAACCGGAATGATTGATATGCATAATGGCTTGCTGATCTGTTTCTACCCTTGTATTTCTACTATTGGCAATCTGATTGATGAATAAATCATCATCTCCTCTTTGTAAATTGAGGTGAGCCGAATATCCTTTATTCTTAAAAAAGAGTTCTTTGCGATAGGCCATGTTTCTGCCAATTCCCATATAAGGATTCTTGGCTAATGCAAATCCTAAATACCGCAAAGAGAAAAACAAAGTATCGAAAGAGATTCGTTTATTAAACCATCCTTTTACACGTTCGTATCCGCTGTGCCCTAATACAACTTCGGTGCCGGGAGTGAAATTACGAACCATTAGTCTAAGCCAGTTTTTACTTGCAGGAGTACAATTTGCCTCGGTAAATATTACCCAATCATATTTACTTGCTTTTATACCTAATGTTAAAGCTAACTTCTTGTGACTGATGTAACGAGATCCGGCTGGTGTAAAGCTATGATACAAATGAGGATATCTTTCTTCAAGAACTGTGAGAAGCTCTTCGCTCTCATCGGTGGAGCCGTCATTAATAACAATTACTTCGAATTGCGGGTAGTCTTGTTCCAAAATGGCTGGCAAATATCTGCGTATATTTTCCGATTCGTTTTTGGCACAGATAACAACAGATACAGGCGGCAGTTCTTCCGAGAACCGGATATTTCCTTTTTTTCGGGCATTGTTATGGCGGAGTATCCGGTTATATAATCCTAAATAATAGAACAATTGTATAAGTAAGAGAATACCAATAATTGATAAAATAATAATTTCAAGTATATCTGTTGTTAACGATTCCATATCTCAATTTGTTATGCAGTGCAAAAGTACACATTTTTTTGGTAGAAAGGTTTTGTTTATCCTTTTTCAATCATTATTATTCCCCAGATATTCCTTTTTAAAGATATTGAAAAGAAGAATGAACATTGACAAAAGTAAAGGACCAAAAATAACTCCCATAAAACCAAATAAAGTTAACCCAATTACAACCCCGAATATAGTGATGAGAGGGTGAGTATCTGCCATTTTCTTTTGAAGAATAAAACGGATCAGATTATCAACCTGGGTAATAATAAGAACTGCAAATATCATTAAACCAATGGCGTTGGTCCAATTGCCGGTTAATGCCATGTACACAACCACCGGTAGCCAGACAATAGTTGTTCCTACCATCGGTATAATAGTAGCAAAAGCAGTTAATATGCCAAGTAGCCATGGAGCCGGAGCATCGAATATGTAGTATCCTACAAGGGCAATACCTCCTTGTATAATAGCAAGCAGAGGGATGCCAATGGCATTGGATGTAACAATTAGATTGGTTTCTCTAAGTACTTCTTTTTTGTTTTCATTGCTGAAAGGGAGTATTTCGTAGATGTATTGTTCCATCTTTTTTCCGCCTATCAACATGAAAAATAATACAAATATGAGTACGAATATATTGATGGCAAAGCTACTGATTCCATTCATTAAATACTGACCAATACGTGGTATCAATGATACTACGGAACTCATATTCTTTACTTCGAATAAGTTGTACCCTGTTTTTTCTTTTATAAAATCGACTATTCTTTGTGCCGGATCAATAATAAATTGAGCATCAATTTCCATGCTACTGATTTTTCCTACCAATAGAATAACAATAACAGACAGGGGAATCAGGAAGAACAAAATTGTTTCTATTAATAACAAGATTGCGGCCCAGCTTTTTCTGAACTTTTTCTTTTCTACCAAAAAACTCATTTGTTTTCGTAGTAAGATGTAGATGGTCATAGCGCCCAGCAAACCACCCAAATAAGGAATCGATTCTGTAAAGATAGCGATTCCTGTAATGAGAAGCATTGCTATCAGAGAGTATTTTCGGTATTGATATTTGAATTCCATATTGTATAATTGTTATTATCTTATAGTATAAACAAAAAAGAGAAACTCCGGTTCAATAATGTTAAATCATAATTAGGTTACTACGCTTTTTCTGTGACCTATTTCGGAAAACTTGTATTTTTTTTATAACTATCCGAACAAAAAAGGTTTAGGCTTGTTATATTCTTAGTTTTTCACTGTATTAGATATAGGATTAATTGGAGGGTTATACTCGCTTGCGATGAGTAAGTATACCTATCACAGAAGCGTCTGTGACTAAATAAAAGTATAAAGCATTGGTCTGATAAGATCAGTGCTTTTTACTTACTTAATTAAATATAACCAAGTCTAAACCTTCTTTTTTAGTTAACTACAAATAAAGTTACTCTTGACAAATTAGTTATATTTGCCGCAAATTCAAATTCATTAAATAACATGAAGGCTATTTATTTCTTTTTGATGATATCAATAATGCTTGGTATGAATGTGTATGTCATCTATCGATTGGTGTACCTCTTGCCAAGAGTACTACCTGCCCGTGGAATTGTTTTAGGGCTTGGCATACTTGCCATATTAAGTTTGTTTATTTTCTTTTTTGCAGGTAAATCATTACCCTTCGGCATAACTTCATTTGTTTATAATTTGGGTACTTCATGGATTATTACTTCTGCTTATTTCTTCTTGATATTTCTTGTGTTGGATGTCATTCGTATTTTCAATATTATTCCAATGGGCAATATCTTGTATAATAATTGGATAAGCTTTGGAGTAATTGTTGGGTTAGTAGGTGTTGTATTACTTGTAGGAAATATTACCTACCATAACAAGAAGCGGGTAGAGCTGGATATTGCATTGAATAAAACCGTTTCTTCAACTAAACCACTGAAAATCGTTGCTTTTAGCGATATGCATTTGGGCTATAGTATCGGAAAGAAAGAGTTTGGCAGATGGATTGAATTAATCAATAAAGAAAATCCGGATATTGTACTGATAGCAGGAGATTTGATCGACAATGATGTTCGTCCGTTAAATGAACGTGAATTAGCTCCCATGTTTAAAGATATAAAGTCGAAATATGGTATCTATGCGGTACCGGGCAATCATGAATACATTTCTGACATCAATGCAAGCAAAGAATTTATGGAGAAAGCGGGTGTTCATTTTTTGATGGATAAGGCTGTACTTATAGATGACAGTTTTTACATTGTGGGTCGTGACGATAGATCTTATCATGGAAGAAAACAGTTAGCCGATTTGACCGAAGGACTTGATATGTCGAAACCTGTTATTGTGCTGGATCATCAACCTTATGAATTGGAAGAGGTTGAAAGAAAAAAAATAGATTTGCAAATCTCCGGGCACACACATCACGGGCAGATATGGCCTTTTTCATGGGTAACCGATGCCATTTATGAAGATGCATACGGATATTTGAAGAAAGGAGACAGTCATATTTATGTAAGTTCGGGTATGGGTATTTGGGGAGGTAAATTCCGTGTAGGTACTCGTTCCGAATATGTGGTGATTAACCTTTCTTTATGATCCAACCAGTCATCATATCAACCTCCAATGAGCTTTTCAGAGTGCTTCCCAACCGAATTGTGTATATCTCTTCGGACGGGAATTACTCAACCATGATATTGCATGACAATACAAAGCATCTGTTTACATTCAATCTATCTCATTTTCAGAAATTGCTTGAAAATCAGTTGGGTGAGCAAGCTTCGATATTTATTCGCATTGGTAAAAGTGTTATTATCAACCGGGAATATCTTTTCAGAATTAATATAGGAAAACAACAATTGGTTTTATCTGATATCTCTCTGAATGAATCTTTTGTATTAACGGCTTCCAGAGAGGCTTTAAAACAACTCAAATCGTTAATTGAAAAAGAAATTTGAAGATTATTACAATGCGCAACGAAGAAGATGAAATACAGGTTTTAGGAAATTCTTCCAAGAAGAGGAAGAATGGTTTATTGATATGGGTAATCTTAGTTGGTATATTAATGCTGGTAGGAGTCATATTTTTAATATTCCACACAAGGAAGAACCCTGTTGTTCTTGAAGACGGAATTAAAAAACAGGTAGAATCAATGCTTGTTTCCGACAGCCTTTGCAATGATATTATTCAAAAAGAAAGTCGGATACTCATTACGAATGACACCATCAATGATGTTTCTTTAAAAATCTATTCTTTAATCAACTTGCGGGCTGAGTTATCTATAGGCTGGCCGCAAGTAGACGACGATTTATATATGGCAGTTGAAGCGGCTGACATAAGAAAAGATAATGGAGAAATTTTGGGAGACTATGTGATAAAAGGAAAGCAAATAGCCAGAGGTAAAAGAAAAAGCGGTTATGTGGCTATTATTGAAGGAAACATCTTAATGGGTAATTCAATAACAGATGAGGTTAAAGACTATTGTACAGAACATCAAGGTGACTTTTTCAGGCAATATATTTTAGTAGCAGACGGAGAAGTAGCCGAGAATAAATTAAAAGGAAAAGCTTTAAGGCGCGCGTTAGCCCAACAAGGTGATAACCTGTTTTTTATAGAAAGCACTCAAAGAGAATCACTGTATGACTTTTCGGAAGGAATGGCAGATATGGGAATTACAAATGCTATTTATCTGACAGGAGGAGAGGCTTATGGAATTTACAAAGATGAAGAAGGCGATTTGCATGAGCTTGGTGTTTCGGAACGTTTGAAACGAGAAAATACAAACTTCCTGATTTTCCGGAAAAAATAATGTTTGTGGAGTGATTTCACAAACCGGTTCTGCTGAAAGGTCGGACTTAACGCTACATTAGGTCGGACCTTTTCAATAATTAGGTCCGACCTTTTGCCTCGTTAGGTCTGACCAAACTAAATTTTATTTTCCCTGCAAACTACCTTTACCGACCAGTACTGCTCGGTACTCCCCACCAGTACTGCTCGGTGTTACCCACCAGTACTGGTCGGTAACACTTTTTGCAGCAAAACAAAAAAATATATTGCAGGGAACTTATCAAGCACTTTGGTGGAGATACAAAATCTTATTCTTCTTAAAGAAAAATGAAACTTACGAAAGTGCTTTGTTTTGCATTTCATACAATAAAACCCCCATTTCATACAAATCAAATTCCTTTTTATCATTTGTAGCTTTCTGTTTTCTAACTTTACGTGAAAATATAGAAAGAACATGATGTATCGAATACTTATTTTTATACTGATCGCTTTTTTGTCGTCTTCTTGCAGGCAGAAAACTAAGATTGTTTCAATGCATAAGGATGAGACAGTTGATTCTTGTATAAATATTGCCTCTGTTTATTATTGGAAAACCGTGTTTTCTCTAAATGAATATGAACAGAAGTTTTTGCAAAAGAATCATATTCGGAAAATATACCTTCGTTTCTTTGATGTTGATTATGAATATGATGAGAGAATGGTTAAGAGTACCATACCTGTAGGTACTTTAATATTTAAAGATAGCATTCCGGAGAATATCGAGATAGTACCTACCATTTTTATCACTAACGAGGCTATGAGGATAGGAGATCCTCAATTATTGGTTGCAAAAATTCTGAACCGCATAGAAAAAATGGCAAACACCAATGACTTGCCCCAGATTAGAGAAATTCAATTTGATTGCGATTGGACAAGGAGTACACAGCAAAACTACTTCGATTTTTTGCAAAATGCAAAAGAGGAGTTAATGCAAAAAACAATTTCTTTATCGGTCACTATCAGGCTGCATCAACTTAAAATGCCGGTTCCTCCTGTAGATAAAGGAGTGTTGATGTGCTATAATACAGGGAATATTAAAGCAAAAGATACTGAAAATTCTATTTTGGATGTGAATGATGTACAGCCTTATGTCAAAGGTTTAAGTCAATATAATCTCCCTTTGGCTATAGCTTATCCTACTTTCTCGTGGGTGATAGGCTTTAGGAATGAAGAATTTCTGTCTTTGTTTCGTAAAGTAAATGTAAAGGATAGTACTCTTTACGAAAACACCGTTGCTTCCGCTTACAAGGTGGTAAAAGATCATTATTTAGAGGATAAGTGGGTGAGAAGCGGAGATATGTTGCGTCTTGAAGAATCTTCTTATGAAACGCTTCGGAAGGTAAAAGAAACAGTGAAGGAATACTATCCTTCCCTAATGAATGAAGTTATTTTGTATCACCTTGATTCTATAAATCTATCAAAATATACCGACCATGAAATACAAACACTATATAGCAATTAGTTTATTGATAGCTGCTTTATCGGGTAAAATATATGCTTGCGGACCGATGTATTACCCAAGTCCGTCTGATTATGCTTTCTTTCAGATAGTTCCCGTTGAACAATCGGCTTCCGAAAAAGAGAAAACAGATGAGAATATTCGTCTATGGCATGAATATGTCAATCGGAAAGTAGAAGCCGATGAAATTGTAGAAGCTGTGTATACACTTTATGCGGAAGTAAATGATGTCTTCGAAAACTTTGAAGAATGGCAACGGATAAATAAAGACACAGGCAATAAGTTCTTGAATTATCTGCTGAAAACCAACGATAAGGAGGCTGTGGCTTATTTGCTTTTGGCTAAGCAATGCGAGATGGCTCGTTTCAAGCGTACAGATTCTTGGTATTATCCTACCAAAGAAGATTTGAAATATCTGGATTTAAAAGAAATTTACGAGGAAGCCGTGGCCTATAAAGGAGAGAAGCTGAAACTTCGCTACTTGCTTCAGGCTATCAGAGCAGCCTATACGATGCTGGCCTACGATGATTGTATAAGGCTGTGGGAAGAGGAAGTACTTGCTTTGCCTCAAAACTATATTACTATAATGTGTAGTTCTTACATTGGAAGCATCTATTTTAAGCGAGAGGAATATGAAAAGGCTGCTCTTATTTATTCACTGACCAATGATTTGCAAAGCTTGAATTGGTGTCTTTCCAAGTTGGGCGAACCCGATAGTGAGATAGGGAAGATTGAACTAATTTATAAATATATGCCCGGCTATAAGGAATTACCAAAGTTGATAGCCCCTATAATTCGCAGGGCAGAATATGGAACTATACAAAAATGGATTCCGCATGGTTCTTACATAGCATGGTATGAAAATACTGATTATGAGAAAGAACGAGAAAGCTTTCAGCAATTAGTTCGGTTGGCCCATAAAGTAGTAAAAGAGAATAAAACACCTGAACCGGCTTATTGGCAATCCGTGGCTTCCTATCTAATCTTTCTGGATGGAGATTATAAGGAAGCCAACCGGATGCTTTTGAAAGCAGAACAAATGAAAGGAAGTGTGCCGGTGCATAACAATATACGCGTGTTGCGAATGTTGTATGACGCAGTGCTGTGCAAATACGATCGAGGGTTCGAAGAGAAATTGTTGACGCAGCTTCAATGGTTGTTTGAAATGGTAGAGCAAACACCCTTTGCTGAAGAAAGAATCTATGGATATAGAAACAGGTACACAGATGTATTGGAACGTTTGGTCGATTATCATTGGGTGCCCGGTTTCCAAGAGAATGAAGACACCAACCGGGTTTGTGGGCTCATCGGATTAAAAACAGAGATCAGAGGCAGGCATTTTCAGTATCGTACAGAAAAAGCAGATTCGGTAAGTTGGTTTTGGAATGATGATTATTCAACTCCCATATTCTCTCATCTTGATACCATTCCTTTAAACAATGTGCTGGCTTATAAACAGTATTTGTATAGTAAGCCTAAAACAAAGCTTGATAAATTTATAGTAGCCCATTGCTATAAGAATGAAAACTATTACGATGAACTGATAGCTACTAAGTATATAAGGCTGGCAGAGTTTAAAAAAGCAATACCTTACCTTGAACGCTTAGGCGAAGAGTTTCTTTCTCGCCAGAATATACTAAGTTATTTGGTAGACCGGAGTACATTTACAGAGGTTTGGAATTATAATCCCGATGCTTACAGCTCTTGGAGTGAAATAGACAGGAAGAATTTCTTAGGTAGATATGATAATAAACTTCAATTCTGCAAAAGAATGATTGAACTGAAAAAACAAATAGAGAGCAGCAAGAGTAATCCTTTGAAAAGCTCTTTGGCTTATCAGTATGCTACCGCATTGTATCATGCATCTTATAGAGGAAAGCTCTGGGCTATAACCCATTACGCCAAAGGTTTAGGATGTGGTGGCGGAGAATATGGGCCTCTTTGGGGCAGAAGCAGGCAACTGGATGAACTGCAAGAGTTTGCCATGAGTTATTTAAAACTTTCCGAGGAATTGGCAGACACTTCCGAAAAGGAAGCAAAAAGCATTTATACACAAGCCTATATAGCAAAAGACAAATGCATTGAACGTACATACGACTGGAAAGAAAATAAATGGAATACTACTGTAAACTGGCAGAGTGAACAGTGTAAACTGTATAACAAATTATTATTGAATGCTTATAAGCCGGAATTTAGCCATTACATTATGCGGTGTGATAAGCTAATTGATTATTCATTAGTGTTAAGTGACTTGTGGTAACAACATAATTCGAAACAGTTTCTTATATTTGTGTATAAATTTAATATATGCTCGAAGATATACTGTTTTGGGAACGCAAGTGGTTCCTCGCCATCAATAATGCTCATAGTTCATTTCTGGATCAGGGGATGTTGCTGTATTCGGGAATGATAGCTTGGATACCTTTTGTAGTCTTTCTGTTCTTTTTATTAGTTTATAAAAAGGACAGAAAGGAATATTTGCCTGTGATTATTGCTATTATTACCGTAGTACTTGTAGGAAATCTGGTTTCAGGACTTATATTTAAGCCTTTTTTTCAGCGCTTAAGGCCAACTTTTCACCCCGATTTTGTAAATGAGGTAAAAACCGTATTAGGATATACCGGCGGAGGGTTGTACGGATTTATATCCGGTCATTCTACTTTCTCTTTCGGTATAGCCACATTTACCACCCTTTTATTTAGATACAAACCATACGGGTGGACTGTTTTTGCCTGGGCCATTATAATGGTTTATTCCCGACTTTATTTGGGGGTACATTTCTTATCAGATGTATTGCCCGGTATGATTACAGGTATGCTGATAGGGTGGGGCGTTTATGCAGGTTTTCTGTATTTCCGTAGAAAACAATATCCCGAACAACAAGATCATGAACTATCTTCTTATTCGGGATATCGAAAGAGATTGCTGACTATTGTTTTGGCCGGCTATATCTTATTAATTTTCCTGATTGGGTTGATACAGCGTTAGAATCTTACCTGTATTTGTGCTTGTATCATGTTGGCATATCCTTCAAATTTACTGTCTTTGTAAGTGTACTGTGCTTGTACACGACAGCGAGGATAAAACCAATATTGCACGCCTGCCACATAATTGGTTTGTTTGTAGCTCATGTCTTTATTCTTGTTCAGATAATCATAAGAGGCAATGATGTCCAGTTTGGGCGCTACATGGTAGGAAGCTGTAACATAATAACCGTCGCTTTTTACTTTATTGTCTTTTCCTCCTAAGTATTCCGAACGAATGCTAATGGGTTTAGTTTCGATAACCGTACCTACTGCCCAGCGGTCGCGCGTATAGTTGTCTCCGATTTTAATGTCGGGGTTTACAATGGAAGTCCCAATGGCATGCCCCTTTCCTTTTATATAAGATCCGCCCAGCGATAACCAAGTAAGAGGTCTTACCATTAAATTTCCTACGAAATCTTTTTGGCTGTTTTTATCTTTATTATTAATTCCCTGACCATTAAAAGCTCCGATATTGTATGTCAGCTTTTTCTCGAACAAATCGCCGTAAAGCATAAATCCTAAATCGCGACCGCCGGTGGAACCACGTAATGGGTCGTGAGAACCACCAATGGCTGCCAGGTAGTTGGTAGCCTGAGAGTAACAATCAATAAGTTCCACAACGGTAGTCGATAGCGGACTTTCTATTGTGTACGGTATCTTGAATTGTCCTAAGCGAGCAGATAATCCGGGGAGGAAGTGATAATCTGTATACATTTCGAGAAGATTACCGCCACTGTTAAAATTGTACATAAAGTAGAGTGACCATTCTTTGGTAATCTTTCCTTCGGCCATGAGAATGATTCTTTTGATATCGAAATTGTTATCGGCTTCATCGGCATCATTGTATGTGTATCCTACTTGTGCATATCCCATTAATCGGATGCGCTCTTTAAGAGTGTTTACAACTTTATTGATGTCGGCTTTGGTTTCTTCGGTTTCTTGCGCAGAAACAGTACTTAATGCTACACAGCAAACTAATAGAAATAAAATTCGTTTCATTTTTAATTTAAAGTCATTTATAGGTTTGATTTCCATTTACATAACGTATTCCGTAGACATTCAGATGTATGTATACTTACCGTACTCACTTTCCGAATTTTATGCCTTTAATTGTATCGACCAGATTCTCTCCCAAATAGTCAGGAGCTATCAGATTCTTGCCTTTTAGCCATTCTATGGTATAAGTCAGGTCTTTTTCAGAAGGAAGAGTCGCTTCTTTGTATTTGGGAAGTGTTACACTGTTGGTTAATCCTTCGGGTATTCCTGCGTCTTCTATCAATATATTAGCCCACTCGCTTTGTGCGTGGCTATTCATATATTCTACAGCTTCGTTATATCCTTTAATTAATACTTCTATTTCTCTTCTTTTATCTTGGAGGGCTTTTGCAGTAAACATGGTTCCTGTGACGGAAATACCCAAATTTTGTGTGGTAGTTAATGAACTGTGCCCATTCTTAATAGCAATGGTAGCAAAAGGATCGGGGAAGATAGAAGCATCAATTTGTCCGTTTTGAAGCATTTCAAGTCGGAGAGGAATCTTGTTTATTTCGGGTTTATTTATGTCGTTGACAGGAATACCGGCTTGGGCTAATACCTGATCTGTACTGTATTCAATAACCGTATTACGAGATACTGCTACATTTTTCCCTTTTAATTCCTCTACTGTATGAATGTTCTTATTCTTTCCTGCGATAAGATGAAAGTAACCATCATTCTTCATCACAATCCCAAGAGGAATACCATTGGCATGTTGTAAGGCTGCTCCCGTGTAATCTATAACAGTTCCGTCTATACTCCCGGATTGAAAGGCGGCATCACGTTCATTGGCAGAGAAGAATTTGACAATGGTTAAGTCTAATCCCAATGAATCATACATACCTTGTTTTTCTGCGATAACAAATGGAAGGTA
Source organism: Bacteroides sp. 224 (assembly GCF_010500995.1). Lineage (GTDB taxonomy): Bacteria > Bacteroidota > Bacteroidia > Bacteroidales > Bacteroidaceae > Bacteroides. The sequence continues at coordinate 17,904 of NZ_QVMK01000009.1, read as the reverse complement.
GTCCATGGAGGACATTGCACCTAATTTAAGCGGTTTTAAGTCTGTGTATCTTTCTTCCTTGGTCTTTGGGGTTTGACAAGAGAAGAATAAAATAATAAGAGAGAATATAAAGCCAGATCTTTTCATGATTGCTATATAACCGAAAGACATTTGATAAAAGGGAAAGGCAACCTCAATTGGGGTTGCCTTTCTGTATAAGTAAAGAATAAAATTACTCTTCGATAGCGGCAATACCTGGAAGTTTTTTGCCTTCGATAGCTTCGAGCAATGCACCACCACCGGTAGATACATAAGAAACCTGATCGGCCAAACCGAATTTGTTTACACAAGCTACAGAGTCACCACCACCTACAAGTGAGAATGCTCCATTCTTAGTAGCTTCGGCAACTGCCAAACCAATTGCTTTTGAACCTTCGGCAAATTTATCGAATTCGAATACGCCGGCAGGACCATTCCAAAGAATTGTTTTTGATTCATTAATTACTTTGGCAAATAATACTTCTGATTTAGGGCCGATGTCAAGACCTTGCCATCCATCAGGAATTTCATTAGATTCTGCTAATTTCACATTCGCGTCATTAGAGAATTTATCGGCAATTCTGGCATCGGTAGCCAATACAAGGTTTACACCTTTTTCTTTGGCTTTTTTCATGAGGTCAAGTGCCAGATCTAATTTGTCTTCTTCGCAAAGTGAAAGACCAATTTGTCCGCCCATGGCTTTCTCGAAGGTGAAAGTCATCCCGCCGGTAATAATTAGGTTATCCACCTTGTCCATCAGGTTTTCAATGATTTCAATCTTAGAAGATACTTTAGAACCTCCCATGATAGCAGTAAACGGACGTTTGATGTCGTTCAATACTTTGTTTACAGCTGTCACTTCTTTCTCCATCAAATAACCAAACATTTTGTTGTTGACATCGAAGTATTGTGCGATAAGAGCTGTAGAAGCATGTGCACGGTGTGCAGTTCCGAATGCATCATTTACATAACAGTCGGCATAAGAAGCCAATTTCTTAGTGAATTCTTTTTGGCTTTCTTTTACAGCTTTCTTAGCAGCAGCTTTTTCTTCGTCTGTAGCGTCGTCGGCAAGTCCTCTTGGTTTGCCTTCTTCTTCCGCATAGAAACGAAGATTTTCGAGCACTAATACTTCGCCCGGTTGAAGAGCAGCAGCTTTAACAGCAGCTTCTTCACTCATGCAGTCATTGGCAAACTGAACATCTACTCCCAACAATTCGGATACATGACCGGTAATATGTTTCAAGGAGAATTTATCAGTAGGTCCTTTAGGACGACCTAAGTGTGAACCGATGATTATGCTACCGCCATCTTTTAAGATTTTCTTTAAAGTAGGAAGAGCAGCACGGATACGGGTGTCATCCGTAATGTTGAAATTTTCGTCCAAAGGTACATTGAAGTCAACTCTGACGAATGCCTTTTTGCCTGCAAAGTTGTAATTGTCAATTGTCTGCATAATACTCTATTGTTTATTTAAAAATGTAATTCCATTTTGATTAACAGTCCGCAAAGTTAATGTTTATTTCTATTTTTTGCTATGAATTTATTATTTTCTTCGCAGCTTTTGGCTTCTCTTTATGTACTTTATAAGTGTCACAGTAATATTTACACATCATTTGCAAACCACACTTGTCACATTTTGGAGTTCTTGCCTGACAGATATATCTTCCATGCAGAATCAGCCAGTGATGCGCAATGGACACCAATTCGGTTGGAATGTATTTTATTAATTCCTTTTCGGTAGCCAGCGGAGTTTTGGAGTTGGTGGTAAGTCCTATACGGTTTGATACGCGAAAAACGTGAGTATCTACCGCCATTGCTGCTTTATTAAATACCACGGATTGAATAACGTTGGCTGTTTTTCTACCTACTCCCGGTAGTTTTATTAATTCTTCCAGTGTGTCCGGTACTTCGCCATTGAAGTCGTTTACCAGCATACATGCCATTCCTACCAGGTGTTTCGATTTGTTATTAGGATAAGATATGCTTTTAATATATTCATAAATAACTTCAGGGGTAGCCGCTGCCATTGCTTCCGCAGTAGGGTAATCTTTAAGAAGTGGGGGAGTAATCATATTTACTCGCTTGTCTGTGCATTGGGCAGAGAGAATTACAGCTACCAATAATTCATAAGGATTGTGGTAGTGAAGTTCTGTTTTGGCTACAGGCATATTGGTCTGAAACCAAGCAATCACTTTTTGGTAACGTTCTTTCTTTGTCATAATTATCTCAACTTATTTTTATGAAAGTGAGGAGCCACTTTCAGGTTGAAGAAAATAGCAGAAACTACCGTCAGGCAAGCTCCGAAGAAATAAGTCATATCAAAAGAAGTATATTGAGCCAGGTAACCTCCGGCGGTTAGTCCGATACCTATTCCCACATCCCAAGAGGTTAGGTAAGTAGAGGTAGCTGTTCCGCGTTTGCTGTTTGGAGCCAGATTAACGAATAAAGAATTAAATGCAGGAAACATCGTACCGAAACCAATTCCAAGTAATAAAGCTATCAGGAAAAACAGTACAGTGGTAATTTGTTCGTTGACTGCCATAAGTGAGCCACAAGCTGCAAGTAAGAAATAGCAAATACAAACTAAATAAAGTCCCAGTTTGATTACCTGGGTAATCCGCCCTTTATCTACTTGTCGACCGGAAAACATACGAGATACCGCCATGCCCACCGCCATACAGGTAAAGAAAAGTCCACTGCTGATGGATATTCCAATTTCTTTGGCATACATGGCTACATACGTAGAAGTCATTCCGTATGGTACAGATAGCAATAATAAGGAAACTCCGGCCGGAATTCCTTTTAATAGAATAAAACGATCTAACGAAATAGGTTCTCGCGGTACGGGTACTTTTTCCGGAGTCTTTACCAGGCAAGCCATAACAAAGCCAAGGGTACCCGATATTAACGAACAAAGGAAAATCGTTTGAAATGAATAAATATCATGCATAAAAAGCCCTACCATCGGTCCAAAGCTCATGGCCATGTTATTCATTAATCCATAATAGCCAATTGCTTCGCCCCGACGGGAAGAGGGGGTGATATCAATAACAATTGTATTACCTGCCACAGTAACCATTCCAAAAGCCAATCCGTGCACTACCCGAAACATGATGAATAAGGTTAATACTCCGGCCAGCATGTATCCGGCAAATATGGAAGTGAAGATAAAGTAAGCAATCAGATAAAGCGGCTTACGCGAAAATGTATCCAGTAAATACCCGGAAAATGGGCGAATACACAGTGCTGCCACTGTATAGGAGGATAAAATAACTCCAACCAAGGCATGTCCTGTTTCAAAGACTTCTGTGAGATAGAACGGGAGAATGGGTAGTATCAGATAGAAGGCAAAGAACAGAAGGAAATTGGCTGCTAATATAAAACAATATCCCGGGGTTAGAAGTTGAGAGTTGAGAGTTGAGAGTTGAGAGTTGTTTGGGTTGCTGTTTATTTCATTTTCAGGGGTTTCCATGATTGCTGAATTATTGTTTAAGATATTGAAATACGAAAATTGAGAGCAAAGAATTATCCATAAGATAACTCTCAACTCTCAACTCTTAACTCTCAACTATTTAGTATGCGCTTTCGAACTCTTTTAGGAAACGAATATCATTTTCCGAGAACATTCGAAGGTCTTTTACCTGATATTTCAGATTGGTAATACGCTCAATACCCATGCCAAGTGCATAACCGGTATATACTTTACTGTCGATACCTGATGCTTCCAATACATTAGGGTCAACCATACCACAACCCAGAATCTCAACCCAGCCTGTGTGCTTACAGAATGGACAACCTTTTCCACCACAGATGTTACAGCTGATATCCATTTCGGCACTTGGCTCTGTGAAAGGAAAATAAGAAGGGCGCAAGCGTATTTGCGTTTCGCTTCCGAACATTTCTTTGGCAAACAACAAAAGAACTTGTTTTAAATCGGTGAATGATACATCTTTATCTATATACAAAGCTTCGATCTGATGAAAGAAACAGTGTGCACGGTAGCTGATAGCTTCGTTACGATATACACGTCCCGGACAGATAATACGGATAGGAGGTTCCATCTTGTCCATCACGCGAACTTGTACGGAAGAAGTATGAGTACGCAATACAATATCCGGATGTGCTTCGATAAAGAATGTATCCTGCATATCACGTGCCGGATGATCTTCGGCAAAGTTCAAAGCAGAGAACACATGCCAGTCATCTTCAATTTCAGGACCTTCGGCTATGCTGAATCCTAAACGGTTGAATATATCGATTGCTTCGTTTCTGACGATTGTAATCGGATGGCGCGTTCCTAATTTAACGGGATAGGCCGAACGGGTTAAATCCAATTCGTCTTTTCCGCTGTCGTTGCTTTCGAATTGTTCTTTTAATACGTTGATTCTCTCCTGTGCTTTGGTCTTCAGCTCGTTCAACCTCATACCGACTTCTTTCTTTTGATCGGCAGCTACATTTCGAAAATCGGCCATCAAGTCATTAATGGCTCCCTTTTTACTAAGGTACTTAATGCGCAGAGCTTCAAGCTCTTCAGCACTAGAAGCTTTTAGTGCTTCTACTTCTTCGAGAAGTTGTTTAATCTTAGTTATCATATCTTTTTGAATGCTTGTTCAGTTCTGATTAAAAAAAAAGTTATGCAAAGATAACATCAACTAACTGATTTTACCCAATCTTCGTTGAATAATTTTCCCCTGCGGCATATTTTTAATTGCTTTAGCAAGATTTTGCTACGGCCGTAACGAGATTTTGCCAAGGCCGTAACAAGATTCTGCTGCGGCCGCAACAAGAGTTTTCCACGGCCGTGACAAAACTTTGCTGCGGCCGTGGAAAAACCAGGCATAAGAAGCATCATATATTATGTGTTACAACCATGCAACGAATGAATTATAGAATTAACTGGGGATGCTTTTTTTGCTATTCTTTTTTAGACTGCTTTTTTCTTATTTTGCCGGGTGAAATGCCAAATTTTCCTTGGCAAAAAGTGCTGAAAGAAGATACGGATGAAAATTGATATTTATCGGCCAGCTCTTTTATGTTTAATGAAGAGTTATTTAGATCCTGAAAAATTAGCGCGGCTTTTTGTTCTCTTAACCATTCTGAAGCAGATGTTCCAAATACTTTGCTAAATTGTTTCTTAAATCCTGATGAGCTATACATGGATATCTGAGCAAGTTCTTGTACATTTTTCACCTTTCGATGGTTTTTATACATTAAATCCATAAATCGAGAGTTGGGACTCATAAGAGGTTCGAAAAAGGCAGCTAAGTCTTCTTTACTGTAGTAGGCTCTTAAAAGAAAGAAAAGTTCCTTTATCTTAGTGCTAAAATAGTAGGTGCAGTACAAACCGTCGTTTACACATTGTACAAAGTCGTCTATATAACGATAAATCCTTTCATTAATATCAAGCATTTGAAAACGATTGCTTTTCTTGTTTCCGTATGTGTTATAAAGATATTCTATGGGTAGGCACTCACATAATTGAAATATTCCTCTGGTTCGGCAAATAATTAGATGTGTTTCATCTGTGAAATCTGCTTTTATATGACTTCCCGGAGGGAAGAATAATATTTTTCCTTTAGGAATATCCAAGTCTACAAACTTGGAGAACGATAGTTTAAAATGTCCATCAACAACAAACACAATCTCTGTGTCGACTAAGTCTCTTTCGATGGTGGATTCTGTGGGTTGCATTAAAATTTCAAGTGCCGCATTTTGTCCTTTATCGTAATTGTAACAAGAAAAATGTTCTTGGGGGGATAGAAGTTTCATTGGTTGTATTTCTTTCTTTAGCCATGCAAAGGTAGAAACAGATAACCCCCAGTTTTTTATGCTGAGGGTTACTTTTTTATAGCAGATAGCTACTTTTTGATTTTACGGCTTTCTATCAGCTGGTTTTCTTATTCGCCCGGGCGAAATACCGAATTTATTCTGGCAGAAATTAGTGAACGAGGATACCGAAGAGAATCCGTGCTTATCAGCCAACTCTTTGATATGCAAATCAGAATTGTTTAGGTCTTGAAATACTAATGCCGCTTTTTGATCACTAAGCCATTCTGATGCAGATGTTCCGAATACTCGGTTGAATTGTTTTTTAAATCCGGATGAACTGTACATGGCAATATCTGCAAGCTCTTGTACGCTTTTTACATTGCGATAGTTCTTATACATTAGATTCATAAATTTGGCATCGCGACTCATTAATGGTGCAAAGAATGCTGCAAGCTCTTCTTTTTGGTAATAGGCTCTTAAAAGGAAAAATAACTCTTTCATTTTAGTAGCAAAGAAGTGATTACAACGTAGACCATCATTTACATAGTCAACAAAATTTTCTATAAAACTATAGATGCGTTTGTTTATATCCAACATGTAGAACTCATTGTTTTTCTTTTCTTCATATTCTTTATGAAGATGTTCCAATGGCAAACATTCACACAGTTGGAGAATTCCCCTTACTCTACATATAATAAGATGTGCATCTTCTGTCACTTCTGCTTTTACATGACTTCCTGGGGGGAAAAACAAAATCTTTCCTTTGGTGATATCTAAGTTTACAAATTTAGAGTATGATAATTTAAAGTGTCCATCAATAATAAAAACAATTTCAGTGTCTACCAAGTCTCTTACAATGGTATAACCAGCTTCTCGTTTCAAAATTTCAAGTGCGGCATTCTGCCCTTTTTCATAATTGTAGCAGGAAAAATGCTCCTGCGGATATAAAATAGTCATAAATATAGGTTCTTTCTTGCTTGTCTTCGTTTTTAGGGTTTACAAAGTTACAGAAAGTGCAATGAATAACAAGTTAATTAATTTTATTAAATATTAGAATGTGTGTAAATTTGATTTTGTTGCATGTTGTGGTTGTAGTTGATTGAGTGATAGTGTTTTACAAAATATTTAAATGAAAAATTTTAGATATACCTGTTACCATGATTTGCAAACCAATGCAAAATGTAAAGAAGGCTACCATCTTATTAATAACCAAATTTCCAGACTTTCCAATCTTTTTCATCATGCGTTGTCCTCCCGTAAGGAATAGGTAAAGAATAACACATAGTGCAACAATAACTAAGGCTATTAATACATAATTAATACTTGTTGCCAATAAGTTATCTTTTACAGTAGAAGAAGCTATGAGAGTGAGGATAACAGATATACTTCCAGGTCCCAAGCTAATAGGGAAGGAGATGGGATAAAATATTTTCTTTTCTATTTCTTCCAGATTAATTTTATTGATAGCATCTTCTTTGGTATCATCTTTCGATGATGAAGTGTCTGATAGCCATTCCAAACCTGTTTTACAAATTAATATTCCCCCAGCAAGCTGTACAACTGGTATAGCAAGGTTAAATATTAAGAGGATGAGTCGGCCTATCAGCAAACTGCCTATACCTATAACTAAACAATTAATAATAATTTTCTTGATGACAATTTTGCGCTGATCATCGTTTAGGTCAGAAATAAAGCCATTAATAATAAAACCACTGCTTATAGGGTTGGTTACAGGAAACAGGGCTACAAAAGCTGATACGAAAGTGTATATAAAATCGTGTATTGACATGGTATGGTTTTGATGTTATTGGTAATAAACAAGGGGAGGGGAGGAAATGTTTTTGATGGGTTGTTATTTTATCTAAATGAGAACAAAATGTTTATCTTTGTTCCATTAGGAACAGCTCCTGATTCTGATAGTGAATAGGGTTGATCGTTGTGTATAGCTTTCAAATGTTTATCTTTGTTCCATTAGGAACAGCGGGCATACGAGAGAAGTACACATAATCTCGGTTGTGTATAGCTTTCAAATGTTTATCTTTGTTCCATTAGGAACAGCAAAAAAATCAATTATTATTCTTCCACAACGTTGTGTATAGCTTTCAAATGTTTATCTTTGTTCCATTAGGAACAGCAGTTAAACGTGGCTATGTGTTAAGTAAACTGTTGTGTATAGCTTTCAAATGTTTATCTTTGTTCCATTAGGAACAGCGCATATCGCACACTGTTACAGCGCGCGTAGTTGTGTATAGCTTTCAAATGTTTATCTTTGTTCCATTAGGAACAGCCCATCATCTTTTTGTTCCATATAATTTGTTGTTGTGTATAGCTTTCAAATGTTTATCTTTGTTCCATTAGGAACAGCGACTATAGATAGCCTGCGGTCGGCAAAATGTTGTGTATAGCTTTCAAATGTTTATCTTTGTTCCATTAGGAACAGCAACGAGTTCAGAACTACAACGGGGAGAATGTTGTGTATAGCTTTCAAATGTTTATCTTTGTTCCATTAGGAACAGCTAATAGGAGCCATATCCGCAAACAGATCAAGTTGTGTATAGCTTTCAAATGTTTATCTTTGTTCCATTAGGAACAGCAATGTCTTATATAGTATACATTGATCGAACGTTGTGTATAGCTTTCAAATGTTTATCTTTGTTCCATTAGGAACAGCTGAATGGGTGGATAGTGGTGTTCTTGAAAGTTGTGTATAGCTTTCAAATGTTTATCTTTGTTCCATTAGGAACAGCAGTACCTCGCAAGTAGAGACTATCGCTATAGTTGTGTATAGCTTTCAAATGTTTATCTTTGTTCCATTAGGAACAGCCTCCAGCTAACACTTGGACTACAGCAGCATGTTGTGTATAGCTTTCAAATGTTTATCTTTGTTCCATTAGGAACAGCATTACTCGCGAAATAGTAATGGAGGCTGCAGTTGTGTATAGCTTTCAAATGTTTATCTTTGTTCCATTAGGAACAGCTTTTTTGATTAATTTCTTTTTGTTGTTCATGTTGTGTATAGCTTTCAAATGTTTATCTTTGTTCCATTAGGAACAGCCTTGCATCAATTCACGTGGTGTGAATGCAGGTTGTGTATAGCTTTCAAATGTTTATCTTTGTTCCATTAGGAACAGCTGAAGCGGCAGGACGCCACACGCTCTGAGTGTTGTGTATAGCTTTCAAATGTTTATCTTTGTTCCATTAGGAACAGCACAAGTTGATTAATCGCTTGTTATTCAGGTTTTTATGAAGGGTTTTACAATTATAAAATGAGGCTGTTCTTTAATGTAAATCTGATCTTTTAGATCAGATTTCTTTTTATATAGAAGCTTTGTATGTGTCATGTTGAATTTAAAACTTTAAACCCAAATAGACGTTTATGTAAAATTAACAATTCTATTTTTGTTAGAATAGTTCAAGTTGTTGATAAGGGGTACTTACCTTTTCCTCCTTTTTCCCATAGAATAATTCAATGTCTCCAAATTGCTTATCTGTAATACATAAAATTCCTATATGACCTTTTTCTGGTAATAATTTCTTTACTCGTTTTATATGAACATCTGCATTCTCTCTGCTAGCACAGTGCCTTACGTAAATGGAAAATTGGAACATAGTGAAGCCGTCAGCCATTATTTTCTTGCGAAAGTCTGAATAGATTTTTCGTTCTTTTTTAGTCTCTGTTGGTAAGTCAAAAAATACAAGTACCCACATAACACGATATTCACTAAAACGTTCCATAAAACTCTAAGTCATAGTAGGATAGATTATTTTCCTAATCTCTCCAGAAAAACACTTATATAGTGATGCTGTAGTCTGACCTACTGCAATCATTAAAGGGCTTCGTTTGCCATTAATCTTAACATCAAGCACAGGGATGCTTAATAATTTGCTTTTCACATCTGTGGTTAATACTTGATAATCTGGTGTGTTGTTTATGATATCAATAACAAGTTGATCTACAAACGGACGATAAGGTTCCATTATATCATCAGCCAAGCAGTAAGCATTATATTTGTTGTGATGATGAATACCTAAAGTTGGCAACAAACCACTTGAAACAAGAGAACGAGCTACTACTGCACGAAGGATAGCATAACCATAATTTAGCAAATTGTTGGGAGGTATTCCTTCTCGGTCTCTTGTGAATTCAGGTATATTAGGGAATATTGTTTTCCAGTAATAAGCAGCAGCACGTGCTTCGTAATTATCTGGGTCTCCACTTTTTACATCTTTAGCCCAAACCAGCATGTTTTTAATCGTTATTTTTCTGTTTTTATGAAGAACGACGGCTTGGTTTTCTATTTTTTGTTTAATAGTTTGTTGCCATAATTGTTTTTTTATGGGGAGAGAAGCGTTTATTTGATCTGTAAATCTTTCATTTTGAGTATTATTTCCACATAATGGTAATAGGAGACCAATAGGCATTCTATTGCTGCTGCAAGTTATTACAGCACAATTATTATCCAGAAGTTTCTCTAATAAGCCTTGAGTGATAGTAATTTGCTTATGATCCAAGATAATAACTCCAATATCTTCAATAGGAATTGTTTTTATCATTTCTTTTTTGAATGATTCGGGGACTGTATTATTTTTCTCTACTTCTGGCAATTTTATTATAAGTTGCTCATTTGTTAGAGATAAGTAGGTTGGATTTCCAAAATAGAGCGTTTTCTTTATCATAATTTTTGTTTTATGTTGCCTAATCTATCGATTAAAATGGGAATACAGTTTTGCTTGATCATTTCTCCGCTCCATGCTCTTTCAGATTTATTGTTGGAGCCTAATTCGATATTTTTAATAATAGGAGTTGCTATGTGATAAGGTATACAATGGAACTCTCCTTGAGTACAACTAACCATCTTATAAACCCTTTCCGCCACTTTCTTTTTATCTGCCCAATCAATTTGTCCAACTTCTACTTCTTCTACTGTAGGTACATAAACTAAATCATTAGGAGATAATGAAAATAATAGTGTGGCTCCTTTCTCATTTCGTTCAGGTACAGAAGTTAACCCTTGTTTTTGTCTTTCAATTACAAGATTGAGAGGAATGGTTTCATAACTTCGTTTGCCATTTTCATTTTGATAAATAGCAAAGAAGAGATTAGTCCCTTTAGCTGCTTCTACATAATTATTTTTCTTGTTTCCATTATAACCTACTCTAAATTTATTTCCAATAGGTTCGTATGTACGGACTTTATGAATAGGTTTGTGATGTTTCCCATTATTTAATTCAAGAATATTTCTATTTAATTCATCTATACCATCTGGAGAGAACGCAAGTTCAGGATGCTCTATCGTTTTTCCATTTTTTATTTCATTATAAGTAGAGAGGTGTTTTGATAGAATCTTTTGGATTCCCTCATTAACTACAGATTCTATTTTCTTTGAATTAAAATCAGTATTTAAGGAGGTTCTTGATACAGCGTTTTCAGAATTGAAGATATATATCTTTACTTTGGAAATATCTTTTCCATTCAGTTTATTCTCTCTATCCTTAAAATACTTGAGTATTGTTTTCTTGTCGAATTTCCCATAGGCTGCGATGAGTCTTTTAATCTCGGTCTTTAATATTTTATCTACCAACGATTTCCAATCATCTAAAGCAACTGATAAGTTCACTTCCTTTTTATTACGCAATGTGATTCTTCCATACAAAGTTTCTTTATGCATGGGCTTGCGTATAGCCCAGGAATCTCCTTTTATTTGCCGTTGGAGTGTTTTCTTGTAAACTCCGTTTTCATCTTTCTCCCATTTATAATAGTGGTTAACTGTTTTATTAATAATACGGAGATTTTGTTTGAAGCTTACAATGGAAGATAGTATTGTTTCTTTGGTTTCTTGTGTGAAAGACAACCATGGCTTTTTAAACTTACCCTTTTCGCATAGTGAGTTTTTTAAGTCATATCGTTTTTTATCACTTTTTGCATATTGATTATTCAGGAAATTTACATGATTCCGAGTGGCACAAGCTATAATGATAGAATCCGCGATATGATGCCTGTGATCGATTCTTTTTTTATTAAATCCTTTCTGTTGGAGTAATGGAACTTGTATTTGAAAGACTCTTTTTCCATCCTTATTTTTCCATTCTCCATATTGATTGCTATTTGTAAGCTGGTTTAATCTTTCAAATCTGAGAGTAATAATGCTATTCCAAACATCATTTATACCCCAATCTTGTTTTAACCTAGAAGTTATACTTCCATTGCAGGATACAATGTTTTTGGATATAAGTTCTTGTTCTTCTTTTTCACGAACGATAGCAGATAATAGCCCCTGAACTGCTTTGCTTATGTAACGACTGTCATTTAACTGTCGGGCAATAAATGATTCAGGAATATCTTCTAAAAGCATTTTTTTCATTTTAGCTTTATTATGGCTAAATCTGTTTTTTATAAATTCTTCATATTCAGTTGGAGAAAAGATCTTTGCTGTTCGACCAAAACCTATATCAATAATTCTTCCCTTGTTCTCTTTAATGTATTCATATCCTAGTTTATTAGCTTTGTCTTTGTTAACGGCTGCTTCGCAGATTACTTTGTTACTTAATGAATCATCAAAATAGCGTGATTGGGGGATCACATGTTCTATCTCATAATCTGAGGTAAATAACCTGCTTAATGGAATAACTATTCCTGTATAAGGAGAACAGTATTTCTGTTCCAGCCATAATTTATATTTTATGATTTCGCTTTTGGAAGGTTGAGCCGATCGGGCTATTTTTTGAATATCATCGGGTATTTCTATACCGGAGTTCAAGATATCCTCTTCAAAAATCTTAAATATTTCCAGCTGATTAGGAGAGTAGGGGCGTACATTCTCTATATCTCCGCTTTCTTTAAATTCAGCCAGTAATGTTTTTATCCGTAGATTGGTATTTTCGTTGGTTGCATTTCTGTCTGCTATTTTTTTTCTTTTTTCAGCAGTGTTTTTCATTTCACGACCTAATTCTATGTGAATTTCATGAAAGAAGTTTTCCTGCCCTTTTCCATAGTAAGTCCAAATATCTTTTACTACTCGAAGGGTCTCTGTAATAACTTGCTCTACGATTGGATTTCTTAAAGAGTGTTGTTTATAGTGCTGTAGATAACTTTCAATATCATCAGGAGTGTTCCATTTTAATATCTCTCCAGCTTCCGAATGTCTGTCATATATAATATAGGAAGCCAACCAAAGGGGGAGCCCTTTAAAATCTTCTACAGTATTTAGGTTAATGGCTTTTTCTCGTACTCGGTTTCGAATATTTTCATCATATTCCCCATCTATAATTTTGTTTATTCGTAGCATGGTTTTTTTGTCAATGTTATTGGCCGACCAATACTCTCCCAAACGCATTAGTGAAAGTAATTTTTTGATAGCGTGCTCAGAATAAGCACCATATTCTTTTTTTAATGGTGGAAATTTCTTGAATATTTCCACAAATGTGTCTGGCAAATGTTTCTTTTTGGCAAAGCTAATTAGGGCTTTTGTTAGGTCTATGCGGTCATCTATTGAGTACAAAATATGCCATAAAGCCAGCTCATCTTCTTTATTAAAATTGGGTATTCCGGCTTTTTGTAAACGTGAATGAACAGTGCTATGAAATTCATTGCAAGGATATATTTTTTCTTCTACATAATTCCACCGATATTGATTTACTTTGTTTTTTAGTCCGAACTTAGGATATTTAAGTAATATGTCTTGTTTGATCTCCGCTTTTTCGCATAGCCAATCGTATAAATCCTGCCAATCTTTTTCTGTGGGTAATAATTGGGAAGTAACATCTATATCAGTAGTAAGTTTACCATCTATTTCACCTTCTCTTTGATAAATTTTCAGATACTGAATAAATTGCCATAGCCTAAATTCTTGAAAAAGAGGATGTGATTTTGGAATACATTTAATTGGCACTTTTTGATATTTTCCCTCTTTATCTTTATAAATCCGGTATTCTAGGGCACAAGTTGCAATGGACGATTTTTTGCTTTTTAAAGGACGTTGATAAAAGAGGATGTCATCAACAAATAAGTAAGTAAAGTCTTTTTCTTTAATACTTTCTTTATGGTTTTCGTTACGAGGATACAATTCTTCGATACAAGCACTATATAATGAACGATTTTTTAATTCCTCATGAAATTCTTTTTGTTTGTCTAATATTTGTTTTAATTCTTCTCTGTAGAATTTTCTTTCAATAGTTCTAACCAAATTCCCTTTGATTTTAACTTCCGGATTATTAAGTAATGAGTGATAAATGTAAGTACCTACAGTTTGCTGGCTGTTCTCAATATCTTTTTCTGTTTTCTTTTTTAGTAAAGTCCAGTCATTCTCAGAAGGTGCACGAAAGCTTCTTTTCTTTATGTTTCCTTCTTTGTCATAGTGTGTGGTAACAATAAAGTCTTTTGTCTTTCCTTTCCAATCTAAGAAAACCTTACTTTGTCGACGATATACCCAATCATTTTCCAATATAACATCATACCAAATGTTGTCTTTGTTTCTGTCTCCACTATCTATTACATCTACAACTTTTAAAGAGAAAAACTCCTCAGTTTGTCCTTCTTTCTCATTTTCATCATCTTCTCCTCTAAGTTGATAATATCCACGTTTTTGGTTGAAGTTTAAAATAATCCAGGCTAATTCTTCTTTTTCTATTTTGTGAGTAAGAGCTTTGTTCCTTAAATAATAAATAGTCCAGTCGTAGGGTATTTTTTTATTATCTGCAATGAGTAATGAATTGTTTTTTGCAAAATCATTCAACATCTCTTCAAAAGAAGATCTAAAAAGAAAAATGTTTTTTCCTTGTTCTTGTATGTAGTTTATTTTAGGCTCAGCATAATTTTTAAATTGACCTAACTTTTTTTCGAAATCAATTTCATTAGCATAGTGGATAGGAAGAAAATATAGAACATGTAGTACTCGATGTAAACGTTCACGGCGAAGTAAACTTCTTTCTCTTATTCGTCTGGTTCCTCTGTATTGGGTACGATCTGCTGTTTGTGATATGGAATTACCTCTGTCGAAGTCACCTATAATTCCTTGATCCATAGGGATTATTCTGCTGTTGGCAGCTATGATTTTTCCTGTATTGGATTTTTCATCTGATTGAACCAATGCCCACCCTATTGAGTTTGTACCTAAATCTAATCCTAAGATATTTTTCATATTTTGAAGTTTTTCTTTTTTTGATTCGAAATATAAGAATAGTTTTTCTTTAATCAAATTTTGAAATTAGAAAAAAAAGTATTATGTTTGTGTAAACATTTGAAGCTAGTCACAATAAGGATTATTCCGTTGTGAAAACATTTAAGGCGGGGCGACTCGCCTTCTTTTTTTACTCACCCCATATAATTCCTCACAGTTTCCCTTAGCAAATCTCCATACCCATAAATATCATCCAATGACTCAATATGATTCTTTGTTTCTTTTTTATCTTTATCAAATGTTGCTATATACTTCTTATTTCCATTAAAATATAACCGGCAAATCGGTTTCCTATTATTGTCATCAAACAGAATTGCAAAATAAGTTTGAGCATCCCTGTAAACTACTCTGGATATATCAACCACCTCTCGTAAGATAGCTCTGACAATCATATACCCTTCCAACTCTTCGGCTGTGGTAACTATTCCATTATCATTCTCTGGGTTTTCTTCTTGCAGATCAGTTCTTTTTTCTTTTTCTTCTTGAGCAGCTTCCGATTTTAAAGCCGATTTTAACCTTTCAGATATAGTATCACTGATTAAGCTACTGATTGATCTTCTAACTAATGCTGTAAATTGTTCCAGAAGTTTTGGGGTAATCATCCCATCATAAACCTGTTTGGATAACAACTTAACAAACTCAGGAGAGGGATTGGCAAATTCTTTAGAGAGTATTGCTTTTAGCTGACTTGTATATTTCAATTCACTAGCCGAACTTAATATACTGTCCACATTAAAGTAAGCTTTATGGAATTTTTTAAGTTCATCAATATGGTGAGATTTTAGATCTTGGAGATTAATTTCCAAAAAGGGTTTCTCATCCATTTTATTAGGCGTTTCTAAATCAGTATAGAATCTATAAACGATACCATTGGTTAGTAATCCGAATTTAGCTTTTGATACATGAAAGTAACGAAGAAGCTGATTATCATGAAGAGTTAACTCTTGATTCCAATGTTTACATTCTATCAATAAGATAGGTTCATTATCGCTCATGATGGCATAGTCTATCTTTTCTCCTTTCTTAGTTCCAATATCACATATAAACTCAGGCATCACTTCGAGTGGATTGAATACATCATATCCTAATGATTTAAGAAGGGGAAGAATAAGAGCATTTTTAGTTGCTTCTTCAGTGAAGAGGTTGCTTTTCAGTTTTTCAACTCTCTCGGATAGTTGTCTAATTTCATCTTTAAAATCCATAGTATTATTGTTTTAAATATCACTTCACACAAATTTATCAATAATTACTATTTGTTCCAAGAATCAGACATAGACAAATGATCAGATTTGTAAAGTTGTTATTTGTTGATAATCAGGTAGTTGTGGTTTTGGTGGATAGACAAATGCATTTTATACCTAATTATAGGTAGGTATTGTATTGGTTTTATTCATATGGCGAAAACGGTTGATATCCACCCACAAAAAACGGTGATACCCGTTCACTTTCCTGTCTTATACTGATGGCGATGTAAAATTAGTCTTTTTCTTCTATCTCAGTCTTTTTAGTATTATTTTTTTGTCTCATACTGGCTCCTTTGAGTTCGAATCGCACACTGGTATGCACCAAGCGGTCTAATATGGCATCCGCTGCAGTCGTATTTCCCTTCATCACATCATACCAGTTTGCCACTGGTAGTTGGGAGATAATAATCGTAGCTTTCTGTCCATGCCTTTCTTCTATGATTTCCATAAAATCAAGTAGCTGTTGTCCGTCTAATACCCTGATGCCAAAGTCATCCAAGATGAGTAGATCCATTTGCGCAAGTTTTGCGAAGAACCGATGTAATGTGCTGGATATGCGAGCTAGTGTAATTTCCTCAAAGAGTCGATACACATTGTAGTATGCAACCCGTAGTCCATTCATACAGGCTTGATAGCCCAATGCTGTTCCTATCCAACTCTTGCCTGTACCTGCCGCTCCTGTAATGAGTACCGCTACTCCTTTTCTTACATAGTCGCATGTGGCCAGGTTGAGTACCTTCTGTTTTTCTACTCCTCTTTTGCTGTCGTAAATGACTTGACTGATAGAAGCCTGATAACGGAAGCGGGCATTTTTAACAAGCCGCGAGTTACGACTCTGTGTACGGTTATCCAACTCGGCCTGTATAAGCAGCTGCAGACCATCCTTAAGAGAGAGTGCGTCAGCTTGACGTGTTTCCTGCATAGTAGTCCAGTAATGCGCCATTCCGGGCATTCTAAGACTTTTTAGCGCATTTGTAATTTCATCCATAATGATAATTGTTTTAGTGGGTTAATAATAATTTGGATTATAATGTGCAGCTTATTATTTAAACTGCTCTTTTCCGCGTATGTTCTCATGTTCGCCAGGAGAGAAAAGGTCGGGCTGTGAGGCGGATACCCCG
>NZ_QVMK01000009.1:0-568 GCF_010500995.1 Bacteroides sp. 224 | reverse complement strand
TGCAGCTTATTATTTAAACTGCTCTTTTCCGCGTATGTTCTCATGTTCGCCAGGAGAGAAAAGGTCGGGCTGTGAGGCGGATACCCCGGCGCACTTGCTTTCTACGAGTGAGCGTATGAAGCCATAGTTGCATCGTCCGTACTTCAAAGCTGTCTGACAGGCTATTCGAAAGATAGTCGGATCACTGCTGCGTTGCAGTTGCAGCAATCCTTCACATGCTCTGTAATGTACTTCAGGTGGCATATTCGAGTTGTAAAAAATGTGGTGTACTACATCACCAAGCTCCTTTAGAACGTGACTAGCACGCTCTATATACTTGCCTGCACTTATCTGGCGATATGCCTTTGAATGACTCTCCAGATGCTCCTCTACGATAGTATATTTGCCCTGTCTATAGTCTCTTCTATGTGTGGCAACAAGCTCTCCTTCGATGTAGATTTTCACCAAAGTACGGGTATATGCAACATGCGCTGTCTTTGCGATGTGCTGGCATGGTACCGTATAGTAATGCTTATCTCTACCAAGGTATATACAGCAATTAGATGATACCTTTAAATCCGTATACGAG
>NZ_QVMK01000099.1 GCF_010500995.1 Bacteroides sp. 224 | reverse complement strand
AATGTGCCCGCTGTGGAGAGTTGGAGAAGAGTAAACACAGGCATTACGTGGGGCCTACAAGGGCGGCTATCAACTTAATCTATGTGATGAAATAAAAAGTCTCGACAGCCTCTCCCCGGCCCTCTCCCAAGGAGAGGGGGAAGGGGGATAGATTTGACTTATCAATTAAGATTTCTTTTTTCAATATTAATATGTACTAATTATGGCAACAACAAATTATATATCTTCAATCACTCACACTTTACGGCGCATTCTTTCCCCCTCTCCTTGGGAGAGGGCCGGGGAGAGGCTGTTGAGGCCGTTGAGGCTGCTGGTGGTAAGTTTCTTTCTTTTCTCTCTCTCTTGGGGAGAGGCTTTCTCTCAAAACTACCAGGGTTTTGTATCTGTAACATCA
>NZ_QVMK01000098.1 GCF_010500995.1 Bacteroides sp. 224 | reverse complement strand
AAATAATGCTGCTGCCTTATTAATCAGCAATGAAGAGTACCAAACGGCACGACGCTTACTGGAAAAGGTATCTCCACAAAGCCCTTCGGTTTGGAATAATCTGGGAGTGGTGTATCTACATCAGGGTGAGCTGGATAAAGCGGAAGAGTTACTTAACCAGGCAGCACTGGTAGGACTGAAAGAGGCGGTGCATAACTTGGAGGAAGTAAAGAAGAAAAGGGAAGACGATAAGAAATTGAAAATTGAAAATTGAAAGTTGAAAATTAGGATGCTGCATAGAACTCCTCGCCCCTTCGGGGAGAGAAAAGACTAAATATTGAATATTGAACATTGAAAAATAAATGAATCGTAATATCTACATATTGATTTTATTAACTCTTCTCTTCATTTCTTGTGCCACTACCTCGCACAAGCACTT
>NZ_QVMK01000097.1 GCF_010500995.1 Bacteroides sp. 224 | reverse complement strand
TAAAGAGGTATTGTTTCATTCCTCCCACACTTCTATCAATAGCCATATCATTATCGTTAATAATGATAATCATATTGTTAGGAGTAGAAGAGGTACGCCGTAAGTACTTTGGTACCTTATATAATACCTATTCTTTCTTTGCGCTGTATGCTAACGTAGATGGCTTTACTATTTCCGGTAAAGGAACCATTAATGGAAACGGTTTGCGTTATTGGAAGTCTTTTTGGTTGCGTCCGGCTTTGATTACTACTGCATCGTCTCCCTGATCAAAGGTGCAATCTTCTACCAGACTTTAGGAAGTACACAAGCTGTTGGCCGTTATTTTTATGGTTATCTGGAAAAATGGAATTGGAGGCAAATTGTCTCTTGATTACATTGAGGTTATCGAATAAAGGCTGCATATAAGGAGCTACTTTTTCGGTAGCATCGCCGGGA
>NZ_QVMK01000096.1 GCF_010500995.1 Bacteroides sp. 224 | reverse complement strand
ATCGTGCGGATAACATAAACTTGAGCCGGACGAACAGCATATTGCTCTGTTACTTCTTCTCCCATCTTCACTGCTCCTTCCAGATTGATGTCATCGGGCATGGGAACAACTATCTCTTCGCGAGGAAGAGATGGATCAATGGGCTTGCGAGCATGTGGAGTAACCTTTTTAGTGAAGCTTTTACGATAACGGTTGTAGTCGCCTTCTTGCTTTTCTGCTTTCTTCAAAACTTTAGTTTCTTCAGCAACAGGATCAGATACATCAGTGGGAGAATCAAAGCAAATGGATAACTGAGCAGGGTCTTCAGGTAACTTACGTTTCTCACTGGATTTACCCCAAAGACGACGTAAGAGATTTTCCAATCGCCAGCGAAGAAGATCTTTTTCCCGACCAAGAGTATCCACCTTGTACAGCAGAGCTTCTTTTTCCTTTAAAAGGTGATTATATTCTTCCAAAGTGAGGGTAACAGTAAGTTCTTTC
>NZ_QVMK01000095.1 GCF_010500995.1 Bacteroides sp. 224 | reverse complement strand
AAATAATGCTGCTGCCTTATTAATCAGCAATGAAGAGTACCAAACGGCACGACGCTTACTGGAAAAGGTATCTCCACAAAGCCCTTCGGTTTGGAATAACTTGGGAGTAATTGCCTTGCAACTGGGTGAGCTGGATAAAGCAGAAGAGTTACTTAATCAGGCAGCACTGGTAGGACTGAAAGAGGCGGTGCATAACTTGGAGGAAGTAAAGAAGAAAAGGGAAGACGATAAGAAATTGAAAATTGAAAATTGAAAATTGAAAGTTGAAAATTAGGATGCTGCATAGAACTCCTCACCCCTTCGGGGAGAGGTGCCCGTAGGGCGGAGAGGGGAATTAAGACACGGAAGCAGGACTATTCAGTTCCAATCTATCTCTTTATCAATTGCCGTCTGCTTTAGCTGACGGACTATGAAATCTTTATGCAACCAAGGCTTTAGCCAAACAGATCATTTGGCTAAAGCCAGAGAAAAGAAAGAAATACCCTGAACCGTCAGCTAAAGCAGACGGCAATTGATAGAACTTAACAACTCTCCATTTGGGAGGAAAAAGATTAAATATTGAACATTGAAAAATAAATGAATCGTAATATCTACATATTGATTTTATTAACTCTTCTCTTCATTTCTTGTGCCACTACCTCGCACAAGCACTT
>NZ_QVMK01000094.1 GCF_010500995.1 Bacteroides sp. 224 | reverse complement strand
GCTTTCAATCCGTCCCAGTCTTCGGCTACCGATTTTACAGAGAAGATCTGTTCGGGAAGCATATAACGAACACGTATGTATTCTTTCAAAGCAGCGGCACGCTCGCGAGCCAAACGCTCGTTGTTGGTGTACTTGCCTTCGGGAGAGGCATAGCCTTCGATAAACAAGCCGGTGATGCGAGCATCAGTATCATTCATAACTTCGCTCAAAGCATCGTTGATTTTACCCAACTCAACAGGATTGCGACGGAAGTCGGGAAGAATTACAGAACGATTCACTTGGAAGTCCAAGTACGCGCTACCTTGGCGGCTACGGGTTTTCACTTCTTCGCCGGGGGCAGTATAAGTTAATTGTGGTTGTGCTTCGTAAGGAGCTTTCAACTCGGTAGTTACCTGGTTGGATAAGGTATAGGTGTACAGGTATTCTTCGCCTGCACAGCCTATAGCTTCTTGTTTAAGAACCAGCCTTGAGTTGTCCATCCACGGTTCGTAGGGAATGCTGAAGGCATAGTTTAACTCTTCGCCTGTATACTTATTAGTATTAATCACTGCATAAGGAGCTTTGTAAGCAGCCAGCCAGCGATCGCTACACAAAGTAAACCAACGGCGATTGAGTTTGGTACGGGCTTCACCCGTCACCTGAATGTAAGGTAAGGTCACTAAGTTTTGGTTGTCGTCTTTTATTTCAGGTTCGAAGATCATGGCGGAACACGAGGGTACTACACGAGCATCGATAGTTATATTAAAGGAGATATGTAAGCTGTCATTCTGTTCGCGAAACTCTTTCTGTACGAT
>NZ_QVMK01000093.1 GCF_010500995.1 Bacteroides sp. 224 | reverse complement strand
ATGCGAATCAGTATTTGAACTCTGATTCTGTTGTTTTAAAAAATTAGATAAATAAATGCGATGGCAATTTTCCCCATCGTATGTATTAAAAGTCCAGGCGTTGACCTGACTTTCATCGCTCTTTGAATATTTGTTTTCTCATTAATCCAGTTGAATAACGACTCTATTGGTTGTCTGATTTTGGATACTGCGGTTGAGTACAGGTCTCTGTAGGCTTTTTCTCTTTGGGTAATTACAGGCTCTTCGCCTTTGATTGCTTTAACTGGAGTTAGTATGCATACTCCTTGGTTCTTCTGTTTCTCTGTCCAAAATGGAAAGTCTGAGTAGATTTTGTCTGCAAAAATATTCCTACCTGTTAGGCTATCTGCTGCTTCTGTTTTGAGTACGGTCAAATCGTTTTCCGCCGCAGATGATAGCATTAGCATTTCAGGGAATGGCAGTGTTCCTTTTCTTCTAAAAGCCAATGCGTGGAGTTTGAGTCCAAAGTAATACATGTTCTTTGTAGAGCAGTATCCTTTGGCGGCAATCTCGGTAGCCACTTTCCCTGTTTTATTCTTCCCTGCACAAGTGATAATGGGCATAGAATCAATAAGGGATGTCATGGTATCACAATCAGCTGGTTTAAAGGAGGTAATAAGGTGCTCTACAAGGTGGCTAATGGCTTCGCTCATCAGGTTCAATCGATAATTGAACGTCTGATAAGAAGGCAGTTTAGGAAACCATGAGAGCAAATATTCCTGTGTGAACGTATGTATCTCTTTGATACTGAAGTATCGCTGATAGGCTCCGCAAAATAGATAAGCAGTAAGCAGTTCCTGATCCGTAAAGGTTGGATTTGCATTATTACTGAACCTCTGGCAGTAGAACTTCAGTGAAGACTCGTAAATATCGCAGATATACATATATATATTTATAAGTTTTAATTCTTTCTCCTTGGGAATCATAATTAGAAAAATGAGAGGTTTTATTCTTCTAATATACTGATTTTCAAGGAGATACAGAAATGTTTTAATGAGATAATTAACTGAATAACAACATTTTAACTAACTGAATCAGCGAGTGATTTCAACTACTGATTCGCAT
>NZ_QVMK01000092.1 GCF_010500995.1 Bacteroides sp. 224 | reverse complement strand
GCTATTCTTTCTTTTGTCTGAATTCAAAGTAATAGATTGAAAAATGATTTAAAACGCTCCTCGGCAGTGGGGAGCACAACTTAATTTACGTATGAAAAAGATTGAAAATTCATTCGCAGTTACAGGTTTCATTGGTAAGGATGCTGAAATCCGTCAATTCACTTCCGCAAGTGTCGCAAAATTCTCCTTGGCAGTTGGTCGAACAGAAACCGTTGGTAAAGAAACCAAAAGAGTATCAGCTTTCATGGCTGTGGAAGTTTGGCGCAAAAACGACAGCGCATCCTTTGAACTATTAAAAAAGGGACAAATGATAACCGTTCACGGCTACTTCAAACCTGAAGAATGGAGTGATGAAAAAGGTAAACATAATCGCCTGGTAATGGTTGCCACCGAGTTTTTTGAAACTCCGGAAAAGGAGGAAACTCCTGCAGAGCAGAAATCCACATCTAAGAAAACCAAGAAATAATTCTTGGTTTCTCAAGGAAAAGCGGCTTTCGAGTCGCTTTTCTTTTGCTCATTGCATTCTTCTGAACTGTTACACTTGTTATATTGTTCTTTTTATCCATTCTCTGAATCTTCCCATTTATAACCGTAAGATCAAATCTCGCATCCATTGAACGCCAATAAGCATATTTTTCTTTTGGAAAGCAAAAAGAATTTTAGTGTGATACCCTATTTTTTCCAAAAATAATATATTGGGAATGAGATGAATGCAGTTTGATCTTTCATTGATAGTCTATTAAAATACAAACTAGCCATTTCTTGATTTTCTAATAATAAGTATATAGCTATTTTATTGAAATCCGAATCTGAATCTGCGAGCAGAACTAATAGTGATTGTTTCTCCTGCACACTAAGCTCCCTTTCTCTTTTAATTATCTGGTACAAGTTGAGTTTATAAATTACCTCATTAGGAGAAATTGCGATAAACCAATCGCACAATTGCTTTGCGACTTTAAGTAGTTTTTTATCTTGGTTTTCATCATAAGCTAAAAGCATAAAAAGCATATCACAATTAGCACGAGAAACGATCTGCGCATTTTTTTTATAAATATTTTGATATGAAGGAAGAATATCTTCATAACCTGAGTTCGGGATAAGAAAAGTTTAAAAAGAATGGGTAATCTCCGTTTTATTTATTATCTTTATGGTTGACAATCAATCAGTTAACAAATAAAC
>NZ_QVMK01000091.1 GCF_010500995.1 Bacteroides sp. 224 | reverse complement strand
AATGCTTTCTTCTTTTGTTTTTTGTGTCCATCTCTTTCCCAGAGACGGACATTGATATTTCTCACTGAAGCCAAATCCTATTTTAATAGATATTTAGAAAATATGAAACTATCTGTATTGCTGTTCTTTGCGAGCTTTTTTAGCCTGTTTTCCTATAGCCAGGTTATGACTCGTTACGACGTTCCTCATGCATATAGCACTGCTATTCCTCGTTGGGGATTTAAGAACAATACTCTGCTTGATGCTACTTTAAGCTTAAATGTAGGTGTTGAATACCGCATCTCCAAACGTTACAGCGTAAACTTAGATGTTAGCTATAACCCCTGGAACTTCGACGAGAAGAAGTTTAAGCACATCCTTGTTCAGCCCGAGTTTCGTATCTGGCTTTGCGAGCCTTTCTACGGTCACTTCTGGGGTTTCCATCCTACTTGGTCTCAATTTAATGTGGGCGGTTTGCGCCTTGGTGCTTTGAAAGAACACCGCTACGAAGGTCAACTTTACGGTGGCGGCTTTAGCTACGGTTATCAATGGTACCTTTCTCCCCGTTGGAATATAGAAGCCTCTATCGGTTTGGGGTACCTGTATATTGATTACGACCGTTACATCTTTGGCGAATGTGGCGACTTTGAAAAAACAAAGAACAAGCATTATATCGGCCCTACGCGTGCTACGGTGAGTTTTGTATATATCCTAAAATAAAAAAGCCTCTCCCCGGCCCTCTCCCAAGGAGAGGGGGAGGGGAGATACATCGAAATCTTATTTTACAACATATAATTCCGTATTTCATGAAAACAATATATACTTTTATTAGTCAATCATTCTCCCATCTCCCTCTCCTGGGGAGAGGCTGTCTTTTCTTTCTTTTCTCCCTCTCCTTGGGAGAGGGTTGGGGAGAGGCTCTTGCTCAGGATTACAAAGGCCTTGTTTTTGTAGAAGGTCGTGAGTTCCGCGAAGTTGGCGATAGCCTTTACGTAAGCTTCGATATTCGTGTCGACTCCAAAGCTTCTCCCAATTGTGGTTCGGTGATTTTCGAGCCTCAGATTAGTGTAGATGGTGGCGGTCCTCAACTTTCGCTTCCCTATATTCAGCTAACCGGTCGTGCTCGTGTCAACCTGAATCGCCGTTGGTTTGCTATAACCAGCGATGAGTGGTTATCACATTATGAAGCTCCTCGTTTTCAGATCAATACAAACGAACAAACCAATGAAATGTTCACCTATTCTATCCGTGTTCCTTACGAAGAGTGGATGGATAACAGTCGCTTTTCTCTGAAACAAGAGATCACCGGTTGTCGTGGCGAAAGTCGTCTGTACGTTTACAGTTTGGCTAATCGGGTGGAACTTTCTCCTCGTATTCCTTACGAAGTGAATCCGTTGGTTGCAATGGTTGAACCCGATGCAGAAATCAAAACCCGTAACCGCCAAGGTAGTGCCTTCCTCGATTTCCAGGTAGGCCGTTCGGTAATTCTTCCCGAGTTCCGTCGTAACCCGGTGGAGCTAACCAAGATCAATGATGCTGTTTCGGGTATTGCCGACGATCCCGATATTCAAATGACCGGCATGATCGTTGAAGGTTTCGCTTCTCCCGAAGGCAGCTATAAATCTAATGATAAGCTTTCTTACAATCGTGCTTTAGCTTTGAAAGAATATATCCGTACACGTTATGCTTTCCCCGATGCCCTTTTCACCGTTAAGAATACTGCTGAAGACTGGAATGGTCTGAAAATTCTGGTGGAAGAAAGCAGCTTGGAACCCAAAGCCGATCTGTTGGCTATCATCACAAACGACGAAGCTCCCGATGCTCGCGAACTCCGCCTGAAACGTGTAAACAAAGGTATTCCTTACCGAAAGATGCTAACCGAACTTTACCCCGACTTGCGTCGCGTAGAATATCGTGTAGATTACTCCGTAAGAAACTACACCCTTACCGAAGCCAAAGAAGTAATCAAACGCTCTCCCGAACACCTCTCTCAGTTAGAGATGTATAAGGTAGCCGAGGATTACGGAGTGGACAGCAAAGAATACCGCGATATAATCATGGAATTAATTCCTCGTTATTATCCTAACGACCCTGTGGCTAACAGCAATGCTGCCGCC
>NZ_QVMK01000090.1 GCF_010500995.1 Bacteroides sp. 224 | reverse complement strand
AGGCCGTTGAGGCTGCTGGTGGTAAGTTTCTTTCTTTTCTCTCTCTCTTGGGGAGAGGCTTTCTCTCAAAACTACCAGGGTTTTGTATCTGTAACATCACAGGAGTTTAGCGAGCGTAACGACAGTTTATTCATTGGCTTTGATGTAAGGGTGGACGCTAAAGCGGTACCGGCTTGTGCATCGGTGATTTTAGAACCGGAGCTGGGCGACGAGAATCATAAAGTGGCGCTTCCTTATATTTTGCTCAACAGCAAACGAAGAAGCAACCTGAACAAGCGGTGGTTTGCAATATGCAGCAACGAATGGCTGGCTCGGTATCAGGCACCTCAATTTAGTGTGACGGCGGGTAAATATACCGACGAGGTGATTTCTTACCGCATTCACCTGCCTTACGAGGAGTGGATGCAGCATTCGCAACTAACACTGAAACAGGAACTGACCGAATGTGGAGGAAAAAGCAGATTGTATGCTTATACGTTAGGAAACTGTATTCAACTATCGCCTCGCATACCTTACCAACCACAAACGTTAGTGAGCATGAGTATTCCTGAGGATGCCTCGAAAGCGCGCATTCGTCAGGGTAGTGCTTTCCTCGATTTTCAGGTGGGGCGTGCTACCATCCTTCCCGACTTTCGCCGAAATCCGGTGGAGCTGGCTAAGATCAACGATGCCATTTCAGGCATTGCCGATGATGCCGATGTACAGCTAAAAGGAATCACGGTAGAGGGTTTTGCATCTCCCGAGGGCACTTATGCATCGAACGAGAAGTTATCGCGCGAACGGGCAGCGGCTTTAAAAGAGTACATCCGAAGTCGTTATTTCTTTGCCGAGCAGCTATTTACAGTGCGATGGACGGGCGAAGACTGGAAAGGACTCAAAACACTGGTAGAGCAAAGCGATCTGGATTATAAGAATGAATTACTGGCAGTTATTTCCGGTTATGAGGAGCCGGATGCCAAAGAGCGCAAACTGAAAGCAGTTGGTCGCGGTATACCGTACTCCAAAATGCTACGCGAGCTCTTTCCGGAACTGCGCAGGGTGGAATACCGGGTGGATTATACAGTCAGAAACTATAACCTGAGCGAAGCCAAAGAGGTGCTTCGACGAAACCCCGATAACTTATCGCAACTGGAAATGTACAGGGTAGCCGAGAGCTACGGAAAGGACAGCCAAGAATATCGGGAAATTATGACGGAAATCATTCCCAAACATTTTGCTACCGATGCGGTGGCGATAAATAATGCTGCTGCCTTATTAATCAGCAATGAAGAGTACCAAACGGCACGACGCTTACTGGAAAAGGTATCTCCACAAAGCCCTTCGGTTTGGAATAA
>NZ_QVMK01000008.1 GCF_010500995.1 Bacteroides sp. 224 | reverse complement strand
GTTTATTTGTTAACTGATTGATTGTCAACCATAAAGATAATAAATAAAACGGAGATTACCCATTCTTTTTAAACTTTTCTTATCCCGAACTCAGGTTATAAAGTCATTATCGAAATAGAAACTTACTTTTTCTGTATATCTCTCCTTATAGGCTATTAATGTACCTACTTTCCGGTTCCATAAAAACACATCAAGATTTTGTATCATTATTGTTCCTCCTTACTCTTTTGGGAATGAGTTTGTTTATTTTTTTAAGTGCCATTGGCGGCATGGGCAACTCAGGCAGTAAATCACTTATACGTTGCTCCATGCCTATTATCCGCAACAGTGATATGAAATTATTCAGGGTCATATTCTGATTGACGCCCTGTTCAAAATGGCTTATTGTCGCAAGACTAACACCGGATTTCTCCGCCATTTCCTTTTGACTCATCCGTGCGGCAAGCCTGTACTCCTTTATGCGCTTCGCTAAAAGTAGCATAATATCTTGGTTGGTAATATAGTCTGTATTATTCATATATGGTATAATATTACTATTTAATCACAAATTAAATAAATAATATCCATATATTACTATTATTATGGGATTTTCTTCTTATCTCGTAAGAAGTCATTCAGATCCTTATAGAGCGGATATGCAGCAAAGATATTTTGTACTTTACCACCCAACAATTCTTGCAGGGTATCCACAACCCGCCTTCCGGCATCGTCATTGTCGAGATAACAATGAATGACTTCATATTTTTTAATGGGCTCGATGGTAACGATATTATATCGTCTATTATGGATGCTTTCTTTGTAGTGTTTACTATTGCTAGCTTTAATAATGCCAAATATTTCACTTCCTGTTTCAAAAAGGAATTCAATAAAACTCCTTCTGAATACCAGAGTGTTTCGAAAAATCGCACATGCTTTTGAATTTAAAAAGCGGTTTCTGTCACAAATACAGCTCATATTTGTGACAGAAGATAAAAATTAATACTTTATTTTTTTGTTCAGTCACAAATAAATAATAAATTTGTGACAAAAGGAGGTGAACATGGATAATGTAGCATCAAAAATAGAAAAAAGAATTGAATCATTAGGAAAGGGAAGTATCTTCTTTCCGGATGATTTTATAGACCTTGGCTCTTCTGATGCCATAAGGCAAACTTTGGTGCGATTATGCAAAGAAGAGAAAATCGTAAGGATTGCCCAAGGAATATATTGCTATCCCAAAGTGGATGAAGAATTAGGGCTAGGCATACTTATGCCATCACTTGATGATGTAGCAAACGCCTTAGCAAAGAGAGATAAGGCAAGAATTGTACCTACAGGAATATATGCATTGAATGTGTTAGGACTTTCCACACAGGTTCCCATGAACTATGTTTATCTGACCGACGGTTCCGCAAGACACCTTGAAATGTACAATGGAAGGAAAATAACATTCAAACGTACAACTCCCAAAAATTTGGCATTTACAAGCAAACTGGCTATGCTGATTACCTTTGCACTTAAAGCATTGGGAAAGGAGAACCTGGAAGAAGAAAACATTAAAAAGATCCATGAACTATTAAAGCATGAGCCGAAAGAGTCACTCATAAAAGACTTGCCACTTATGCCTGTTTGGATCAGGAATTTAATAACTAGCACCTATGAATAATTATTTCAAACTTACAAAAGACCAACAACAAAAAGTGCTTCAGGCAGCAGAAAATAAAATCGGGTTGCCGGCGCAAGCTATCGAAAAGGACATTTGGGTAACTGCCATGCTCCAGATAACTTTCAGTCTTTCATTTGCCACCAATTTAACATTCAAGGGTGGGACTTCAATTTCAAAGGTATGGGGATTAATAAACAGATTTTCAGAAGACATAGACCTTGCTGTAGATCCTGCAAAATTTGGAATGAAAGGAGATTTAACCAAAAAACAGATAAAGAAACTTAGAAAAAGTTCGTCTCTTTTTGTAAAAGATGAATTCTATCCGGAACTGAATAAGGCAATAAAGGAATGTGGCTTGGGGGATTTGTGCACCATAGAGGTAGAACCCAATGGTAAGGAAAACAATACCTATCCAGAACCTCGAAAAATATGGATAAAATATGAGAGTGTTTTACCAACCGAACTGGATTATCTGAAAACTGTCGTTATGTTGGAAATCGGTGCACGCTCACTGATGGAACCATACGAGACAACTAAAGTACAAAGCATGGTTGAGAAAGAATTTCCAACCATAGAAACAACTCTCATAGATTCAGAAATAAATACCGCCATAGCTGGGAAAACTTTTTTAGAAAAGGCATTTCTACTACATGAACTGTTTTCTATAAAAGGGCATGGAGAAAAAGCTAACAGAAAATCCCGACACATGTATGACTTGGCAATAATGATGGAGAAGAATTTTGCAAAAGAAGCCATCAAGAATGACCAGCTATGGGAAACAATACGACACCATAGGGAAATATTCACATCTGTAAAAGATATAGACTATAACCCTGATATAAGAAAAAGAATAGTTCTTGTACCTGGTGACGACATACTGACAGTATGGGAAAAGGATTATTCAGACATGCAAACATCTATGATATATGGAGAAAAACCGAAATTCAGTACTATAATAGAAAGGATGAAGGAATTGGAAATGTTATTCAGAGGCACAGAGTAGCAACAAGCTCCCGGAGGAAAGGAGCTTGTTTTAGAAGTCAGAAGCGTTCAATCAGATTTTCTTCTTATTTCGTAAGAAGTCATTCAGGTCTTTATAGAG
Organism: Bacteroides sp. 224; assembly: GCF_010500995.1. Taxonomy (GTDB): domain Bacteria; phylum Bacteroidota; class Bacteroidia; order Bacteroidales; family Bacteroidaceae; genus Bacteroides. The sequence goes on along the minus strand of NZ_QVMK01000008.1, from coordinate 78,716 downwards.
CGGATATGCAGCAAACATATCCTGTACTTTACTACCCAACAATTCTTGCAGGGTGTCCACAACTCGTCTTCCGGCATCATCATTGTCGAGATAACAATGAATGACTTCATATTTTTTAATGGGTTCGATGCCCCTGCTAATATTACCGACCGAGTTCAGAATAATATAATCCGGAGTTTCGCTCCCTTCAGTTATTCTTCCTAATTTCACTAATGTCAGATAGGAGAGGTAATCCATAAAACCCTCAAACAGGCAACAGCAATCCCGTTTTAATCTATCCGCCTTTCGGATAATGGATATATCCTTCGGTGCAATACAACCTTTAAAATAAGGATTGCGGATTTCATATCCACCGGCTATATTCGGAAAGGCTACAGCGAAATATTCTTTTTTATAACAGGCATAATGAACCTCCTTACATTCGCATTCCCCAATATTCAAATCAATACCACGGGATTGCAGATATGATTTCAATGCTTCATGATTCAAGTCTACCACTTTTACATTTCTAAACTGATCCGTTAGCCGTTCTCCATTCGGGGATATAGGTGTTCTGACTCGGGGAGCCAGAGCCGGTGCTGCGTTCTCGATGAGTTTGAGCAGTCGGGATACGTCTTTTGATTTATAGAGCAGTTCTGCCAAATCAATGATGTCACCATTTTGAGCCGTACCAAAGTCATACCATAGATTTTTGTCTTTATTAACTTTGAATGACGGTGTTCTGTCTTCTCGATAAGGAGCACGATACCAGGCCGACTTAGCCGACTCCTTTGTTGGTGAAAAGCCGATAGCTCTCAGATAGTCTACCAGATCTATTTGTTTTATCTGAGCAATGTTCATAATGTTTCTTTGGTATTTAAGCAGTTCGACATTAATTTACCATATATAGCCCCGGAGTAAACTAAACTTGTTTCCATTCGATATTCACTCCTCATTATCAAAGGCTTTAGGTTCGTAAGAATAAGTCTTGTCTTTCTTGGTTATTACCCCTTTTCCCATCAGGTACTTGTTCAGCTCCACGCACACGTTCCGTCCCCGTTTATAACCGATGGTCTCATAACCTTTTTGCAGAGCTTTGAGCATATTCTCATAACCAACAATTGAGCCCTCCGAAAACACACTCTCCAATGCACTCACATGCTGCTCTTCCGTCAATACTTCAAAGAGAGGTTTACGTTCTGTCTCAAACGCATAGTTATCCACCAGTTCCGGCAGTGCTTCATTATTGATTTTAAAGGCGAACGGAGTAAATTCTTTTTCCCGGATATGCATAGCCTTCACTTGACTGATACTACTATCAAACGGACTTTTCGTGACCTGGAGTATGGTTTCAGCCTTATTATTTAATTCAGTACCTATGTGCCCACGGGTATTGTCATCACCTTTATTAAGATGTAGCACCGTATGGATATGCAGGTCATGCACACTAGACCACCGCATCAGGTCATTGATAAGCTCTACTGACTCACTGGGGTTGTTGATGTCGTACATGAGATCACGAATCCCATCAATTACCACAAACCCGATATTCGGATCTGTTTCCAGTGCAAGGTTAATGATCTGCCTTCTATGTTTGGGTGAATACTCTCTCAGCATAAAAAACTCCAGTCGCTCATTTTCACGGTCAGTGGGCATTCCTGCCAGAGTCAGTATTCGCTCCAACACCTTATGACAATGGCATTTACTCTGCTCTGTATCCACATACAGCACTTTATGCTTTTCTTTCGGTAAGATTGCCTTGTAGCGCAGTACCTCTTCACCTGATAATGCAGAAGCCACGATAGCCGATACGTTGAACGTTTTCTTGCTCTTCGGCTTTCCGGTCGATGCGCTGAAGTTTCCAAGCGTGGCAATGGTGATACCATCCACCTGTACTATCTCCGGCGGATAAGCATAAACATCCGTTACTCTGAGTCGGATAAACTTCAAAATCTGCTCAAAGGCACTTTCGTCTATATCTTCACCCAAACTTATCTTTTTGTTCTCAATCATGATTTGAATCTTTTTCTTTTATTCTTCCACATTCTGCATTCGTCTCTGAATGATTCCGACACACCCATTCATCCAGTTCTTGTTTATTGAAATAGATCAATTTGCCGGTCGGTTTATAATACGGTATGTCTCCATTCCTTGTCAACTTGTAAAGCTGACTATTGGATAGGTCGAGATATTCGCGTGCTTCCTTGAAGTTAAGTGTACCTTTAATGCAATAAAGGGCACTCTCTATTTTTTCCATCCGTTCGATAATATAACTTAGTTTCAATAAACAGGCGGAGCACATAGTAGAACCTCCAACATCTTCCACATTTTTCTTTTCCATTGTTACTACTTAATTTCTTTGGGGTTATGAACTAATAAAGGAATAATAAAAGCATCAATACCAGCATCAGGAATATACAATCTCCCAAAAATGATCTTATAAAACGAAACACATTTTCTTCTTTAGAAAAATTCATTTCATAAAGATGAAATAAAAGCGAGGCGATAATCAACAAAAGCACACCCATCAATAGATATGGTAAATAAGATACCACCATCATTAAAGAGTCATGTATTTGTTCCATATCGTTTGTATAATGCACACTGCTCATTGATAATCTGTTAAGAAATAAAATCTTATCTATCATCTATCCCACATTGATATCTTTCATATCCCCTTTGTTTACTGTTACCTTGGCAGGATTTTGTTTTACCCATTCCAGAAGCTCACTTCTATAAAAATAGATAGCCTTTCCACCTGGTTTATAGTGAGGTATAGCTAAGGTTCTAGTCAACTTATAAAGTTGACTTTTGGAAGCATTAAGAAAGTCGCTGGCTTCATTTAATGAAAGAATTTCCTTTGTCATAAAAAGGTGATCCTCTATGTATTTTATCCGTTTTAGAAGAATTTCTATGGGACCCAACTTTCCTATTATATCCTCCAATTGCTTCACACGTTCTGTAAGCCTAAGCTGAATCATATTTATAGAATCTGGTTCTCTCATTGGTTCCGTTTGCTCCATTTGTTGTTATTTTTTAATTGATTTAATCTTTGTTATATTGTGACCGGTTACGAAGGGCAAAATTAAAGTACGATCAAATTAAGACTACAAGATCAACATTGACACTTACCTATTACCAAGCATATTATCAGGCTTTTCTTTATTATTTAATGACTTCTTTGTTATTTCTTCAACCGACTGCTATTTGGTCAGTTTTCTCCCTAGTTGGTTTGCAAACACTTTTTACACACCATGTATTAGATTACACTTTAATAATTGCATTATTAGTGAGATGGTATACTGAATGATAAAAACTGGCTCATTCGTTAGAATTTACGGTTTCTTTTAGACAAAATATACTGTTTCACATCTTCATTCAGTTCTTTATCCGATTTATTCTTGTCACCCAAAAGCCATGCATCAATCTCTGATTTAAGAAATCGAATATGCTTTCCGTTTTTATGAAAAGGAATTTTCATTGTACTGGTCCATCCATATACCGTCTGCTCAGCTGGATGATTAGGTAGGTAGGCACACAAATCTTGCAAATTAAACCACTTGTCCGACTCTTGAGTTGGAGCCACATGCTGATTCCTCATACCGTCTATTTTCTGACTTAGTTCTGTCAGTTCATTTATCATCCATGATATTGCTCTTGGCAAATCCTCAAATTTAATATCTTCTTCATCCATGAATGTATAGATTTTCATTGTTATACTTATCGTTGATTATCTTGATTTCACCGCAAAAGAACACAAAAGAATAATGCTGATTTGCTACTGATTAATATCAACATCATTAGCATATTCGAATCATCACCTCTATTTTTTCATCACATTGATATTCAATGAATATTTAAAATGTAAAATCTACGAATGACACACTATAATGATTCATATCATAAGACGCCATTAGCCTTTCATCATATTTTCATTATCACAATAGATAAACAAGAATAAAAAAAGCCATTCACTATTTTAAGTATGAATGGCTCTGTTTTCAATTAAATCTATAATTCTTCAGTCTTTTATTTTGTCTACATCCACATTTAAATGGATTGCCTCTGTTGCATTGTTTTTCTTTTCGTCAACAACCTTACCGTAAATCTGGGTGGTTTTCACATTAGTATGCCCTAACATTTTACTAACCGTATAAATATCAGTACCTCCTGCCAATTGCAAAGTAGCATAGGTATGTCGAAAGCAATGAAAAGTAATGTTCCTTGTGATACCAGCAGATTTGATCCATTGTTTCAAAGGTCTGGAAATTCAGGATGGATCTGGCAAATCCGGGAAGACTAGATACTCCGGTTTTCGTGGCTCACCACATAATTTATAAGCCTGTTCTGAAATCGGCATATATTCCACCCCTTTAGTCTTCTGCTGCGTAAAATTCAACCTATACTCATCACCATCCTTTTGTATTTCTTCCCATTTCAGCTTTTGAATATCGCAATGACGAAGACCGGTAAGTGCAGAAAACAGCGCAGCTCGCTTCATAACAAACTTATCACACGGAGTAATCGCCAGCTTGTTCAACTCCTCTGCTGTCAAGTATTCACGTCGACTTTCTTGCCCTCTTATACCTTTTGATTTAGATGCCAAATCTATCGTCAGATAACCGTCAATAAACGCCTGCTTCAAGGCTGCTTTAAAAATAGAAAAGTAAGTAGAAGCCGTATTTAAAGAAATGATTCCACTCTTATTTCCACCCTGTGGTGCAGTGATAAGGAATCTTTTGAATTCTTCAATCAAATGAATATCCATTTGGGCAAAAAGTATAGTATCACCTTGGATAAAAATCTTAAGCAGTTCATAAACCCTTTCCCAGTTTACGACAATGGATTCAGAGTTCGTTTTGTGCCGCCGAGCACTTTCCTGTTTAAAATACTCAATGAAGTTACACTGAGAACGTTCATTTTGTTCCGCTTGAGCAGCTTCAGCGTCTGTAAAAAGAAAGGCATTATCATATTCTCTTTGACGGATATCTCTGATTTTGTCAGCATAGACACAAGTTTGCTGGTCTACGTTTGACTTACATTGAATAATACCATTCACATCACGCTTCGGCCTATAAGAAACTGTACCGTCAGAACCAGTACGAGCTTTCCTATTCTTATCCCATAAAGGAGTAGATATAGATCGATTGATATATTCACGAACACGTGTAGGCTTTTTATTACCTTGTTCATACACTGGGTAAGCTTCAAGATACAGATGCCATACTTCATAGTTCGTAGACTTACGAAGCTTGACAGAAACACGAGTGTGATCAAATGCTTTTTTCATACTCTACATCATTTATACAGATTATCAATTTCAGACTTTGGCACATATACATAATTCCCTATCTGACGAGTAGGAATGCTATACTTGCGAATATGTAGATAAACGGTACTATCATCCATATGAAACTTCTCTGCAATTTCACCGATAGTATAGCAATTTTCCGGCTCCATATTATAAAGTTTCGGCAATCGCTTTACATCATTGTTTGCAAAATTCCGCTTAGGAAAATACTCATCTAATTCCTGTCGTCTAATCCTAATAAGATGCTTTCCTAAATTAATACTTGGTATCTTTCCACTGCGTATATATTGGTAAAGAGAAGTTCTTCCAACCGAATACATAGCCATAGCTTCTTTAACCGTAATATACTCACGTGTATCATCTACCTTCTCAGCAATTTTACTTAAAGCTTCATTCTTCAACACTTCCGCTTTACGACGTTTATAAGCTTTCTGAGTACACTTATTGCTGCAATACCTGGACTCTATCGTCTTTGCAAGAAATGGCATTCCGCACACCTCACAACGTCTTTCTATTTGAAATTTAGCTTTGGCCATATCATCATTACTTTAGTCTAATTATGCGCATATTTAGAGATACGTATCATATCGTACAACATTATCACCTTTTTCGTACAGATACAAATAAGGTACAAATATAAGCGAAACATGCGAATATAACAATACATATAACAAAATATATAAAACAGAAAATGGGGCATAACTCATTGAGTTACACCCCATTCATCTATTTACAGCTATCGTTACCTATCGATAATTATCCGCTCTATTTGACTTCTTCAAAATCAGCATCCTGCACATTATCTCCATCATTCGAAGAACCTCCATTACTCTGTCCTGCATTCATGTCAGGTCCTGCTTCCGCTCCTGGCTGCGCACCACTTTGGTTATACATTTCAGCGCTTGCAGCTTGGAAAGCAGCATTTAATTCAGCCGTTGCAGTATCAATTGTAGCTAAATCTTGTGCTTTGTGGGCATCTTTCAATTTATTCAAGGCAGCTTCAATTGGAGCCTTCTTATCAGCAGGCAATTTATCACCCAATTCTTCCAGTTGTTTTTCTGTCTGGAATATCATGCTATCAGCCTGATTCAGCTTATCAATTTTTTCACGTTCTTTCTTATCAGCTTCAGCATTAGCTTCGGCTTCGGCTTTCATTTTTTCAATTTCTTCCTTACTCAAGCCACTGGATGCTTCAATACGAATAGCTTGTTCTTTACCAGTAGCCTTATCTTTTGCAGAAACTTTCAAGATACCATTGGCATCAATATCGAATGTAACTTCAATTTGAGGAACACCACGGCGCGCAGGAGCAATACCAGCTAAATTAAATTGGCCTATTGATTTATTCTGATTTGCCATCGGACGCTCACCCTGAAGAACATGAATTGTTACTTCTGATTGGTTATCTACAGCAGTTGAATACACCTCTGTTTTACGAGCAGGAATTGTAGTATTTGCATCAATCATCTTAGTCATTACACCACCAAGAGTTTCGATACCCATTGAAAGCGGAGTAACATCCAACAATACTACACCTTTAATCTCATCTGTTAAAACTGCACCTTGCACAGCAGCACCAACAGCTACTACTTCATCCGGATTTACACCTTTTGAAGGAGCTTTTCCAAAGAAATCTTCCACCAACTTCTGTACAGCAGGAATACGCGAAGATCCACCAACAAGAATTACTTCATCAATATCCGAATTACCTAAACCTGCATGGTCCATAGCTTTTTTACAAGGCTCCAAACAAGCTTGAATCAATCCATGAGCCAAAGATTCAAATTTAGCACGAGTCAGAGTTTTCACTAAATGCTTAGGAACACCATCTACCGGCATAATGTAGGGCAGGTTAATTTCAGTACTTGTTGAAGAAGACAATTCAATTTTTGCTTTTTCGGCAGCTTCTTTCAAACGCTGAAGCGCCATCGGATCTTTAGTCAAATCAGCACCTTCATCATTCTTAAACTCTTGAGCCAACCAATCGATAATTACCTGATCAAAGTCGTCACCACCTAAGTGAGTATCACCATTTGTAGAAAGTACTTCAAACACACCACCACCAAATTCAAGGATAGAGATATCGAATGTACCACCACCAAGATCGAACACAGCTATTTTCATATCTTTGTGAGCTTTGTCTAATCCATAAGCCAAAGCTGCTGCAGTAGGTTCATTTACAATACGTTTCACTTCTAATCCTGCAATCTGACCAGCTTCTTTAGTAGCTTGACGTTGTGAATCCGAGAAGTAAGCAGGCACAGTTATTACAGCCTCAGTAACTTCCTGACCCAAATAATCTTCAGCAGTCTTTTTCATTTTTTGAAGAATCATTGCTGAGATTTCTTGTGGAGTGTATAAACGTCCATCAATATCTACACGTGGCATATTATTTTGGTTTACTACTTTGTAAGGCACACGCGAAATTTCTTTTTGCACCTGTTCCCAATTCTCGCCCATAAAACGTTTAATTGAGAATACAGTTCTTTGAGGATTTGTGATAGCTTGACGCTTAGCAGGATCACCTACTTTACGTTCGCCACCATCTACAAATGCTACAATAGAAGGAGTAGTACGTTTTCCTTCGCTGTTAGCAATCACTACAGGCTCGTTACCTTCAAATACAGAAACACAAGAGTTTGTAGTACCTAAGTCAATTCCAATTATTTTTCCCATAATTTTATATTTTAATATTTCGTTTATAATCTCATTATTTCGGTCTAAAGTAGACGCCATTATAGAAACAAACCCTATGCCAAAACAAATTCCGCAGAAAGAATGTTTTTTCGGCAGATTATTTTATTATCTGCAGTTATACAATGACAGTTTTTATGACAGAAAGTCAGAAAAAAGCAAAAATATTATAGAAAAGACCAATTAATCTACATTTAACTCAAAACTTACAGCTATTTTTGCTCTATAACTATATATTTTAAAATATCATGAAAAGTAATCCGCAAGAGTGTTTATACTGCCAAAACAATGAAACACTGCATAATTTAATGATTGAAATTGCTCCTTTAAGCGTTTCACGTGTATTCTTATTTAAAGAACAAACTTATCACGGCCGCTGCTTAGTAGCATACAAAGATCATGTAAACGATTTGTTCGAGTTAAGCGACGAAGATAGAAACGCATTTATGGCAGACGTTACTCGCGTTACCCGTGCCATGGATAAAGTTTTTCAGCCCGAAAAGATTAACTATGGAGCATACTCAGATAAATTATCGCACCTGCACTTCCATCTGGCACCTAAATATGTGGACGGTCCCGATTATGGAGCAACTTTCCAAATGAATCCGGGAAAGGTTTATCTGACAGATGCAGAATATCAAGATATGATAGTAAAAATTAAAGAGGCTCTATAAGCCTCTTTTTTATTATTCATCTGTACCATCGAAATCAAAGTCAAAATCAAAATCATCCAGAAACTCAGGAGCAGTAAAGTCTTCCAAGCTGCGTCTATCTTTCTTGGTTGGCCTCCCCATTCCACGAGCTCTACCTACAAAGCCACTTACTTTACTCATTTCAAGTAACTCGTATTGCTCTGGAGTAGTCACATTTTCCATCATCTCAGGTACAAGCTTCGCCCCTACTCTCTTTTCTATTGCTTGCAATACTTTAAATGAATAAATAATAGGTGGCTTTTTTACCTGAATAATATCACTCGATTTCACCATTCGGGAAGGTTTCACCAAAGCACCATTCACAGTAATACGACCTTTCTTGCAAGCTTCAGCCGCAATAGTACGCGTTTTAAAGATGCGCACTGCCCACATCCATTTATCGATTCTTGCTTCCATTACTTTTTATTAAACTGATTCATTGTTATATTGATACCTGCCAGACAGAAACTTTTAACAATTTCGCCGGCCGCCTCTAAACGCTCAGGCATCGTACTCCAATCATCTTCATCAAAAGGACTCAATACATAATCTACCTGATGACCTTTAGGAAAATTATTTCCAATTCCAAAACGTAATCGGGCATAGTTTTCAGTACCTAATGTTAAAGCAATGTGCTTCAGGCCGTTATGCCCGGCATCACTTCCTTTTCCTTTTAAACGTAGAGTTCCAAAAGGCAATGCAAGATCATCCACTATAACCAAGACATTTTCCAATGGTATTTTCTCCTGCTGCATATAGTAGCGAACCGCAAAACCACTCAGATTCATGTATGTAGATGGTTTTAGCAAAATAAGCCGACGCCCCTTCAAAGGCATATCGACTACAGCACCATAACGCTTATCACTAAAAACAAGATTGGACGCCTTTGCAAGGGCGTCCAATACCATAAATCCTATATTGTGACGGGTGTTATGGTACTCAGGACCAATATTACCCAATCCTACAATCAAGTATTTCATTCTTTCAGTAGTTAGGAGTTAGTAAATAGAGCTACAAGTTAAAGACAGTAAATTACAATATCCTTAAATAAAAGCTACCAAATACCGACTACTATATTATTACTTCTTTCCTTGAGCAGCCGCAGCAAGACCTCTGGCAGCACGTGTCAACTTAACAACGCATACTACAGCATCTTTTGCATTCAACAGTTCAAGACCTTCATAAGACAGTTCACCTACTTTTACAGTTTTACCAAGTCCTAAATGCGCTACATTTACAACTAATTTTTCAGGAACTTTTTCATAAAGAGCTTTTACTTTAAGCTTACGCATTTGCAGAGTAAGTTTACCCCCTGCTTTTACCCCTTCTGCCAAGCCTTCCATTTGTACCGGAACTTCAATTACAATAGGTTTACCATCAGTGATTTCTAAAAAGTCCACATGAAGAATAGTGTCTTTTACCGGATGAAACTGAATGTCTTGCATAATAGCCTTAACTTCTTTGCCGTCGATATTCAGATTTACCACATAAATATTAGGAGTATAAACCAAATTACGAAGTGCCTCATTAGTTACTGTAAAATGGATATTTTCTTTTCCACCATAAAGTACACAAGGTACACCATTGTTTTTACGGATAGTTTTTAAAGCTTTACTTTGAACAGAAGAACGCTCTGCAATTTCTCTTGCAGTTCCTTTAATTTCAATTGATTTCATTTTTTTAAAATTTTGTGTTACTCTAAATTAAGTATTCCTGCTTAACTCTCCATCACACGATGTCGTATATCATACGATGTTGTAAAAAGCGGTGCAAAATTACGCTTTCTTTTTTTAATATCAAAGTAGTTGACTACTCAAAATCAATATCTATTTTAATTTCTTCATCCAAAACGGCAGGCTCAAGCTCCACTTCAGAAAGCGCTGCTCCCAACTCCTCATTCAAGCTTACCTCCTGATGACGATTTATAAACTCAATGGTTTCTTGAATACCACTCAGAAACTTTTCAAAATCTTCCTTATATAGAAAAATCTTATGCTTCTCAAAACTAACTGAAGAATTTTCTCCTTCACCCGTCACTATTTTTTTGCTTTCAGTGATTGCTAAAAAGAGTTCTTCTTTCCGGTTTTTCTTCACATCTAAATAATAGATGCGCTTCCCCGCTTTTATGGATTTGGAAAACACAATCTCTTTATCGCTTACTTCCATACCATTTTTTTTCTTAAAATCTTCCATAATGTTAGGTCTGTATTGTTGTTGGCTTCAAATTTGGTTATTTTTTTTGAACCACCAAAAGAAAATTTAAAGAGAATCTGTTTTGCATATTAAAAAATGTAATTTGTTTGTGTTTACTCATTAAAAATATCTACTTTTGCAACTTGATATAATAGTATAATTTATAAATATGATCAACAGGGTTCTTATTCGTCTTAAAATCATACAAATAGTGTATGCATACTACCAAAACGGGAGCAAAAATCTAGACTCAGCGGAGAAAGAATTATTCTTCAGTCTCTCGAAAGCCTACGACCTTTACAATTACTTATTAATGTTGATGATTGCACTAACAAGCTATGCACAAAAGCGTATAGACACAGCTAAAGCAAAACTTGCACCATCTAAAGAAGAATTAAATCCCAACAAAAAATTTGTTGAGAATAAGTTTGTAGCACAATTGGAAGTTAATAAACAACTGGTAGATTTTATTGAGAATCAAAAGAAAACGTGGGCAAACAATCAAGATTTCATCAAAGAACTATATGACATGATTGTAGATTCAGACATTTACAAAGAATACATGAAATCTCCCGAATCATCTTATGAATCCGATCGTGAACTCTGGAGGAAATTATATAAAAATTTCATTTATAACAATGAGTCTCTGGACCTACTTTTAGAAGAGCAAAGCCTCTACTGGAATGATGATAAAGAAATTGTTGATACCTTTGTTTTGAAAACAATCAAACGCTTTGAAGAGAAAAAAGGTGCTGAACAACCTTTGCTACCCGAATTCAAAGATGAAGAAGATAAAGAATTTGCGCGTCGCCTATTCCGTCGTGCTGTTCTCAACTCCGACTATTACCGTCATCTTATTGCCGAAAACACCAAAAACTGGGAATTAGACCGTATTGCTTTTATGGATGTAGTCATTATGCAATGTGCTCTTTCCGAAATTCTTAGTTTTCCTAATATCCCGGTAAGTGTTTCACTCAACGAATATGTGGAAATAGCCAAGATATACAGTACAGCTAAAAGCGGAAGTTTTATCAATGGTACACTCGACGGAATTGTTAACCAGCTAAAAAAAGAAGGTAAGTTAGCCAAAAATTGATTTCCAAAACCTAAAAACTCAAAAGCTATAAACTCTAAAAATTAGATTATGAACTTATTATTGGTATTTTTACAAGAAGGGGCAGGAGCTCCGCCAGCCGCAGGTGGTGGAAGTATGATGTGGATTATGTTGATAGCTATGTTTGCTATCATGTATTTCTTTATGATTCGTCCTCAAAACAAAAAACAAAAAGAAATTGCAAACTTTCGCAAATCACTCGAAGTAGGTCAGCAGGTAGTAACTGCAGGCGGAATTCACGGAAAGATAAAAGAACTGAATGATAATTATGTGATTCTTGAAATTGCAGATCACGTAAAAATCAAAATTGATAAAAATTCAATCTTTGCTTCTCCTGAAAATGCTCAGGCTAAATAGTAGGAAGTATAAAAAACAAGCCTATGTTTGATCGTAGGAACATAAAAAATACTTATCTAAAGATATTAAAACGAACGAAAGACTTTCTGCTCAGCAAAAAGAGTAGAGAGTTTTTTGTTTTTCTGTTTTTTTTCTTTGTCTCTGGTGCCTTCTGGCTTCTTCAGACATTAAATGACGATTACGAAACAGAACTATCACTCCCTGTTCGCTTAAAAAATGTGCCGGAAAATGTAATCATAACTACCGAACCACCTGCACAATTACAAATTAGAGTGAAAGATAAAGGAAATGTTTTGATGAACTATATGGTCAGCAAAAATTTCTTTCCAGTCAACCTGGACTTTAAAGATTACCAAGGCTCGGGCAACTATGTAAGAATACAAAGTTCCGACTTTGAGAAAAGAATCCTAAGCCAAATGAATGCTTCTACTCGTTTATTATCGGTAAAACCAGACACACTGGAGTATATCTATTCTACCGGAAAGTCCAAACAAATACCCGTACGAATAAAAGGCAAAGTGACCGCCGGACGAGAATATTATATTTCGGATACTATCTGTAATCCGGATTCTGTATTGGTTTACGGTCCTCCGACTCTTCTTGACACAATAAAGACAGCTTATACTTCCCATTTTGAGATTAACGACATATCAGATACTATAAAACAACAAATCCCTCTTCAAACGATCAAAGGAGCCAAATTTATTCCGGATCAGGTAGAAGTGATCCTACCTGTTGATATGTACACAGAAAAAGTGGTTGAAGTTCCGATAACCGGCGTTGACTTTCCTTCAAATAAAACATTGCGAACTTTCCCATCTAAAGTTAAGGTCACTTTCCAGATAGGCTTAAGCCGGTTTAAAGAGATTGATGCAGACGATTTCACCATCAATGTGTCTTACAACCATTTAATGCATCTTACTACGGAAAAGTATTCCGTCAAACTGACAGATACACCACGAGGGGTAAGTCACATACGAATCACTCCGGAACAGGTTGATTTCTTAATTGAAGAAACAAGTATCGATGACAATTAAAATTGGAATTACAGGCGGTATCGGAAGTGGCAAATCTGTTGTTTCTCGTCTCTTGGAAATCATGGGAATACCGGTATACATTTCTGATGTGGAATCTAAACGACTCACGATTTCAAATCCTCGCATACGCCGGGAACTTATTGCATTGTTAGGTGAAGAAGTCTACAAAGACAACGAATTAAACAAACCTCTTTTGGCATCTTACCTATTTAGCGACCCAGCACATACCCAACAAATCAATCATATTATTCATCCGGAGGTAAGAAAGGATTTTCAGGAGTGGGTTAACCGACATAAACATCATAAAATTGTGGCCATGGAATCTGCCATCCTTATAGAAGCAGGATTTGCCAATGAGGTAGACAAAATTGTGATGATCTATGCTCCATTAGAAATCCGAATAAAACGAGCCGTAAAACGAGACTCAAGCACTTACGAAGAAATAGCTAAACGAATTCGTAATCAAATGGATGATGAGGAAAAAAGAAAGCAGGCTGATTTTTTAATCTGCAATGATGGTTCCACTCCTTTGATTCCTCAAGTGAAAGAGCTTTTAAACAGTTTCTAAATTATTGTTTAAATAAGTCGTTTTTATCTGATTGTCTTTGCAGGTATCAATACTGAATATTACTTTTGCCGCACAATAATTATAAAACTAATTAATTATACTTATGTTAAAGACTATCTTATCTATTTCGGGTAAACCGGGATTGTATAAACTTGTTTCTCAAGGGAAAAACATGCTCATTGTAGAATCTATCAATGCAGATAAAAAACGTATGCCGGCTCATGGAAACGAAAAAATCATTGCTCTTTCAGATATAGCCATGTATACAGATGAAGAAGAAGTACCTTTGAGAAATGTTTTAAACTCTATCAAAACAAAAGAAAACGGGGCAATTGCTTCTATTGATACTAAAAAGGCTTCACCCGAAGAATTTCGCACCTATATGGCAGAGATACTACCCAACTTCGATCGTGACAGAGTATACGTAACAGATATCAAAAAGCTTATTAATTGGTACAACATTCTTATATCTAACGGAATCACAGATTTCGAAGAGCAGAAAGAAGAAGAGGTACAAGAGGCTGAATAAAGCATATTAAATTCATCTCGAATGCAATGAAGGATCTGTGGAAACTACCGTACTACCCACAGATCCTTCATTAGTTTAGAACAATTCTTTATTTCAATTTTGACTTTATCCACTTCAACTGCTCATAACGTGTAGTGAGTGATACCCAATGCTCATTTACAGGAGTAATCAACGCCTCTTTAGGACAAGTTAGCACATTATAAACACCATAACTTGTAGTTGGAGGACACACATTATCATTAAATCCCCAAGTCATAAAAACAGGAACTGAAATACAACGGGCAAAGTTTACTACATCATAATAAGAAAGGGTTTTAATTACTTCGGGAGTCAGTTGTACACCTTTGTATTTACGCCCGAAGTGAGGATAACCACCTGTACATCCTTTCTCTGCATACCCTGCCATATCAGACAATGCCGGATGATTAGCCACACACGCAGTAATGCGTGAATCAAGCCCAGCTAAAATCAACGCTAAAGCTCCTCCCTGGCTTCCACCTTGAGCAATCATATTTTTACCATCCCATTCAGGTAGTGAAGACAAATAATCGATGGCACGCACACAGCCCAAATAGACTTTTTTCATATAATAAGTGTCCCGATCAGTAATTCCATTTGCTAAATAACCATTTTCATGATGATCTCCAAAGGCACGAGAAATGTCTTTATAAGTCTGAGCATCTACCGACGGATCTAATCCATGAATCTCCATATCAAAACGAATACATCCTGATTCCGCATAGAAAATAGTTTTAAGTGGGTTCATGGGCTTCACTCCTGCCCCGGGAGGAGATACCACCACCGGATATTTACCTGCTTTCTTGGGTTTTGTCAAATATCCATAGATATATCTACCGGGTTTATAACATTGCAATTTAACTAAATAACAATCAACCTTATCGGATGAATACTCTTCTACAAATTTAACTTCGGGAGCTGACAGGCATTGCTTCTGTTCTTCAATTGCTTTACTCCAATAATCTTTGAAGTCTTTAGGCATCTGTGTATAAGGCTCAATTTGTTCGGGAGAGAAACCCACCTTAATATGATGTTTATACGTTTGCCCTTTGAGCTTAACACTCATTACGCAGTCGCGAAATCCAGGTTTCTTCATGGTTCCCAATGCTATTTCAGCTTTGCCTCCTTTCAGTGTCACATTTCCTTTGGTGTCCGAATCCAGACAATCCTGACCAATACTGTAATCTATAACCAGATTATCTTGTAAAATACCATATTCGTAAATAGCAACTGTTACAATTGCCTTTTCTCCGGTTTTGTAAATCCAATCAGAATGATTGGGAGTGGTTACCCAAAGTACATTGCTTTGATGAGGATAATTTTCAGCAAAAGCAACTCCCAAAAATAACAGAAAGAATAACGTGATGCAAACGAAATACTTTTTCATTGATACTTTGATTATGATTAATAATGCAAAAATAATCAGTTATTGCATTACCCAAAGTGTATTTTATGATTTAAAAAGAGAATGTGTCAAAAGTCCCAATTAATGATAAAATACGATTTGAACACAGAGACACAAAGGCACAGAGTCTCTCATTCTTAGTGAGTTAAATTCTCTGTGCCTTTGTGTCTCTGTGTTCAAATCATAAATAATATCATTTTGACACACCCTCTCCTTTATCAATTCTTAAACCACAATTTATCTTCTTCAATAGCATCCACAACAATCGGTTTATTCCGATCCACTTCCTGTGCCAACAATTTCTTGGAAAGATCATTCAACAAATAACGCTGTATGGCTCTCTTAACAGGACGTGCACCAAATTCAGGATCATATCCGGCTTGTGCTATAAACTCTATAGCCTGATCTGTCAGCTGGAGGTTTACACCATTATCAGCCAGCATTTTCTGAACTCCTTTAATCTGTAGTAAAACAATCTGCTTAATTTCCTTGTCGGACAAAGGTAAGAACATGATAGTTTCATCAATACGATTCAGGAATTCGGGACGAATTGTCTTCTTCAACATATTCATCACTTCGGCTTTGGTTTCTTCAATAACCGCTTCTTTGTTTTTCTCATTCATCTTAACCATTTGACTTTGAATATAAGAACTGCCCATATTCGAAGTCATGATGATAATGGTATTCTTAAAATTCACGATGCGACCTTTATTGTCAGTCAACCGACCATCATCAAGCACCTGCAACAGGATGTTGAATACATCCGGATGAGCTTTCTCAATCTCATCGAACAGCACCACCGAGTAAGGTTTACGACGAATGGCTTCTGTTAATTGTCCGCCTTCATCATACCCCACATACCCCGGAGGGGCTCCTACCAAGCGAGACACTGAATGTTTTTCCTGATACTCACTCATATCAATACGAGTCATCATTCCTTCATCATCAAATAAGAACTCGGCCAGTGCTTTGGCCAACTCTGTTTTACCTACCCCGGTGGTGCCGAGGAAAATAAAGGAACCGATCGGACGTTTCGGATCTTGCAATCCGGCACGACTACGACGAACCGCATCAGACACTGCTTCGATAGCTTCATCCTGACCTATCACACGTTTATGCAGTTCTTCTTCCAGATGCAGCAATTTATCTTTCTCGCTTTGCAGCATTTTATTTACCGGAATTCCAGTCCAACGAGATACCACATCTGCAATATCTTCTGCATCTACTTCCTCTTTAATCATAGCAGCATCTCCTTGCAATTCATAGAGCTTCTGCTGGGTTTCTTCTATCTCTTTATCGAGTTCCTGAAGTTTACCATAGCGTATTTCGGCTACTTTTCCGTAATCTCCTTCGCGTTCTGCTTTTTCGGCTTCAAACTTAAGATTCTCAATAATTACTTTATTCTGCTGAATCTTATTTACCAGTTCTTTCTCGCTTTGCCATTTCGCTTTCAGCGAGTTTTCCTGTTCTTTTAGTTCCGCGATTTCTCTATTTAGCTGTTGAAGTTTTACTTCATCTTTTTCGCGCTTAATTGCTTCCCGTTCAATTTCTAATTGAGTTACCTTACGGGATATTTCATCGAGTCCTTCCGGTACGGAATCTACTTCCATACGTAACTTGGCTGCGGCTTCATCCATTAAGTCAATGGCTTTATCCGGCAAAAAGCGATCGGCGATATAACGATTACTTAATTCTACAGCTGCAATGATAGCATCATCTTTAATACGTACCTTATGATGAGTTTCATAGCGTTCTTTCAATCCGCGCAAAATAGAAATGGTACTCATGGTATCAGGTTCATTTACTTGTACTGTTTGAAAACGACGTTCAAGTGCTTTGTCTTTCTCAAAATACTTCTGATATTCATCTAAAGTTGTGGCACCAATGGAACGAAGTTCACCACGAGCCAATGCCGGTTTTAAGATATTGGCGGCATCCATAGCCCCTTCTCCTTTACCTGCACCTACCAATGTGTGAATCTCATCAATAAAGAGGATGATATCTCCTTCCGACTTCATGACTTCATTGATTACCGACTTCAAACGTTCTTCAAACTCACCTTTATATTTGGCACCTGCTACCAGTGCTCCCATATCTAAGGAATAAATTTGTTTATTCTTCAGGTTTTCGGGTACGTCTCCTCTTAGAATACGATGTGCTAACCCTTCTACTATAGCAGTCTTACCAGTACCCGGTTCACCTATTAATATAGGGTTATTCTTGGTACGGCGACTTAATATCTGTAATACGCGACGTATTTCTTCATCACGCCCGATAACGGGGTCCAGTTTCCCGCTCCTCGCCGATTCATTCAAATTTATGGCATATTTCGCCAGACTCTGATACGTATCTTCGCCAGACTGGGAAGTTACCTTCTCCCCTTTTCGCAATTCGGTAATGGCTGAACGAAGCTCTTTTTCTGTCATTCCTGCATCTTTCAGTATAGTAGAAACCGTACTTTTAACGGTGAGTAAAGCAAGCAGCAAATGTTCCAAAGCCACATACTCATCGCCCATTTCTTTGGCATATTGATTGGCCTTTTGCAAAACATTGTTTGTGTCTCTACTTAAATAAGGATTACCATCTCCTCCGGATACCTTCGGTAAAGAATCTATTTCTTTATCAAGCACCAAAGCAATTTGGTTACCATTCATTCCTAACTTCTGAAAAATGAAATTGGTTACATTTTCTCCCACCTTCATTACCCCATGTAATAAATGGGCAGTTTCAATAGCTTGTTGCCCATGAGCTTGTACAAGGTTTATTGCCTCTTGTACAGCCTCTTGCGATTTAATTGTAAAGTTATTAAAGTTCATATATCTTTTCTCCTTTTATTTTTTCTTTAATTAAATAACAATCAATAGCATCCAAAAGATTTGCCAAACAATAAATTCTGACAAAATAACAGTAAAAAGAAAGCATCGAAAGACAAAAAGACATATTGTATAGCTGCTCAATAAAAGGAATATTGTATCTTTATTCAGTCAAAACAATAACATATAAACAATGAATCAAAAAGTTCAATTTCCCGAAACAGTAATGCTTATCGATGCTACTTTTCTGAATATGATTATAGCCGATTTCAAGAAGAACTTTGAACAAATGTTGCAACGAACATTAACCGAAATCGACCTGTCAAATTTGGTAACTTATTTAGCTTTTGATGCTTCTCTTCCTACCGAAAGTAATGATATCCAGGTATTACTTGTTCATGATAAAAGCACAAAAAAGATAAATCACTGCTATCCTTCCGACCTACAAAATGAGTTAGACGGAGTTGGATTTCAAAATCATTTAGGAGACTTTTCTTTTGCAAGTGTTTCTCCGGAGGAAATTACATCAAGAGAAGAACTTTATACGGATTTACTAAATATTATTGGAGATTCGATAGATGTAAAAAGAATCATTCTCATTCCTTTTACTGAAGAATACGGAAATGCAGTTTCTACTTTGGTTGAAAATATAAAAGGAAAGAATATCACCTGGTTCAGTATGGATCAGCCTAAAGAAAACACCCATTTTCATTGGGAGATGTTAGCCTATCCCATTATGCAAGCACTGGGCATAAAAGGAGATGAACTAAAATAAACAAGAACAATTAGAGGCTATCTCATTATAGAAATTTGCTATCTTACTGATAACTATAATGGAATAGCCTCAAATATTTTTAGTTTCTACTTTGCTTGTGCTTTTAGCGCTTCAAATATTAGTGTTTC
Source organism: Bacteroides sp. 224 (assembly GCF_010500995.1). Lineage (GTDB taxonomy): Bacteria > Bacteroidota > Bacteroidia > Bacteroidales > Bacteroidaceae > Bacteroides. The sequence continues at coordinate 59,103 of NZ_QVMK01000008.1, read as the reverse complement.
GAGTTCTTCTGCCAATTCCGGATTATCATTTACACAAAGTTTAGCCGCATCTCTACCCTGACCCAATTTAGTATCCTGATAGCTATACCACGAGCCACTTTTCTTGATAATACCAAGATCAGCACCTAAATCGATAATTTCGCCTGAACGCGAAATACCTTCACCAAACATAATATCAAATTCGGCTCTGCGGAAAGGAGGAGCCATTTTATTCTTCACCACCTTTACTTTGGTTTGTTTACCGATTATTTCGTCTCCGTCTTTAAGCTGTTGACCACCACGAATATCCAAACGTACCGAAGCATAGAATTTCAATGCATTACCACCGGTGGTTGTTTCCGGGCTACCAAACATCACTCCGATCTTTTCGCGAAGCTGATTGATAAAGATACAAGTTGTACGGGTTTTGCTTACAGCCGAAGTCAATTTACGTAATGCCTGAGACATCAAACGCGCCTGCAATCCAACTTTATTCTCTCCCATGTCTCCTTCGATCTCGGCTTTGGGAGTCAGAGCAGCCACAGAGTCAACAACAATAATATCAATGGCTGATGATCGTATCAATTGTTCAGTAATTTCCAAAGCTTGTTCTCCGTTATCCGGCTGAGAAATATAAAGTTCATCTACATTTACACCTAATTTAGCAGCATAAAATCTGTCGAAAGCATGCTCTGCATCAATAAAGGCAGCAACTCCTCCCGCTTTTTGAGTTTCTGCAATAGCATGAATAGCTAAGGTTGTTTTACCGGATGATTCAGGTCCATAGATTTCAATGATTCTACCACGAGGATATCCTCCCACGCCCAATGCCGCGTTTAATGTTACAGAGCCTGTAGGAATTACTTCAATTTCTTCCACTACACTCTCTCCCATCTTCATGATAGCACCTTTACCAAAGGATTTTTCTATTTTATCCATGGCAGCTTGCAATGCTTTCAGTTTCTCGCTTACTACCGGTTTATCTGAGTCGAAATTCAGTTCGTCTTTTTTTGCCATAATGTTTTGTTTTAGGAGTTAGAATTTAGGAGTTAGTAGTCAGTAGCTAATAGTCAGGTCAGATAAACACCATTGACTTCTCACTTTTTAATTCTATCTTATAAATTGTTGATTTGTTTACTTCAAAATTTGAGCAGCATGTTCCTTTGTTTTTACTTCTTTGGGTTCGATAATTCGTTCGATCACTCCATTTTCGTCAATTAAAAAGGTGGTACGGAAAGTGCCCATATAAGAACGCCCATACATTTTCTTTTCGCCCCATACGCCAAACCGTTCCACCAGTTTTTTGTCTGTATCGGCAATCAATGTGAATGGCAAATTATTCTTTTCAATAAACTTTAAATGAGATTTTTCATTATCCACACTTACTCCAATAACCTCATAACCTGCTTTACGCAATTCGGCGTAGTTATCTCTAAGGCTACATGCTTGTGCAGTACATCCGGACGTATTATCTTTAGGATAGAAGTATAATACAATCTTTTTTCCTTTATAATCATTTAAGCGAATCTCTTTCCCATGCTCATTGATGCCCAATATTTCGGGAGCTTTGTCTCCTACTTTCATTTGCTCACTATTCACTTAATTCGTTTTTTCCGTCAAAAACTTCATGCCATGGAAGTCCTTGCTTATTTAGCTGATCCATAAACGGATCCGGATTGAATTCTTCTACATTGTATACTCCCGGACGAGCCCATTCACCTTTCAGGAACATCATAGCCCCTATCATCGCCGGTACTCCGGTAGTATAGCTTACCCCCTGCATACCAGTTTCTTTATAAGCAGCTTCATGACTACAATTATTGTAGACATAATAAGTACGTTCTTTTCCGTCTTTTAAGCCGCGGATACAACAACCTATAGATGTTTCTCCTGTATAATTCTCTCCTAAGTCTTGTGGGTTAGGCAATACAGCTTTCAAGAATTGAAGGGGCACAATCTTTTGTCCATTATAATCTACTTCGTCAATACGAGCCATACCAATATTTTGAATAACACGTAAATGAGTCAGGTATTCCTGACCAAACGTCATCCAAAAACGGGCACGTTTAATGGTAGGATAGTTCTTTACCAAGGACTCTAACTCTTCATGGAAAAGTAAATAGGATTCTTTCGGACCTATATTCGGGTAATCAATTGGTCGGTGAATTTCGAGCGGTTCTGTTTCTACCCATTTTCCATTCTCATAATAACGACCTTTCTGAGTAATTTCGCGAATATTGATTTCCGGATTAAAGTTGGTAGCAAAAGCTTTGTGATGATCTCCTGCATTACAATCTATTATATCCAGGTATTGTATTTCGTCAAAATAGTGTTTTGCTGCATAAGATGTAAATACACCGGTTACTCCCGGGTCGAATCCACAACCCAAAATAGCTGTCAGACCAGCTTCTTTGAAGCGCTCCTGGTAGGCCCATTGCCAACTATACTCAAAATGAGCAACATCTTTAGGCTCATAATTGGCTGTATCCAGATAATTAACACCAGCTTGCAAACATGCTTCCATGATAGTTAAATCCTGATATGGAAGAGCCACGTTAATAACAATTTCCGGTTTGAAATCATTAAATAAGGCTACTAATTCTTCCACATTGTCAGCATCTATCTTTGCTGTTTTAATTTTAGGGTTACCTATGGCTTTTACAATATCATCGCATTTAGACTTTGTGCGACTTGCAATCATGATATCAGTAAAAACGTCCGCATTTTGTGCAACTTTATGCGCCACAACGGTTCCTACACCGCCCGCACCAATAATAAGAACTCTACCCATTTAAGTGTACTTTAATTGTTTGATTATTGATATAGATATAACAAAGCAAAGATACAGAAATAATCCGTTCTTCTAACCGGTTCAATAAAATTAATCTGTGATATTATTTAATAAGTGTTCTGAAATAATTCCATCCTCAACAGCAGTCACTATAACTTCCAAATTGAGGATAAACATACAGACTCTTTGGGATGAAGCAGTCAGAGTCTTTGGGTTGTCTTTTTGTGCCACGCCTGTGGCACAAGTGTGCCATGCCTGTGGCACTGCTGTGCCTTGCGCGTGGCACAGTTGTGCCAAGCCTGCGGCAACAATTGGCATGGTTTGGTCGCGGCCCAATGGAAAATTACCAAGACCGTAAAAATGCAGCATACATAGGAATGTATTCCAGCACCGTAGAGGATATGCGCGAATACTACGCCCATGCACAAACAATGGGAGAAAGATGCGATACCCGCTGGCTTACATTAACCAACAGTAACGGAAAAGGTATCAAAATCACTGCAAACGGAACATTCGATTTCTCGGCTCTGCACTACACCGATCAGGAATTGTGGCAGGTAAAGTATGGCCATGATCTTGAAAACATCCGTCGCAATGAAGTGGTGTTGAATCTGGACTGCATACAACGCGGCATCGGAAATGCAAGCTGTGGACCGGGACCTCGCCCCAAATATGAGATAAAGAAAAACAGTACATATCAATATGCTTTCCGCATAGAAGCTATAAAGTAAAAGAACTTTTTCGATATGAAATTTGTTCACTTCATAATCTTATGTACCTTTGCTTTGATAATTATGACTTAAAAGCACAAATTAGATCAGTTTTTTAACTTAAACATAATAAGATAATGATTAAAAGAACATTCTTTACTATATGCGTAGTATGCGCTATAGCTTCTCTATCTTCTTGTCGCTCAGCGAAAGAGGTAGCAACTGTTTCCGATATTAACGGAGAATGGAGTATTGTGGAAATCAATGGTTCGGAAGTGGTACTTTCCGAAGGACAAGAGTATCCGTTTATCGGGTTTGAATCTACTACCGGAAAAGTATATGGTAACAGTGGTTGTAACCGAATTATGGGTTCTTTCGATACAAATGCCAAACCCGGTAGTTTAGATATGGGAGCATTGGCAAGCACTCGTATGATGTGCCCGAACATGACTTTAGAAAACAATGTATTGAATGCACTAAAGAATGTAAAAGGATACAAAAAAATGGGAGAAAACATAGCATTAACCAATAGCAGTAATCGCCCTGTAGTTATATTAACTCATAAAATAGTAGTAAGCAAAACCGCTTCATTGGAAGGCGAATGGAAAATAGTAGAGGTGAACGGCGAGGCTGTTCCTTCTGATCTTGAAAAGAAACCATTCCTCAACTTTGATGTCAACAAAAAAAGAGTTCATGGTAATGCCGGCTGCAATATGATTAATGGTGTTTTTATGACTAAAGAAGATAACCAAACGGCTATTTCTTTCCCTCCAATGGCTGCTACCATGATGGCTTGTCCGGATATGACTCTTGAAAAAAAGATATTGAAAGCACTTACCGAAGTGAAAACATTTGATCTTAATAATAAGAGCGTGGGACTTTATAGTGAGAATGGAACTTTAGTTCTGAAACTGGCTAAGTAAATTCTTTTTTGAACATAGAGACACGAAGACACAGAGATTTTAATTACTCCCACTGAGAGACTCTGTGTCTTTGTGTTCAAATATAAATCTTTTCTAAGAAGGAATATGCACTTCTTCTCCCAAGAAGCGAGGCTTTTTATTGATAACCAAATCCACAAAAACCTTCACCCGGGCAAACCATTCGCGAATACGGGTTTTTATCCCCGTTTTTACTCTGACATCTTTTGCATCAAAGCCAATAGTTTCAATATCGTGCCTACCGGCAATATAAATGGCTCGCTCATTATGAAACCTTTGAGAGATGATGGTAAATTTAGTTTGTCCGAAAACCTGTTTGGCTCTTACCATAGAATCTAATGTTCGAAAGCCGGCATAATCCAGATAGATAACTTCTTCCGGCACGCCACGCTCAATCAATGCGTTTTTCATTTCCAGCGGTTCATTATAATCTTTCTTCCGGTTGTCGCCACTTACAAGGAAGTATTTTACTTTGCCTGCTTTATACAATGCTGCGGCAGCTTCGATTCGATATTTAAAATACAAATTGGTGTTTCCATTACTCAATACCGGAGAGGTACCCAGTAAAAGCCCTACATTATTAAAAGGAATATCCGAGGTATTATCATAACACTTACCGGAAGTACTCAAAGCTATTATAAGGTTACATCCCACAATTAAAGCCAGTAAACAAGGTACAGCTATTATAATCATTTTCCGAAAGAGTTTTCTTTTATTTTTCATTTTAACCTTTATTTCTTACAATAATCCAAACAATAATAGGTACGCCAAATAAAGCCGTTACCGCATTTATTGGTAAAGTACCTTTAGCACCCGGAAGTTGAGATATCAAATCACAAATAAGCATAGTAATTGCACCACATAAAACTGATGCCGGCAAAATAATCCGATGATTGGAAGTACGGAAAAGTCCACGGGCTATATGCGGTATTGTAATTCCGATAAAAGCAATAGGCCCGGTAAAAGCTGTTGAAGTACCTGCTAATAAAGCAGTAGCCAAAATAACAAGTAATCGCAAACGCGAAATTGAAATGCCCAATCCGCCGGCGTAGTTCTTACCCAGCAAAAATACATTCAACTGCTTCTGAAGCATAAAAGCAATAAAAATTCCAAGAAGAATTATTGGTGCCATGATCTTCATATACTCCCAATGTACAGCACTCAGGCTACCGAAAGTCCATGTTACAAAGAGTTTTAATGTATCGGGGTTGCTGACGCTCTGCAAAACACTGACTATTGCCCCGGCAAAGTATCCGAACATCATTCCAAGAATCAGTAAGGAAACAGTTTGCGGCACCCTGATTGATACAATCACCACAAGCATCAAAACGCCAACTGCACCTATAATAGCAGCCAATATCTGCCCCCAACCCGCCATCATCCAGAAAGGAAGAACAGAAGTTCCAAGGGTAAGAAACGCAACCCCCAAGCTTGCTCCGGACGTTACTCCCAACACATCAGGTCCAGCAAGCGGATTGTGGAAAAGTGTTTGCATTAATACACCTGCCACTGAGAGAGCAGCCCCGGTAAGAATGGCTGTAATGGCTTTAGGCAAACGATGATTCAGTATGATTTCTCTATAGATTACATCTTCATTATTACCGGTTAGCACTGCCCAAAAATCCGTCCATGAAAGGTTTATGCTTCCAAAGAGGATATCTGCAACAAATGCTGCTACAAATAAGATAAAAAGCAATATGAAGATGCGTTTCATTTATTTTACTGTTTCAAGCCGGATTTACACGAAAGAGTACAAAGGTAACGGTAATTCCATAAAAGAAAAAGCCTGCCGAACTTTTTATTCAACAGGCTTCTTCATTGTAATACTTGCTTAAAAATCAATTTTCCGGAATAGTAAAGAGATGTTCTTCTTTACCATCGTAGTACCAGTTTTGGTTCTCAACACCACCGGTTATAACCCATCTCTTAAACTTTGGATATGCTTTTAAGAAATTAGTGCGCTCAGTAGCGTGTTTAATTTCAAGAGGAACAGTGATTCCCCACACCAAATTTCTTATACTGCAATAATAGTCTTTACCCAAGATCGGACATTCTGTCCAGGCCGGTACTCCACCTCTTTCATGTATTTCCATGTCATCATTATAAATAAAGACATCCAGTGAACTTAATTCGCCTAAGGTTGGCATATTATTTGGTAAGAAATCAATTACAATCAGAAAATGTTTCAGTTCTGATTTCGGTCGTTTCTTTTCATTAGGCAGTGTATTCAAGAACTGACATCCCACAGGTTTATCATTCACTTCGAGAATCCTAAATGTTGAATCTTTATCCTTATCCGGATCATCACCCAATTTAAACGTGAAATTTCCCTGTGGCTGAAGCCCAATTCTCCACACTTTTTCTCTGGCAACTCCATCTATCCTGAAACAAGGATAATAATTTAATGTACCTCCAAGCGCATTTACCCTCATTTCAAGTACGATTCTTTGTAGTCTTTTCGACTCAATATCTAAGAAGTAGGTACGTTTGTAATTTAGAACTACATCATTAAAGTCATAATCGCCTTCATTGGGGAAAAGATCTTCATACAGCACTGTCGCCCAATCTCCCAAACAAGGGAAATAAATAATGTCGTTCTCATTGCAACCATTACAAGGCTCAATTGTTCGGGTAGCTCTTGTACCTGTTTCAGGTATGGTATAATTAAGCATGCCATTTTCTATTTTCACAGGAACCACTACATCCGAATACTTTAGATAAACCTCGTTAAGATGAGTAGCCAATTTCAAAGAAAATGCATTATCCTTATTCGCAATAGGATGATATATTGCTACCAATCCTTTTTCATCACAAGTTACCGCATTATAAATATAAATCACAGTAGGTACACTCGACTGGATATTGCATGTCACAGTCCTGGTAGTTTTCCAATCAAAGTCGTTGGGGACAATTAAATCGCCAAGATTTTCTTCTTGGTTAGATTTAGGTAAACTCTTATCACTCTCACACGAAGAGAATACTCCCAAAAATACAACTGAAAAAATAAACAAAATCTTCTTCATAAGACGCTATTATTTAAAGTTTATGCTTTCAAATATACAAGTTTTAGTTTACTGTATACAACTTTACTTGTAGATATTTATAGCAATCCGAAGTTATGAATGAAAACTTCCGAAATTCAGAATAAGCGACACAATGTAATATTCTGAAAATTACACCATTTAAATAATGATTAGCATAAATATTTATTAAAAACAGCAATAAATTTCTGTTTATTCATGTAAACATGCTATTTTTGTATTTATTCAAAAAACAAGTACTATACAAAATGATTCTTAGGTTTACCTTTACTGTTATATTTTCATTTATTATCTCCTGTATTACTACAGTAGCCCAAGAATTGGACTCTCCTAAAAACGGAGAAGGAGTTCACTCCTTCCTCCAAAGAAACAAGCGAACAGAACAAAAGCATTATCAGCAATTCTTAAAACTTAATCGTGGTAAGTTTGGAAAAAACAACTCTTTACTATTAGGAGTCAAATACAAATTACCACCACTTAATAGTACTCCAGTTCCTCCGCCAACAACTACTAAAAGCAAGAGGAAAGAGCCGCTCTTTGGCAAAAAATGGGAGGAATACACCATTCAATCCAATAAATTAGCCGGTGCCTGCTTTTATTTAGTCTGCGGACATGGAGGGCCGGATTGTGGTGCCATTGGTAAAGTGGGTAATTTCAAACTTCACGAAGATGAATATGCGTATGATATCACCTTGCGTTTGGCGAGGAATCTGTTAATGGAAGGAGCCACCGTACACATCATTATACAAGATGCTAAAGATGGCATCAGAGACGACAAATATTTAGAGAACAACAAGTCAGAAACATGTATGGGCGATCCGATACCTAAAGAACAATTTCCAAGATTGAAACAACGGTGCGATAAAATAAATAGTATCAGTAGTAAGACCAAATCCAGCTACCAACGTGCTGTTTTTATCCATTTAGACAGTCGAAAGAAATCACAACAAGTAGATGCTTACTTCTACTATTCAACCGGAAACGCTCAAAGTAAAAGGTTGGCAAATACACTCAGAAACAACATTGAAAGTCGATATAAGATACATCAACCTAACAGAGGCTTCTCGGGCACAATAAGCCCCAGAAATTTATATGTATTAAAAAATACAACTCCGGTTTGCGTATTGGCAGAATTGGGTAATATACGAAACAGTGCCGACCAAAAGAGATTTATTATATCCGATAATCGTCAGGCTTTAGCTAATTGGCTTTGCGAAGGACTTATCAAAGATTACGAGAACAATAAGAAAAAGAAATAAAAATGAAGAGGCTTTTGAGACAGCCTCTTCATTTTTATTTCTAAATTATTTCACCGAAAACTTATAAATACAAGTTTGCTTATACACCTCGCCCGGATTTAAACGAGTAGATGTGAAGTTCGGATGATTCGGGCTATCAGGAAACTTTTGCGTTTCAAGTGCAATTGCTTCGCGAAAACGAATTGGCTTACCATATTTACCATTAACCTTTCCATCAAAGAAGTTACCACTATAGAACTGTAAACCAGGTTGATCGGTATATACCTCCATCAATCTACCACTTGCAGGTTCATACAGAGTAGCAGCCAATTCTACGCTGTTGCTTGTTTTACGATCGAGCACCCAGTTATGGTCATATCCCATTCCGTTTTTTAATTGATTATTGTCTGCGTCAATTCGGGCACCGATGGCTGTTGATTTTCTGAAATCAAAAGGAGTGCCATCTACAGCAGTAATCTCTCCTGTTGGAATTAACACGCTATCCACCGGAGTAGTATGCCCGGCATAGATTGTTAATACATGATCGGTAATCGTTCCATTCCCCTCTCCTTTCAAATTAAAGAAAGCATGGTTAGACAAGTTCACAATAGTAGACTTATCTGTTACTGCCTCATACATTATTTTGAATTCGTTCTCGGGAGTCAGAAGATACTCTACATTGATTTTCAGGTTACCCGGAAAGCCATCCGATCCATCGGGAGACAAGCAAGAGAACTTAATGGAATTCGGTTTAACATCCTCTACATCCCAAACAATCATATCAAGACCTTTAAGTCCGCCGTGCAAAGTTTGCCCGTTATTATTGATCGGCAATTGGTATTCCGTACCGTCTAACTCAAACTTTCCTTTGGCTATGCGGTTGGCATAACGACCCACTACGCATCCTAAAAACCTTTCGCCTGTATTATTCAGGTAGCGTTCTATGTTTTCATACCCGATTGCTACATCTTCATACTTACCGTCTTTATCGGGAGCCCATATAGACACCACCCTCAAGCCGAAATTAGTAACTTGAATAGTTAAACCATTCCCCGAATCCAATGTGTAGAGCGATACAGGTTTACCGTCTACTTCTGTTTTAAATGCTTCTTCCTTTAATAAGGTAAATTTTGCTTCTTTCTTTGGAGTACATGCTAATAAAGTGGCTACCGCCAGCATGCAAATCATTTGTTTTGTTTTCATGAATTAATATATTAGTAAGGAGTTAATTGCACCTGTTTTCCATTCAAACATTCTATACTACAAAGCTAAGAATAGATAAAATTTTATCTTGATAAATTCTGTTCAAAAAATATCAATTACCAACCAAACCGCACTTATTTAGGGCGTATGGAGCATCTCAACTTCTTTTTTGACCAACAATTGATGTTTAATGGTTAGAATTTACTATTCATTATATAATGGAATTTGTATTTTTGTTGCACAACAGCCCACTTTGTCAGTGACTAATAACCTTTATATATAAATTCGCCCCATAATGAAGAAAGAACCCATTCTAAAATCGGTCTCATTATTTGCTTTAGCCAGTTTCAGTCTTTTGACTTATGCTCAAAAAGACAGTCGCCCGAACATCATCGTCATATTAGCAGATGACTTAGGTTACTCCGACCTGGGTTGTTATGGAGGAGAAATTAACACTCCTAATCTGGATAAACTTGCCCAGGAGGGTTTAAGGTTTAATAGTTTCTACAATACAAGTAGAAGTTGCCCCACGCGTGCAAGTCTGTTAACCGGTCTTTACCAACACCAGGCAGGAATTGGACGGATGACTTTCGATGAACATAAACCGGGATATCGCGGCACTTTAACATCCAATGCAGTGACCATTGCCGAAGTGATGAAAGAAGCAGGCTACCATACCAGTATGTTAGGTAAATGGCATGTAGCAGAAACACCTTTAAAAACGGATCAACGCAAATGGCTTGCTCATCAGGTATATTATGAAGAATTTGCCGACAAGAAGAACTATCCTACTCATAGAGGTTTCGATGACTTTTATGGCACTATTTATGGTGTGGTAGATTATTTCGATCCTTTCAGTTTGGTGAATGGAGAAACGCCTGTAAAATCGGTACCGGAAGACTATTATATTACGCAGGCACTCTCAGACAGTGCTGTTGTTTATGTAAACAGATATGCAGAATCAGACAAGCCATTCTTTATGTATCTGTCTTATACCGCCCCACATTGGCCTTTGCATGCACTACCGGAAGATATTGCCAAATATGAAAATACGTATAAAGTAGGCTGGGAAGCTATCCGTAATCAACGATATGAAAGAATAAAAGAGCTAAAAATATTCGGAGACAGAGATAATTTCTTAACCCCACGCCAATTCACTGATACCTGGGAAGATAACCCTACTAAAGAGTGGGATGCACGTGCCATGGCCGTTCATGCAGCCATGGTAGATCGTATGGATCAGGGAATCGGTCAACTGATGGAAGCCTTACGTAAAAATAATCAGTTGGATAATACGCTTATTCTATTTTTATCCGACAATGGATGTAGTAATGAAGATTGCCAGAACTATTCTCCAGGCGAAAATGACCGACCGGACATGACCCGATCCGGAGAACAAATTATTTATCCCAGAAAGAAAAAAGTTCTGCCGGGACCTCAGACCTCTTATGCTTCTATTGGTGCGAAATGGGCCAATGTACTGAATACGCCCTTCCGTTTCTGGAAAGCCAAATCAACCGATGGAGGGATATGTACTCCACTGATTGCTCACTGGCCCAAAGGTATTAAGAAAAATATCGGTAAAATAACCGAAGAGAAAGGCCATGTGATGGACATTATGGCTACATGCATAGATCTTGCCAACACCCACTATCCTCAAACTTATAAGGGAAATAAAATCATTCCTTTAGAAGGAAAAAGCCTGGTTCCTATTCTTAAAAAGGGGAAAAGAAAAGGGCATGCATATCTTGGCTTCGAACATTTCAACGAAAAAGCATTGATAGATAAAGACGGATGGAAAATAGTACAACCAGGAGGTCAAAATCAACCCTGGCAACTTTATAATTTGAATGAAGACAGAACAGAGATGCAAGATGTAGCCTCTCTATATCCTGAAAGATTGGCTAAAATGATGAATCAATATGATGAATGGACCCGAAAAGCTTTAGTAGTACCCGCACCCTAATTAACTAATTATTATATTCTTATAACTAAACAATTTTACAGATGAAGAAAATCTTATTATTAGGCTCATGTATCTGCCTGATGGCATGTAAAACAGATACGGAGATTCCGGTTATTAAAAATGATTTACGCGCTCCGGCTTATCCGTTGATTACCATTGACCCCTATACCTCTGCCTGGTCAATGACAGACAAATTGTACGATGAACCGGTGAAACACTGGACAGGGAAAGAGTTTCCCCTTATCGGTGTGCTTCGTGTAGACGGACAAACCTATCGCTTCATGGGAGTAGAAAAAATCCCTCTGGTAGCCATAGCACCTATGTCGACAGATGAGGCATGGATGGGAAAATATACATTTAACCAACCTGCCAAAGGATGGGAAACTCCCGGATTCAATGATAAAAATTGGGAGGTGGCCGAAGCAGCATTCGGAACGTCCGACGAAACAAATGTAAAAACGCTTTGGGAAACGAAAGATATTTGGGTGCGTAGAGATATTGAAATCAATCAAGAAAAAGCAGGCAATAAGAAACTATATCTGAAATACTCTCATGATGACACATTCGAGTTGTATGTAAACGGAATTGAAGTCGTAAAAACCGGATATGTATGGCGTAAAGATGTTATTGAGGAACTTCCGGCTGAGGTGATGAATTCTATAAAGGATAATAAACTGACCATTGCCGCTCATTGTAATAACCGTACCGGAGGAGCTTTAGTCGATTTTGGTATCTATGTGGAAGCCGATGAAGAAAAACAATTTGAACAAGTAGCAGAACAAAAATCAGTGGATGTACAAGCTACCCAAACACATTATGTGTTCCAATGCGGTCCTGTTCAACTTGAGTTAACGTTCCTGGCCCCGTTATTGATGGATAATCTGGAGCTTATTTCACGTCCTGTGAACTACATTTCTTACAAGATCACTTCTACGGATGGTGCAGAACATGATGCTCAAATTTACTTTGAAGCAGCACCCAACTGGGCAGTCAATCTTCCAAGCCAGAATTCAATCTCTAATGGTTTGGAAACGGATGATCTTTTGTATACCCGTATTGGTAGTACCGAGCAGGCTGTCTTAAAGAAACGTGGAGACGATCTTCGCATTGACTGGGGATATTTCTATTTAGTAACAGAGAAACAAAACGGTTCTTTTGCCACCGGCAACGGATTCAAAATGCGCGAAACATTTGCCAAAGATGGAAATCTCACCGGAGATATCAGCACGAAGAACAAAGCGGATGTAGCCGTTGCCCAATCGTTAGGAAAAGGTAAAACGTTAAGCGGAAAAGTAATGATTGGATATGATGATTATTACTCTATTCAATATTTTGAAGAATACCTACGTCCGTACTGGAACAAAAACGAAGACAAAACTATTGAACTTGTATTTTCACAAGCAAACATAGAATACAATGATCTCAAGAAGAAATCTTCTGAATTTGATTATAAACTAATGAAAGATGCCACAGAAAAGGGTGGTAAAGAATATGCCGAACTTTGTGCATTGGCTTATCGTCAAGCTATATCGGCTCATAAGTTGGTAGAGGCTCCCAATGGAGATTTGCTGTTCTTATCTAAAGAAAATTTCAGTAATGGTTCTATAGGAACGGTAGATGTAACTTATCCTTCAGCTCCCCTATTCTTATATTATAACCCTGAACTGGTAAAAGGATTATTGAACCACATCTTTTATTACAGTGAAAGCGGAAAATGGGCAAAACCTTTCCCTGCTCATGATGTAGGTACTTATCCGCTTGCCAACGGACAAACGTATGGCGGAGATATGCCTGTGGAAGAAGCCGGAAACATGTTGACCCTTACAGCCGCCATTGCCGCCGTTGAAGGAAATGCAAAATATGCAGAAAAGCATTGGGAGGTATTAACCACTTGGACAGATTACTTAATAGAAAAAGGACTCGATCCGGAAAATCAGCTTTGTACCGATGACTTTGCAGGGCACTTTGCTCACAATGTGAACCTTTCTGTAAAAGCCATCATGGGTATTGCCTCTTACGGATACCTGGCCGATATGCTTGGCAAAAAAGACATCGCAGAAAAGTACACCAACAAAGCCAAAGAAATGGCGCAAGAGTGGATGAAGATGGCAGACGATGGCGATCATTACAAGCTTACCTTTGATAAAGAGGGTACTTGGAGTCAAAAGTACAACTTAATCTGGAACAAACTATTGAAGTTAGATATATTCCCTGCTTCTGTAGCCCAAAAGGAAATAGCTTATTATCTGACTAAGCAAAACACTTATGGCTTACCACTCGACAGCCGGAAAAACTATACCAAATCCGACTGGATTATCTGGACTGCTACTTTAGCCGATGATACGGAAACATTTAAGAAGTTTATTTCTCCACTCTATAAATGGGTAAATGAAACAACCGACAGAGTACCAATGAGCGACTGGTATAATACAGACGACAAAACGCATGTGTCATTCCGTGCTCGTTCGGTAGTAGGAGGATACTTTATTAAGATGTTGGAAGATTGATAGTTTTTTAGAGACTGTAATTTAAGCTGTGTGAATAAAGTTAAAATTTATTCTTTACTGACATAGTTTAAATTACAGTCTCTTTTAAGAGTTTAAAGACACAACAGAATCAGACCGCCCAGCTCTTTAAACCTTCAACTCCTGAAAAGGCACCGGGTACTCCGTATCCATTATTCTTTTATACTCCGTAGCAAATAACAGATATTGTTTCTTTGCCTCGTCGTTCATCCCTAACTTAACCAAAGAGCTGACTAAATAACCAATAGCCTCTTCATTAAGCGGATCAATCTGGAACAAACCTTCGCATAAAGCAATTACTTTGGGATACTCTTTCAAAGAATAACTCTTCTCCATCATCACCAATAATATCGGTTCAAGTTTCGCTTCCATGTTCCCTTTAAAAGAATCGGCAAACGGGAACTCTACGGAATCCAGAAACTTGCCTCGGGATAAGATAGTGAACAATTCAATTAAAGAGTCACCATCTAAGTTCTTTTCTACAATTTCAAAGCACCTTACACTATCGCAATAACATTCTTCTGTAAACAGTAGTTTATAGTAACCTTTATCGTGAACCAGATTGATGCCATCTAAATCGCCCAATACTTTACGGAGATTATTGATGGTAACTCCGCGGGAGTTCTTTACTTTGTCTTCGGATTTATCGGGCCATAGTGCTTCACTAAATTCTTGTGTGCTTATTCCATTCTTTAAACTGTATTGAAGAATCAAGAGGAAAGCCTGTTTAAGCTTGGTGCTTAACAAATAAGTAATATCCCGATTATTCCTGTCTCGAATCATAAATTCACCAAACAAATAAATGGAGTTCGAAGTGGGTTCTTTGCCTGCCGGAAACTTCCAAAGTACCTCCAATTCTTCGGTTTCGGACTCTTCACTTTGGGGAGACACTTTTTGCTTTTTCTTTCTTAAAAGGTATATAGTGCCCCAAACGATTCCTACCAAACCCACTCCCAGGCATAAAAAGATTATCGTCCAAAGCTTACCCGATGTGGATATTTCTTTCTCTGCATAAATGGTCAGTTCTTCTTTAGTTGCCGGAGGAAACAACAATGAATAAGCCTTAATATTAGAAGCAATATCATCATTATCAAACTCTTGCACAATGGAATACAGTTTATCGAACCGATTGTTATAATACAAATTGGCATGAGTGGTTATCTTCTCCGACAGGATGGGGATTGAATCTCCTGCCACTTCATAACTGCCGTCTTCCAATGAAAAACGATACAACTTCAAGTATGTTTTTGAAAAATGTTCGGGGTAGCATAAGGTATAGAAACTACCATCGGCTATAATTAAATGGCGAACGGGTACTATGTTTTCACTCTCACCCTGGCGAGAGATCTCCCATATCTTGGTAATGGTGTTTGTTGTTAAATCAATCTTGTACAAATCGTAATAATATACCCGGCCTACAAACTGATCGCCCGATTCATTCCCCATTCCACCAAAAACATAAAGAGCATTTTCTTTCTTATCATAGCCCATAGATGAAAAATAACGGGGTGTAATAACATCTCCACTGAAGGATAATGTTTCCCATTTCTTTGTATCCAGATTGAAGGAATAGAAATTCTTATTATAAAGCGTATTCCCAAATCCGCCAAATATAATGTATCTCCGGTTTGCCTCATCGAAGAAACAACTATGGTGATGCAATTGAGTAGGTAATGCTTCCGTAGAAACTTCTGTCCACTGAAATGTTTCGAGGTCGAGTTGCGCCATCATCACATGTCCCGGCGTTGGCGTCCAAACCTCATATACATAGAGTTGCTTATTCTTTAGGTCGATAAAATTAGTCCCCAGGCTCAGAGGTACCGGACATTCATTTTTATATACGCGCGAATAATTCTCTCCTGTATTTACATTATAAAAGGTAATAGAGTCTTTATTGAAATAATAAACCTCCTGGGTATCCATATTCATATTGGAACCAGCTACCTGGCGAGATCGGAAGAATAAGTTCTCTCTTTTCCAATAATAGGCATCGTTAATAAGCCACACGGGGTTAATGATCTGCCCTATCACTTTTTTGTGAACATCATGTACTTCGGAGCCTTCATTTTCATTTAACGGAAAGCTGTACATCTTATCCGAATTACCTACCGAGAGGTTTCGCAATTCGAAAGTGGGAATATCAATCACGTGCTCGCTCTTTCCAAAATGAATGCAGGGGCTCCACTCCTTTTCCAACCTTAGTCCGCCCGCATAAAAACGTTCGTCATTGATTTGCCATAGTAAAGAATCTTTCTGCAAATCAAATTCAAGATGCATTTTAATCCATTGGTTCTCCCGCAATGCCTGTCTATCAAAAGAAGAAGTGATCAACACATCTCGTCCTTCATGGTTGAATTTAAAAACGGTTCTTCCTCCTTGGTCGTTATAAAAGATATTATAAGTAGTATTTTTCTCTTTGTTCTTAATACGGAGTATATAGCCGATATCTGTTCCCGAAGCTTCGCGGATATTCATCGGTGCTATTTCAAAATCTAAAATAAACTGATTTCTAAATACTGGCTGCACTTCACTAAATATATTATAAGAAGATCTTTCATCTATCAAAAAGTCATTGCCCTGAATGCGTACTCCCTGGGCAAAGGCAACAATAGGAAAAAAAAGAAAAGGCAATAAGAAAGCGTATGGTAATTTCATAATAAGCACTGTCTCAAAAGTAGGCAGACAAATATAGTAATAATGAAAATACTCTGAAAGCTTTTGCTTAGAAATAAGTGAGGTAAGTCTAAAACAAGTTTTTCCATATAATTAAAGCGGAAAAATAGGGTAATACCTACAAAATCTTATTCAAATACAACTAAAAATGGCTTAATAAAAGTGGTGCAAAAAAAGCTTCAAAAAGTATTATTACTATACAATAACACTGACAAGCAAATTATTTACTACCGGCAAACAAACTGTTTGCTACCAGTAAACAAGTTGTTTGCCGGTAGCAAACAAGAAAAACGAAAGCAGGAGACGATTTTAATATCATTACAACCGAGCGTGCTGGCAAATTTGCCGTCACGCTTGCCAGCACGGGTTGCCAGCACGGTCTAACAAACTATACATCAAATAGATACAAGCGAATCGTGCTGGCGTGCTGGCAAAAATGCAAAAAACAAAATCATGGGAGAGAGAAAACAGGATGAGCGTACATCTTATTATTTACTCTATAAACAGGTTATATTCCCTGATTAAGAAAATTATAAAGCTGAATAATCTTATTTTAACCGTAAAATAACCGTTTAATTAACCTCTGAATTACTACATTTACAATGAAAGCCGAAAATAATTAAAAAGTTAATTCATATATTTATTATTTCCATGAAAACAAAACTTAGTATTCTTTTATTTCTATGTTTCTTTATGGGTATTCGTGCCAATGCGCAACAAGAAGATCCGGTAGATTACGTAAGTACGTTGGTCGGGACCTTATCCAAACACAGTTTATCAACAGGTAATACGTATCCTGCCATTGCCCGACCTTGGGGAATGAATTTCTGGACCCCTCAAACCGGAAAAATGGGCGACGGATGGGCTTATCAATATACAGAAGATAAAATCAGGGGATTTAAACAAACCCATCAACCCAGCCCTTGGATGAATGATTATGGGCAATTTACCATTATGCCTGTAACAGGCAAAGCGGTGTTCGATCAGAATGCCCGCGCCAGTTGGTTCTCTCATAAGTCCGAAATAGCTACTCCATATTATTATAGAGTGTATCTGGCAGATTATGATGTAGTAACCGAACTTGCTCCAACGGAACGTGCTGTAATGTTCCGCTTTACTTTCCCACAAAATGAAAACTCTTATGTAGTGGTAGATGCTTTCGACAAAGGATCTTATGTAAAGATTATCCCCGAACAAAACAAGATTATCGGATATACCACCAAGAATAGCGGAGGAGTACCCGCTAACTTCAAAAACTATTTTGTGATTGAGTTCGACAAACCATTTACCTATACAGCTTCTGTAGCTGCAAACCAAATCAACACCGCAGGCTTAGAAATTCAACACGATCATGCCGGGGGTATTATTGGTTTCCAAACTCAAAAAGGAGAAGTTGTTCATGCCAAAGTAGCCTCTTCATTTATAAGCTTCGATCAAGCTGAACTAAACCTGAAAGAGCTGGGTACTAATAGTTTCGATCAAATTGCAGCTCAAGGAAGAAACGAATGGAATAAAGTATTGAGCAGAATTAAAGTAGAAGATAGTAATATCGACAACTTGCGTACTTTCTATTCTTGTTTATATCGTACCTTATTGTTTCCACGTAGTTTTTATGAAATTGATAAAAACAACCAGATAGTACACTATAGCCCTTATAATGGCGAAGTGTTGCCGGGATATATGTTTACCGATACCGGTTTCTGGGATACATTCCGTAGCCTGTTCCCCTTCTTGAATATGATGTATCCATCAATGAATGCAAAAATGCAAGAAGGTTTAGTAAACACTTATAAAGAAAGCGGTTTCTTACCTGAGTGGGCGAGTCCGGGTCACAGAGGATGTATGGTAGGTAACAACTCTGCATCGGTAGTGGCCGACGCGTATTTAAAAGGATTGCGCGGATACGACATTGAAACACTTTGGGAAGCTGTAGTACACGGAGCCAATGCCGTACATCCGAAAGTAAGTTCTACAGGACGTTTGGGACATGAATATTACAATAAATTAGGATATGTTCCTTACGATGTAAATATCAACGAGAATGCCGCCCGTACATTAGAATATGCTTATGACGACTGGACAATTTATAAACTGGGAAAAGCATTAGGAAAGCCCAAAAAGGAAATCGACATCTTTGCTAAAAGGGCTATGAACTACAAGAATCTCTACGACCCTGAGCATAAATTAATGAGAGGAAAAAATAAAGATGGCAAATTCCAATCGCCATTCAACCCGTTGAAATGGGGAGATGCCTTTACCGAAGGAAACAGTTGGCACTACACTTGGTCGGTATTCCACGATCCGCAAGGATTGATCGACTTAATGGGAGGTCAAAAAGACTTCAATATTATGATGGACTCTGTGTTCAATGTACCTCCTTTGTTCGACGAAAGCTACTATGGTTCTGTGATTCACGAAATACGCGAAATGCAAATCATGAACATGGGGAACTATGCGCACGGTAATCAACCCATTCAACACATGATTTACCTATATAACTATTCGGGCGAACCATGGAAAGCTCAGTACTGGACACGCGAAGTTATGAATAAGATGTACACCCCTTACCCCGACGGCTATTGTGGCGACGAGGATAACGGACAAACTTCTGCCTGGTATGTATTCTCTGCTTTAGGATTCTATCCTGTTTGTCCCGGAACAGATGAATATATTTTAGGTTCTCCTTTATTTAAAAAGGTAACACTTGAACTGGAAAACGGTAAGAAAGTTGTTATCAATGCACCGGAGAACAACAAGAAAAACCGTTATGTGAATACAATGACAGTGAATGGAAACAACTATTCAAAAAACTACCTAACTCACAAAACACTAATGGATGGAGCAACAATCAACTTCGAAATGTCTCCTACTCCTAACAAGAACAGAGGTGTAGATAAAGAAGATTTCCCATATTCATTCTCTAATGAAAAGAAAAGAAAATAACCATGACGCATACCATACAAATCAACTCAAAGAGAACATTTATTATTGTACTTCTTTTATTAACCGGAATTTCGATGCATAATACCGCATCGGCTTCTTCTCCGGTTAATAAAAAGAAGAAAGAAAAGGCGGCTCAGGAAGCCGCCACCCTTGCCATCGACGCATTCCACAGTACCTTCTACAACAAAGATTTTGGAGTTTATTACGAAACAACTGAATGTAAAAAAAGAGCTGCCATCTGGACACAAGCCATGTATTGGGATATGTTGACCAATGCCTACAAACGCACAGGCGATGCCAAATACCTGAACAGCCTGAATGATTTCTTCGAAGGAATGAAACGCCAATATGCCAATTTCGACTGGCATAACGAAAAAGAGTGGTTTATTTACGACGACATCATGTGGTGGGTTATCTCTTTAGCAAGAGGATATGAGCTAACCGAGAACCAGCGTTATCTTGCTTTATCCGAATCGGGTTTCGACCGTGTGTGGAATGGTTCGGAAAAGGTAGGCGATAAAGGCTCTTACGATCCTGAAAACGGAGGTATGTTCTGGATGTTTAAAGACCCCGCCAAAGGGAAAATGTCATGCATCAACTACCCTACCGTTATTGCTGCCATGACTTTATACAACATTACCGAGAAAAAGGAATACCTGAATAAAGCCAAAGAAATCTATCGTTGGTCGCGAGAAAACGTCTTCGACCTTTCTGATGGGAAAGTAGCCGACTCGAAGCACGGCAATGGTCGCCCCGCTTGGAAAACACACGTATATAACCAAGCTACCTGCATCGGTGCCGCAGTAATGCTTTATAAAGAAACCGGAGAAGAGTTTTATAAACAAGATGCCATATTAGCGGCAGACTATGTAAAAAACAAAATGTCTGACAGCAAAGGGATTCTTTTTGTAGAAAATGGGGTTGAACAAGGAATATATACTGCTATATTTGCAGAATACATCATTCGTTTAATAGAAGATTGCAACCAAAAGCAATACCTGCCATGGATGCGTTATAATATTGAAAACGGATGGAAAAACAGGGATGCCCGTAATCTTACCTATAAAGATTTCAACAAACCTTGCCCCACAGAAGTTTTAGAAGTGTATGATGCAAGTGCATGCCCGGCGTTAATGCAAGTCATTCCATAAGTTAGGAAACCATCATTGTATGTCGATTCAACAAATATATAAACAGCAGAACGAAGACGAAGGATTATTATACGCCTGGTTCACAGCCATGCATACCCGGGTAGATATTCTGATCTACGGTAAACCCGAAGTTTCGCTTAAGCTGATAGTTGAAGAGATATACAATGAATTAATCCGTTTAGAGAAAATCGGTAACTTTTATAACACCGAAAGCGAGCTATACCGGGTAAATCATACCGCTGCCCTATCTCCTGTTAGTATTAGTAAGGATTTATATGAGATGATTGAAATATGTATCGAATATTACCCCAAGACCCTGGGTTGTTTCGATATCACTATTCAATCTGATAATTACGCTCCCGGCAGAATTGCCGACATCTCGCTGATAGCAGAGAATCAAAGCATCTACTACACACAAGTAGGAACCCGAATAGATCTTTCGGGCTTCCTGAAAGGATATGCTTTAGACAAAATCAGAGAAATATTATGCCAACACCAGCAGTCCAATGCTCTAATCAACATGGGAAATAGCTCTGTACTGGCACTTGGAGATCATCCCAACGGAAACGGATGGAAAATCAGTTTTGGCAAAAGCCCCGATCTTGTTAATGAAGAATCTGTTCATCTGCACAATAATTGCCTGACTACTTCGGGAAATGATTCCTTCGAACGTAAGCACATCATTTCTCCCGAAAGCGGAAGATGGGTAGAAGGAGCCGGGCAAGCAGCCGTCATCACCAACACCGGAGCAGAAGGCGAAATATTATCGACGGCTATATTTGCAGCCTCAGAAACACAGCGGGAAGAACTGCTAAAAACGATCCAAAGCAAACATTTATTTATTAAATACAGCTAAACCCTAAATACCATGTTAATTAAAAACCTTAAAACGCATACCACAACTGCACCACTATTTATTGCGGCTATTGCTCTTTCAATGTTTACCTATAGTTGTAAGACAAATACCACCGCAGAAACAACCAACAAAGAAAAGACTGTATTCCAGACTTCCCGTGAGTGGCGCCCCACCATCGACAACCGAGGAGATGCGGCTATTATTTACGGTGTAGGAGGAAATCCAAGCGATAAATCCAAACGTATTCAATTTGAAGACCGTGTTAAGTCCTGGCAAGACAGAGGATATGGCACCCACTTCATGACAGGTATTGCCTGGGGAGAATACCAGGATTACTTCACCGGGCAATGGGACGGAAAGTGGCACCTGGACGAAGGACAGGTACAACAAAACGGAGATACCATCTGGCACGGACGCATGGTTCCCTACATTGTTCCCTCCAAAAACTACCTGAAATACATCAAAGAGATGCATGTGAAACGCGTCATTGACGCAGGCATCGATGCCATCTACATGGAAGAGCCCGAATTCTGGGCACGCGCAGGATATAGTGATGCCTTCAAAAAAGAATGGCAAGAGTATTACGGTTTTCCCTGGAGGCCTCAACATGAATCTCCCGAAAACACTTGGTTAAGTAGCAAACTAAAATATCAGTTGTACTATCGTGCGCTGGAAGATGTTTTTACCTACGCCAAAGAATATGGAAAAAGTAAGGGTATGAACATACGCTGTTACGTTCCTACACACTCATTGGTTAATTATTCTCAGTGGCAGATTGTCAGTCCTGAAGCAAGCCTTGCTTCTATGCCTTGCGTAGATGGATATATTGCACAGGTATGGACAGGTACTTCCCGCGAGCCCAATTTCTATAACGGGAACTACCGCGAACGTGTATTCGAGACGGCCTTTCTCGAATATGGCAGCATGCAATCGATGACAGCTCCCACAGGACGTAAAATGTTCTTCCTGACAGACCCCATTGAAGACTGGCCACGCGATTGGGAAGATTATCGTAAAAACTATCAGGCTACCTTTACTGCTCAACTACTCTATCCCGACATTGACAACTACGAGATAATGCCCTGGCCCGAACGCGTATACGAAGGACTATATAATGTATCCGCGGGAAGCAAAGAAAAAGCACGCATTCCCCGCAAGTATGCTACTCAAATGCATGTAATGGTGAATGCGTTGAACGATATGTCTCTATCTAACAACAAAGTAAGCGGTTCTCAAGGAATCAGTGTATTGATGGGGAACTCTTTAATGTTCCAACGCTTCCCTACTCACGAAGGGTATGATGATCCGCAGCTAAGCAATTTCTACGGACAGGCATTGCCTTTCCTTAAAAGAGGAGTTCCTGTAAGCATTGCACATATCGAAAACCTATCCTACTCAGGTACTTTAAAAGATACACGCATCTTATTAATGACTTATTCCAATATGAAGCCCTTGGAGCCTAAAGCCCATGAACACCTTGCCGACTGGATCAAAAAAGGAGGTATCGTGGTTTACAGCGGACGGGATAACGATCCTTTCCAAACTGTGCGCGAGTGGTGGAATCAGGAAGGAAATCAATATCTCACTGCTTCGGCACATCTTTTCGAAAAGCTCGGTTTAGAGTCTGCTCCTGCCGAAGGTGCCTATAAGATAGGAAAAGGAACTCTTTATGTACTTCGTAAAGATCCTAAAGAATACGTATTAAATAAGGAAGGCGACCGTGAACTCATCGAAGTAGTTAAAAACCTCTATGAGCAAACTGCCAAAGCAGGAACATTGACTTTCAAAAACAGTCTATATCTACAACGTGGCAACTACGAATTAATATCTGTACTGGACGAAAGCATCGACCCAACTCCTTATCGCATAGAAGGTTTGTTTATTGATTTGTACGATCCGTCTTTACCCGTAATTACACAAAAGGAAGTACAGCCCAATCATCAATCTATGCTTTACAATATAAATAAGGTAAGCAATAAAAAGAAACCACAAGTACTGGCCACTGCCGCACGCGTGTACGACGAGAAGATAGAAAAGAACACCTATTCTTTCTTAGCAAAGAGTCCTATCGAAAGTACCAATGTAATGCGTATCTTTCTGCCAAAGCAACCCGAAGAATGCAAATTTATGGATGCAAACCAAAATGAAGCTGTGAACAGCACATGGGAATGGCATGAAGCAAGCAAAACATTATTTGTTTCTTTCGAGAATAACCCTGATGGGGTTCGGGTTGAAATAGACTTTTAATGATAATGAACACAAAGACACAAAGGCACAGAGGTTTAATTAATTGCTCTGTGGCTTTGTGCCTCTGTGTTCTGAATAATATAAACCAATTATAAACATCACTAAATATTTTAAGAAGAGAACTTCTCTTTTAAACAATTAAACAAAACTTTATGAATTTCAGAAACTTCAAAAAAAGCTTGTCGGTTTTCGCCGCAGGTGCGCTTCTTGCAGCCTGCGAATCTACAACAGTGCATGCTCCAACCGTGCAAAGCGATCTCAGAGCACCTGCTGTTCCGCTTATCACCATCGACCCTTACACTTCGGGATGGTCATTTAATGACAACCTGTACGACGGTCCTATTCGTCATTGGACAGGGTACGAACAACAACTGTTAGGTGTCATCAAAGTAGATGGCGAAGCATACCGTTTTATGGGTGAAGAAAAGGTACCCATGCAAATGATTGTTCCCACCTTTGAAAAGGAAAACTGGCTCGCTCGTTATACCACAGAAGCGCCTGATGTAGATTGGACATCTGAAAACTACGATGCTTCATCCTGGAAAGAAGGAAGAGGTTCTTTCGGTTCTCCCGGAAGATTAAAAGCAATCACCAGTTGGAGAACTCCTGATATCTGGGTGCGTCGAGAAGTAAACATTGACAAAGAAATGCTCGATCGTGATTTGTTTATCCAATATTCGCATGATGATGGCGTGGAAATCTTTATCAATGGATACAGATTTGTCAACACAGGCAACTCTGCTCGCGAGGGCGCTATGGAACGCATCTCTGAAGAAGCTAAAAAACATTTCCGCCCGGGAAAAAACATTATCGCTGCTCATTGTAACGACGGAGGTGGAGAAAGCTACCTCGATTTCGGTATCTGGATGCGCAAGAATAATGAAGAGATCTTCACTAAAAAAGCACAACAGAAAAGTGTAAATGTATTGCCTACACAAACTTTCTATACCTTCGAATGTGGAGGTGTGCAACTCGATCTCATCTTTACAGCTCCTCTGTTAATGGATGATTTGGATTTAATGACTCGTCCTGTGAATTACATTACTTATCAGGCAAAATCATTAGACGGAAAAACGCATGATGTTTCTGTTTACTTCGAAGCAGGTCCGCAATGGGCGCAGGATGTTATCCACCAATCCGTACAAAGCGAACAGGTGGCAGATGCCAAACTTCACCTGCTGAAATCAGGAACCAAGACTCAAAAGGTACTCGACAGATCAGGCGATAACATCCGTATCGACTGGGGGTATGTTTATTTCTCGGCTCCCAAACAAAATAACGTTTTCTCTGCCATTGGTAAATCTACGCAGATACAAAAACAATTCCTTGAAACAGGAAGCTTAGATAACACCTACAATCCAAGTTCAAAAGGCGACCTAACAGAAGAGCTGGAAGCACTCTCCATTGCTCATAACTTAGGCAAGGTAGATGCCAAACACACTTCGGGATATGTGATGCTGGCTTATGATGATCTTTATTCGATCCAGTACTTTGGAGATAACCTTCGCCCCTACTGGAATCGCAAAGGTAATCTTACTATTCTCGATCAAATCCAGAAAGCTACCAATGAATATAGCAAATTAATGAAAACATGTGCCGATTTTGATGCTCAACTCATGAAGGAAGCACAAGCAGCAGGCGGCAAAGAATACGCTGAGCTCTGTGCTCTTGCTTATCGTCAGGCTATATCTGCTCATAAATTGGTAGAAACTCCGAATGGAGATTTAGCATTCTTATCTAAAGAAAACTTTAGTAATGGTTCTATAGGAACAGTGGATGTAACCTATCCATCGGCTCCCCTATTTTTATATTACAACCCCGAACTTGCCAAAGGATTGCTAAACCACATCTTCTATTACAGCGAAAGCGGCAAATGGAAAAAACCTTTCCCCTCTCATGATGTTGGTACTTATCCATTAGCCAACGGACAAACTTACGGTGGAGATATGCCTGTAGAAGAAGCTGGAAATATGCTAACTCTTACAGCCGCCATTGCCGCTATGGAAGGTAATGCGGAATACGCAGAGAAGCACTGGAAAGTATTAACCATCTGGACAGATTATTTAGTGGAAAAAGGACTCGACCCTGAAAACCAACTTTGTACAGACGACTTTGCAGGGCACTTTGCTCACAACGTGAACCTATCCGTAAAAGCCATCATGGGTATTGCCTCTTATGGTTATTTAGCTGATATGCTCGGCAAAAAAGACATTGCAGAGAAGTACATCAACAAAGCCAAAGAAATGGCGCAAGAATGGATGAAGATGGCAGACGATGGCGATCATTACAAACTCACCTTCGACAAAGCAGGTACATGGAGCCAGAAATACAACTTAGTATGGAACAAGCTATTGAAGTTAGATGTATTCCCTGCTTCCGTAGCTCAAAAAGAATTAGCTTATTACCTGACCAAGCAAAACGTCTATGGCCTACCACTTGACAGCCGGAGAAATTATAGCAAATCCGACTGGATTATCTGGACAGCTACCTTGGCAGATGATGCGGAAACATTCAAAACCTTTATCTCTCCAATCTATAAATGGACCAACGAAACTACTGACAGAATACCTATGAGCGACTGGTATAACACGGATAGCAAAACGCATGTTGGCTTCCAGGCTCGCTCAGTAGTAGGAGGTTATTATATGAAGATGTTGAGTGATAAGATGCTGAAGAAGTAAATAAAATGAAGGATCTGTAAGATAACCGCAGTACGGTTTTTCTACAGATCCTTTAGTTTGTTCTGATAACGCTACTTCTCTATTTTAACCCCCTTCGGTGCCTTTACCTTAGAAGTAATTTTTCCATTGGCATCTTTTGTATGCCTGATTTCAACTATTCCATAAGGTGTCGGATAAGTACCTTCCACCCATTCAAGATCACCCAAATGAGGTTCTATCTTTATTACTTTACAACCAGGTTCCATTACTTGCACACCCAAAATGTGTTCTGTCATCCAAGCCGTAGGGCCTGATGCCCAACCATGACAAAGACTATGACGAAAACCCGGATAGCAATGAGCACCGAAATCTCCATGTATATCTTTCTTTCCGGGAGGAATCATTTCATCTAAAGGAGCAGCATTCTCCAACCATTCCATATTGAAGTCTTCCCAGAAAGTTGTGGCACCCATGTCGAGCATAGCTCCCCAAAACTGACGAATTATATTCATTGCTTCCTGATACTCCCCGGCTAAAGCTTGCGCTTGTAGCATATAATATCCGTAAAAAGTAGAGAATCCTTTGGCTCCTCCCACGGAAACAACTTCTTCACAGGCTTTCTTTGGATTTATTATGCCTGCAATAGCCATTAATGATGCTGCTTGTTTTAGGTTATGAGGTTCTTTAATATAACGATTCATTCGTTCTACACATGCTCCGGCTTTCTGGGCATATACAGGTTCTTCCAATAAATTACATAATTTTTGAGCATCTTGCATAGCCCATACAATAAGTGCCCGGTAGCCTGCCTCCACTCCTTCTTCGTTAGAGGATGAAGGCCAATCCAGAAAACGCTTCTTTGCCAATGTTTCCTTACCTTCTTTATCTATTTTATCATCTATCTGGTCGATTAACCCTAAGATATAAGCTTTATGTTTTTCCAAAAACTTCCGGTTTCCACTGTGCATATACCAATCATACTGAATAATCAGATACCATAAGGAGTAGGCGCTCATGTCATTCATCCATTTGGGCAAAGGAAATTGCTCACAGGCAAGATCAAGTGTACGAGGAACTATTTCGTTAGCTCCAAATACACTCATGATGGTTGCAACTTCGGGATGCATATCGCCCAACCAGATCACCCGATCTCGTTTAATACCATCCCATAAAAACTCCTGCATGTTCAGATGTACGGTATAAGCCCCGGTCAGCCAAATTTTATTGAGTCTATCGTCGTTGCTTTTAAAAGTACCCTGGTAAGGAATATCCCGATATCGAAGAATAGCACGAGCTTCCTTCAAGCGTATAGTTGTATTCTTTTGCAGTAAATCAATACGCACAAAACGAAAACCCGTATTTCCTATTTCAAGGGTTCCTTCACGAGGAATCTCCATGATGATATCCCGCTTGCCATGATCATCAGTAGAATAGCCTACTCTCCATCCACTATTAGCTGTTTGACTGTTACACTCTCCTACCGATTCTCCAAAACGTATACGTACTAAAGAAGGCTCACGACGGGAGGAACCTCCTGTTATTAGTTGTAGTCCGCCATGTAGCTCTTTTCCATAATCAAGCAGAATAGAGGATGTTTCATTTTCTGTACTCATCATTGTACACATATTGCGTTTGCCCATTTCTGCCTGACTATTTCCTTGTTTTAGCAATACTTCTTCATTGTTGATAAGACGACCATCACCTTCATATTTCCAAACAATTCGTTGAGGAGAAATAAATGCGCGAGTTAATTCGTCCTTTTGAATTTTATCTTGATATTCAACACCGAAAACCGGAGGAATTTCTGCTTTTAAGTTCGATAGCTGTATTCCTGCTACCAATAAAAATGAGATTAATATGCTTTTCTTCATGTGGTTATCTATTTTATCTTCTCAAAATACGGCAACCTATTTAAAGGTACCTCCAATGTTATTGTTTTTCCACCTTTGTGTATCTTCCCCAAATCATCTTTCCATCGACCCTTCGGCAGTTTAATCGTTCGAATATTTGTTTGAGTTACCACAGGAGCAATCATATATTTATCTCCTAACATGAACTGATCTTTGCATTCGGCAAAACCTTCTCCCGGAAATGAATACTCTATATGTCTTACAATAGGCTCTCCCGTCGTTGCAGATTCTCTGGCACATTGCATAATGTAAGACCCCATGCTTTCGTGAAGTTTTGCCATATTTCTTACGATTTCAAGATTCTCTTTATTCAGTATCCGCCAGGGTGCCACGGAAAATTGCATCATAGGCATTAGTGCATGTACCTGTGCTGAACGTATAATCAAAGTCTGATTAAATTTATCGGGATCCATGTTCAGGAAAGAACGGTATTGGCCACCGCCAATCATGTCCGGACAGGTATAAGCATATCCCAGCAACCCCGCGGCAGTCATTTGAGGAATGAGTGATTGAACGGCATCCCACGAATACTGCTTATCACCCAAACGTTGCACCAGTGCCTCACCACCCATTTGCCAGCATGCTCTGTATTCATTCACGGGAAATTGAAGTCCAATTTGTGCCCAGACTTTCGTATGATCCACAGATATGGCATCTTTTTGATAACATACCAGGTCTTTACTTGTATAGAAACTGTTATCGCCTGCATCGAACTTAAACCCATCAATGCCATATTCCTTTTGCATATTCTTCAGAATAGATACAAAATAGGCGGATGCTTCGGGATTTGTTAAGTCATAACAAGCACTCTGACCATTCCACCAACTTATAATAGCCGGTTTACCATTTTTATGCTTAATCAGATAATTCTTTGAATGAAGGAACCTGCATTCCGGGCTATCTGCTGATACGAACGGACATATCCACAACATTACTTTGAACCCCATATCATGCAATTCTTTCACCATTGCTTTCGGGTCGGAAAATTTTTCTGCCCTGAAATCAAAGTTTCCATAATAGCGTTGCCAGTTATCATCAATCATCAGAACGCCGGGAAGAAATCCGTTATCTATAATACCGCGCGCATATTTAAGGATATCTTCCTGATTTTGGTTATACATCAGTTCAATCCATGTATTATATTGAGGCATGGTGAAGAACAAAGTATCGGGCAATACGCCACTGGGCTTAAAGTACTTGCCACAAGCTTCTTTATAGGCATCTCTTAACGTAGTGCCTGCGGTGGTTACGGATATATTCTCAAAATCAGATTGAATGGTAATTCCTTCGTTCGAAACAGAAAATCGAAAAGGCTTTTCCGTCCAAACATATCTGCCTTTATTGGAAAGAAGTAAAGGGACAACCT
Source organism: Bacteroides sp. 224 (assembly GCF_010500995.1). GTDB lineage: Bacteria > Bacteroidota > Bacteroidia > Bacteroidales > Bacteroidaceae > Bacteroides. The sequence continues at coordinate 28,903 of NZ_QVMK01000008.1, read as the reverse complement.
GATTATTGTTATTTTTCGAGGCAAGATCGTATTCCTCCAAAGGTTGTATATAGGGCATTTGCGAACCAATACCAACAGCACCACCCCACCAATACTCACCGACAACAGGTTTGATGAGTACCTTGTTTTGAGAGAAAAGAGATAAAGAAAAAAAGAGTGAGAGAAATAATAGCAAATTTTTTTTCATGGTTTATTCACATTAATATTATTGCTGCAAATATAAGCCAAAAAACACCTGAACGGATGTTACACACGTTTCAGCGAATGTTAATGAGGTTACATAGCATCATATTTTGGTATATTTTCACTAAGTTTGCGCGCCGGATATCATCAGATTAATCATATTTTATGAAGACACAATTACTTATATTACTCCTTCTCTTTATACAAATTCCATTAATTGCCCAGCAAATTACTCTATCTAATATACCTGCAAAGAATCTGTTACCTACCGGAGATATCTATTCCATCTTTCAGGATTCGGAGGGACTTATGTGGTATGCAACAAGCAAAGAAGGACTTTTCAGGTATGATGGATATGATGTGAAAGCATTCCGTTCAGATTCAAACACCCCGGACCTACTCGAAAGTAATCATATTACCTGCATTACAGAAGACAAGGAACGGAAAATCTGGTTTGGGACAAAGCGAGGAGTGTACATATTGGATAAAAGCAATTATCAAGTAATGCCCCTACCAGATCAAACCATAAAGGGATGGGTTATCAATGCCATTTTTGCGACTTCAGACGGCAGCATTTGGGTGGGCACAAAGAACGAACTATATCGTTATAATGCGCAAGGACAAAAGTTAGGCGTTTACCAAACATACTGGCATGGAGAATCGCGAAATATTTATCATCTGTATGAAGATAGCCAACACACATTATGGGTTATTCAATGGCGGGGAGGACTTTTTAAATATGATGTTGATCAAGATCGTTTCATACCTTACCCCTGGGCTTTTCAGGAAAATCCCACCTGCATCATAGAAGACTCCAAATCTCCTTATTTTTGGATAGGAACCTGGGGGAAAGGAATTGTCCGCTTCGATCCCAAAGAAAAAGATCCGGAGAAAATGTTTGTTCCGCAAACTGCAACCGAAGAAAGTGATCCATTAAGGAAACAGATTAACAGTATAGCACAAGATAGTGTGCGGGGTAATGTCTGGGTTACTACTATGAAAGATCTATATGTTTATGAAATTACGGAAGAAAACTCGCTTAGTCCGCTGCCCACTACTGATTTTCTTCCGGCAGGAAAGAAAATTGTTCATAACATAAGCAGTGATCGTTCGGGTCGTTTATGGATAGCAAGTAATTATCCACCTTCTTTCATCCTCTCATTTCAGCAAGCATCCATCACACGTTATGAATTGCCGTTGGTGAAAGAAAAACTTGGTTTTCCGGTGGCTCCACTAAATTTAATTTATGAAAAAGGTTCCTATTGGTTCTGGCAACTACGTTTGAACCTCTCTTTTTACAGGGTAGCCGATAATCATTTTACGGTCTATCCGCATGGAGGATTATTGGCAGCTTTCGAACAATCAAAAAGCCGGGATGGTATTTTTGCAATTAAGCACAATTCCCAAGTGATTCATATTCAGGTTCAAAATGATAGTTTAACAGAGTCTCCGGTCTGTACAATACCGGCAGTGACTCACGAAAGAATAAGAGGACTCCATGAAGATTATTCGGGCAATCTCTGGATCGGTACCAGCTATAACCTGTTCCGATATAACCTGCAAACAAAAGAGATGCACAAAGCCTGGGAGAACACAGGAATCATCAATTGCATTACTTCCTCCCGAAACGGAGATATATTTGTAGCCACCGAATCGAATGGATTTCTGAGGCTTTCGCCTGATGGAAAAAAATCACAATACAGCCCTCAGGAAGATCATAATTACGCCAGATTATCTGTTACTCCCGGCGGCAATGTGTGGGTCAAAACCCAACATAATCGCATTTATTATTACAACTCCCAAGCTCAGACTTTTACCCAATACACCTTTAAATACGATTTTGGTGGCGATGTGATACACGATATTCTATCGGATAATGAGAATAATCTATGGATATTATCCGATCAGAAAATAATTGTATATAATACAGCGAAACAAACATTTCGTATGATTCGTAACACAGATCCTTCTATAAATCTGGATAACTTCCTGTCAATCTGCAAAGATGAAGAAGGAAAAGTACATGTAGGCGGAACCAACGGAATCGTTGTTTTAAAAGCAAGCAACCAAGATGGTTTGTGGAGCGAACGTGCTACTACTATGCAGGTGAAATGTCTGCCTGCCTGGTACAAAACCAACTTGGCTTATGTTTGCTATGCGCTGGCTGCGTTGTTGCTCATTAGCGTATTTGTCTGGAAATATATGGCTTATCAAAAGCCGGAACAGCAACAAGCATTTGAAAAAGAGACTGAGGTTACTCCCAATGATATTACCATTTCCTCTCCGGACAAAGAATTTATAGAGAATGTGCTGAATATGATTGAGAAGAATATAAGCAACTCCGAATACTCTATCGAAGATCTTAGTCAGGATATGGCCATGAGCCGCGTAAGTTTATACCGGAAGATAAATTCCATCACTGGTAATACACCCACTGAATTTGTTAAGACCATCCGGCTGAAACGGGCAGCAGAGCTTCTCAAAAAAGGGAAGTTGACTGTATCCGAAGTTGCTTATGAAGTTGGTTTTAGTAGCCCGAGCTATTTTACACAGGCTTTTAAGAAGATGTTTGGGGTGTTGCCTACAAATTACAGGTAAGGCAACTGCGGGCTCTAAATTAATACTGCAACATCTCGCTCAGTTTCCCTCTCCAGTCTTTTCCATTGATGGGTTGAAGCGTTAAAAAGCCCAGTTCTCTTCCCATCTTCACATTAGCTGCTCCATCATCGATAAACAAGGTTTCGTCTGGATTCAAATTGGCATCTTTAATCATATATTCAAAGATTTCTTTATCAGGCTTTACTTGTCTTACCTGATAGGAAAGATATAGTTTATCGGCATAATCATCCAACGGTTTTCCTTGGGAAGTAAACTCCGGACTACGTGCCCAGCTCATCACAAAAGGATTGGTATTGCTAAGTATATATACTTTATATTTCTTACGAAGTTCGGCTATGTAATCTAACCGATATTGCGGATCATTAACAAAAAAACTCAACCATGCCTGGCGGGCTTCTTCGTATGATATTTCTTTTCCACACATCTTGCCTAACTTCTTACAAAACTCTTCCGCAGTAATACGTCCGTTTTCTACCTCCAAAAAGATTCCTTTCTGATGGTATTTGTCTAATAGCTCTTCGGCATTGGAAACTCCGATTGCTTCGAAACGTTTTACCGCATTCTCTCGATTGATATCGACAATCACTCCTCCAAAATCAAAAACTAAATTCTTTATCATAATACCTGTTTTTATGTCAGGAAACGTTTTCCCATTCCCAACGACTCTTTTTCATATTTACATCACCATTACTTTTGAATATAACTCCCTCTGCTTCCAAAAGCGATTTCTGTTCTGCCCATCCCGGCGCCAAGCGTCCTTGCGAATTTGCTACCCATAACCTGATATACCTGCCGATAGAAATCCTCATTTGTGGCGAGTACCATTATAAATCAATCTTTTTCATGATCAAGTAAAAACTGGTACAAAGTTAGTCAATGATTTTGTCTTTTCTCTGCTTCCTGCAAAGAACTTTATTTATTATTCTCTGCCACATAGCCTTTCTTTACAGCTAACTCACAGACAGACAAGTTAATAGCCTCTCCCAAGTCATCTCCTTTATTATCGGCATCCTTTTTCATTTGTTCATCAATATATGCCTGTCTTTTAATAGCCAATGCGGAGATTTCCTCTTGAATAGCCTTTCTTTGTTTATCCTTTTCGGCAACAAAAGCAACAATTTCTTCTTTTGATTTTCCCTGCAACTCCTTAGGCAGATCGGTTTGCTGCAATTTATTAATCACTTCTTTATCTTCCTTCACCTTGTCTACCAAATCCCAAGAACTGTTATTGTATGCTTTCTTGGTTTTACTTACCGCACGTTCTGCATAATTGGAAGAAGAAACCTGCATAGCATTCTCATCCTGAACGGCCTGACTTTGTTTTTTAGCTGTTCCAACATGGCCATAACCTACATAAGTAGCATTTAATTGCTTGTTACATTCACTGATTTGATCATCATAAGGAGTATCGTAATGACGGACAGCGGCATTATGGTCTATTGTAAAATACTTCCCTTTTCCTATTACTGCTGCATCCTGCCAAGCTTTATCGCCCCAATCTCCGCAAAGAATAGTATTTACATATACTTCATTATCCAAAGCTTTTGCAACTGCCTTTTTGTAATTGACAGGGCCTTGTGTAAACGGCTCGTTTCCTGCAATATAAATCAGTTTCATGTCGGCTTCGCGCCTACCCCACTCTAATGATTGAACTGCTTCGGATATCACAGCGCCACAATATTCGGAACCTCCATTGGTAGTTAAAGCAAATAGTTTTTCGGAGATTAAATCTAAATCGCTCGTTAAAGGCGTTACTTGCCGGATAAAATTTTTCGATTGAGGAATTCCACTGTTGCCATATTCATATAGAGCAATCTCTATTTCGGGTGTTTTTCCTTTATACTTCAGGGTAGTCAGCGTATTGACAATATTCCATAAGCGAGCCTTGGCCTGATTTATTAATCCGTCCATACTACTTGAAGTATCTAACAGAATAGCTAATTGTATCTTCGCTTCTTTACTGAATTCCTCATCGGTTTTCTCTGTTTGAATGGTGATTGCATCCGAATGATTTTTGGCCTTTACATTGCAAGCCATCGTTGAAAAAATCAGAGTCATTGAAATGACAGTTAGTAGAATAAAATGTTTCATATTTCTTCGTTATTTAATTAATTTATGCTCCAAAAGTAGAAGATCCGAAATTGAGAAATGAAGCATAACGGGTGAAACCCTGTTTTTAATTGGTGAAACATAAGAACTAAATGTTTTAAATGTATTTTCTTTGCAAGGAAGAACAGAACAGGAGAAATATGTTATTAAAAAAGCTTCTTATCATTGCATTTCTTTTTCCGTCGGTCATCGTCTGCGGACAAGACAGCTTATATCAATATTCCCGACAGAATAGTACAAGCAAAGCTGCTTCCAAATTGAAAAAGAGTTTGGAAACAAGCAAGTCGGCAGGTGAGATTGCTGCCGATTATATGGTTCTTGCCAATGAATTAAGCCTTAAACAAGAATACGCCAAAGCCGAGAACTATCTTTCGCAAGCTATCTCTTCTTATCAAAAGGGAAAAGATAAAGAAGCACTTGCCAATGCTTATCGGGAAATAGCGCGAGTACAAGAACTACAATCCAAATCCGATCTTGCTATCGAAAATTATAATCTGGCTGCAAAAACAACTAAAAAGAAAGAGTTCGAAGAAATGAACCTGAATGATGCAAGCCGCTTAAAGAATCGCTTGAACCCGGAAATACAGTCTACCTACATTCAAAGGAATATTGACATCTCCAATCTTTCCAATAATCAAAAAGAGGCTGCCAATGCTTACCGACAAATGGCAGAAGTAAAATTGGAGATGAAAGATAAAGAGGGAGCCATTGATAACTTAGTGAGCGCATTGGATAATGTGTCGGAACAATCGGAAGAAGCCGTTAAAATTAAACAGGATATTGCCCAGACTTACCTGGAAGATGAACAGTACGAAAAGGCTATAGCCATTAATGAAGCTTTAGTGGAAGAAACCAAAAAGATAAGCAATCCGGAGCTGGAAGTTAAGCAGTTGCGCAATCTTTCAACCAATTATTTGGAAGTCAATAACTCAGAGAAGGCAATCTCCGCACTTCAGGAAGCATACGAATTAGCCATTCATAGTGGGCAAACCATGGAAGCAAAAAAAACGTTGGAAGAACTTGTTTCTCAATACCGGAAATCAAAAAACAATACTCAAGCGCTGCTTGCATACGCCAACTTTATAGAGAAATTAGATACACTGATTAAATCGGACAGCACGCTTATAGATCAGAAATTCTTTCAGGAGCATGAAGACAAAATTGCGCAGCTTGAGAAAGAGCGTGTTTTAAAAGATGAGTTAATTAGCAAAAAGAATCGTTTTAATTACGTATTGTTAGGCTCTATTACTCTTATTCTGATTTTTACCATTTTTATTGCGCGTTCTTTATATACCATCAGTCATAAAAATAAAAAGATTGCGCTTCAATCTCTAAGGAGGGAAATGAATCCGCATTTCATTTTCAATAGCTTGAATAGTGTAAATCAGTTTATAGCACAAAGCAACGAACTGGAAGCCAATAAGTATCTTTCTTCTTACTCCAGATTGATGCGCAACGTCATGGAAAATTCCAACAAGGATTTTATTTCGCTCAGCACCGAAATAGAACAGATGAAAGAGTATCTGGAACTGGAACATATTCGGTTCAGAGATAAATTTACTTATCAGATTATCATCGATGAATCTTTGGATGCCGATGCTGTGTATATTCCAAATATGGTTATTCAGCCTCAACTGGAAAATGCAATCTGGCACGGGCTTCGTTATAAAGAGGAAGCCGGTTTTTTATTGTTGGATATTCAGCAAAAGGGCAATAATCTCCATATCCGTATTGAGGATAATGGTATTGGACTGAAAAAGAGTAAAGAACTAAAAACTCAACATCAAAAGCAGCATCATTCAAGGGGATTAATCAATACATACGAACGTATTGAGCTGTTAAATAAACTCTATCACACCCACATTTCTCTCCGAATTGAGGAAAAAGAAGGAGCGGAAAGCGGTGTAGTGGTGACGTTGGAATTTCCGATTTCAAATTTATTTTAAAAAAGTATATTATTGTAATGATGAATATTGGGGAGGAGAGAGGATTATTGAGTTGTCCCTTCGGGACGCCGGTTAATGGTGTCTTGTAACCCAGGGTGCCGTTCGCTATGCTCACTTTACCCCGGGCTGCTTTAAAATGTCCCGTTGGGACGAGAGAGAGATTATTGATCGTTTTTTGATTAATATTGGATAGTTTTTTAAATTAAGATGAAACATGATAACACTATACTCAAAACTAATAAATTCAAATAGTTCACAATATCGACCCGAAGGGTCAGCTTAAAACAGCCCGGGGTAAAGTGAGTGTAGCGAACGGCACCCCGGGTTATAGGAGGCCACCAACCCGCGTCCCAACGGGACAGCTTAATCCCTCAACAACCCAATAATTACATTTTTTCTATTACATTTGCATAATACCAACTACCAGAACACAATCTTATGGGACAATCTCTTTCAAAACAATATACTCATCTTATATTCCACATCAAGAATAGTTCACACACTCCTATCAGAAACGAAGATAAGACAAAACTTTATGCCTATATTGGACGAATCATTAAAGAACTGGATTCTACACCCATATTAATTAATGGTACAGAGAATCATATTCATATTTTTTGCAATGTATCTAAGAATCTATCTATTTCACAACTGACAAAGGATATAAAACGACATAGCAGCAGATGGATTAAAAGTTTAGATTCTTACTACATAAACTTTTCGTGGCAAACAGGATATGGAGCTTTTTCGGTAAGTCCTTCTTTATATGAAAAAACAGTAAAATACATTCAGGGGCAGGAAGAGCATCATAAAAGAACTTCTTTTAAAGAAGAGTATTTGCTATTTTTAAAAGAGTATAATATAGAGTATAATGAGGAATATATTTGGGAGGATTGAGGATTATTGAACTGTCCCGTTGGGACGCCGGTTGGTTGCATCTTGTAACCCGGGGTGCCGTTCGCTACGCTCACTTTACCCCGGGCTGTTTTAAGTTGACCCTTCGGGTCGATGTTGTGGACTATTTAAGTTCATAAGTTTTTTGTTTACATTTTTAATCTACAAGTTTTGTTTATAATATAGAGAAATGAACACCCTACAAAAAATAAGAAGCGTCATCGTTGAAGATGAACAGGCAGCACGCGAGGCCTTAAAAAACTACCTTGCCAAATATTGTCCTCAAATAGAACTTATTGGAGAGGCACAAAACTGCAAAGAAGCCATTCCTTTACTACATGATTTACAGCCTCAATTGGTATTTCTGGATGTGGAAATGCCGTTTGGTAATGCATTCGATGTATTGGAAGGGTGCAAAGACCTTTACTTTGAAACAATCTTCGTTACGGCCTTTTCCGAATATTCGCTGCGTGCTCTGAACCAGAGTGCAGCTTATTACCTCCTAAAGCCTGTTAGCATAGAGGAGTTAATTCTTGCAGTCAATAAAGTGCAACAAGATATTCTCAAACAAGAAATCTTTAATCGGAATAAAGTGATTATTGAGAATTTCAAAGAACCCAGAGCTGAAAAACAACAGGTTATTTTACCTACTCTCGAAGGCTTTGAAGTAGTAAAGATGGAAGAGATTATCCGACTTCAGGGCAATGGAAATTTCACAGACATCTATCTGAAAAACAAAACAAAGAAAATGGTTTGCCGGTTTCTGAAGCATTTCCATGAAATACTCCCCTATCCTTTTATCCGGGTACACAAATCGCACATTATCAATTTTCACTATGTAAAAGCCTACCACAAGAACTCCGGAGGTTATGTAGTACTGGAAGATAATACAGAGATTGAGGTATCTCCAACCTACAAAGAAGAGGTATTGCAATTCTTTAAAGGCTAAACCGAGTCAACCAACTCTATTAATAAGACTGAAAGTAGTCAACTAAAAACGTTAACATACAAAAGATAACTTTTCAATCTTTGGGCGGTATAGTTGTGCCATGCCTGTGGCACAACTGTGCCATGCCCGTGGCACAACTGTGCCACAGGCGTGGCAATTGAATGGCACAAGGCAAAAGAAAAAAGAGCCATCGTTTTTCTTCGACAGCTCTTCCTTTTTTATGCAATTTAGTTACTTTACACCAACAACGATAAGTTGTTCATTTTGCATCTGTAGACCAATATTATAGTCTTTAGCTAACCATCTGACGGCATTCATGACTTCTCCAAAAGTCATTTTTAACTGATTACATAACTCCTGAATCGCTATTCCTGCCATCGATTCACTTAAAACACTCCACACTGCTGTGGCATCGGAACTTGTTTCCTTATTGTTCACCATACGTGGTTTTATTTTTATTGGTTTAGATTATTATAATGAACTAAGATAACAAAAAGACTCCAAAGAAAGTTCATTTGCTACTATGTTTTTTGTTTTCTTAAAACCACGTGAGTAATTATTAACCCAAAAGGAAAATCATGTTATATTATATTTATTTTGCTTACTTGTCCAACCCCTTGGTTGCCTCCACCAATCGTATAAATTCGCGTCTATAGCCTTGCTCATCATTGTTAAGAGCTGTTTTGGCTAAGGCTATTACATCTTCATAAGTAACATTGCCTTTAAAATCAGACTTCTTTAAAAGCTGTCCGTACATGGCTACCGATGCGGCGAAGCGGAAATCGGATGATACATTGTTCTTTCCCTTATCTATTAAAGGAAGTTCTATTTTCTTGCTTGTAGTTCCATCGGGTTGTTTATATCGTAGTTTAATGGTTAACAATTCATTGGAATCGGAGAAAGTAGCTTTGGCTTTTTTAGTTGTTTTTTGATACTTTAAATCGTCTACACTACCTACAAAATTACTTTCTACACCTACAGGAACTACTTCGTAGAAGGCGGTTACCGCATGACCTGCTCCCATTTCGCCTGCGTCTTTGGTATCATCATTAAAATCTTCTTTATTTAACAGACGACTTTCATAGCCCACCAGTCTGTAAGCTTGGGTAAAAGCAGGATTAAATTCTATTTGCAATTTTACGTCTTTGGCTACTGTGTGAATTGTTCCGCCAAACTCACTCACTAATACCTTATTAGCTTCCTGCATATTATCGATATAGGCATGGTTTCCGTTTCCTTTTTCGGCAAGTACCTGCATACGATTATCTTTGTAGTTACCCATTCCGTATCCTAACACCGTTAAAAATACACCTGATTTTCTTTCCTGTTCAATAAGGCTTTCCAAACCCTCTTTAGAAGAAACTCCTACATTAAAATCACCATCGGAACAAAGGATAATACGATTATTCCCTTTTTCAATAAAGTTCTTTTTCGCAATTTTATAGGCTAACTGAATACCTGCCCCACCAGCTGTAGAACCTCCTGCTGTTAATTTATCCAATGCTTCCCGAATCTTTTGCTTATCGCTTCCCGAGGTAGAAGGTAAAACTTCACCTGCCGACCCTGAATACACAACAATAGCTACCCGATCTTTTTCTCTCAGATTATTAATCAATAACTTTAAGGAAGATTTTACAAGCTCCAAACGAGTAGGACCATACATAGAGCCCGACACATCAATCAAAAATACTAAATTAGAAGCAGGTAAATTATCATCCGCCACCTCACGGGCTTTTAAGCCGATACGCACTAAGCGATGCTTTTCATTCCAAGGACAGTTTCCTACTTCTGCCGAGATTTTCACCGGGTCTTTACCTGTTGGTTTTTCGTAGTCGTAAGAGAAGTAGTTGATTAATTCTTCAACACGTATGGCATCTGCCTGAGGCATTTGCCCTTGATTGATGTATCTGCGCATATTGCTGTAAGATGCTACATCTACATCAATGGAGAAAGTAGATAAAGGTTCGTCGAGAGCTGTTCGGAAACGATTTTCTTTAAAGGTGTTGTATTCTTCGTTCGTAGTAAAACTTGGATCAATATGCCCCAATGCCTGCACGAGATCAACTTTTCTCGCTGCTTTCACTTCTCTTTGAGAAAGAGCCGAAACAGTTCCCGTAAAACCGGCTTTATCTCTTGATATGATTCCTGCCTCAACAATCACCTCCTCAAGCGCCAACGCCTCATCAGGATACATAGCTACATTCAAAACACCTGATTTTACTTCAATTTTCTGCTGCTTATATCCTATATACGAGAAACGAAGTATTTCCCCTTTAGCAGCCATAATGGTGTACTTTCCATCTATATCGCAAACTGTGCCTGAACCGGATTTACCTTCTATAGTAACATTACATCCCACTAAAGGCGATCCATTGTTAGCATCCGTTACTATACCCTGTACTTTCATGGTTTGTGCATATACACTACATAATGAAATCACTACCGAAAATAAGAAAAGCATCATTGCTTTTTTACTGTTTGTTCTCATACTATTATATTTAAATTTAAAACATGAATTTATGATCTTTACCCTATAGATGCAATTTCATAACCGATTCCATAAACCTCCATCATTTTTTTTCTATTTTTGCAAAAAAACTTTTTGCTTCGCCTCAAAAACATATCAACACATACGGATGAAGAACTGCTGCAACTGCACAGAAAGTCCGGACACGCCGAATACTTTGGAGAATTGTACAATCGATATATTCCACTGATTTATGGGGTTTGCTTAAAGTATCTGCGCGACGAGGATAAAGCACAAGACGCTGTTATGCAACTTTTTGAGAACCTTCATCTTAAAATAGCAGGTTACGAGATTGATGTATTCAGAACATGGCTTTACAGTGTAGTCAAAAACCATTGCTTACAGATTCTCCGAAAAGAGAATAAAGAAATAATAGTAGATTTCAATACCGAAATTATGGAATCCGACGAAGTTTTGCATCTATTATGTGAAGAGGAGAACGATCAGGAAAAAACGGTTGCTCTTCGAAGATGTTTGGAAAAGCTTCCCGAGCAACAGCGCGTCAGCATCATTCATTTTTTTATGAAAGAAATGTCTTATGCAGATATTGTGGATAAAACAGGCTTCTCTTTAAAAGCTGTAAAAAGCTATATTCAAAACGGGAAGCGTAATTTAAAACTTTGTATAGATAAACATTCGAAATGAAACTTTGGCGTTACATAACAGGTTCTCGTAAGGGAAAAGAGGCTCACCGCATCGAAAAAGATGCCATGAGAGACCCCTTCCTTGCCGATGCGCTGGAGGGTTACGATAAAGTGAAGGGCAGCCACCAAAGCAATGCCGAGCTTCTTCAAAAGAGAATTCAATCTAAAACAAAGCAAAAACAGCAAACGCTCAGAGCATGGAGTGTTGCTGCAAGTATATTAGTTGTGATTGGGTTAGGCACATACTTTCTTGTTAACGAAACACATCTGTCGCCCGATACGGATTTGTATACTGTCTCCTCTCCCGTTATACACCAGGAAGATTCAACAAAACCCGACCCCATACCCGTGCCTGCAATAGCAGAAACTACCCCAAAAGCAAAAAAAGCACCCAAAGCTCTTGCTAAAGTAAGTGTGCCCGGTAGCGACATACAAGTTCAAGAAATTACAGTAGCCGAAGAAAGTGTGTTTGCAGATAATATTACCATTAAAGTAGACAGCCAAGCACTTACTCGTTCAAAGAAAAATTTCACGGGAGCTTACAACACCTCTTCCTTAATTAAAGGAAAAGTTTTATCACAGTCGGGCGAGCCACTCATTGGGGTAAATGTTTCTATAGATGGTAAACCCGGTTCAGGCACAGTCAGCGATATAGACGGAAACTTTGAATTGAAAGCAAACAATGGAAGTATGCTTAAATTCAATTACATTGGTTTAGAACCTGTTAGCTTGAAAGCAGATACAAGCAAGCCAATGTTAATTGCGATGAAGGAAGATGAAGGAAACAGGCTATGTGAAGTTGTTGTTTCCACCGGAATCATACCAAGAGATAAAGTAGATCTTACAGAATCTGTTTCAATTATTTCTCAAAAAGAACTAAAAGACACCAAAGATACCGCTCAACCTGCACCAGTAGATGGTTGGAAAGCCTATCGCAAATATCTTAAAAAGAACCTCATCCGTCCTACCGACGAATGTAAAAAAACGAAAGGAGAAGTAACCCTCTCCTTCCATATCGACAGTTTGGGAAATCCCCAAAATATAATGGTTATTAAAACTCTTTGTCCATCGGCCGATCAAGAAGCTATTCGCTTAGTGAAAGAAGGCCCTAAGTGGACTGTAGAAAACGGTAATGTAGAAGTTAAAGTTAAATTCTAACGCTTTACTTTTCCTCATTGGATAAATCAAACAATATCGCATCAGGAGCATTTCTCATGACAGAAGCTATACCGTTATTTCTTCCCGATTCGCTTTCGTACATTTCACTGGTACCTACTACCTGACCATTGGAAGCTATTAGATTAAAGTAGAATTTTCCGTTTGAGGACACTTTCTTATCAAAATGTTCGGCATTCTGACTGTTCACTTTCACGGATTCTATACCATTTTTGCAACTAACTTTTGCTTTATATCCTTCGCTTGTCAGTATAATCTCGCCGTTAGAAGCTTTTAAATTGAACTGAAACTCCCCATTCTTCCTTTTTGTAATTTCAAACTTAGCCATATTGATTCTGTTTTTATTATTGAATACGTATAAAACAGACCAATAAGCATATTTGTTCATGTCCACTTTCTTGTTAAAAGATAAAAACACCCTGCTGCCAAACTTACAGATAAAGAATGCAAATAGGCAGCAGGATGTAGATCTTTAGCCTGATTCCAATCAACCTTTACATTAACAATACAGACTTGAATCAGGAAGATTCGCTTCAACTGCTAAAGACCCATTCAATTCAAAAAAGGTCACTTTGTTCTCCCTTGCCAGCCAACCCAATGAAAGTAGTATAGAACCTTCAGCATATCGTGTATCTACACGGATAGCTTCTACTGTCATTCGCCTGTTCTCTTCAAGTAGACTCCAAATGACTCTTGCATCCCGGCTAATTTCTTTTTTTAGCAATTCACCTATCATCTTCTTACCGTTTTTTAAGTAGAAAAAGAATAATCAACCCTGTTCTACTTTATTATTACTATACTCACGAAGATATATAACATTTTTTTAATTTCAATGTCCTATTTCACCTCAAGAATGTCCTATCCTTCTCCATCTAACAAATAGGCAATTAAGTTTCATTTTGAAAGAGAAACATGGTTTTATCCTCCCTTTTCTGTATATTTGCACTTTACATTTTTATTATTAAATTTCTAAATGATCTCCAATGAAAAAAATCATGATGGCTGCCGCACTTACCGTATTAGTTGCAGCCTGTACAGAAAAACAAAATGAAATGAATCCTTTCTTCACCGAGTATTCTACTCCTTTTGAGGTTCCTCCTTTCAATGAAATCAAACAGGAACACTATAAACCTGCCTTTATAAAAGGTATGGAAGAAGAAGCTGCGGAAATTGAAGCTATTTGCAACAACCCCGAAGAGCCTACATTCGAAAACACCATTGCAGCTATGGATCAAAGCGGAAAATTACTCCGTAAAGCCCAAATGGTATTTTATGGACTAAGTGGTGCAAACTCCAATGATGAAATGGATGCTTTAAATCAAGAAATGTCGCCACAATTTTCTAAGCACAGTGACGACATTCGTTTAAATCCTGTACTTTTTACACGCATTAAATCGGTGTACGAAAAGAAAGATCAACTGAATCTTAATAAGGAAGATGCCAAACTTTTGGAAGAAACCTATAAAAGCTTTGTACGCGGAGGAGCCAACCTACCGGAAGACAAACAAGAACTTTTACGTAAACTAAACAGCGAGATATCACTTTTGCAAATCAGCTTTGCCCAAAACATGCGTCGTGATGCCGACAACTATAAGTTAATTATAGAAAAAGAATCGGATCTGGCCGGTTTATCCGAAACACAAATAGCTACCGCCGCACAAGCTGCCAAAGCTGCCGGATTGGAAGGAAAATGGGTATTTACATTGGCCAACCCCAGTGCACTTCCTTTCTTACAAAATGCCGATAATCGCGAACTTCGGAAAGAACTTTTTGAGGCATACATTAATCGTGGTAATAATAACAATGAAAACGACAATAAAGAGATTGTTAGAAAGCTTGTAGAAAAACGTTTGGAGAAAGCTCAATTAATGGGTTATGAAGACTATGCTTCCTTTGTTCTTGAAGATAGAATGGCGCAAACTCCCGAAAGCGTTTATGAATTATTAAACGAATTGTGGACTCCTTCATTAAAGAAAGCCAAAGAAGAACTGACCGACATTCAAGCCGAAATCAAAAAAGAAGGTAAAAACTTCACTGCCGAAGGCTGGGACTGGCGCTACTACTTCGAAAAAGCCAAAAAGGCTAAATTCAATCTCGACGAAAATGAAATCCGCCCTTATTTAAAACTCGAAAACGTAAGAGATGGTGCCTTTTATGTAGCCGGAAAATTATATGGTATCACATTCTCTTCGGTAAGCAATTTGCCATTGCCCCATCCCGATGCAGAAGCTTTTGAATGTAAAGATAAAGACGGTACACACTTAGGTATTCTTTATATGGATTACTTCCCCCGCAAGGGAAAAAGAAGTGGCGCTTGGTGCGGTGCATACCGTGCACAAACTTATAAAGACGGAAAGCGTTTAGCACCTGTTGTAACTATCGTATGTAACTTTAGCGAACCAACACCGGGCAAACCTGCCTTATTGAGTGCCGACGAAGCCAGCACCTTATTTCACGAGTTTGGACATGGATTACACAATCTGTTCAAAGATGTACATTATTATGGTATAGCCGGCGTTCCACGCGATTTCGTTGAATTGCCTTCGCAAATCATGGAACATTGGACCTTGGAACCGGAAGTACTGAAAGTATATGCCAAACATTACGAAACCGGCGAATTGATTCCTGAAGAACTTATCGAGAAACTGGATAAAAGCGGCAAATACGGACAAGGTTTCGCTACTACCGAATATCTGGCTGCTGCCTACCTCGACATGGATTATCATGTGTTGAAACAAATACCTAATAATTTCAATGTAGCAGATTTCGAGTTTGGAACATTGGCTGAACGCGGACTATTAAAACAAATACCTGCCAGATATCGCTCTACCTATTTCAATCATACTATGGGAGGCGGATATACAGCCGGATATTACAGCTACATCTGGGCCGAAGTGTTAGATTGTGATGCTTATCAGGCTTTTGTTGAAACAGGCGACATCTATAACCAAGAAGTGGCAGCACGTTTCCGTAATTACATACTTACTCCGGGAGGTATTGATAATGCTATGGATATGTACATCAACTTCCGCGGTTCTAAACCCGGAACCGAAGCCCTACTTGAGAATAGAGGACTAAAATAAACTCTAAAAAAGCTCTAAAATAATCCCTGTTCGTTTATTCGGGCAGGGATTCTCTTTTTTAAGGAATAAAACACAGAAAATACAATTAAAACAAACGTTACTACAATATTTGCACATATTAAATCCGAAATAAAGATCAAAAAGCTTAGATCTTTAACGGAATTCTTTACTTAAATTTCTTTAAAAAAGTTTATCTTTGCAAAGAACTAAACAGAACACAAGTATGAAGAAGCGTAACACACATTCGAACACAGTTAACGTGAAATCTAAATTTGTGAACAATAGTATACTTGTTGGAATACATTTAATCGTGTTTATACTATTCCTATTGTATGCTTTTTAACCTAATTCTTTTACCTCATTATTGACCCCTAAAAAATCAAACGTAAAAGAATAATGTAAAGGCTATTCAGTGATTGAATAGCCTTTACTGTAAATGGTTTCTAAGCTTTCAGCTTATTTGCTGCGCATTCATAGCCTTCTTCGTAAAGCGCGGTTAGTTTCTTGGTATCTTTTTCCATTCGGTCTACGCTTATTGGCTTTAAGGGGCGAATTACTTTAATTAAGCCTTCATCTTCCATGCGTTCTACCATATCAAGTTGAGCGTTGTATAATGCTCCCCGCTGACCAAATACTTCACGCACCTTAGGATATTTACGATATAAAAAAGATGGTACTTTAATATCTTTACTTTCTTTTCGATAACCTCGGTTGCGAGTTAACACTACAATATTATTATTGGTATATCCCAAATCCATGGCTCGTTGCAAAGGAATAGAATCTACCAACCCACCATCTAACATGGGGATTCCGTCGACATGCGTAACCGGACAAACAAATGGTAAACTACTGGAAGCTTTTACAATATCAATAATACGTTTTCTATCTTTCTTTTCTTCGAAGTAATTGGCTTCTCCTGTAAGGCAGTTAGTTGTTACCATTTCATAACGCTCCGGACAGGATAAATAAGCTTCATAATCATAAGGAAGGATATGCTCGGGAAATTCATGGAACAATAAATCAAAGTCCATTATATTACCCTTTTTAAATAAGTATTTGAATCCTATATAGTTATATTTCTCAAGCAGATCAATATTGCTGTATTTAGCCCTGCCTCTTTGCTTTGACATATAAGAAAGACCATTGCATGCCCCTGCTGACACTCCTACAGTATAAGGAAAACGAATGTTATGATCCATAAAATAATCTAATACGCCACAGGTAAAAACACCGCGCATTCCGCCACCTTCTAATATTAATGCTGTTTTATCACTAATTATATGTTTCATTAAATGTTTTATTTTTCTCTTTAATAATTAATAAAGAAGATAAATTACTCCGTGAATCAGGTCGTCCCAAAAAATAAGGAGTTTTCTCCCCAAAGATAGTTTTTCTCTACGACTACCGAAAATATAATTCATAAGTTGTAAGCATTGAGATATACTCTTTTTTTCAGCACACAAAATGATATTATTGAATATATTGAATTCCTTTATTTAAAAACAAATAAAAAAACATACCTTTGCATATATATTAATTAGATATTCATTTTATGATTAAGAAATTCACACTTATCGTTGCCCTCACAGCGTTTACTATGAGTGTTGCGGCACAAGAAGCCAAAGAAGGCTTTGTTTTTACTACCGTGAAAGAAAACCCTATCACCTCTGTGAAAAACCAAAATCGCTCCAGTACTTGTTGGAGTTTCTCCGGATTAGGACTTTTAGAATCCGAACTACTTCGTAAAGGAAAAGGAGAACACGATTTAGCAGAGATGTTTATTGTACACCACACTATGGTGGATCGTGCCGAAAGATACGTTCGCTTGCATGGCGACAACTCTTTCTCACCGGGTGGTAGCTTTTACGATGTTATTTATTGTATGAAGCATTATGGTTTAGTTCCTCAAGAGGCTATGCCGGGAATTATGTATGGAGACTCTATGCACATTCATGCAGAACTGGATGCCGTGGCAGAAGGTTATGTTAATGCTATTGCTAAAGGAACGCTCAAAAAACTGACCCCGGTTTGGAAGCAAGGTCTTGTTAATGTTTATAACACTTACTTAGGAGCTTGCCCCGAAAATTTCTCTTATAAAGGGAAAGAATATACTCCGAAATCATTTGCCGAATCTTTAGGTTTGAATGCTGATGATTATATCTCAGTTACTTCTTATACTCATCATCCTTTCTACACAGAATTCGCTCTTGAAATCCAGGACAACTGGCGCAATGGCAATTCATGGAATCTTCCGATTGATGAATTCATGGCTGTTATGGATAACGCCGTAAACAAAGGTTACACCATTGCATGGGGTAGCGACGTAAGCGAAATCGGATTTACCCGCAACGGAATTGCTGTTCTTCCTGATATGGAACGCACCGACCTCACCGGCTCTGATATGGCTCGTTGGACAGGCATGGCTCCTGCCGACAAACAAAAAGAAGCTACTTCTAAACCAGGTCCTGAAAAAGAAGTAACTCAGGAAATGCGTCAGATTGCTTATGACAACTGGGAAACAACCGATGACCACGGTATGCTTATTTATGGTATTGCTAAAGACCAAAATGGCAAAGAATATTATATGGTAAAGAATTCTTGGGGAAAAAGCGGTAAATACAACGGTATGTGGTATGCTTCTAAGGCATTCGTAAAATACAAAACTATGAATATTGTATTGCATAAGGATGCACTTCCTAAAGATATTGCTAAGAAATTAGGATTGAAATAAACCTCTATTCTATTATATATAAAAAGCTCGACCAGCACTATGCCAGTCGAGCTTTTTTATATGCTATTAAAAACATGCTTTAGAAGAAAAACCTCAGCACATCATTGAAGTTTGCCCAGATAAGTAAGCCAAATAACAGCAACATACCTGCTACCTGCGAATATTCCATAAACTTATCGCTGGGTTTGCGACGGGCAACAATCTCGTATAATAAGAATAAGACATGTCCTCCATCTAACGCCGGAATAGGCAGAATATTCATGAAAGCCAGAATAATAGAAAGGAAAGCCGTCATGTACCAGAATTGATGCCAATCCCACGTTGCCGGGAAAATGCTACCAATTGTACCAAATCCACCAATCTGTTTAGCTCCTTCTTTCGAGAAAAGATATTTCATATCTCCTACATATCCTTTCAGCGTATTAACCCCAAGTGCAATACCGGCAGGGAAGGATTCGAAGAAACCAAATGATTTTGTTACCGTCGGAAGCAATTTTGCCATATTTACCACAGGAGCAATACCCACTTTAAACAATGAATCCGGAGCCATAGTCACTGTGTTCTCTATGCCTGAGCGGAAGTATGTAACAGCTATTTGTGGTATACTATCCGGATTAGCTTCCATGTTTTTCTTTAAAAGACCCATATTAGCCATAAAATCCGAGTAAACCACCGATTGTCCATTCAATGCTGCAATGCTATCGCCCGGCTGTATGCCGGCAGCTAATGCCGGAGAGTTAGGTATTACACTATCCACCACAAACGGAAAACGATAAGAGGCGAAACGTATAGAATCAACCATCAGTTGCTGCATCATATCCTCGGGAATATAAACAGATACTTCTTTTCCTCCACGAAGCACAGTCACTTGTCGAGCATCAACCACTGCCCGAAGATCCAGACGTGTGAATTCTTTTCCATCGGCAGAAATTAGAACGTCTCCATCCTTAAATCCTACTTTCTTGGCTGTTTCATTATAATCCATTCCCCACTGGGTATCTTTCACCGAGATGTATGAATCTCCCCAAGCAAAAAGAATCATGGAATAAATAAACAACGCCAGCAGGAAGTTAAACAACACTCCTCCTACCATCACCAACAAACGCTGCCAAGCCGGTTTGGTACGAAACTCCCAAGGTTGTTCCGGCTGCTTCATCTGTTCTTTATCCAACGATTCGTCAATCATTCCGGAAATCTTCACATATCCACCTAAGGGTAACCATCCGATTGCATATTCTGTATCACTTTTCTTTGGTTTAAATTTGAAAAGTGTGAACCAAGGATCAAAAAACAAACAAAACTTCTCTACCCGTATCTTAAACAAGCGGGCGAAAAGAAAGTGCCCTCCTTCGTGAATAATCACTAACAACGACAAGCTCATAATGAGCTGTAGAGCACGAATCAAAAATGTCTCCATTCAATTACTTATTATTTAGGTTATAGCAATTCCATTGCAATACGTCTCGCTTCCATATCTGTAGCCACATAATCCTCATACGTAGGTTGTGCTATAAATGAAGTACGATTCATTGCATTTTCTATCACATCACTCATTTGTAAAAACGAAATCTTATCTTCCAAGAAAGCAGATACTACTATTTCGTTGGCTGCATTTACAATACATGGCATATTGCCTGCCTTATTCATAGCCTCGTACATAAGTGCGAGGTTGCGAAAACGTTCCGTATCGGGTTTCTCAAAGGTAAGGTTTGAATATTTAGTAAAATCTAATCTTTCAAAAGAAGAAGGCAGTCTGTCCGGATACGAAAAAGCATACTGAATAGGTAATTTCATATCGGGCAATCCTAACTGGGCTTTAATAGATCCATCGGCAAATTGTACCATCGAATGAACGATGGATTGCGGATGAACCAAAACTTCTATTTGTTCCGGCTTGACTCCAAACAACCACTTCGCTTCAATGACTTCGAATCCTTTATTCATCATGGTAGCAGAGTCGATGGTTATCTTAGCACCCATCTCCCAATTTGGATGTTTCAGCGCTTGTATTTTGGTAACATATTGTAGCTCATCCAATGTATATGTACGGAAGGGACCACCTGATGCCGTCAATATCAGTTTTTCAATCTCATTATTTCCTTCCCCTGTCAAACATTGAAAGATAGCAGAATGCTCCGAATCAACCGGAATGATAGAAGCTTGATGCTGCATCACCAGTTTATTTATCAAATCACCGGCCACTACAAGTGTTTCTTTATTTGCCAATGCGATGGTTTTGCCTGCCTTTATGGCATTAATTGTGGGCTTCAAACCTGCATATCCTACCATGGCAGTTAATACAATATCAATCGGTTGAGACTCAACAATTTGAGCTATGGCTTCTGCACCCGCATATACCTTGATTGGTAAATCAGCTAAAGTCTCTTTAAGATACTCATATTTTCCATCATTCGCTATGATAACTACTTCCGGAAGGAACATTTTAGCTTGTTCGATCAGTAAGTCTACCCGGTTGTTTGCTGTAAGAGCATAGACTTCATACAAGTCGGAATGCTCCGCAATAACCTGTAATGCCTGCGAACCGATTGAACCCGTAGAACCTAATATGGCTATTTGTTTTTTCTTTAGTATTTCACTCATAACTTCTTTTAGAAAACAATAAAACTCTCCGGATTAATAGCTTTTTCTTTATGCCACAATTCAAAATGCAAATGCGATCCGGTAGTTAATGTACCTGTATTTCCAACCAAGGCAATTACTTCGCCTGCTTTCACTTGTTCACCTTGTTGTTTCAGTAACGCACCGCAGTGTTTATAAAATGAAACAAATTCCTGACTGTGCTGAATGCCTATTACATAGCCGGTTTCTGCCGTATATGCGCTAATAATTACCACTCCGTCTAAAATTGACAGAACACTTTCATTAGGACTTGCAGCAATATCTATTCCAAAGTGTTTACTATCTACATCATATTGAGAAGAAATAACTCCCTGAGTAGGCGTATAAAAAAGCAAGCCTGCCGCTTCTGCCTGCAAGTTTATTGTTGTCAGGTTATATTTTTCTGCTTCCTCATATTGCCGACGGAAAGCTTCTTCTCTTTCCGTACGCTCCATCAACTCGTCTTCACGAATGGTGGTAAGCTCTTCCATCGTTCCGGTAGAATCGGGACGTACAATTCCCCTGAAAACATCCTGAACATTCATAATGTACAGGTTCTGCCTGTCTACCAACAATTTAAGCGAATCTGCCTTTAAGGCATTATCCACCACCTGAGCACGCAACTTGCTATTCATATATCCCGGTAAATAGTTACGCAAGGGAGTAAATATAAGGATAGAAGCTGCAATAAAAAAGATAAGGATAACAGCAGTAAGTAATACAGATAAGCCATTCAGTTTTGATACACGTAACCCCGCAACCTCCTCGAGTGTATTCTCGTTGAGTATGGATATCTTGTACTTAAACTTGAAATTATGCCAAAATGCTTTATTAAACAGTCGTCGCCGCATGCTTTATTATATGATAAGGTGCAAATGTAAGAAAATAGCTTTAGTTGCCTATTGTTTCTTCATTCATTTTAACGTATTTAGAAGATTTCCGATGACTCATCTAATGTCAGCAACCCTTCCGGCAAATCTAATATGATTTTTCGGTTAACCTGATCCATTTCAACAATAAACTCTTCTTGGGCAGGTACCAAAAGTTCATCTCCATGATGATCTATAACAAATAACACGTTCTGGGTAGTTTCATCTACATCCACAATCTCCCCAAGAAGTTCCTGATCTTTTGTTGTTGCCACAAATCCCACAAAGAAATTCCATGTTAATTCATCCGAGGCTGAATCTTGCGCATATTTGACAGGAAAATAGACTTCGATATTCGTAAACATACGAGCACGTTCAGCCGTTTCTACCCCCTCCAGCTTCATCAACGCAGTAGAATCTGACCGGAAACGATATTCCTCTATGAAAAAAGGAACAAGAATTCCGTCGAGCAGACAGATTACATAATCAGCATCTACTCTGTCGAATATATCATCGGTAAACGTGAATGAAAGTTCTCCATGAATACCGTGAGGTTTATTGAATAGTCCAATTTTATAGACTTCTTCCTTTTTTATCATATACGTGTTATTTTTGCCCCGATTGCATTTAATCGCTGTTCTATGTTTTGATATCCGCGATCTATTTGCTCAATATTATGGATACGACTCACCCCTTCGGCACTCATGGCAGCGATAAGCAGGGCAATACCTGCACGAATATCCGGAGAAGTCATATTGCCGCCTCGTAATGTAAAACGCCGACAATGTCCGTTTACTACAGCACGGTGAGGATCGCACAATATGATTTGAGCCCCCATATCAATTAATTTATCTACGAAGAATAAACGACTCTCGAACATCTTCTGATGAATCAGCACACTTCCTTTAGCCTGAGTAGCTACTACCAGAATAACACTCAGAAGGTCGGGGGTAAGTCCCGGCCAGGGAGCATCGGCAATTGTCATAATGGAGCCATCCATAAACGATTCTATTTCGTAACAATCCTGAGCCGGCACAAAGATATCATCTCCACGCTGTTCCAGTTTAATTCCTAAACGCCGAAAACTCTCCGGAATAACACCCAGATTCTCGTATGAAACGTTCTTAATGGTCAGTTCACTTTCCGTCATGGCAGCCATACCTATAAAGCTACCCACTTCTATCATATCGGGCAATACAGTATGTTCGGTTCCGAAAAGTTCTTCTACTCCTTCAATGGTCAATAAGTTCGAAGCAATGCCACTAATTTTGGCTCCCATCCGATTCAGCATTTTGCAAAGTTGCTGCAAATAAGGTTCGCAAGCAGCATTGTAAATGGTGGTAATGCCTTTGGCTAATACAGCAGCCATCACAATATTGGCAGTGCCGGTTACGGAAGCTTCATCCAAGAGCATATAGGTTCCGTGTAGTTCATCGGCGGTTATTTCGAATACTTCACGATCTTTGTTATAACGAAAGTCCGCTCCTAAGTTCTGAATACCAACAAAGTGGGTATCCAGTCGGCGACGTCCTATTTTATCTCCTCCGGGTTTTGAGATCATGGCTTTTCCAAAACGGGCAACCATTGGCCCCAATAGCATTACCGAACCTCGAAGACTGGAACATTTTTTCAGGAACTCATCACTTTCCAGATATGCCAAATCAACATGTTCTGCTTTGAAAGAATAAGTGTAGGAGTCTTTCTTTGAGACAGTTACTCCCATATCCCGCATCAATTGTATCAGATTATTTACATCAAGGATATCCGGAACATTGTTAACTATTACTTCCTCCTTGGTTAGTAACACAGCACAAATGATCTGTAAAACTTCATTCTTTGCGCCTTGCGGATATATTTCTCCACTTAGTTTATGTCCGCCTTCTATGATAAATGATGCCATAGTATTTTGAGTTGAGAGTTGAGAGTTGAGAGTTGCTCTCAACTAATTAATCACCTTCTTTTCTGATTATTATATCTATGATTATTATTGGGTCGCTGGGGTCTTATAGCCGCCAAACGGGCATCCATCAGCCTTAGAATGGTTTCATTCAGTTGAAGTTTACCTCCCGAATATTCCATTAAATCATCGTTTATCTTATTATCATCTACAGTATCTTTATTCCATGCCATGAAATCTTTTTTCATGTGATTACCGATTAAAGCTACCAGATTATTCTTTTCATCGCCTTCGGGATATTCGCATGCTTTCTTTATCAGCACCTCTAATGTACGCCCGTAATGACGATAGCGAATCTTGGTACTTGGATATGGTATCTTTTCCGGTTTCGAGTTTAGATTATCTTTCTGAACAATCTCATAAGGATAGGTTATATCCAACTTAAAGTCGGACATAATAGCCAGATGATCCCATAGTTTATGCTTAAAATCGGGTACATCTCTTAAATGAGGAAACATATTCCCCATAATATTGATAATGGTATTCGCACATCGCTGACGCTCCGCACGGTCTTCGATAGTTAAAGCGAAATCAACCATGTTTTGTATACTTCTCCCGTATTCGGGCAACGGCAATCTCTTTTGTTGCGTATTATAATGCATATTATATATTATTACAATTGTTTTTTTGCTACAGTAGCTACAAATTCTTTCAGGTAAAAAGGTTCAAAGTAAGCCACATCTTCAAACTTGCTATCTGCCATTGCTTTCTCTGCCAAAGGAAACATCATTTTTGCCAAAGGATGAATATGGTCAATAAAAAAAGCATTCGGATGCGTTATCTTCTCTTTACATTTATCGGCTCCGTTCCCAAAGAAATAGACAGGTCTTTCATTCAGATATTCCAAATAAGAATTTTCGTCTACAATATCGGCGGATGTTTTACGAACCGTATTCAATGCTCTATCATAGATTGCCGCATAAACCTCCATCCGGCGGGCATCTATCATGGGGCATATCAATGCATTTTCCGGTAAATCCTGATAAAGCAAAACCGGAACGCTCATCACTTCGAGCGTAGGCAATCCGATAAGCGGAATATTGCGTCCGTAACAAATTCCTTTTGCCATAGAAACTCCAATACGTAAACCGGTATAAGAACCGGGGCCACAACTTACTGCTACAGCATCTAACGGAATGGCATGACTATCAACAAAAGACAAAGCCTCATCTACAAATACCCCCAGCAAGGTGGCATGAGAGGGACCTTCAAAATCTTCTTTTGTAAAAATAGTATGACCATCTTCGCTTACCGCTACCGAACAAACAGAGGTAGAAGTTTCAATATGCAGGATACATGACATAGTTTTCTTCTTATTATTCTGCAAAACTAATCAAAATCCGGAACAATTCTTAATTCTTTTACGTACTTTTGCACAAAACTTGTGATAATATGATACAATCAATGACCGGTTATGGTAAGGCTACAACCGAACTTGCCGATAAGAAAATAAATATCGAAATAAAATCATTAAACAGTAAGGCGTTAGATCTTAATACTCGCATAGCACCCATCTATCGGGAAAAAGAAATTGATATTCGTAATGAAGTATCCAAATCTTTAGAACGTGGTAAAGTAGATTTCTGTATGTGGGTAGAGAAAAAAGATTCGGCAGAGGCGGCCGTTACCATCAACAAAGGATTGCTAAAAAGTTATTATAACCAAATTGTAGATGCATCGCAATCTCTGGATATTGCTTTGCCTACCGACTGGTTCACCACCTTGCTTCGCATGCCCGAAGTTATGAGCAAACCAGAAGTACAAGATCTTAGTGAAGAAGAATGGAACGATGCCCATGCTGTTGTGAAAGAAGCCATCAGTCAACTGGTAGACTTCCGTAAGCAAGAAGGAATGGCGTTGGAACAGAAATTTCGTGAAAACATCAGTCGCATTCAGTCGTTGCTCGATTCCGTTGAACCTTACGAGAAAGAACGTGTTGAAAAAATACGCGAACGCATTACCGAAGCACTCGAAAAGACAATCTGCGTTGATTATGATAAAAATCGATTGGAACAAGAACTGATTTATTATATTGAGAAGTTAGATATTAATGAAGAAAAACAACGCTTGACCAATCACCTAAAATATTTCATTAATACGATGGAGAGTGATAGTGGGCAAGGTAAGAAGTTGGGCTTTATCGCACAAGAAATGGGTAGAGAGATCAACACCTTAGGCAGCAAATCCAACCATGCCGGAATGCAGAAGATTGTAGTTCAGATGAAGGATGAATTAGAACAAATTAAAGAGCAGATATTGAACGTTTTATAAACATGAAGGGTAAACTCATTATATTCTCTGCTCCTTCAGGGTCAGGTAAATCGACTATCATCAATTATTTGATGCTACAAAACTTAAACCTGGCCTTTTCCGTTTCGGCTACAAGCAGACTTCCCAGAGGAGACGAACAACATGGTGTGGAATATTTCTTTCTGACTCCGGAAGAATTTCGTGAAAGGATTAAAAGAGATGAATTTCTTGAACACGAAGAGGTGTACGAGAATTGTTTCTACGGCACACTTAAAAGCCATATCGAAGACTTATTGGAAGCCGGAAAGAATGTGATTTTTGATGTAGATGTAGTAGGCGGGTTAAACATCAAAAGATATTACGGAAATCGCGCCTTAGCTATTTTTATTCAGCCGCCTTCTACAGAAGAATTACGCAAGCGCCTTATCGGAAGAGGCACAGACAGCCCTGAGGTTATTGAAAAGCGTTTATCCAAAGCTACATTTGAATTGAGCTTCGCCAATCAGTTTGATAAAGTGGTTATTAATGATGATCTTAAAAAAGCTTGTGCCGAAACTCTACATATAGTTGAAAACTTCATCGCAGTTTAAACAAAACCCGCCGCATGGATACCTCTCAACTCTCAACTCTCAACTCTCAACTCATCAGAACCGGTATATTCGGAGGCTCTTTCAGCCCTATCCACATAGGGCACTTAGCATTGGCAAATTATCTTTGCGAGTTTGGAGGTTTGGATGAGCTATGGTTTCTGATTTCTCCCCAAAACCCACTAAAAAAAAGGGAAGAACTATGGCCGGATGATTTTCGTTTGCAACTTGTGGAGGCTGCCATAAAAGAGTATCCAAACTTTAAAGCATCTGATTTTGAGTTTAGCCTCCCCCGTCCTTCTTACACAATCAATACCTTAGACAAATTAAAAGAAACATACCCCAATCGTTCTTTTGAACTCATTATAGGTTCAGACAATTGGGCTAATTTTCAACACTGGAAAGACTATCAGCGCATCATCACCGAAAACAAAATCATTATTTACCCTCGTCCGGAATTTACTGTAGAGGATAAAGATTTGCCGGAAAACGCCAGCATAGTGAATGCTCCTTTATTTGATATCAGTTCTACTTTTATTCGAGAGTCATTAAAAACAGGAAAAGACATTCGGTATTTTCTGCATCCGGAGGTTTACAAACTTATTATTAAGCATTACCCAAAAAGATAAAAGAATGATTTATAAACGAGTTGAATAAAAAACAATTAATGAACACAGAGTCACAAAGACACAGAGTTTATATTCTTTTCTGTGTCTTTGTGACTCTGTGTTCATTCTATTTATAGAGGAAATTTAGTAAGAAAAAAGAATTCCCACCAATTCTATCTCCAGAGAGTTTTTCCTTAAAAAAAGTCCCATAAGTACCACCACAAACACAACACACTGATTTATAATCACTTGAAAGAGTGGATCTTCCCGAAAAAAGTCCCACCAAGTCCCACCAAAGTCCCACCTTTTTCGATATTATTACACGTTTTTTGGTTTTTCGCTCTATTCCTCTTCTTTGATTTATCTATTTTTTTGCTTATTTTTGCCAATATAGCAGAAGATTGCACACCCGGGTGTACAAGTGAGATACATCCGTAACCATTCGGCGTAGTACGTCTCCATCTGTTTTCTTAGTATCTGTACTTTTGTTGCTTGAATTATATAAATCAAATGCTTTATGTGTGATGTTTTAGTTTTCCCTGATGAAAGTAGTAAGTTAAAAGCTCTGCTAAGTGAGTCTCATCGTTTTGATTCAGTTCTGTTTATCTTTGATGGTTCTCGTCGTTACAAATTATCCGCTTCCAGTTTAGGTTTGCATGCAGTTTCTGATCTTTTAGTACCTTTAGGTAGTGGTCTTTTTCGTAGCACTCCCTTTTGGAAGTACTATCTTTACCCTTGTTGTTCTAACTTCAATCGTGACATTCCTGGTCTTTGTGGAGAGATTATAGCCAAGAGTGGTTCTTACCCGGAACCCGAGAGCTGTCATATCTTTGTTGACCGTTCTCGTCGTCAACTTAAAATTCTCTATCAACGCGAAAATGAGTATATTATTGAACACCGTGCTTTAAGTTCAGGGTTGTATCAACTTGAAAGATCAGAACTTTGCTGTTCTTGCTTATCCATATCTTGGACTCGCCTGAATGAGCTATTGGCGATTCATAAGAGAAATAAAGCAAACAAAAAGATGCCTAAAAGATAGGATTATTAGTTGTGTTTATTCGTCTATTTGGTTATTTATTTGTACCTTTACGGTATAAACAAATAACCCTTTTTCTTCATGAAAGAACTTACTGTTACCCTCACTTTGGAAGA
>NZ_QVMK01000089.1 GCF_010500995.1 Bacteroides sp. 224 | reverse complement strand
CTACCAGGGGGTAAAGGACGGTTCTTGTCCATAAACCATACACAGAGAGAGGTTATTTCATAAACATGTCCTAATGATAGTACTGCCCAACTGACAGTGCCTGGCAGCCGAAAACCTAATATCTGTATGGGGTCGTAAAGACTAATTGGACGTGGTTGAAATAGTACTTCATTGAAAGGAGCTACAGTAGTAAGCAAACCAAAAGTATGATGGTAAGTAACCATAGAGGTAGTTCGATCGAAGATAACACAATCACGACAACGTTTAGCTGCAACATAGCCCCAATAAAGAAATATGGAACAGCTTATGAATCCTCCTAAAAATACAATGGGGAATTCTTCTGCTAAGCTTTTTTTTAATTCATCTAATCCAAAACTCTCATAAGTATAAATATAAGTATCAGAGTGGGCTGGTAAGAAAAAAGAATAATCATTATTATCAACCCTAGCTGGAATAAGTTCTATTATTTTATAATAAAAGGAAATAGGCTCATAATAACAAATGTAAAAAGTTGCAACAAAGAAAACCAAAGCACAAACAATCTCTAAAGGAGAATAAGTACTAGCGTTCACTACCAGACGTTTGTCGTTTGCTTCTTTTAATAAACAATCCTTGCCAGAACCTACAGCGTCAGTAGGTACTGTAGGAGGAAGAGAGTAGATAAATGTTACTAATCCAATGTATTTATCTTTGAGTGGTTTGTGTTTTTTAGTCATAGCTTTTTTATCAAGTATCAACACTCATTGTCAGATAAGTAAATAGTCACAGTACCCATCCTCCCGTATCTACTCTTTTTTTAATACGTTCTTTATATACAAATCCACGTTTACCATCTTCGGTTTGCACTATATACCAATTACCGGCTATCTCCCAATAATAGAAAACTTCATCGGTTGATATTTTTCTTACAATATTTGACTGATTGTTAGTTTCCTTGCGAATATTAACATATCCATCAGGATCATCAATTATCCCTCGACTACTTTTTGATAAGTCATTATAACGTGGTTCTTGTAAGATATCCTCAAAAGTTTCGGTTCGAATCTTATTTTTTTCGATATACCCATACACCGTTTCTGTGCGGTCTTTAATAATAGCGTATCCATCCGGTCCTGCTATAGGGCTTTCAACAGGCTTTATTACTTCAATTAAATAATAGTTGTCGTGTCCCATCTCATAAACTTTAAGACTTTCATGGGGTTGAATTATATCTATATCATAACTATTTGCAATAGGTTCAAGTAATAATAATGTGTTATTCTCTTTTACGCGACCTTTGATATGTGTTCCAATTTTTTCAAGAATGGGAGTCTCACGCATGGGATTTTCGCAGAATTCACGAAGAAGAGTATAGCCATAGTAATTGTTGGAAAGAAGAGATTC
>NZ_QVMK01000088.1 GCF_010500995.1 Bacteroides sp. 224 | reverse complement strand
GATTACGGAGTGGACAGCAAAGAATACCGCGATATAATCATGGAATTAATTCCTCGTTATTATCCTAACGACCCTGTGGCTAACAGCAATGCTGCCGCCCTGTTGATTCGTAACAAAGAATACCAGAGTGCCCGCCGTTTGTTGGAGCGTGCCGGCAATCTTGCCAGTGCATGGAACAACCTGGGCGTAGTGAACTTAGCTCTCGAAGAGTACGAGCAGGCAGCAACCTATTTGAAACAAGCCGCTTCGGCCGGTGTTCAGGAAGCTGCTCATAACCAGGAAGAGTTGAATAAGAAACTCGAAGATATTGAAAAACAAGCCAAACGCAATAGACAATAAAAAGACGAATTTGTTTCAAGGCACTAAACACATTGTTTCAAGGCACCAAACACATTGTTTCATGGCACTAAACACATTGTTTCACGGCACGAAACACTTCGTTCACCAGTAGATAATAAAAGAAGTAAATCAATGAATAGAAAGTTTATAAAGTTCTTAGGTCTTGTATTGTTGGGAGCCTTTCTTTACTCCTGCGGTACTTCCCGTCCGAAACGCCTGCTCACCGAGCGTCTTTTCTTAGAGACTTCGCGCGTTTCCATAACCCATCCCGGTGGTGGCAAGGCAGGAGGTACAGTATTGAGCGAACAGGTTAACTTCACTCAGGTAGCTTTGCCGGAGAATGATGAACCTACCATTCAAAATACCGACGAACGCTTGGATACAAGTCGTGTTTATGTGCTTCCCGAGGTGAAGGTAACCTCCCGCACGCGCTTCACGAGTGTTCGTGAGGGTTATGTGGCTGTCGACTTTGTGATTCATGTTCCCAAGCAGTTTCTCTCGGATGACTATCAGGTGAGCCTGATGCCCGAACTTCAACTTACCGACTCTTTGGTAGCTCTCGAAGAGGTAGTGATTCGTGGAAAGAACTTCGTTAAGAAGCAAAAAGAAGACTATGCCCGTTACGATGAGTACCTGGCTTCATTAGTCGACTCTTCTGCCTACAATACCACTTTTGTGGATCAGAAAACCGTAGACCGCGAATTGAAAGAACGCCGGAAAGCCGGTTTGAACGATTTTCAGAGTCGTTTTAAATATGCCGCTTCTTACGAGCAATGGTTGGCCGAAGAAGAAATGCGCAATAGCGAATACAACGCCAATCAGCGTTACCTGCACGAACAGGCTTTGGCTAAAGCCCGCAAGCAATACGAGTTCGAGTTGCGTCGTCGTCTGGGTTCCGGTAGAGATACCGTTCGCTTGAACCGTACTTACGAAAAAATAAAAAGAAAATTGGAAGCCGGTGCTCCCGAAAAGCGCACAATCTCTTTGAACTCCGTGCCTGCCAAATTCCGCAGCGCTTATCTGCAAAGCCTTCGTCCCGAAGAAGTTCAGGCTTTATTGCCTCACGAACAGGATTCTATCCGTTTGGC
>NZ_QVMK01000087.1 GCF_010500995.1 Bacteroides sp. 224 | reverse complement strand
ATGTCCAATACTTTATCAACACTCAAAGGAATCTTCTTTTCCTTTATGAGTCGTTCTAACTCCTTATATACTTTATAAGCAACGAAGCATATACAGACATGGGCTTCAATTCTGCGTTCTGTAAAATGAAACATTGGACGCATCTCTAATGTCCCTTTCGAAATCCGGAAAGCTCTTTCAACAACCCATAATCCATTATATTCGGCTATAACTTTATCTGCTTCCATGTCTGTGTTTGTGATATATCCCTTTAAACCATCCCATTGGCTATCTTGGGCAATCTTCTCTTCACTAATGATTACTTCTACATCCTTGCTGATCTCAAGAAACTTGTTGTAGCCCCTTTTGTTTACTTGTTGCTTGCTTAGCTTTCCGCTTTTATAAGCCTTACGTAAACGGGCAACACCTCGTTCTCTGTTATATGCATCTTTTTTGGCTCTTGTGGCAGAATAGCTAAGAATTAAACGCTCTCCATTGTTGCGCTTGTATTCATGACAGCTGTTGTTTTCCCAATGTGTCTGTTCCAATATCCATTTCTTAACTTGTGCACTCTCACTTTTAATACGTGCTCCGATAACATATTTATAACCAGCCTGACGAAGTAAATTCACATTCGTATTGTTCATTAATCCAGAATCAGCTACTATGATAAACTCCTTACCTAATGAAAAACGTTGTTTGAAATCATCTATCATCGGTATCATTGTGTATCCTTCATACTGGCTTCCGTTAAACAACGAATAAGATAGAGGGTATCCGCCTTCACTCACTAGAATCCCCAGAACAATTTGCGATTCAGCCGTCTTTCCATCTTTCGAAAAACCTGGTTCGCGCAAGTCGTCTGTTTTTGCAGTCTCAAAGTACAGGGTAGTGACATCGTAAAACATTAAACCGATTTTACCACCAAGTATTTTGCGAGTGTGGTCTACACTAATCTGCTGCACTAATTCTTGCTGGGTGTTGTACAGCTTATCCATGTAACGATAGATGTTGTTTAGGTCAATATCTTCATCGTAGTACGACTTCAAGTATTCTGTGGTAGCAAGTTTGCTAGCTGGCTGAGAGACTCTTGCAATGATCAGATGACGTAATATGTCATCAGGAATCTGATTGAATCCAATATCATCATAGATGCGATCAAGAAGTAACTGAGTACCATTAATAAGAACTGCATCCATGTTCTTAATAACACGCTCAGTCTCTTCCAGCTCTCGATCTTTATGGTTGTCAAAGTCAAGTTCTTGTTGTCCACCATGAGTCCTTAACCAATGAAGAGCCGCTTGATAAAGATTTTCTGCTTCACTCTCTGTCTGAGCAACACCAAAACTCTTTATCTCCTTAAACTGGCCATGTGATTTATTCACTACGACAACACTAATAGTGCCTGAACGGTTCCTTTTCTTGCGTACAAACATTATGCGAAGGTACATAAATTA
>NZ_QVMK01000086.1 GCF_010500995.1 Bacteroides sp. 224 | reverse complement strand
GGGAGCGTAAATTAAACTGTGTCAGCTTTTCGCTTTCACTTTAAGGTTTCAGGTTTTTCATTCCCCTGTCTCATTCAATGGGTAATGAGGAACCTGAGTTTTGTTGGTAAAAACGGTTAGGGGTCGATCCCCTAATCGTTTTTGTTTTCAATGGTACAACGTATCACCATCGTTTTGTTGGTTTACAAAACTACTAAATAAAGAGGATATAGAGTGCTTCTCCTAAAATAATTTGAACCTCTCTGGATATAAGATGGCCAGTTGCTGTGCCGTTTTCCCCCAGTTAGCCAGAGGCATAGTCCATTTCTTGCGTATGTTTCGATAAGCTAAATAGACTAACTTTTCCAAGGCGGTGTCATTGGTAAAAACTCCCTTGTTTTTAGTTACTTTTCTGATTTGTCGATGATAACCCTCTACTGTATTTGTAGTATAAATCATTTTTCTAATGCCGTCAGAGTACTGAAAGTAAGCAGAAAGCTTTTCCCAGTTATCTCGCCAGGACTTGATGACAATAGGATAATCTTCACCCCATTTAAGTTCTAAGTTGTCCAGTTCAACCTCCGCCTGTTCCTTGCTTACAGCCTGATAAACCAATTTAAGGTCTTTCATAAAGGTCTTTTGATTCTTACTGGCAACATACTTGATGGAGTTGCGTATTTGATGAACAATACAACTTTGGACTGTCGTTTCTGGAAAAACGCTTTTGATAGCATCAGAAAACCCGGTTAGGTTATCCGTACAGGCAATAAGAATGTCTTTTACTCCACGGGATTGGATGTCCGAGAGACAAGATAACCAAAAATTAGCACCTTCACTTTTGGAAATATACATCCCCAATAGATCTTTATAGCCATCAGAGTTAATCCCGATAATATTATAAATAGCTCGTGTGACGGGACGATTCTTTTCATCCATAACCTTGTAATGAATAGCATCCATCCAAACAATAGCATACACATTTTCCAAAGGACGAGACCGCCATGCCTGTATTTCAGGAAGAACACGATCCGTTATAGAACTGATCGTTTCCGCAGAAACACGATTGCCCAGATTCTCCTCCATCCAATCACTGATCTCACGAGTGCTATTACCTAAGGCATACAAACCGATGATGCGATCCGCAACACCGTCAGCCAATATACGCTCACGCTTCTTAATAAATTCAGGCTCAAAGGTAGATTCACGATCTCGAGGAGTGTGAACCGTAACTTCACCAAGAGGGGTTTGAACCTGCTTAGGAGTATAACCATTACGACGATTACCACTGGAACGCTCATCAGCATCCATGTGAACATCCATCTCGCCTTCTAAGGCAGCATTGAGGATGCTTTCTAACAAAGGAGCAAAGGCACCATCTTTACCTAATAAAGACTTGCCAGACTTTAATTGCTCTAAAGCTTTGTTCTTAATGCTTTCAAAATCAAATTCTTCTTTCATAAAAAAAACTGTGTTAGTAAAGTTAATAATTTATTCTTTACTGACACAGTTTAAATTACAGTCTC
>NZ_QVMK01000085.1 GCF_010500995.1 Bacteroides sp. 224 | reverse complement strand
CAGGGCATCCACTCAATAATCTCAACAGTTTATTTTTTGCCCTAAAATAGCTTTCTTTGTGCTCTATTTCCTTTTTAAATATCCTATTTATGAGTATCAAAGAGTTTTGTGAATGTGTTCCTGATATGCGTAATAATAAAAACCAGATCTACAAAGTGGATGAAATCGTTTTTATCGCCATTGTTTCAGTTCTCTGTGGTGCCGAAACTTGGCATGAGATCTGTATGTTTGGTCGTAGCAATGAATCTTATTTTAAGAGCCGTCTGCCAGGTTTGTCCGGCATTCCTTGTGCTGAAACCTTTAATCGTTTCTTTTCTCTTTTAGACATTGATTGGTTTGAAGCTTGCTTTCAACTTTGGGTTGATGAGATTTGTCGGCAAGTTCCTGGCGTGGTTTGCATTGATGGTAAAGCTGTATGTAAAAGTTCTGGTTCTAAGGGTTCTGGGGTAAAGGATCGTCTTTATATGGTTAGTGCCTGGTCTGCTGCTAACCATATTTGCCTTGGTCAACGCAAGGTAGATGGTAAATCGAATGAAATAACAGCTATTCCCGAACTCATAAAAGTACTTGATCTTGAACAATGTATTGTAACGATTGATGCGGTCGGTTGCCAGAAGAAAATAGCCGAATTGATTATTCAGGCAGGAGCCGACTATATTCTTTGTGTGAAGAATAACCAGAAAAAACTTAAGCACCTGATTTCATCTTTACTCACCGAAGAGGATCGTCTTTACTTACCTTACAAACAGCGTTACTTTCAGGAGAATGAAGGTCATGGTAGAAAAGAATATCGAGAGTGTGTTTGCGATGCGGTAGTCTATCCGGAGCATTTTTATGCTGGGTGGAAAGGGATAAAAACGATTGCTAAAATCACCTCTATTAGACAATTAGCAGATGGAGAGCAAACCACAGAAACCAGATACTATATATCTTCATTACCACAAGATCCACAATTGATATTGGAGTCCGTTAGGGCACATTGGCAGGTGGAAAACAACCTACATTGGCAGTTAGATGTTTCATTTAGAGAGGATTATACAAGAAAAACAGACAATGCCGCTATTAACTTTTCAGCAATGTGTAAAATGGTGCTCATGCTATTGAAACAAAGTAAAATCAAACTTGGAATGGCTGGAAAAAGAAAACTATGTGGGTGGGATGAGAAGTACAGAGATGAAATTATAGGAATTCAAAGAATTTATAATCTTAATAGTTGAGTTTGCGTAAGCTTGACCTCCGTCCCAGAGGGACACTTTAAAACAGCCTGGGGTACAGTGAGCATAGCGAACGGCACCCCGGGTAAATACCGATCCTCAAGAGGGCGTCCCAAAGGGACAACTTAATGAAATAACAGGCTAATGGAGTTATTAAATTGTCCCTCTGGGACGCTGGATGCTGATGTGTTTCAACTATACCCGGGATGTCGCTTCGCTTTATCCCGGGCTGCTTTAAACTGACCCTTCGGGTCGAAAAAAGGCAATAACCCTTAACTTGATGGTATGGAGCGACAAGCTTATGCAAATATTGAAAATTCAACTGTTGAGATTATTGAGTGGATGCCCTG
>NZ_QVMK01000084.1 GCF_010500995.1 Bacteroides sp. 224 | reverse complement strand
GTCTTATACGGGATTAGGTTGACACCCTTTTGCTGCATAATATTTTATTATTTATGCAAAAAAAAGTACATCGTTTCTACAGTGAAACATTTAAGTTGGAAGTGTTACGTGATCATTACTCTTGCAGTTCGTCTCTCAATTTTACCGTTCGAAAATGGGGTTTGAGTTCCAATTCGCTCCTACTTTCTTGGATAAGGCGCTATCCACTTGACTCAAAATTTTTATCTTTGGATATTGAAACTATATCCTGCAATGAGATGGGTAAAAGTAAAAAGAGCAAAGAAGCAGTTCTTCAAGAGCAGATTCTTAATTTAAAGAAAGCTTTGGAAATGGAAAAACTTCGTTCCCGTGCTTTCGAGACCTTGATTGAGATTACTGAAAAAGAAGAAGGTATTTCCATCTTAAAAAAAGATGGTGCCAAGCAGTAATAAGCCTCCATAAAGAGTATCCGAGGTTAACTTTGTATACTCTTTGTGGTCTGTTTGGCAAGTCTCGTCAGGCTTATTATAAGAAGAAAAAGGTTCTTATAACTCGTTCTCAAATAAGAGCAGTCTTACTGGAAGCCATTTCCTATTATCGTGCTCAGGACCCCGGCATGGGTGGTCTAAAGCTATATTGGGAACTTTCCGGTTTATATGGACATCAGGTAACGGGTGGCAGGGATGCTTTTTTAAACTTTCTGCGGACAGAAAAGCTTATGCTTCCTGCCCGAAAACCCAGATACACGACTCAATCCAACCATTTGTACATGAAATATCCCAACTTGATTAAATATCTGCTTGTCGGGTATCCTAATCATCTTTGGGTGAGTGATATTACTTATATCTGGATAGAAGGAGGTGTATGTTATCTACATTTACTTACTGATGCTTATTCACATGCTGTTTTAGGTTGGGAACTGGCTCCTGGTCTTCATGCGGAGTATACTGCCAAAGCTCTTTCACAAGCCATAGAAAAAGCCCGGGGAGGCAATCTATGTGGAACGATCCATCATTCTGACCGCGGATCACAATATGCCTGCGACTTATATGTGAGTTTACTAAAAGAGCATCACATACGTATCAGTATGACAGAGTGTTACAAGCCTACTGATAATGCTGTGGCGGAAAGAATGAATGGTATACTCAAAACTGAATGGATTTATGGAACTTCACTCTTTAAATCCGAACAGCAGGCCAAAGAGGAAATTGCACAAATGATACAGTTCTATAATTACCAAAGACCGCACATGAGCATTGGAATGAAGAAGCCAATGGATGTATATGAAGGAGAAGTACCGGGAGATAATTTATGGAAAAAGAAAGCAAAAAAAATAAAAGAATGAAGTACATTTGTAAAACCGAGAAAAAAGGTGGCGAAGGTTTATGCCATTGTTACCAAAAGTTGACAGGGTATCGAACCCTGCCAACTTTTACCGAGAAAAAAAGGATGGCTCGGAATGTCCATTATTTTGTAATCGACAACTTTTTTAGAAAGAACAAGTTATGAATGACAACCAGTTTAGAAGAAAAAAAGATATTGTGACAACCGGTTTAGTAACAAGCAGCAAAAAATGACAACCACTTTCAGTATAAGTCA
>NZ_QVMK01000083.1 GCF_010500995.1 Bacteroides sp. 224 | reverse complement strand
TGTTCCAATTTTTTCAAGAATGGGAGTCTCACGCATGGGATTTTCGCAGAATTCACGAAGAAGAGTATAGCCATAGTAATTGTTGGAAAGAAGAGATTCTTTAAAATTTAGCATTCTCTTACGATAATAGAATGAAGTAGAATTTAAATCTCTGCAAAGTTCTTTTATTATCGCTCTATTCACTTCTTTTTTGTCAAATCTTATCATATTTGAAAGCCAAGCTGCTGCAGACTGTTCTATTGTCAACATTGGATGCCATGGATTTAATAAATCTGTTCCAGACAGTAAACGTCCTATTTGACCCGCCGAATTACCTTCTGTTACTCTTTTAGTCCAATTTGCATCTAAAAATATTTTATCATCTGAACAAACATTACTATTAATATCATCAAAGACGACTTCTCTTCCTTCTTTAATTTCATTTACAGCATAAAGGTAGGTGCAATCTAATCTCAAATTGCTTAATTTTTCTTTAACTTTACTATTTGTTTTCATTCCATTTATACTATTAACGTCCAAGATTCTGATACGCTTATACTTATCAATATACTCAATAAGTTCTTTTTTAACATCAAAAATAGCAGTTGTATAATGCCCTGTAATGAAATCACTAGTGAGAAAAAAGTCATGTTCCAGAATATCATCTTTATATTTTTCATAATATTCTTGAAGTGCAGCATCATCATTCATCATAATGAAACGATAATATAAAGCATATTTATCAATAGGGTAATTTGCAGGGACCTCATCTCCCCAAATAGAATTTATAATACTTTCCATAATGAAACACCTTTCCGAAATACTAAAATAGAGTATTCCTGTATCAGCATCTCCCCCTACAACTATTTTACTATTTGCGGGATAATCATTAATATTTAAGCCCCATAGCATTTTCATGCGTCGCTCTAATCTCTTTGGAGAAAGTGGGGGAGTTAGTTTGAATAATTCCTTCGAAAAAAGAGATGTTTTCTCTGCAGATGAATCAGTAAGATAGAAAAATAGCCCATATTCTTTTTGAGGTATTGTATCTTGATACATCGTTGAAGTTGGTTTCTCTTCTGCTTTTAAGACTAAAGGCAAAAGCAATAAAAGAGTAAATACTATTAAAACGCAATAAATCATGTTTTTCATTCTATAACCTCCCCACGAATTGATATTTGTATTCAAACTTGATCGTGCACGTATTATTATCTTGTTTTTCCACTCCTCTTTTATCCATGCTTATTTGTTCTTTTCTATTAAGATTCAATTTCTGAAATATATTTTGTGTCAACATTTTGTATTTCCAAACAATATGCTCTTTACGCTACCTCAAATCCGAATCCTTTGTTTTTTTATTCATCTTTTCCTCTTTTGACTTTTCTTTTTATTTACTTTAGGAGCATTCGTACTATGCTCCGGATGGAAGAGGAGTTTTCCTCTTCGCCTTCCGTTTTTATCTCCATACTTTTCTTCAGCTCCACTCCATTCGGGGGTTTCTATTGCGCTGTGATAAAGTGGCATTGGGAACCCCATTTCCTTGCGGCGTAGATAGTCTGCTTCGCGGTAAGGATCAAAGACACTACCAGGGGGTAAAGGACGGTTCTTGTCCATAAACCATACACAGAGAGAGGTTATTTCATAAACATGTCCTAATGATAGTACTGCCCAACTGACAGTG
>NZ_QVMK01000082.1 GCF_010500995.1 Bacteroides sp. 224 | reverse complement strand
GGAACTTTTTTTTGTCTTTATATTTTTTCATTCTCTTTTCTTTAAAAGATCTTACTCCTCTTTCTTTTACGCCTATTTTACTGTTATATATCTATACACATTTAAATTTGTTTTATTATGACTCTAACTTATTTTACTGATGCTGTGATTCGTAGTTTTCGCACTTACTACTCGTTTAGTACTATTTGTAATTATCAGAGTACACTTCATAGTGTATTGGATTTCCATCATGGTGATGTTCCTCTTTCTGTGGTTTTCAGCCGTGATTTCCTACTTAGTTATCAAAACCACTTGCTTGGTCTGGGCATTTGTCGTAATACGATAGCCTTTTATATGCGGGTTTTGCGTGCTCTTTATCATCGTGCTGTTGCTCAGCGCCGGATTAAATCGGTTAAACATCTTTTTGTTGGTATTATCACTACGGAGGAAGCTACCGTAAAACGCTCTTTGCCTGCTTCTGTAGTTAAGCTTCTTGCTACTTCCGATTTATCTGAGTATCCCGAGCTTGAGTTCAGCCGTGATATGTTTATGCTTTCTCTTTATCTTCAAGGCATGCCTTTTATCGACCTTGCCCACCTTCGTCATAGCGATTTGCAAGGTGGTCGTATCCTTTGCTACCGTCGTCATAAAACAGATGTCGAGATAACTGTTGGATTAGATGAACGTGCGCTTCGTATTCTTTCTAAGTATAAATGTTCTTCAGATTCTCCTTATTTACTTCCCATCATCCGTGTTGCCGGTGCTGCTTCCGAGGAAACTCGTCAGTATAGTAACTCCCTTCGTAATCATAACCGGCATCTTAAGAGAATATGTGTGTTGTTGGATATCGACGAAAATTTGAGTTCCTACGTGGCTCGTCACACTTGGGCTACGCTTGCTCACCATCATGGTGTGGGTATGCATGTAATCAGCCAGGCGCTGGGTCATCGTAAAGAAGAGACTACGCATACTTATGTTCGTCAACTGGATGTTGACTGCTTTTTGGCTGCCAACCGTATTGTTATTGATGCTGTTTTTAGCGGGAAGAAGCCTTCCGGTAGTATTTTGAAACCTCTTTCTGGAAGCGGTTTGAGAGGTTTTGAATAAGAAAAGTCCATCTCTGGGAAAGAGATGGACTTTTGAATTCCTTTTGCAAAGTAAGGCAGATTGTTTTTAATCTGCAATAGTGTTCTAAATATCCGAAAAACTCTCCTTTCTCCCTTTTTGTTTTGAAAGGTTTACATAATCCGTATTTTGGAATAGAAAATGTTTCCCTTTTCTTTCATTCCGAACAAAGGGTTGTTTTCCGGAATAGATCGTTGTGCCTTTTCCGCTTCCCGTGTATCCTAAGCAAGCTATTTTCTATCTGCTTTTTTTCTTCCCGGGCCTTTTCTATTGTTTTTTTTTCGATTCTTTTCCCTGCTTTTTTCTTAATTAGGGTTGAATGATGAAATATGTTTATTCTTTTGTAGCTATCGCCCCTTATTGTTTAACCAAGATTAACAAAAAAGAAAGTTTTATCTCTTAAAATATTTAAGTTTTTCTGCGCTTTTCGTTTCTTCTTTCCTTTCTTTTTTCTCTTAGCCTTGTTTTTTCTCAGATTGCTATCCAATAGGGCTTTAAATGCTTTCTTCTTTTGTTTTTTGTGTCCATCTCTTTCCCAGAGACGGACATTGATATTTCTCACTGAAGCCAAATCCTATTTTAATAGATATTTAGAA
>NZ_QVMK01000081.1 GCF_010500995.1 Bacteroides sp. 224 | reverse complement strand
TTGTCTGAATTCAAAGTAATAGATTGAAAAATGATTTAAAACGCTCCTCGGCAGTGGGGAGCACAACTTAATTTACGTATGAAACACCCATGACAAAAACTCGTCGCCAAAGGTAATGTAAATTGTGGGTTATAGCTACCTTTGTTAGGTTCACCAACAATAATAGCTATGGATACAGTATCATTTCCGAGTATGGTATCGCGTGGTTGCGGTATCGATGTCCACAAGAAAGTGGTGGTTGCGACAATTGATGGCTCTGGTCTTCGCAAGGAGACTCGTGAGTTCAACACTTTCACTAGTTCTTTGACAGCATTGAAAGAATGGTTATTGGCCAATGGTGTTACCCATGTTGCCATGGAGAGCACTGGTGTTTATTGGAAACCTGTTTATAAGGTTTTGGAGCCTGCCGGTTTAATAGTTTGGATTGTTAATGCCCGGCAT
Source organism: Bacteroides sp. 224 (assembly GCF_010500995.1). GTDB lineage: Bacteria > Bacteroidota > Bacteroidia > Bacteroidales > Bacteroidaceae > Bacteroides. The sequence continues at coordinate 1,272 of NZ_QVMK01000081.1, read as the reverse complement.
ATAAAGTATGTTCCGGGTCATAAGACCGACAAGGCTGACAGTGCCTGGATTTGCAAACTACTCTTAGCCGGTTTATTAAAGCCTAGTTACATTCCTGCTCGCGAGCAACGTGAGCTTCGTGATTTGACTCGCTATCGGACAAAATTGATCCAGCATGTCGCCTCTGAAAAAAATCGCACCATGCGTATACTTGAAGATTGCAACATAAAACTTTCAAGTGTTCTTTCCGATACTATGGGTGTGACTGCCACCAAACTCATTGATATGATTTGTGCAGGTAAGTCTATAACAATGTCTGATATCGACAGCGTCTATCATGGCAAGTTAAGTGCTTCTAAAGAGGATTTATACGAAGCTTGTAATGGTTTGGTAGAGGAGCATCATATTTATATGCTTGGTATTATCCGTCGTGATATTGCTCAGACCGAGCAAATCATTGCCGATCTGAATGAGCGTATAAAGAATATGCTTTCTGTTTATGACAACGTGTTAGAGTTATTAAAGAAAGTTCCCGGTTTGAGCACAAAGACAGTTGAAGACCTGGTTGCTGAGATTGGTTTAGATATGAGCGCTTTCCCCACAGAGAAACATTTGGCTTCATGGGCAGGTATGTGTCCGGGAAACAATGAGAGTGCGGGCAAAAAAAAAGCGGACGAATCACTCATGGGAACAAACAAGTCAAGTCTGTAATCACAGAGGCTGCATGGGCTGCCACTCGAACTAAAAACACGTTTTATTCTGCAAGATACCATAAACTGGCTGCCCGCAGGGGAAAGAAAAGAGCATTAATTGCTGTAGGACATTCGATCCTGAAGTCAGTTTACCACATCTTAAAAGACAGTTGTGAATATCGGGAGTTGGGCGCAGAGTATGTAAACTCACGAGTAGAGAAGAAGCGCAAAGCTTATCTAAAGAAAGAGTTGGAAAAGCTTGGGTATAAGGTTAAACTCTCAGAGATTCCACCAAAGGAACAACAGATAACTTAAAGCACACAATTAAGGTCGATTTTTACTGGAACTGTTATTTACGGATAATAAGAATCCGGGTATGAAACTGGCCTCTGACTGCTAAGCGGCAAAGACTGAGCCATAAGAGCACGTGTATGAAATTTTAAATCCTTAGCAGTTTATACATAAAATGCCGATAACCAAACTGCATTTGTCACACCAACAAGTGCTATTCTTTCTTTTGTCTGAATTCAAAGTAATAGATTGAAAAATGATTTAAAACGCTCCTCGGCAGTGGGGAGCACAACTTAATTTACGTATGAAA
>NZ_QVMK01000080.1 GCF_010500995.1 Bacteroides sp. 224 | reverse complement strand
GTCTATTTGGTTATTTATTTGTACCTTTACGGTATAAACAAATAACCCTTTTTCTTCATGAAAGAACTTACTGTTACCCTCACTTTGGAAGAATATAATCACCTTTTAAAGGAAAAAGAAGCTCTGCTGTACAAGGTGGATACTCTTGGTCGGGAAAAGGATCTTCTTCGCTGGCGATTGGAAAATCTCTTACGTCGTCTTTGGGGTAAATCCAGTGAGAAACGTAAGTTACCTGAAGACCCTGCCCAGTTATCCATTTGCTTTGATTCTCCCACTGATGTATCTGATCCTGTTGCTGAAGAAACTAAAGTTTTGAAGAAAGCAGAAAAGAAAGAAGGTGACTACAACCGTTATCGTAAAAGCTTCACTAAAAAGGTAACTCCACATGCTCGCAAGCCCATTGATCCATCTCTTGTTCGCGAAGAGATAGTTGTTCCCATGCCCGATGATATCAATCTGGAAGGAGCAGTGAAGATGGGAGAAGAAGTAACAGAGCAATATGCTGTTCGTCCGGCTCAAGTTTATGTTATCCGCACGATTCGCCCCAAATACCGTTTGGCTGACGGACGGATTGTAGTAGCTCCTATGCCCGTGATGGCGCATCCTCGCAGCAATGCCTCTGAAAGCATCCTGGCTCACATTGCTACAGCTAAATATGCTGATCATTTACCACTGAATCGGCAACTGGAAATTTTTGAGCGTAACAATATCCATTTTAGTCCTTCTACAATAAGCAATTGGATGATGGCTGCTGCTCAGCGGATAGAGCCCATCTACAATGAACTTCGAGAACTGGTAAAGAACAGCTATTACGTAATGGCAGATGAAACACCTCATCCGGTTCTTGAGAATGATAGGCCGGGGAGCTTGCATAAAGGATACATGTGGAACTTCTATTTGCCAGAATCAAAGACTCCCTTCTTTGAGTATCATAAGGGAAGAGGGGAAACAGGCATTGAGACACTATTAAGTGGTTCTGTTAAAGTGGTGCAAAGTGATGGGTTCGTGGTTTATGATAAGTTTGATACATTACCGGACAGATTACATCTGTGTTGTTGGGCACATGTCAGGCGGAAGTTTGAGGAGGCTCGTGGGTGTGATCCACCGCGTGCGAAGTATGCATTGGATAAAATAGCTCTCCTCTATGGTATAGAAAAGAATATAAAGGAAGAAGAACTGACCGATGACCAAATTGTGGCACTTCGGCAGAAACAAGCGTACCCTATAATAAAGGAACTGGAAGAGTGGTGCAAGCAGGAGTTTACTAAAACAATTGCTAACTCACCTATAGCCAATGCCATGTCATACATGTACACACGATTTGAACAGTTGTCCGGATACGTAAATCAGGCTAGGTTTCAAATAGACAACAATCCGGTGGAGCGATCCATACGTCCATTAACGCTCAACCGAAAGAATGTACTATTCTCCGGATCACATGAAGCAGCGCATGCGGCAGCCATATTCTTTACACTCATGGGATGTTGTAAAGAAAATCAGGTCAACCCACAAAAGTGGTTGGAAGAGGTATTAATCAGCGTACAGAATAAAAAGTATGAAGAAAACAATGATTATAGTGAACTCATACCTATGAACTGGAAAAAGAAGTAAAGGAAAAATAGATAGGAACAAGAAAGAAGAAACCGCTCAGGCTTAATCCAAGCATGGGCGGTTTCTTTTAATATAAAAATCAGAAGGGATGTACGACACCGAATGGTTAC
>NZ_QVMK01000007.1 GCF_010500995.1 Bacteroides sp. 224 | reverse complement strand
CGAAAAAAGGCAATAACCCTTAACTTGATGGTATGGAGCGACAAGCTTATGCAAATATTGAAAATTCAACTGTTGAGATTATTGAGTGGATGCCCTGTTGCCCAAGGAGGAATTTCCTCCTTCCATGATTTTGTTTTTTGCATTTTTGCCAGCACGCCAGCACGATTCGCTTGTATCTAATTGATATTTAATCAGTTAAAGCGTGCTGGCAACCCGTGCTGGCAGCGTGACGGCAAATTTGCCAGCACGCCCACAAAAAGTTAATAAATCAAACAGCTACACCATAAAGTTATTTGATTGCTATTGGCAAACGAATAGTTTCAAACCACCAAACAAGTTGTTTGCCAGTAGCAAACAACTTGTTTTATACCTTGAAACAAAAAGTCTCATTATTCAAAATCGAATGAAAACAACGTAAAAGAGTAATTCTTACTTACTAATTAGCCTCACATGCAAAATGTGGGGCTTCTTTTTTAGGGCATATTTCTTCAATACACCGGGCCCACAACTACTATTTCCCAACCCTAATACGGCTGCATCCAAACTTAATATGACTTCTTGACGTGGTTTCAGATAGCAATCATGAGATGCCGCGTAAAGATCTTGTGCGGTATAATGCAAAGCAGAAGCAGAGAACGGCCTGCCGATGGCCTCCACCTTTAGCCCCTTTCCTTTGGCATTTGTCAATGTTAAGTAACGAACTTCTTCTTTATTTCCACTGTCTTGAGGGCGCGGATAATGCGTGTATTGCTCGCTTACCTTTCCTCTCCACAAGCCTACATCAGCCGATGTTTTACGATCGGGATAGTTTTCCTGAGGTCCACGGCCATACCAACTAAACAAATTGTAATCGGAAGGTATGCAGAAAGCAATCCCCAGGCGAGGAAGCTCGGGAAGTTCTCCTTGCGGAGTGAAGGTAACTTTCATATCAATGGCACCTGCCTCGGTAATGATATATTGATACTGCGTTTTGATGCTTCCACTTTTATATTGATTCATTTTGGTTATCTTTACCTCTACCGATCTGTCTGATAGTTTCTGATAAGTCAGGGAATCAATAGTACTGATATGGAGCGTATCCATTTTATGCAGTTTCCAGTCTTTAGCGAGCCAGTTTCCGAAACTCTTGTCATTGTCGGTAGGAGCACGGAAAGCCTGTGTCCACGGCTGAGTAGGAAGATCGGAAGGAGTAGCCAACATAGATCTGCCATCGAAAGTCAGCGAAGTTATATCACCTGTTGCTTTATCCCATGCTATATCGAAAGTACGATTACTTACCTTTAATCTGCTTGCTGTTTCCTCTACATCCAAGCGAATTTTATATGCATTATACTCTTCGGAGAGTTTGCCTTCCTGCAAGCAGAATTGTTCCCAGGCTACTTCATGACCTTGTTTTGCCCAAAGTTGATGATTACGCAATGTCAATACCACCCGCAAACGCACATCGGTACCCGATGGAAATCCTCCCCACATAGGCAAGGTAGCAGTTGCAGTTTCGCCGGGAGCAGCATCGCGCAAAGCTATTTCGGCACTTCGCATGGGTTTACCATCTATTGATAACTGATAAGTACAACGATATTGTGCCAAACCAGTATGATGATTACGATTGGTAATGCGCAATTCCCTTCCGTTAAGCTGAATATCGGCAGGAGCATATACCTTCTTAACCTCCAGATACTTAGGAGTAATTTCTCTTTCGGACATTACTATACCATTAAAACAGAAAGCTTTCAGGTTAGGAACATCACCGAAATCACCACCGTATGCAATCATCGTACTACCATCTTCCAGTTTCTTATACAATCCCTGATCAGCCCAATCCCAGATAAAACCTCCGAGCATCCGATTGTTGCTGTAAATCTCATCCCAATATTCTTTGAAGTTACCTAATGCATTCCCCATAGAATGAGCATACTCGCTGGTCATCACGGGGCGATTATCATTGGTGCGTTGGGCAATACTCAGCAGTCGTTCCCAACGGGCATTTTCGGCACGCTCTTCATCGGCTCCCTCCACAATTCCGGGGTTCAGGTATTCTTGCTGCACACGGGTATAAAAGCGACTGATTACATCGACTGTATAAGGATCGGGGGAACCATTTACCCCTTGTGCCCCTTCGTAATGAATAGGCCGGGTTGGATCAAAATCTTTCAGCCAGGCCGAGATGGCGGCAAAGTTAGGGCCATATCCACTTTCATTCCCCATGCTCCACATCACGATGGAAGGATAGTTCTTATCGCGTTCGGCCATACGTACGGCTCTATCCATAAAGGCGGCATGCCAGTCGGGGGTACTTGCCAAAGTACCACGTAAACCATGTTCTTCGATATCGGCCTCATCCATCACGTAAAGTCCTAAACTATCGCATAGCTCATACCAACGGGTCACATTAGGATAGTGACTGGTACGCACAGCATTGATATTGGCTTGCTTCATTAACAAAATGTCCTGCAACATGCGTTTTTCTGTTACCACACGTGCAGTAGCGGGATCATGTTCATGGCGGTTAACCCCACGAAAACGGATAGGCTTACCATTAATAAGTACTTGTCCGTTTTTTACCTCTACGGCACGGAAGCCGATGCGTTGCTTAACCTGTTCCACTACCACCCCTGTGCTGTCTTCAAGAGATAGGGTAAGAGTGTACAACTCGGGGGTTTCGGCAGTCCATTTACGAGGTGCCGGCACCTGTGCCGTAAGGCGTCCCATCTTACGAGGGCCTCGCTGGGGATACCAGGTATTCATATTAGCAGCCTTATGGTTAAGGTCAAGAATTGGTTCGGCATCAGATTCTATATGGATACCTTCCATTACAGCGCGTATTTTATACTTTTCGCCCTTTTCGCCGTTATACACGCTTAGTTGCGGGTCGATCTGCAAAGTAAAATCCTGATAATTATTATCGGGGATAGTACGAATCATGAAATCACGAATACGAATATCAGGAGTATGAAACAAGGAGATACTGCGATGAATGCCACCAAAACGCCAGAAGTCCTGATCTTCAAGGTAAGAACCGTCAGAATAGCGATATACTTCCAACGCAATCTGATTCTCTCCTGTTTTTATATAAGGAGTGATATTAAATTCGCTCGGCTCCATGCTTCCCTGGCTGTAACCTACCTGCTCGCCGTTTATCCAAACATAGAAAGCGCTCATCACTCCTTCAAAACGAACAAAAGTTTGTCCACTTTGTTTCCATTCGTCAGGAAGCGTAAAATTACGTCTATATTGCCCTACGGGGTTACGTTCCTTGTAGGTGGTGTAGGTAGGTTTGGGCTCTTTCATCACATAAGGAGGATCAATTTTAAACGGATACCCTGCTGATACATAGATAGGTGTACCATATCCATTCACCTCCCAGTTGGCAGGAACAGGGAAGTTTACCCAATTGCTGTCATCAAACCCGGGGCGATAGAAATCTTTCATCCGTTCTTCGGGAGTAGCCGTCCATCGAAAACGCCAGGTACCATCCAGATTGATGCTACGGTCGCCCTCTTTTTTATGGAAAGGGGTAAAAGCTGCGCGAGCCGGTTCCCGGTTTATTTGTAGTACGTGGTGGTTTTCCCAGTCGTGAGAGAAAGGTTGAGCAAGCGTTATTATCGTCCAAAAGAATAAGTAAATAAGGAGGATGGATTTCTTCATACTATATGTGGTTTCTTGGTTAGACGGACAAAGATAGAAAATGTACTGGATTGCAAAAAACTTACTTGCGTTAACTTAGAAGTAAATGCTTGCAACTTAATTAAAATAAGTAGATGTTCAGAATTAGTTTATATCATTACCCCCTCCGCCCTTTGGGCACCTCCCCCTTGCAGGGGAGGAATTCCTGCGGCATCAACTCCTCCCCTGCAAGGGCAAGGCTGTTAAGTTCTAATTCTCTCTTTATCAATTGCCGTCTGCTTTAGCTGACGGACTATGAAATCTTTATGCAACCAGGGCTTTAGCCAAACAAATCATTTGGCTAAAGCCAAGAAAAAGAAAGAAATGCTATGAACCGTCAGCTAAAGCAGACGGCAATTGATAGAACTTAACAGCCCTCCCCTGCAAGGGGGAGGTGCCCAAAGGGCGGAGGGGGACTTTCTCATACTATGAATTAATTTTGAATACCTACTTATAAATTGGGTTGCTTTTCAGATATTTACTACTTTTGAAAATCAGACAAGAAATAGTGTGTTACTCCAAAGTGCATATTATTTCCAAATTCAGGCATGATTGGTATAAATGATTTTACAAATGATAAACGGAAAAACAATTAATATATTATTGATAATTTTATTTTGCTTTTTGATTATTTATGTTGTGATTGCAACAATCAGAGTAAGTAACAGGCTGATATTATATACTGATACGATAGAAAAATATGAAGCAGGAAACTCTGGCAGCTCAGGTTCGCGATTTGATAATATTGAACTAACTGATAAAAAATATTATTTGTATCGAAGTTATTATGTAGTTCCAACTGTTTTAGTAGCAATCGAAAGAAGGAAGTTTAAAAATCATGAGGGAGAAAAGATATCGTACTTTGTCGACCCAAATCAGATGAAGCAAGCAAGTAGGTATTCTAAACACCTTGACTACACACCGATAGCAGGCGAAATAAATGGGGAAAACAAAAAGAACTGTTGGTATTGGTTCAGTGTGTGCGCTTATGTTGTTAAACATGGGGGCCTTTCTATATCTTTTGTTCCTATATTGGGCTTGTTTGGTATCGTAATCGGATTTAAGCCGAAAACCAATTTCGAACTAATATTTCATCTTTCTGTAATGTTTTGTATCATTATTTGGTGTTTCGTGCCTTAATCTGAGTAAAAGGCACTGATAAGCCTATTTTTAACCCCAGTTTTATTGTCGCGTTTCAAGCCCTTTTTTGAGTACAATTCCTCCCCTCCCCCGTCCTTTCCCTATATAACCGATTGTTTTTACTATAATCATGAATATCAAACCCCGTATCATTCTCTCTCTACTCATAAGCCTGTTCTTTCTACAAAATACGCTGGCGCAACCCACTTTACAGCAGCGGTTTCAAACCCCTTCCGAAGAAGCCAAGCCGTGGACAATCTGGCATTGGATGTACGGCGCCCTCTCTAAAGAAGCACTGACAGCCGACTTGGAAACCATGAAGGAAGTCGGACTGGGTGGAGCTTTCCTGCTCGCCATCAAATCGCCTGAATTATGGCCACACTACCCCGGAGCTGTTAAGCAACTTACTCCCGAATGGTGGAGCATGGTACACCACAGTATGAAGGAAGCCGACCGCCTCGGGTTGAAACTTGGCATGCATATTTGTGATGGCTTCGCATTGGCAGGGGGACCGTGGATTACCCCCAAAGAATCTATGCAGAAAATAGTCTGGACAGACACCATCATCTCCGGTGGAAAGATCAATGAGTTAATGTTGAAGCAGCCGGAAAGTTTTCAGGGATACTACGAAGATATAGCACTTTATGCCTGGCCTGTTTCTTCGGAAAAGGCGAAAGAATATGCACCCAAAGCCCTGCCGCAAATAACCGTCTCTGCCGAGGTAGATACAACGGGGGGATTTTTCAGGGTCAACGCTACCAATATTACAAACCCTAACTCGGATGGTACCTGGATTCAATACGAATATCCGGAGCCTTATACCTTCCGCCATGTAGAGATTGTAAAGGTGAACAACAACTACCAGGCACAGCGACTAAAAGTAATGGCCAGCGACGACGGAGTAAATTTCCGTTTGGTTAAGCAACTCATTCCTGCCCGTCAGGGGTGGCAGAACTACGATTTTAACGATACACACGCCATCCCTCCCACTACGGCGCGTTACTTCCGTTTCTACTGGAATCCGACAGGCTCCGAAGCAGGTAGCGAAGACATGAACGATGCCAAGTGGAAACCCAACCTCAAAATTAAAGATATCTATTTGCATAGCGAACCCCGTGTGCACCACTGGGAAGCAAAAGCAGGCTTTGTGTGGCGAGTAGCTAACCGTACACCTGAAAGCGAGATAAGTGTTGCCGACTGCCTGCCCAAAGAAAACATTATTAACTTAACAAGTGCTTTGAAAGATGGTGTACTCACCACTCAACTACCCAAAGGAACCTGGAAACTTTTGCGCATGGGACATACCTCTACCGGACATACCAATGCCACCGGAGGAGCAGGTAAGGGACTCGAATGTGATAAATTCAGCAAAGCCACCGTCAGAAAACAACTCGACAACTGGTTGGGGGCTACTTTCCGGCAAACAGACCCAACCTTAGCCCGCCGGGTATTGAAGTCCATCTTTGTAGATAGTTGGGAGTGTGGAAGCCAAAACTGGAGCGATAACTTCGCCGCGGAGTTTAAAGCCCGTCGCGGTTACGACCTGATGCCCTATCTGCCTCTGCTAACAGGTATGCCTATAGACAACATCGAAACCTCAGAAAATATACTGCACGACGTTCGTACCACCATGGCGGAACTGGTAGTGGATGTATTCTATACCGAACTGGCCGCCTTTGCCAAAGAATACGATTGCGAAATCTCTGCCGAGAACGTATCGCCAACCATGATCAGCGACGGCATGGCACACTTCCAAAAAGTAGATCGCCCGATGGGAGAATTCTGGTTTAGAAGTCCCACCCACGATAAAACCAACGATATGCTCGATGCCATCTGTGGCGCACATATCTATGGCAAAAACATCATTCAAGCCGAAGCATTTACGCAGATACGTGGCAACTGGGACGAACACCCCGGATTGATGAAAGCCATGTTAGACCGCAACTATGCACTGGGTATCAACAAGATGGTATTCCATGTATTTGTACACAACCCCTATTTAGACCGGAAGCCGGGCATGACTCTGGATGGCATCGGCATCTTCTTCCAACGCGATCAAACCTGGTGGAAGCACGGAGCGAAAGCGTTTGTCGATTACGTAACCCGTACACAAGCATTGTTGCAATACGGTCGCCCGGTAGTTGACATTGCTGTTTTCACCGGCGAAGAAATGCCTCGCCGTGCCATTCTTCCGGAACGATTGGTTCCTTCCTTACCCGGCATATTCGGAGCGGAACGAGTAAAAAGCGAAGCGAAGCGACTGGCAAACGAGGGTACTCCTTTAAGAACCGTTGCCGGGGTAACCCATTCTGCTAATATGGCCGATCCGGAGAAGTGGATAAATCCATTGCGGGGGTATGCGTATGACTCCTTCAATAAAGATGCACTGCTTCGTCTGGCTAAAGTAGAAAACGGACGGATCGTTCTGCCCGGTGGTGCTTCTTACAAGGTATTTGTATTACCTACGGCTCGTCCGATGAATCCGGATAATCGTCCTTTATCGCCCGAGGTGCAAACCAAGGTAGAAGAGTTACGCAAAGGAGGCGTTGCCATTCCGGAGATACCATATCCGGCAGATGATTTCTCTATGTATCAATTAGATCGGGATGTCATTGTACCCGAAAACATTGCCTGGACGCACCGCAGCGGAGAGGAAGCCGAGATTTACTTTATAGCCAACCAAGCAGAAGAAACCGTCTCTTTTGAAGCATCCCTGCGCTATGCCGGGAATCCGGAACTTTGGAATCCGATAACCGGAGAAATAACCCGCCCCCTGCACACCGAAATCAAGGAGAGCCGAACCATCGTGCCTTTAAAGTTAGCTGCCAATGAGTCTGTATTTATCGTTTTCCATCGAAACGGTTCATCCATAGCGGAAGCCCCTCGGGAAACTAAAATGGTAGCCCTTCCTTTGGAGGTTAAAGAATGGAGCGTATCATTCCCTGCCCTCGATAACCTGACGCTGACTAAGGATCATCTCTTTGATTGGAGCAAGGAAGAAGACGAGAAAATAAAATATTACTCCGGCACAGCCGTATATAAAACCTCTTTCAAGTGGAACGGTAAACGCAAAGGTCGCATTTACTTATCTTTAGGAGAAGTGGCCAACATAGCCAATGTACGTATTAATGGCATAGACTGCGGCACTGCCTGGACTGCCCCCTATCAGGTTGAAATAACAAATGCGCTCAAGAAAGGCAATAACTTGTTCGAGATAGAAGTAGAGAATACCTGGGCCAATGCCTTAAACGGCATGGATAAAGGAAAAGCCCCTTACGATGGTATATGGACAAACGCCAAATACCGATTGAAAGAGGATAAATTGCTTCCCGCAGGGCTGTTAGGGCCACTTGAAATGCGAATGGAGATGTAGAAACCCCAATAAATTATCAAAATATGAAGAAACTAACATCTTTCTTACTATCAACCATCATCTCCTTGTCTTCCCTCGCCGAAGTCAAACTTCCCGCTTTCTTCTCCGATGGCATGGTGATGCAACAACAAACCAACGCCAACCTTTGGGGCACAGCCACCCCGAAGAAGAAAGTAACCGTCATCACCGGATGGAACAGTCAGCAATACACCACTACCGCCGATGCCTCCGGTAACTGGAAATTATCTGTTACCACTCCCACTGCCGGAGGGCCTTACGAGATAACATTCAACGATGGCAAGCAAACCACCCTAAAGAACATCCTTATCGGCGAACTATGGATCTGCTCCGGACAAAGCAATATGGAGATGCCCATGAAAGGTTTCAAGAACCAACCCATCGAAAACGCAAACATGGATGTATTGAAAAGCAAGAACCCCAATCTTCGCCTATTCACCGTGAAACGTGCTTCCAAGCTCGAACCCCAAACCGATGTGACAGGAGAATGGTACGAGGCCACCCCCGCCAGCGTTTACGAGTTTAGTGCTACCGCCTACTACTTCGGCAAATTGGTGCAAGAAACGTTAGACGTTCCCGTGGGACTCATCTGCACCGCCTGGGGAGGTTCCGCCGCCGAAGCCTGGATGACGGAGGAGTGGTTGAAACCCTTCCCCGGTAAGAAGATACCTCGCACCGAAGCCGACATCACTTCCAAGAACCGGACTCCCACCGTATTATATAATGGTATGCTTCATCCACTTATTGGCCTCAGCATGCGTGGAGTTATCTGGTATCAGGGCGAAGATAACTACGACCGCGCCCATACCTACGCCGATATGTTCGCTACATTGATTAACGGCTGGCGTTCCGAATGGAAACAGGGAGATTTTCCTTTTTACTATTGCCAGATTGCCCCGTATGATTATGGTATCATCACCGAACCCGGCAAGGAAGTTATCAACTCTGCTTACTTGCGCGAAGCACAGGCACAAGTAGAACACCGCGTACCCAATAGTGGAATGGCCGTGCTACTGGATGCCGGTACGAGAACAGGTATCCACCCCAAAAACAAGCGTACCCCCGGCGAACGCCTTGCCCTTCTGGCTTTAAACAAAACATACCATATAGAAGGTATTTCCGGAGATAGTCCTTATTATAAATCGATGGAGATAAAAGGTGATACGGCTATCATCTCCTTTGAACGCTCCCCCATGTGGGTTAACGCACCGGACGGAGAATCAAAGAACTTCAAAATAGCCGGAGAAGATAAGGTATTCCATCCCGCCAAAGCCTGGATAGTACGTAGTAAAGTACACGTAAAGAGCGAACACGTAAAGAAACCCGTTGCCGTTCGCTACGGATTCGAAAACTATGTAGATGGTGATTTGTTTGGAGGAAATGGATTGCCGGTGTCATCGTTTAGGACGGATTACACCTTTACTCCATTACAATTCTAAATCCGTAGTTTGCTCCGGCATTCTCCGGTTCTGCCGAGAAGCGGGCAGCCGAACGGCAATCAGTTGCCGGACTATCAAAAGCACCACCCCGGAGTACCCGTTTATCTGTGGAAGTTCCATACCAGTCGAGGCACCATTCCCAGACATTTCCCATCATATCGCAAAGACCGTAAGGATTATAATATTTACCGCCCACAGGCTTGGTTCCTATGCCATTGCCCGGGGCGGTATTGTTGTTTTGGATATACCAAGCATATTTATCCAAAGATGTAATAGATAAGTCTATATAATAAGGCGTTTTTGTACCTGCTCTACAGGCATATTCCCACTGAGCTTCGGAGGGCAGACTCCCTCCATGCCACCTGGCAAAAGCATCGGCACCTTGCCAACTGATACCGGAAACGGGATGGTTTTCGCCCCCGTCATGCACGTTCCAGGTATATTCGTTGTTTGCATAGGTACAGTTTAGAAACGGATGTGGCATACTTATCAGCCTCTTTCCGTTATACTCTCCCGTAGCAGGTACCTTCATCGCCGTAAGAAAACTGGCATATTGTGCATTAGTAATGGGGTAACGACTGATACGGAAATCACTTACTTCAACACTATATTGATCTTCATCGGCACGACGATCGGGATCGGAATCGGGACTACCCATCAGGAAACTACCACCGGATATATGTACCATTTCAATAGCGGTAGGGGTGATGGAAATATTCTCCCAATCCGAGATGGTTACACCGGCAAACCGAAGCCCGGTACTATCCAGAATAAAGATAAAAGTATAATCCTTGCCTGTGGCAAGAGGTAACGTTACCTTGCCTGCCTTGAACCCAGGAGAAAGAGGGACGGCCCGAATGGATCTGCCTGCCGATTTCTTTCAGGGAGATCTATTGGAACTTGAAGGATTTGATAAGTTTGGAAGGTCTATTTGTACCTGGACGTGGCCCGTTAAATACGCCAATGAATACTTCCAAACCCAGCAACCTGAAACTGCCTCCCAAACTTCTGCCACTATACAGAATGAAGTGGAAAGAATAACATTAACAGCTAATCATATTTCCGTATCCTTTCATAAAGAGGACGGTTCTCTGATGGAAGTGAAACGCGACGGACAAGTTATTCCGCTAACCAACGGCCCACTTCCTGTCGGAATGAAGGCAAAATATAAAAACGGGTATACCCTTACAGAAGGGAATGATGCCGTTTTCATCGCCAAATATACAGGTGCCATAGATTCCATCACATGGCGAATGACTGGAGAGGGTCTACTGGGTATGACTGCCGTTTTGTTAAATCGCGGTTCGGGAGGAGGATTTGGAGAGGATTTCTTTGATGAGAAGGTTTATAACTTCGGATTTTCTTTCTCTTTCCCCGAAAAAGAAGTAAAAGCCATGCGCTGGATGGGACGCGGCCCTTATCGTGTATGGAAAAACCGAATAAAAGGCACCAACTACAACATCTGGGAGAAGGAGCATAACAACACAGTTACAAGCGAAAGTTTTGAAAGTCTGATCTATCCCGAGTTTAAAGGATATCATGCCAATCTATATTGGGCTACTCTGGAATCAGAGCATGTTCCCTTTACTGTATATTCCGAAAGCGATGGATTATTCTTTCGGGTATTCACCCCTGAAGAGCCTGTTATGAGAAGAAACGGAGAAAACTCCATGCATAAATTCCCCGAAGGGGATATATCATTTCTGTATGATATACCTGCGATGCGTTCTTTCAAGCTAATTTCGGAACATGGACCAAAGAGCCAACCAAGTAGCATACGCATTAAGCAAGGAGATGAAGGTATACACATGAAACTGTGGTTTGACTTTCGATAATATAAAAACAATATAAATCTTATATGATTATCTGCATCATTCCACCATGTCGTTCTGCCTATTTTATATCAATTGCCGTCAGTTTTAACTGACGGACAAAAGCCATTTCATGTTTCTCTTGGCTTTAGCCGAATATTTATTATCATTTGGCTAAAGCCGAAGGTAATCATCAAAGCTTATTCTATCCGTCGGTTAAAACCGACGGCAATTGATATAGACATCTGATATGGTTAATGATGACGGATAACCCTAAAATCTTATTCCACTATATGACAACATTAAAAGCATTCTCTACTGCATTCATTTTTTTAAGTTGTGTCGCTTTTCAAGCGATAAAGGCTCAAAATTCTGATCCTTGGTTAACCATGAACCAAGTGATGAGTAAAATTACCTCTCCAACCTTTAAAGATAAAGATTTCATTATTACCGATTATGGAGCCGTTGGCGATGGAATTACTGATTGCAGCAAGGCCATCAAAAAAGCAATTAAAGCTTGTAACAAATCAGGAGGCGGACGAGTGATTGTCCCTGCTGGCAAGTACTGCACAGGCCCCATATATATCAAAAGTAACGTAAATCTTCATCTACACAAAGAAGCTGTTCTGCTGTTTTCAACCCATCCAAATGATTATCTGCCTCTGGTGCAAACCCGTTGGGAAGGCATCGACGTTATGAATTATTCTCCTTTAATATATGCCTTTAACGAGCGAAATATTGCAGTAACAGGCGAAGGTACCTTAGACGGACAAGCCGCCAAAGATAACTGGTGGCCATGGAAAGGGAGAAAGTCGTACGGATGGAAAGAAGGTACTCCCAACCAAACCGATCCCGATAAAAGAGCTACGTTATTTGAAATGGCCGAAAAAGATATCCCTGTATCCAAAAGGAAGTTTGGCAACGGTTATTATCTGCGTCCTCAATTTATTCAACCTTATCAATGTACCAACGTATTGCTACAAGGAGTTACAGTTGTTCGATCTCCGATGTGGGTGGTTCATCCTGTACTATGCAACAACGTCAGTATAATCGGAGTGAAAGTGATGAGTGATGGTCCCAACACAGACGGTTGCGACCCGGAATCGTGCAAGGATGTATTAATTAAAGATTGCTATTTCGATACGGGTGATGATTGCATCGCTCTCAAATCGGGACGGAACCGAGATGGAAGAAGAATCAATATCCCTTGCGAAAATGTCATCATCCAAAACTGCACCACCAGAAACGGACATGCAGGAATCGCTATTGGTAGTGAGATTTCAGGAGGAGTTAAAAATGTATTTATTGAGAATTGCAAAATCTCCAAACCCATGTGGGGAATACGCATTAAAACCAGTTCTATGAGGGGCGGAGTGACTGAAAACATCTATATGCGTAATATCGAAATGGATAAGATTGGGAATGAAGCAATCATTTTCACCATGCTTTATGAAGACAAAGGTCCTCATATACCCACCATCAAAGACGTATATCTGGAGAATATAGTCGTTGAAAATGGGGGCAAAGGAGGTATCTTTATAGAGGCTTACTCGGAGTCTCCCATCAAAAACATTCACTTTAAAGATGTCATTATCAAGAATACTCAAAAGCCACTTAAACTGACAAACACCAAAGAGGTTACTTTTACTAACACCTTTATTGATGGGGAAAAGCTTCTTATCTCTCCGAAACTTCCTTAATCACCTTCTTTAAACTTCCCTCCGTGCCCCAACTTCTCCAATGGGGCACACCCGATATATTCGGGCGACTTTGGGTAAGTGCCAGCAATTCATTATAAAGCTCCAACAGTTTCTTTAGGTTCTTGATGGGCTTTTCGGGCAGTTGTTACATAAGGGCTTCGAGCATAACTACCAACGACTGGTTGTGCTTATGGCTTACACCAATCATATAAGTCGACATACAATCTGCAAGGCGTTTGAGAGGAAAGGCTTCCATAGCTTCTATTTTTCCCAAAGCGGTTCAGAGAAGAGAGAGTACAGTTTAATTAATAAGTAGATGTTCATAATTAGTTGTATGAATTAATTTTGAATACCGACTTATCAATATTGCCCCCTCTTACTTAAGTAACTTCTTCAATGGACAATCCGTCTCTTTCAATCCTTTAATGATGCTCTCTGCATTCATACGTGCACCTTTTAAGGATGTATGTGTATGATCGTTCTTAAAGAATTGGGCTGCCGCATCAGGTCCCATTTGTTGCAGTTTATCGGCAGAGATAGTATTGAGATCAATAAAGTACGCTCCTGTAGCCTCGGCAGCTTCTTTTGCCCAACGGCCGTACGTTTCTGTATTTCGCTCTACCTCCCCTTTCTTCCATTTATTGCGAGGGGTATGGCTCAACACAATAGGGATAGCTCCTTTTTCTTGTGCATCCATTATAAATTTACGCAAATACCACCCGTAAGTATATACTACTTCATATTTCTTGGTGGCTTCCATTTGAAATACTTTGCTTTCTGCTCCCGAGCCATGAAGCTCTCCGCGAGCTTTTCCTACATGAATATCTCCTCCGTCGTTATGCCCAAACTGCATTAAAACAAAGTCGCCGGGTTGAAGGGCGTTATATACTTTTTCCCAACGGCCTTCGTTCATGTAAGTACGTGCACTGCGACCGGCCATGGCACAGTTCTCTACAGATAGTTTCTTGGATTTGAAATAATCGCCAATTACACTACCCCAGCCCCACATTTCATCATCTCTGTCTTTATTGCGCACGGTGCTGTCTCCTATGGTAAACAATATCGGGCGACCTTCTTTGCGAGTGGAGCCTGTTACCGTATCCACCTCTACAGGTTTTAAATAGTCGGCCAGCTTCAGTTCAGGATAGTTGCGAATTCCTTCCGCAGCCGATTCGGCATTTACACGGGCACCAAATGCACTGGTATGAATCCTATCCAAATAGAACATATATTTCACCTTATTCTTACCAAACTTCTCATATTTGCGTGCTGTAATATCATTCAGGTCGATAAAGGGAATATGTTCTTCATCGGCTACCTGCTTTGCCCAAAGGCCGAAGGTTTTATTTACACGGGTTACAATGGTACTGTCGGCATCGTCCCAGGCATTTCGTGGTGTAAGAGAGAATAAAACAGGAAAAGCGCCTTTTGTTTTCACATCTTTAATAAACCGACGCATATATTCACCATACGAATAAACCGTTTCTGCAACGCCTGTTTCCTTTATGGTAACGTTCAGACTGTCTTTTCCAATGCCGGGAATTGAGGCGCGGGCACGGCCGCTATCATAAGGTCCGTTATCATTATGTCCCAGTTCGATAATTACCCAATCACCCTCTCGGATTCCTGTTAGCACATCGGGCCAAAGACGATTATAAAAGGTACGACTACTGGTACCCCCCAAGGCATGATTCTCGACAGTGATTTTATCTTCGTCGAAATACTCGGGAGCAAAGTACCCCCACCCCCACTGACCGTTATTGCCATTGCCTAAAGTGCCTGTACGCATTGTTGAATTGCCAACCAAAAACAATACGGGATGATTGCCTTTACGAGTGATGCCTGCCTTTGGGCGCGCAGTGCGGGCTATGTTCAAACTGTCTAAAGTTAAATCGACTACCTTGTTAACATCCTCCATGGGAGCAGTTACTTTATTTTGTCCCCACGAAGACAAAGTCGATAAGAAAAGAGTAGATAGAATAAATAATACTTTCAGGTTCATTTTTCCAATATTTGAAATAAGATGCAAATCTATCTCATACCAACCGGAAATACCATGTAATATTGTACAAAAACAAGTAAATATATATTTCGAGGGCGTTTTAAAGTACTTTTTCAGCTTAGTCTGCTAAGTTATTTGCTACCGGGAAACAGTTTATTTGCTACTGGCAAATGAGGCGTTTGCTACCGGCAAATGGAGTGTTTGCTACCAGCAAACATAAGCCCCTTCTTACCATGATAGCATAATGGTAGATATTTTTCATCAAACATGGATCTATCATACCCCAAAACCACTGGTATACAGCTCATTACAAACGCATGATAGCAATGATAGCAGTTTTAATGAAAACTTCCTGTAGAGATGTACTATTGCTTCAGAATATAATCCACCATCAACAAGCATCCGGGTGCCATCATACTACCATGATCAAAGCCCTGAAGCTCGTACAGATACACATTTTTATTCCCTACGCCTTGGGCTACGGCATACAGGTGGGCATTTTCTTCATAACGTGCCATCATTTCCAACTTCCTGTCTCCTGTTATTAAATGAATAGGCGGGGTTCCCTGGCGTGCATGATGAATAGGGGCGAACTCATCAATGGCCGGTATGCCGTCTTTCATCTTCCGTTCTTTGCGAATGGTATAATGAGTAACGGTTTGGCCACTAAGTGGGAACCAGGCAGCTACTTTGTCTGCATCCACCTGGTGTTTTCCCAAATAGTTTTTATCTAAAGCCAACATTAAACACAGATATCCGCCGGCTGAATGTCCGGACACATAAATCTTTTCTGTATTTCCTCCATACTGCCGAATGTGCTTAAATGTCCAGGCAACAGCCTCGGCCGCATCCTGAATATAAGCGGGATGCGTTGCACGAGGGCTTAATCTGTAATTTACTGCAACTACTGCAAATCCTTTTTGGGTAAGTTCGTTCGGGATATGTTTCTCTCCTCCGGTTAATCCGCCACCATGAAACCAAACAATCGTTGGAAATTCTTTTGCGTTTTCCGGATAATAAATATCCAGTTTACAACGTTCCATACGGTAAGGATCATTCTCCGAAGTAGAAATATACGAAATATCCTTCTCTGTTTTATAAGTAGTTTGGGCCGATAAGCTTACTACAGAAACAAACAACCAAAAAAGAAACAGTGTTCTCATAACATATATCTGTAAATGTATTATTGTAAATCCGTTACATCCAATGGTCTGAACTTAGGTTCACCCTCTTTGCGAATTGACACCATTGCATTATCCCACTGTGTAGGCCATCCTCCAAAGATTGCACCCAACTGCAATAATTCGAAACGATGATATCCCTTCGCCAGAGCTATGGACTTATCACTGCGAGAGAATCTTCTGGCTGTGCCCTGATTATCTTTTTCGTTAGAGATAAGCAATTGATCGTTCAACCAAAACTCGCCATCTGTGTGGAAGTAATAAACTCCGTCTTCCTTAATATGAATGTATCCGGTATGGCGGGAAGACCAAAGATCATCTTCATACACTTCGCTATATCCTTTCACTCTGTATCTGGAATAGATAATAGGAGCATCCAACTTTCTGTCTGCCTTTTTACCTTTAAGTTCGGCAGCAGTTCGGCACAAACCTTTGTAGTATTCTGTTTTCACATCTCTATTTTCGGGTTTCTCGGAAGCAGGAGCATACGTTTGTTTCTCGAAAGTAATGGTACGGGTTGGTCCCATCTTTCCGGATAAAACCACAGAACGTATATTCAATACTGTATTTTCGGTAAAAGTAAGAGGTTCTGTATATTCGGTAGAGTTTAAAGTAGGCTCAGTTCCATCCAGTGTATACACCATCTTAACCGGCTCTGTTGATTTGAGTCCCACAGTGGTTTGATCGGTAAAGGCCACAAAGTTGCACGAAGGTGCTTCTCCGGCTTGCTCCGGCATAGGTATGTAGTAATTTACATCATACATATCTAAGCGAACACGTTGGTTTTCGATGCGACGCTCAAAGTCTTTATAGTCCTTTTTATCTTCCGGCGTCCAGGTTAATTCTGCCAAGGCAATTATACGAGGATAGATATCGTATTCCATCTCTTTCTCTGTATAATTATATTCATTCCACATATTTCCCTGCGCACCTAAGATATGGTGTTTTTTGTCTTCTGCTATTTTCTGAGGAACAGGGTCATACATATATACTTTTTCCAAAGTTAACAATCCACCAATGGTTACCGACGATAGGCGGGAATCCCCCTGATACTTATCCAAATACAACCAACCACCCGGAGTCATAATCACATCATGTCCCATATTAGCCGATGCGATTCCTCCTTCTTCTCCACGCCAACTCATTACTGTAGCTGTGGGGGCAAGTCCTCCTTCTAAAATCTCATCCCAACCAATCATCTTTTTATTGTGCTTTAACAAGAACTTCTCTATACGTTGTACAAAATAACTTTGCAACTTTTCTTCTGCAGAGTGTTCTTTGTCTCCTTTTAAACCAAGCGACTTAATACGAGCCTGGCATTTGGGACATTCTTTCCAACGAATTTTAGGGCATTCATCTCCTCCGATATGGAAATAGTCACTTTCGAACAAAGGAATTACTTCGGTAATCACATCTTCCAGAAAACTGAACACTTGTTCGTTTCCGGCACAGAACACATCGTTGGCGATTCCCCAGATATTACGTACGGGAATCTTCTTGCCTGTACAAGCAAGCTCGGGGTAAGCGTTGATAGCTGCTACTGCATGGCCGGGGAGTTCCACTTCGGGAATCACTTCAATAAACCTCTCTTTTGCATAAGCCACAATCTCTTTCACTTGTTCTTGTGTATAAAAGAAAGGACCATACGTATTTCCTTCTCCTTCCACACGTTGAGCACCTACCGTAGTAAGTTCGGGATATTTCTTTATTTCGATACGCCAACCCTGATCTTCGGTTAAATGCCAATGGAATTTGTTGATCTTAAACATGGCCAACACATCCAGTTGTTTCTTTAAGAAATCAACACTTGCAAAATGACGACACACATCCAGATGCATTCCACGATACTTAAAGCGAGGTTCGTCTTTTATCGAAACTGCCGGAAGCGTCCACGCAACTCCTTCTACAAGTACAGGACTTTGAATTTCGGCAGGCAATAATTGCAGTACGGTTTGCATACCATAGAACAATCCCTGCGGGGTATTGGCTTGAATGTCGATACCGGAAGTTGTTACCTCCAATAAGTAACCTTCTTCATTAACCGGTGCATCGGATACAAGATTCAGTTGAATAAATTTCGAAGCAGGCTTTTTCTTTACGGTTTGAAGATTAAATCCGGTTGAATTCTTTATTTTAGCTGCGAAGTAAGCAGCTATTTTGTCGGAGTTTTCATCGGCAGAAACAAAAACTACTTTATCAGATAATTTAAAGGAACCCTTTTTTTGTGTCAGTTCCATAGGCATGGGGGTAACATTGATTCCCTGATTGTAGAGTTCGGGTACTTCCGGGGTGTTGCAAGAAGAAACTACCCACATAAACAAAAGTGTTAAGCTAAATGCGACTATCTTTTTCATTCCCTAAATAATTAATAAGGTTAATTTGTTAGCTGCGAAGATAACTAAAAAGATCTGACAACATACCATAATCGGCCTATTGATTCAATTTTGCACTTGATTTATAGCGCTGCCCAAGAGTATCGGAATGCAAGAAAATTCCCATAGAGATTTATTATTTGGGTAAAACTAAGTATCTTTACTTTTTAAATTATACAAATTGAACTATCATTATGAAAAACTTCATTACTATTTGCTGTATTCTACTCCCTCTTCTTTCTTCATGCAAGAGTCAATCCGGTGCCGATAGCCAAGTAAAAAAAGACTTTGAATTTGCTTCCAAACAATTAACATACGCCATTTCGGAGGTTGATAAGCTCACCGCCGAGGAAGCAAAAAAAGAAAAAAAAGGTAGCCCATTAGTAGCACCACGTACTTTAGACAAAGATGGAAACATCAAATTAGTTGCTTCCAGAGACTGGACAAGTGGTTTCTTTCCCGGTGAGTTATGGTACATGTATGAGTACACGAAAGATCAGAAATGGGCAGATGCAGCCCGCAAATTCACCGATCCGCTGGAACGTGAAAAGACAAACGGAAGAACACATGATATGGGCTTCAAAGTATATTGTAGCTTTGGAAACGGTTATCGTTTAACCCAAGATGAAAACTACAAAAACATCTTGTTAGAATCTGCATATACATTAACAACACGCTACAAAGAACACATAGGAGCAATCCGTTCTTGGGATCATAGCACAGATAAATGGCAATACCCTGTTATCATAGACAATATGATGAACCTTGAACTTCTATTCTGGGCATTTAATGAAAGCAAAGATTCTCTCTTTTACAACATTGCAGTTAACCATGCCAAAACAACAATGAAAAATCACTTCCGCGATGATTACAGCAGCTACCACGTGATTGATTATGATACAATTACAGGAGAAGTAGTTCATAAACATACCCACCAGGGATATGCTCATGAATCTGCTTGGTCGAGAGGACAAGCCTGGGGTGTTTACGGATACACAATGTGCTATAGAGAGACTCAACTGCCCGAATTTCTGGAACAGGCTAAACACATTGCAAACTACATCTTCTCGCATCCCAACTTACCGGAAGATTTAATTCCTTACTGGGATTACGATGCTCCCGAAATTCCGAATGAGCCAAGAGATGTTTCTGCTGCTACGGTTACAGCCTCAGCGCTTTATGAATTAAGTCTTTATGATAAGGCAAATGCCGCGAAATATGTAAAATGGGCTGATACTATTTTAGAGAATCTATCTAAACATTACCTGGCCGGCGAAGGGAAGGACGGAGGCTTCTTACTCCTGCACAGTACAGGTTCTAAACCGGGTAAATTCGAAGTAGATGCTCCAATATCATACGCAGACTACTACTTCCTGGAAGCTTTATTAAGAAAACAAAAACTGGAAGAAACAGGCAAGTTATTCTAAATTCAGTTTAGATACCACTCACACTAAAAAAAGGATCTGTAACAGTACGCTACAGATCCTTTTTTAATATTATAAAGAAGTCAATCCTTCCTTTTTACTATTGATATTTATATTCTTGCCAGCTCTTAATTGGAATATCCTCTTGCTTCATTTCGCAGAAGGCTTCGATAAACGCACTTGCCAAACGAGCATTAGTTATCAATGGAATGTTATGATCGATAGCTCCACGACGAATCTTATATCCGTTAGTCAACTCACGTTTCGAATGGTTCTTCGGAATATTAACAATCAAATCAAATTTATGATCGGCAATCATGCGCATTACATTATCCTCTGCATCAGGTTTTTCATCCGGCCAGTAAACAGGCTGAGTGGTTACACCGTGAGCATTTAAGAAGGCAGCAGTACCGGCTGTCGCATAGATTTTATATCCTTTTTCGTGCAACATACGACTGGCATCCAACAGATCTACTTTCGATTTCATGGCTCCCGACGAGAACATAATTCCTTTTTCCGGAATCTTAAATCCGGTAGCGATCATAGAACTAAGTAACGCTTCCGAGAAATCGTCTCCCAAGCAACCTACTTCACCGGTAGAAGACATATCTACTCCCAATACCGGGTCTGCTTTGTGCAAACGGGCAAAAGAGAATTGAGAGGCTTTTACACCGATCCAATCTACATCGAATGCCGATTTATCCGGTTGTTCGTACGGAGCATCCAACATGATGCGAGTAGCGGTTTCAATGAAGTTACGTTTCAGCACCTTCGATACAAACGGGAAGCTGCGAGACGCGCGAAGATTACATTCTATTACCTTCACCTCATTGTTGCGAGCCAGGAACTGTATATTGAAAGGACCGGAAATATTTAATTCTTTGGCAATCTGACGGCTGATCTTTTTGATTCTACGCATAGTAGCGAAGTAAATCTTCTGTGCAGGGAATACCAATGTGGCGTCACCAGAGTGTACACCGGCAAACTCAATATGCTCAGAAATGGCGTATTCAACTACCTCGCCGTTTCTGGCAACTGCGTCGAATTCTATTTCTTTGGTGTTTTCGAGGAATTGAGAAACTACCACCGGGAACTCTTTAGAAACTTCGGCAGCCATTTTCAGGAAGTTCTTCAATTCATCTTCGTCATAACATACATTCATGGCAGCGCCCGAAAGTACATAAGAAGGACGCACCAATACCGGATAACCTACTTTTTCCACAAATACTTTCACATCTTCCAAGCTGGTAAGTTCCTGCCATGCCGGTTGGTCGATACCCAACTGATCGAGCATAGCCGAGAATTTATTACGGTTTTCCGCACGGTCGATGGACAATGGAGAGGTTCCAAGAATAGGCACCGACTGACGATGAAGTTTCATTGCCAGGTTATTCGGAATCTGTCCACCCATAGAAACGATTACTCCGCGAGGTTGTTCCAGATCGATTACATCGAGTACACGTTCAAAAGAAAGTTCGTCGAAGTACAAGCGATCACACATATCATAATCGGTAGATACGGTTTCCGGATTATAGTTAATCATAATCGATTTGTATCCTAACTTACGAGCAGTTTGAACGGCATTCACCGAACACCAATCGAATTCTACCGAGCTACCGATACGGTATGCACCCGATCCTAATACAACAACCGATTTTTCATTCTTATAGTAATTCACGTCATAGCCTTCTACTGCATAAGTCATATACAAGTAGTTGGTCAGTTCCGGATGTTCGGAAGCAATCGTATTGATGCGTTTAACTGCCGGAAGAATGTTTAGTTCTTTACGACGCGCACGTACCATCAGGTTCTCTTTTTCCATGTTTCCTTCCGGAGTCAACACAAAGCGTGCGATCTGGAAATCGGAGAAACCTAATATTTTAGCTTCACGCAAAACATCGGCAGGTATTTCATTGACTGCATTATAAGTGGATAGTTTCGCTTTATAATCAACTATGTTTTTTAGTTTGCCTAAGAACCAAGGGTCTATTTTAGTAAGATCGAAAATACGATCGATGGTATATCCTTTTTCCAAAGCTTCGGCAATGGCAAAAACACGAAGGTCTGTTGGGTTAGCCAGTTCTTTGTCGAGGTCTTCAAAGTCTAAATCATCGTTACCTACAAAACCGTGCATTCCTTGTCCAATCATACGGAGTCCTTTCTGAATGATTTCTTCGAAAGAGCGTCCGATAGACATAATCTCCCCTACCGACTTCATGCTGGAACCGATTTCGCGAGATACGCCGGCGAACTTGGTTAAGTCCCAACGAGGTATTTTACAGATCAGGTAATCAAGTTGAGGAGCTGCATAAGCAGAGTTAGGAGTTCCCATCTCCCCTATTTGGTCGAGTGTATATCCCAAAGCAATTTTAGCAGCCACAAAAGCCAACGGATAACCGGTTGCCTTCGATGCCAATGCAGAAGAACGACTTAAACGGGCGTTTACTTCAATCACGCGGTAATCATCTGTTTCGGAGTTGAAAGCATACTGGATGTTACATTCTCCTACAATACCTAAATGACGGATACATTTAGTAGAAAGCTCCTGTAGCATCTTCAGCTCTTTGTCGTCCAAAGAACAAGTTGGAGCTACTACGATAGATTCTCCGGTATGGATTCCCAACGGGTCGAAGTTTTCCATGCTTGCCACCGTAAAACAGTGATCGTTTGTATCACGAATTACTTCAAACTCTATTTCTTTCCAGCCTTTCAGAGATTCTTCGATCAGGATTTGTTTAGAGAAAGCAAAAGAACTTTCTGCCAGTTTAATGAATTCTTCTTTGTCTTGGCAGATTCCACTACCCAAGCCACCAAGCGCATAAGCAGAACGCACCATTACAGGGAAGCCTATTCTTTCGGCCGCTGCCAATGCTTCTTCCATAGATTCTACTGC
This sequence comes from Bacteroides sp. 224, assembly GCF_010500995.1. Lineage (GTDB taxonomy): Bacteria > Bacteroidota > Bacteroidia > Bacteroidales > Bacteroidaceae > Bacteroides. Next base: position 59,703 of record NZ_QVMK01000007.1, on the reverse strand, counting down.
CTGACTTACCGGAGTTTTCATGTCGATTTCATCGAGCTTCTTCACAAACAAATCACGGTCTTCGGTATACATGATAGCCTCAACAGAAGTTCCCAGTACTTTTACACCATATTTGTTCAAAACACCACTGGTATAAAGTTCTGCTCCGCAATTCAGGGCTGTTTGTCCACCAAAAGCAAGAAGAATACCATCCGGTTGTTCTTTCTTGATAATCTCTTCTACAAAGCTGGTAGTTACCGGCAAGAAGTATACCTTATCCGCAATACCTTCCGAAGTTTGAATGGTAGCAATATTCGGATTAACAAGTACTGAACTAATGCCCTCTTCTTTCAAAGCTTTCAATGCCTGCGACCCGGAATAGTCAAACTCCCCGGCTTGACCGATCTTGAGTGCTCCTGATCCCAGCACCAAGACTTTCTTCAATTTGTTTTCCATTTCTCTAAATATGTTATTTTAGTTGTTTATAAGCAAAAAAAAAGCGTTAGCCTTCTTTAAAAGGAGTAACGCGTCATCTAAAGTTCAGTCTACCACAAGCTTCGGGTTCATACTATTACTTAAAATTTATGCAAAGTAACTACTTATTTCTTACATAACAAAGATATCCCAATCTTTTTCCTTAATTTTGCGACCGAAGAAAAAAGTTACGAGTTACAGGTTACAAGTTACAAGTGGTGGTTCCCTACAATTCTTTTTAACAGGAGCCGAATTAGTTTTATCTTATAACTTAGTAAATATCATGCAACTCGTAACTTGTAACTTGTAACTCGTAACTAAAAAAACATGGAAACAGTTGTTAGTGGAATTCGTCCCACAGGTAATCTTCACTTAGGAAATTATTTCGGAGCGGTGAAGAATTTTATTAAGATGCAGAATGATTATAATTGCTATTTCTTTATAGCGGACTGGCATTCTTTAACGACAAGACCTAATCCCGAAAATATCATTAACAGCGCAAGAACCATCCTTGCCGAATATCTGGCTTGTGGCATCGATCCCGAGAAAGCAACCATCTATATACAAAGTGATGTAAAAGAAGTTCTGGAACTTTACCTTTATCTGAATATGAATGCTTATTTAGGTGAATTGGAGCGTACGACTACTTTTAAAGAAAAGGCTCGTCAGCAACCCGATAATGTAAATGCCGGCTTATTGACTTACCCTACCCTGATGGCTGCCGATATCATTATTCATAAAGCCGTGAAAGTGCCTGTAGGCAAAGATCAAGAACAGAATATGGAAATGGCTCGCAAATTTGCACGCCGTTTTAATTCCATGTATAATATAGAATTCTTCCCGGAACCCGCTTCCTTTACTTTCTCAAGTCAGGCTGTTAAAATCCCCGGATTAGATGGTTCGGGCAAGATGGGTAAATCGGATGGTAACTGTATCTATCTGTATGAAGATGCTGCCGCTATCCGTAAAAAGGTGATGAAAGCGGTAACAGATTCAGGTCCGGCCGGAATGAATACAGAAAAACCGGAAGTAATTCAAAACCTCTTCACTTTCCTTGATATTGTATCAACTAAAGATACTTATGATTATTTTAATGATAAATGGAACGATGGCACAATTCGTTATGGCGATTTGAAAAAACAGTTAGCCGAGGACATCGTTGCATTTAATGAACCTATCCGCGAACGAATAGCGGAATATATGGCAAATACGGAATTATTGGATAAAATAGCCCGTCAGGGAGCAGAAAAAGCTCGCGAAAGTGCTTCGAAAACAATTAAGGAAGTACGGCAAATTATTGGTTTCCGCTAAAAACTTCACATGACTACTACCGGGCTCATAACAAAAATGATTACCGAACATACTTCTCCCATTCAATACTATCTAAAAATGGGAGAAGAGATGATTTCCGTCAACGAATGGTTGGGGAAGAAAATAAAGATTCGATTCAATCATTATCAATGCCTGGAGTGCGGACAGGAAAAAGAGATATACACTATGGGACACTGTAAGAACTGTTATTTTAGTTCTCCATATACAGGACAGTGGATTATCAAGCCTGAACTTTGTACAGCGCACTTAGGAAAAGAAGACAGAAACCTTGAGATTGAAGCACTCATGCAGTTTCAACCCCATATTGTTTATTTGGCAAATTCGGGTGGTATTAAGGTAGGGGTAACACGCAAATCCCAAATCCCTACCCGCTGGATAGATCAGGGAGCTGAATATGCCCTTCCACTGGCAGAAACAGCAAACAGATACGAAGCGGGAGCCATTGAGGTAGCTCTGAAACAGCACTTAGCCGATAAAACAAATTACCGGAAGATGTTGAGTGGACAGGTTCCCTTTGAAGATCTTGCCCTCAAAAAGAAAGAGATACACAACTTTATACCCGAAGAGCTACAACACTACATATTGAAAGAAGAAGAAATTGTACGCCTGGAATATCCGGTGCACCAATATCCCACGAAAATCAATTCGGTAAATCTGAAAAAGACTTCTACATTCGAAGGAGTACTAACAGGCATCAAAGGACAATATCTGATATTTAACAATAACTTCGTGTTTAATGTAAGAAGTCACGAGGGGTTTGTGGTGGATTGGGAGGTCTACTGATCTTTCAAAAGAACAAATTACACCATAAATCGTTCTTTTGAGAGATCAATTTCATATCTTTGTAGAAAAGAAATGAGACTATGGATACTTTGTTCAGAAATTACTCCCGACTTTTAAGTGCGGTAAACAACCAATATCATCGTTATCTGTATAATCAGATTGATTGGGAAAATCGCCTGATTGGTATAACAGGAGCCAGAGGAACAGGAAAGACAACCTTATTACTTCAGCATATCAAAGACAATTTTCCAGATACCAGCAAAGCATTATATGTCAGTTTGGACAATATTTGGTTCACCAAAAACTCTCTGCTTGAGTTGGTAGATCGCTTTCAGGCATACGGAGGAACTCATTTATTTCTGGATGAAGTGCATCGCTACCCCACATGGTCAGTAGAAATTAAGAATATCTACGATAGTTATCCTGAGTTATATATTGTTTTCACAGGGTCATCCATCCTGGAAATTTATAAATCTAATGCAGATTTATCAAGACGGGCCATTACTTATCACCTTTATGGCTTATCATTCCGTGAGTTTCTTCTCTTTGAAAATATGCTGGAAATAGCCCCACTATCTTTAGAGGATATCTTGCAAAATCATCAAACAATAGCAGGAAACATTGCTTCCAAGCTTAAAGTGTTGCCGGAATTCAGAAAGTATTTGGAACACGGTTATTATCCTTTCTACAAAGAAAGTATCAAAAGCTACCCCATTCGTTTACAGAATATAGTAAATACTATTTTAGAGAACGACTTGCCTGCCGTGGAAAGTGTGGAGTATGTCACGATACAGAAAATCAAAAAGATGTTGATGATTATTTCTTCATTAGTTCCTTTCTCGCCCAATATCACCAAGCTTAGCGCAGAAATAGAAGCCAATCGAAGCAATACACTTAAATATCTGGGATATTTACAGAAAGCGGGACTGATTATTTCTTATTTATCTTCACAAAAAGGCATGAGCTTGATGAATAAGCCTGATAAGATATACTTAGATAACACCAATTTATTGTACGCCCTATCAGATATTTCAGTTAATGAGGGGAATCTAAGAGAGACTTTCTTTGCCAATCAGGTAAACGTATTACATAGGCTTACCACCACCAAACAAGGAGACTTCCTTGCTGATGATCGATATACATTTGAAATTGGGGGACCCAACAAAAGCTTTAGTCAAATAAAGGACTTACAAGACAGTTTTACGGTTATTAGTGATATAGAAACGGGACACGGAAACCGTATCCCATTATGGTTATTTGGATTTTTGTATTGAGAAAAGGGATTAGCAACTCTACTGCACATCCAATCCATCCAACGCCAACCCATTCATATCCGTCGCCGACAATATCACCTTATAATACCCCGCATTAATATACGTCCCCGTTGTGGTGCTCATTAAACGCCACTTCTCGGGGGCTTCGGGGAAGGTTATTTCATCATCCTTTAACACTGTCCCTGCCTTGTCTATAAATTGCAAGCGAACAGTAATCGGCTTACCGCTGGTATTCATATACTTAAAGCGGAGGGCATAAACTTGTGCCAGACCGGTAGAGATATTCCATTCAATGCTGTTATTCATTCCTTTTCCAAAGAAAATACCTGTCTGCTTACGATGCTCTTTTTTCGTGAATTTACCTTTCAATTTAGCATCTTCGGCTTCGTAGGTAATATTCGGACGAGCATTTTTATCTTCGGGGAGTAATTCTTTCGGGGTTTTCGCCATGACAGAGGTATTGAAAGATTTCCACGACAGAGCCTCTCCCCGACCCTCTCCCAAGGAGAGAGGGAAACCCTGCGGAAGGAATTGCGCAGCTATCTCCCTCTCCTTGGGAGAGGGCTGGGGAGAGGCTATAGCTATCGCCGAGATTAACGCCTGCCCTGCTTTCACTTCGGGGAAATGAATCATTAACTTACCACCTTTTACATCCGCATAAACAACTTTCTTGCAAGCACCATCGTGGCCAGTTTCTGCCCAGATATCCAAATCATCCAGAACGGTTTGCCCATTGACAGCTACATCGAAGATTCGTAAACCTTCGCAATCTGTTTTATCGCTTCCACCTGTACCGTGCCAGGGCTCTGTAAAGTAAAGTTCAATACGGTAACGACCATCAGTAACAGGGAAGGTATAGTTCAGTTTATGACGACCGAAACGGAAGTACTGAAACAATTCCCAATCACGAGTGCCACGGATAGGATCATTAGTATAACGTTGACTGGCTTGATAAGGAGATAACTCTTTAAAGTCGGCTGCCCAGGATTGGGAAACAGTAGAGTTATCTTGCATCCATTCCTGACCAAACTCATCAGTATAACGATCGCCGCCGCAATTAACACGGTAAAGGTAATTATAATCTGCTTCGCCTTTCAAAATAGGTTTTGCACCGGCATAAAGCTTTTCAAAGTGAGGAGCGCGTTCCAAACCCTTTAATATTATTAGGTCTTCGGCAACAGGTTTGCCCTGATAGTAACCGACAGCGCGGAGAACATTGTAACGAATATCCCGGTTTTCCCATGTCATGTGGGTACCGATACCATTATTACGTTTACGACCTAAATATTCTTTATTGGCCACATCATTGTATAATAGAACAGAGTCGCAGTTGCTGTACACTTCAACGTTAGCACGACGGCGACCTGTCTTAAAGCGATCAGCCCAAGTGTGCGAAACAATGTACACCATTGGATCTTTAGCGGGGCTTACGTAGTTGGAACGGTACATGTAGTACACATCGAGAGGTTCTTCCCAAGGAGTAACGAGTCCTTTGTAATTGAACGGACCAACTTTATCTATTTGGCGATAAGCTTCGTCAGGTTGACGACGGCCCGGGTTATCGTGACTGCTGTAAATCCATTGGAACTGTCCGCAAACACTATCGCGTACCTGCTCTGCAAGGCGGATTTTCATCTCCATTAATTGACACATGCGGTCTTCACTCCAAACGCCGTTCTGTTCAAATGTGCCGGGTTCGGTATGCAGGTCGATGCTGCGCCAAGCACCGTATTCTCCATTAAGAAGTTGGTCGGGACGAACTAATTCAGTATTATAGTTGTAGGGGTTGCCACCATAAGTGCCACTCCAGTTCTGAACAACGTTCCAGTCACCTCCTTCGCCACCGTTGCAGGTGGTGATAACACGCATGTTACGGGCAGTAGGATCCATCTCGCGGATGATTTCACTGCATTCTTCGGCAAAGGCACGGGGCAGGGTACTTTCGTTTTGTAATCCCCAGATCACTACAGAGGGAGAGTTGCGACGTTCTTTCACCCATTGGCGAAGAAGCTTCTTAAAGTTCTCGCGAAATTCAGGAGTATCGTACCAAACGTGAGCAGAGAGTTGTGTCCAGAATAACACGCCTTCTTCATCCCAGTATTTCTGATAATCGAGGTGATGGGGTTGGTGTGCATCGCGAAAGCCGTTGAAGCCAGCGGCACGTATCTGCTTAACACGGGCTGCTACTTGCTCACGACTAAAAGCATGACTTTGCCCAAACTGATGTTCGTACTCGCAAACACCATTAATAAATACAGGCTTACCATTCAGATAGAAACGTCCATCGCCATCGTTACGTTTTACCGGCCAACTGATTGTACGTATTCCAAAAGGTGTGGTAATCTCGTCAGTGGTTTTAGTGCCACGTTTAATCATGGTGGCGAGTTTGTAGAGATAAGGATTCTCTGTATTCCACAAGATAGGTTTCTCTACCGGAGAAGATTGACGGATTACCTTCATCTCACCCGGAGCAAGGGTTATTTTCTCGGCAAGACGGAACACCTGGCGGCCATCTTCATTGCTCAGTTTGTTTACAAACTCAATAGTTTCGGTGGTAGTTCCATAGTTCTTAATCTCAGTATCTACATAAACGGTTTCGGCTTTATCATCGTTCCAGACATGCACGCCGAAAGGTTCAATACGGATATTATCTGTTACTTCGAGCACTACAGGACGGAAGATTCCCAACGGCTGCGAGCCTTCGCTGAATCCCCATTCGGAAGAGCAACCACCACATACCCAAGGCATATCGGCAATCATTTCGGGGTGTTCGGCTTTTACGATGAGTGTATTTGATTGTCCTGCGCGGAGGGCATCAGTAACATCAAGCGTCAAAGTAGTTCTACCCACAGGGTGGCGACCGTAGTCTTTACCATTCAGTTCGATGGTAGCATAAGTACCTACGCCTTCAAAGCGAAGGAAAGAACGCTTGCCAGCCTCCTGTTGAGGAGTCACAAATGTGTGTGTATAGATAGCAGTACCGTGTAAGTTGCCGTGAGTAAGTTGACGGTAGCCATAATAATCGTCCCAGTTATGTGGTATGTTAACAGTTTGCATGTTTCCCTGGCTATTGCCTTTCTCGTCTACCAACCAGGTTTGCCAGTCTTTTTCCAGTTCAAGTACCATGCGTCTATTTTTAACTTCGGGTGCCGGGAAGCGAACAGCCGACCTTCCCATTGGTTTACTGGTAGCCACGGCAATACCGCGCTGATCGTACTTATTAACGGCGCAATAAAAATGATACACTACCCCGTCGTGTTTCACCACATAGCTTTTATGAGCAAAGAGATTATCGTAATCTTTAGAGGGGGCTATGAGATCTTCGCCTTCCCAGTCTGTCCAATGCACAAGGTCATAGCTACAAGCAAAGGTGTTATATGCTTTGTAGCGACGGGTAGGATTGAAAGCAGAAAAATAGAACATCACATACACATCGCCAAACTTTTGAATATGGGCGTCTCCTGTAATGGTGCCTTCGGTTTCGTGGGTAAAGATGGGGTTACCTTCGTAGCGCTTCCAGTTCTTCATGTCTTTGGAGAGGGCGATGCCCACGCGTTCGCCTTTGAGGTTGGTTTCAGGGTGGCGTCCTCCTGCATTGTAGAACATAACAAAGGGATAGCCGAATGTTTTGCTCTTATCCCAATAGACAGTGCTCTTATACTCGGTGATGTTTTCGAACCATTGTGCATCTTTATCATCAGAGGCAAGAATGGGTTTATCCATAGCCTCCCACTCGATGGCTTGACCGAGATTTTTCTCTTTCGTCCAAGCAAGACCAACGCTCAAAGGACCTGTCTCGTAACCTGCATTGGGACCGCCGATGTAAGTCATCCAGTAGTTTCCTTTCCAGGGTTGAAGTTGATAGCTTCCTCCCCACTCCATATCGGGCAAAGCAGGGAATCCACCGCGTTGGTTGGTATCCCAAGTGCCATCACGAAAGGCAAGAAGGCAACCTTTAATATCCCATTCGAGAAGATTATCACTCTCGGCTATCCAGGTTTCGTAGCCTCGACCATCGCGACCGTCACGACCGTTGTAGATAACAAAGGTCATGTACCATTTATCTTGATGGCGGAAGACAGTGGGGCAATCCATTTTGGCATTGTTGGTGTTGGGGGCTACAACAAGGCCATATTTATAGGGAGTACGGGCTTCTTCGTAGATCTCGGCCATGCGCGATTGGGAGACAATAGCCCCTTCCCGACCCTCTCCAAAAGAGAGGGAGGAGGATAGCAACAAGAGAAATAAAAGCGATATTCTATTTATCATAATGTGGATTCACTTAATAAAACATCCAGTCCATTGCCTCTTCCGTTCCTGCCAGTCCGGCATTACGAACAGTGATATCGCTGTCGGTAAATCCTAATACCAACGTATATCCTTTGGGTAGTAACAACTTATGCTTTCCTGCTTCAAAGTGATATGCATGTACATTTGCCAATGGCATACCTTTCAAACGGATTGCATTTGTCAGCTTCGGCTCTGCCTGTCCGTATTCATTGGCGGCAGCATCGGTTTCCAATGTTGGTTTTTTGGCATACTTCTTTTGATCGTCGCGGAAATAGCCAACTAACAGACTTACAGGTTTAGCTGATTCAAACTCGATGGAAGTACCTTCTTCGCGTTGATTGTTACCGTTCAGGCAGAAAGCGGTTAACCCTTCCAATTCAGGGGCTAAGGCTTCTACTTTACTATCTAAGTTAGAGAACAGAGAAGCACCTTCGGTTAGTTTTATGGTAGGCAACTTACTGATTATTTTTACTTTAGCAGGAGATAAAGCTAATATGGAAGTCTCCTCCGATTGCACTTTACCGGCCAGTCGGTCTTTTAAGAGAGAGAGGTTTGCTTTGAAGTTCTCCAATTCCTTTTCGTAGTGAACCAGCATTTCTTCCCAGGTTTTATTGTGACCATCGTCTCCGCCAATAGGGATACGGCGTTGAGCTGTTTGCATACTGTTGGCGTAGTAGTAGTGATCTTTGGTCAGTTCTACTAATTTGCGGTAGTGTTCCAAACTTTGCTCCAATAAGGGGATGGCATTCTCAAGGTTCTGAATATCTTTTCCCCATTGATAATCCAATACCAGTTTGGCGGCTTTTACTTTCAGGTTGAAGGCGTATGCAAATTCCCGGTAGCAGTATATATCATTACGCAGACGATCGAATTCTGCTTTATTCTCTGTGGCTTTACCCGCGGCTTTATCAATGGCAGCTATCGCTTTGTCTCCGTGCTCAATAGCTTGGGCAACAATATCTAACGGCAATTCGCCTACATGTGGTTCTTTCTTCCATTCTTTTTCTACGTATTCAATCAGCTTCTCGCCTTCGGGACCGCAACTTTCGTAGAAGCCCGGATAGATGGTGTATTTATAAGGGTTCACCAATTGACTGACAAACATTCCTAATAGTAGGGTCTGACGGTTTCCTTCGGTAATACCAAAGCGACGCAATAGTTTCGGTGCAATTTCTCCGCTTTCTTCATAAGCTTCGCGAATGTTAGCAGCTACCGATGGATTCATGCCGTAGAAGTCTCCTAACTCCCGATCCCAGTAAGTTATTTCTTCCTGACGATTGCGCTGACAGTTCCATGCATAGCGTCCCCATGTTTTGTACCAAATCCAGTCGCGGTAAATTTGTAGTTCGCGCTCGCCATCGGGTAGTTTATCGGCGGTATATGGCCAATCCCAGTAAGAGGCTTGCGGATAAAGATGCAGTGCATTTGCTCCATGCACATTATGCATGGCTTTCACTGTCTTTTGCACAAAGTCGGGCGATCCCCAACGGAATGGTTCCAGGTTGGCAAGAATGTGTACATTGCTGATATGTATACTTCCTAAAGAACTTAGGTCGGTATGAATCTTTGCCCAAGGACCGCGAGGCTCGTATGTAGTGAGTGATTCACCATTGTATTTATGCATCGTGTAGAGGTTCTTGTACAGAGGCAAGGCTGCATCCATCACCATTTTGCAGTCGGTATCGTGTGCACGAAGCAATAAAGGAGGTTCGTCGGTACGTCCCAGTTTTGCCAGTCCGTCTTTTACGCCCGGAATAATGGTTTTGGTAAACCATTCCACATCATCTTCGTGCGTATCCATTGCCTCGCCCAGACATACCAGCAGACCTACATTGGGATACTTCTCTATAAAAGCTGCTACGGATTTACGTGTATAATCGCTAATCAATGGCGTAATAGGCCGATTACGATCTTGCGTTTTAATACCATAATGATCGGCAAAGGGTTTAGATACCAATATATTATAGAACATCTGAATCACAAAGATTCCGCGTTTGTCGGCTTCTTCGGTCAGGAAGCTGAAAATTTCTTCATTCATCTTAAAGGTAGCCTCATCTACTTCGAGGGCAAACGGATAATCTTCCAGTTTAATTAAGGAAGCAAATGGATGTCCGTTCCAAAGATAAAGAGAATTCATGCGGTTTTCCACCAACATATCAAGGTACTCAATCCATTGTTCTTTATCGTAGAACCAGGGGAAATTTTCGGGAGTATAAGGATATTCGTATACGGTATGCCCGGGCAGATAAACAGTTTTCTGCAAGCCGATGCAGGCACCACGAAGCACCATTTCGGGAGCATCGGTATAGGAAGTTGGGAAATTGAGATTCTTTTTATTATTGACATGGTCTATCAATTCACGGCATCCGTAGATAACTCCGCTGCCGTCTCTACCACTAATGGTAGTTATATCTCCTTCGGTTACAATACTGAATCCTTCTTTTTTAATAGTGGTATCATTGGAAAGTGCCAATCGAATGGTTTTACCTGTTCCTTCGTTAACGGTATAGCCCGCTTTTATCAACTCTTTTTCGAGGTGGTTGGCACCGAATTGAATACGTTTAGGAGCGTTCGGCTCAACTTCAATATTAATATTAGGCTTTCCGCAAGCGCATAGAAAGCAGGCGAGAAGGGTTAACAGCAGTAACTTGGGTTTATTCATCTTATTATGAGCATTATATTATTTCTTCACAAAAAGACGAGGAAAGAAAGGGTTTGTACTCAATATGGCCTCTTCAATACGATAAACAAAAAAAGAAAGAGGTTGCTTAAAATTCTTTTTTAAACAACCTCTTTACACGATTTATGCGACTCTTTTATTTCACAACTTCAATTTGAACCATACGATTCAGGTAAGCCTTGTCGTATTTTTCAACGCCTCCTACTGAGTCAGTAGTCATACGGTTGCGTTCAATCTTATAAGTACCTACCAATGCATCAACTACAGCTTGTGCACGTTGGTTACTCAAACGCTTGTTTGTTTCTGCCGATCCTGTTGCTGAGTCGGCATAACCTACCACCTTGAATTTCAGTTCAGGATATTGTTGCATCTGATCTGCAAGGAAACCTAAGTTAATCAACTCTTGTGATGATACTTTAGCAGAACCAATGTTGAAGAATACCGAACGTGGTGCAATATCCGGAGCTTTTACTTTCACAGTTTCTTCTACAACTACGGTTGAAGGTTTCACTGCCAATTTTTGTTTCAGGTTAGCATTTTCGGCAGCCAAGGAGTTTACTCTTGAACGGATATCCCTCAACTCTGCTTCTGAGATAATTTGACGAGCCGGATGTGGCTTCTTAAATTCACGATTTCTAAAACGATACGTTAACCCAAGAGTTGTAGCAACAACACCGTCAAAGTCACGACTACCATTTAATTCTCTATCAAACTTGTTTTCAGCACCCATGGCACTTAATTCAAGGTTAATATCTAAAACCGGAGAAATACGGAAACGGTTCACAATACCTGCATTAGCTGTGAAGGCTTCGCCTTTCGGGCTATCGTAAGTGTGAGTAAAACCAGCACCTAAATAAGGTATCATTTCATATACACGGTCGGGGTTGTATCCGAAAAGCAAGGCACTCAGGTTGAACATTACATCACCATGCAAGTTACCATATTTAAATTTCTGCGGATAGTAAGGAGATTCACTCCTTGGCTGTTTTATAGCTCCGTCGACAAAGGGGTTGTAAGGATCTGTCGTAGCACCTTTTCCCTGGAAGCCACTATACTGCAAACGCAACCCCAAACCGGGAGTAAACCATTTACCAAGAGCTACATTGAATGTAGGACTGATACGATCTTTGAAGCTGGCTCTTACATCGCTGTTACCCAGCATCATTTCGGCACCACCGCCTGCAGAAATAAACCAGTTATCCCAGAATTTATTGGTGAACACTTCATACTTATCGCCGGATACATTATCGTATCCCGTACTACTACTCTGCGCAAAAGCTACAGAAGAAAGACCGGCAATTGCCAGTAACATTAAAATCTTTTTCATATTAAAAAACAGTTAAGTGGTTAAATTATTGTTATTCAAGTCTTTTTTTCTTGCTATTACAACTTAAATAACAGCTATTAAGGAAAAAGGTTTCGGAAAAGAAGATTTTTTTTAATTCATTCCACGTCCAGACACGCACTATTTACACGAAAAGTTGCAAAGAGCGTGAAGTTTTTTGAAAAAAGATTTTGCAGACTCATGCATCTTTACGTAATTTGTGAGGTGAACAATTAATTAACTAACCTTTTAAAACAAATTATTAACATGAACTCACACATGGAAAAACCTTACGTGGTAGGTATCGACATAGGTGGAACTAACACCGTTTTTGGAATTGTAGATGCTCGTGGAGCTATCATTTCAAGCGGAGCTGTTAAAACTCAGGCTTATGATAAAGTAGAAGATTACGTAGATGATGTATGCAAAAGTCTTCTGCCATTGATTATTGCACAAGGCGGCATAGAGAAAATCAAGGGCATCGGTGTAGGTGCTCCTAATGGAAACTACTACAACGGAACCATTGAATTTGCCCCCAACTTACCCTGGAAAGGTGTTATTCCATTGGCTGCTCTTTTCGAAGAAAAATTAGGAGTGCCAACCGCACTTACCAATGATGCCAATGCTGCCGCTGTGGGAGAAATGACTTACGGTGCTGCACGTGGTATGAAAGATTTTATCATGATTACTTTGGGTACAGGCGTTGGTAGTGGTATTGTTATCAATGGTCAAATTGTATATGGTCATGATGGTTTTGCCGGAGAATTAGGACACACCATTATTCGTCGCGAAAACGGACGTAGCTGCGGTTGCGGTCGTAAAGGCTGTTTGGAAACCTACTGTTCTGCTACAGGAGTAGCGCGTACTGCCCGCGAAGTTTTGGAGTCTCACCCCGAACCTTCTTTATTAAGAGAAATCCCTATCGATCAAATCACTTCTAAAGATGTATATGATGCAGCCGTGAAAGGAGATGTTTTGGCACAAGATATCTTTAAATTTACCGGAAAGATATTAGGCGAGGCTATTGCCGATTTCATCGCCTTCTCTTGCCCGGAAGCTATTATTCTTTTCGGAGGACTGGCTAAATCCGGCGATTATATCATGAAACCAATTCAGGAAGCTATCGACGAAAACATCCTCAAGATATTTAAAGGAAAAGCTAAATTGCTTGTTTCTGAATTAAAAGATTCCGATGCAGCTGTACTTGGTGCCAGCGCATTGGCTTGGGAATTGAAGTAAGATTACTGCCCAAGATTCACTCTTTATAGAAAAAGAATCTCACAGAGAAACTTTCTCTCTTTTTGTTTCAAACCGGCAAACAGATAATTTGCTACCGGCAAACTCGTAGTTTGCTACTGGCAATTAACTTGTTTGACGGTTTGAAACGATATAATGAGTACATATCTCTTTTTATCCGTCCTTATTACATATAATGTATAGCCAATAAGAAGAATATGAAAGAGCTCATAAACATGCGTTCCTTTATCGCGCAAACCATTGCCGACAGAAAGAGAATCGCCATCCCCATCATGACCCACCCGGGCATTGAGATGAATGGTAACACTGTATACCAAGCTGTTACCAACGGCACTATACATGCCAAAGCCATCGAAACATTAGATAAACGATACCCCGCTGCCGCTGCCACAGTGATTATGGACTTAACCGTAGAGGCAGAAGCCTTTGGTGCAGAAATTGTATTCTCCGATCATGAAGTACCCAGCGTTACAGGACGTCTTTTAAATAATGAAGCCGCCATCGAAGCTCTGCAAGTACCCAACTTAGATAAAGGACGCGTAGGCGAATACCTCAAAGCCAACCAACTGGCCGCCGAAGCCATCACCGACAAGCCTGTTTTAGCCGGTTGTATCGGTCCCTACTCCCTTGCAGGGCGCTTATACGACATGTCGGAAATCATGATGCTTATTTATATTGATCCAAATGCAGCCAACTTATTACTTCGCAAATGCACCGACTTCCTATTGGAGTATTGCAAAGCCCTGAAAGCAACAGGTGTCAACGGAGTAGTCATTGCCGAACCCGCCGCAGGACTGCTATCGAACGAAGACTGCCAACAATACTCTTCGATCTATATTAAAGAGATTGTGGAAGCCGTTCAGGATGATTACTTTGCCGTAATCCTTCACAACTGCGGAAATACAGGACACTGCACCCCTGCTATGGTCTTCGCCGGAGCCATGGGATACCACTTCGGCAACAAAATCGACATGACACAAGCCATAACCAACATCCCAGCCGATGCTTGGGGAATGGGTAACCTCGACCCGGTGGGTGTGTTTAAACAAGGTACCCCCGAAAGCATTAAGCGAGATACCCTACAGCTATTAAAGGATATGGAAAACTATCCAAACTTTGTATTGTCGAGTGGGTGCGACACGCCTCCGCATGTATCGCCCGAAAACATCGATGCTTTCTTTCAGGCTTTAAAGGAATATAATGATTCGAGCATATAATGTTGCTTTCCATGAACTCCATCTAACACCCGAGGAAGTTTACGAAGTCATGGGATACGGTTCTGTTACTCCCGAAAAGGAAATCACAGAAATGGTTAAAGCTGCTATAAACCACTTGGCGGCTTTTGTCATTCCACGCTGTTGCTATTTCATTGCAAAAGGAGAACTAACAGCAACCACCCTTTCTGTTGGGGCTGTAACTTTGGATATCGGAAAAATTATCAGTCGCCAATTACGAGGATCAGAGCAGTTCGTTTTCTTTGCCGCCACCGCAGGAAAGGAGTTCGAAGCCTGGATGGATTGTTTAAAAGATACAGACGACATCGTGATGCAATACATTGCAGATTCTTTGGGCAGTTGCTTAGCCGAGAAAACAGCCGATTATATGGAAAAGGTACTGCAAGAAGAAATTTCTTCTCAAGGCTGGTTGCACACCAATCGCTTTAGCCCCGGGTATTGCGAGTGGCATGTATCAGAGCAAAAAAAACTATTTTCGCTGTTTCCGGTAGATCGCCCTTGCGGCATTGAACTAACAGAATCGAGTTTAATGATGCCGATAAAGTCGGTAAGCGGAGTGATTGGAATAGGCCGTAAAGTAAAGAAAATGCCATATAGTTGTGGTATATGTGGGTTCGAAAGGTGCTATAGGAGGAAATAAATAACAAAAGTCCCTTTCTCTATTCAATATTATTTGTAATTTTGTTCCCAAAGAAACACTAAAGCAAAAACACATTATGAAAGCAAAAATTTTAGCATTCTTTTTTTTAACTTTTGCCAGTATAACAACATACGCTCAACAAGTAGTTAATGTTGATATAAAAGCCGGAATGGCATACAATGGTATCACTAAGAGTAACGACTTTGATATGAAGCCCGGATTTAGATTAGGTGTAGGGGTTGACTTTCTTATCAACGAATATTGGAGCATCCGCTCTTCGTTCTTAGCTGTACAAAAAGACGTCAAGAAAAAAGGCACTAAAGAATATCCTGACATTTCAGAAGTAAGTGAATATTCAACAGGCAGTATTGCAATTGACAATGAAATGGAAGCTTTATACATTCAAGTTCCGGTATTAGCAACTTACACGCTCGAAATCAATTACTTATTGAGTGCCAGTTTTGGAGCTGGTCCTTATGTTGCTTATGGTATAGCCGGAGATACTAAAACGTATATAAAAGCAACAGCTTCATCTCTTGACCCATCAGCCACAGGAGAATTTAACCGGTATTGGAACAAACAACCAGTTGAACACAAGTACAAAACCTTTGGAAAAGAAGGTTTGAAGAAATTCGATTACGGATTGGCACTTGCTGCCGAGCTGAATGTCGGAAAGCATTTCTTTGTTGGATTTGGAGCAGAATATGGATTAGCTAACATCAAAAAATTGCCTAAATCTGAAGGAGAAAGCTTAGTAGGAATTAATAAAAAAACAGCTTCCCCTCACCGATACGGCTTTGACATGCATGTAGGATTCAGACTTTAATGCCAATGAATCAACTCTGCAAAATTCTAAACCTTACCTGCCTGTTCATACTTCCCTTTATTGGTCTGCATGCCCAACGCGAAGTTAGCTTTAACAGTTTTCAGGCAGGAGAGGTGCTGAATTATGATATGTATTTTAAATATGGCCTTCTCTATACAAAGGTAGGAAGTTCTTCTATCAGCATGGCCAACACCACATACAAAGGAGAAGGAGCCTACAAAGCAACATTAATTGCCAATTCTTCGGGGCTTGCACAAAAGGTAATGTCGGTATCCGATACCATTCATGCCTACACCACCAAAGCATTGGTTCCTTTAGCCTACACCAAAGATGCCCACGAAGGAAAAGACCACACCATTGAGCGGGCTACTTATACTTATTCACTAAACGAAGCCAAGGTAAGAAACATCAATCGTCGAAATGGCAAACTGCGGTATGACACCACTTATGTAGCCAAAGATTGCATGTACGATGTACTAAGCATCATATACTATGTTCGAACACTGAACTACAACAACCTGAAAAAGGGAGATAAAGTAAGCATCCCCTTCTTTGCAGGCAGTAAGAAAGGAAGTTTGGATATAGAACATCACGGGATGGAGAAAATCACGGCCAATAACAACAAGGAATACAATTGCATCAAACTGGTGATGATGTTGAACGATCCAACCTTCCAGAACAAAAACGAAGCTATGAAGATTTTCATCACCAATGATTCCAATAGGATTCCTATCCGGATTGACTCTAAGCTGAAATTAGGTTCTACCCGTGTTATCTTAAAGAGTTATAGCGGTTTACGAAATTAGAACTGATATATTACTTCTATACGCCTTACTTCTTTTATATCTTTGACAAAAACTGTCAGCAGATAGCTATTATCTTCCAAAAGATTAATAGCTGTTTGCTTTCTAATCATCTGATGTGTTAGCCCATTGGCACGCAGAAACTCTTTATCTTCACTAATTAGGTGTAATACTCGTTTCTTTGTTGTTTTATCCAAAGAGTCTTCCCAGAATCCGGGAGGTCGCATACTGAAGTTACCATAATAATCCGTTCGAAGTTCTTCAAACAAGTTTATCTGTCGGGATAATAGGAATTGGTGCAGAGTGGCAAACAAATCTTCCAACTGATAACCCCTGTGAGGGAATTGTTGCATTGCAAAGTGTTTCGCCACTTCATCAAAGAACTCAAAGTAGCGCCCTTTATAATATGTTTGGAAGATTTTATGCATTGTGTTCGGGAAACGTCCACTGTTCCAAAACCGCTCCAAGGCATGTTCGGCTTCGTGAATACGGTGCAGCTCCTCGGCAGAAATATCGGCATTGTCCAGAATTTCATAAGGAGCGGCGTCGTTATAGCGGTACCCATATTGGGCAGCATCCTTGCGAAGGTTAGTTCCCCTGAGCATTTTCAGAAAACCGAGTTGTACTTCTTTTCCTCCCAATACAAAAACATCATTGAAGGAGCGCACAAAGCGATCGTATGTTTCATAAGGCAGCCCTGCAATAAGATCGAGGTGCAATGTTATCTTTCCTCCCTCCATCAGCTTCTTTATGTTGCCGGCCAATAAAGGAAAATTCTGCTTCCGTTTCACTGCTACGTTTGTAGGTTCGTAGGTAGATTGAATACCTATTTCAAAGCGGAAGTAGTTATCCGGCAAGTTTGTATTCAGGTAGTCGATCACTTCATCGGTTAGCAAATCTGCATAAACTTCGAACTGGCAGCTTAATCCTTCCCGGTAATTCTGTATAAGGAAATCAAAGACTTCGCGGGTATGTTGTTTATCGAGGTTAAAGGTTCGATCGAGGAATTTAATCTGCTTGGCTCCTGCTTCAATCAGATAAGCAAGGTTTTTAAACAGATAGTCTTTAGGGAAATAGCGCACTCCTTTCTCACGGGATGAAAGGCAATACTGACATTGATACGGACAACCACGCGAAGTTTCAAAGTACACCAATCGATGAGAAATACTTTCTTTATCTTCTTCCAGCATATAGGGCGAAGGGAGTTCGGCCAGTTTCTCCAGATCTGCTTTGGCTACTACCGGACTTATGTAGTTACGCGAGGACACTCCATCTATCTGTACTTCTTTCCCCTGTTCGATTGCTTCAAGCAGTTCGCCAAGTACGAATTCTCCTTCTCCGCTTATAACATAGTCAACAGGCCAGGTATTCAGAAAATACGCGGGTTCGTACGTTACCTCAGGTCCGCCGACAATAATAATCAGTTGGGGATTTCGTTGTTTGAATAAATGAATAATCTCTCCTATGCGGGTTACATTCCAAATGTAAACGCTTAATCCTATTATATCGCATTGGGTGGCAAGTAATTCTTCAAGAATGGTCGTTGTATTTTCTTTAAGAGAATATTCTTTAAAACAAATATCATGACGCGACTGGTTTGCTACATACAACCAACGAAGAGCCAAAGAAGTATGAATGTATTTGGCATTAAGAGTAGTTAGGAGGGTTTTCATGAAGCAAAGGTAGTGATTTTTGAGATTCCATAAACAAATCAAGCTCCACCTTGTTCTATTATTACTATTAACAGGTTGATTCTCATTGAATACAACATTAAAAAACGAAATATGAAAACTCTTACAACTGAAAAGTTAACGATAGTCGGCGCCGCCGGTATGATAGGATCCAATATGGCTCAATCTGCCATTCTTATGAAATTGTCTTCCAACATCTGTTTATATGACCCTTATGCCAAAGGGTTGGAAGGTGTTGCCGAAGAACTGCTACAATGCGGATTTAAAGGAGTTACTATTACCTATACGAGTGATATAAAAGAAGCCTTGAAAGATAGCAAATATGTTATCACCTCAGGAGGTGCTGCCCGCAAAGAAGGCATGACGCGCGAAGACCTATTGAAAGGAAACGCAGAGATAGCCATACAATTCGGTAAAGACATTAAGCAATATTGCCCGGACGTGAAACATGTAGTGGTAATATTTAATCCGGCAGATATAACCGGACTGTTAGTTCTATTATATTCGGGCTTAAAGCCATCACAAGTATC
Organism: Bacteroides sp. 224; assembly: GCF_010500995.1. Classification (GTDB taxonomy): domain Bacteria; phylum Bacteroidota; class Bacteroidia; order Bacteroidales; family Bacteroidaceae; genus Bacteroides. The sequence continues at coordinate 40,585 of NZ_QVMK01000007.1, read as the reverse complement.
TACATTGGCAGCCTTAGATAGTACACGGTTGCGAAACGAACTGGCTAAACACTTTCATATTCACCCTGACAAAATAACTCGGTGCAGAACTTATGGAGGACATGGAGAACAGATGGCCGTGTTTTCTTCTACAGCAAGTGTAAACGGAAAGCCATTGAGCGACTTAATTGGAACCCCCTCTCTTACCAACGAAGAATGGCAAAACATCAAAGAGAGAGTAATACAGGGAGGGAAGAAAATTATAGAATTGAGAGGACGCTCTTCGTTTCAAAGTCCTTCGTTCCTTTCATTGGAGATGATAGGAGCAATTATGGGTGGACCATCCTTCGAGTGGCCTGTAGGCGTATATGTATCCGGTGGTGATTTCAACCATATTATGATGGCTATGGAAACAAGTTTAGATGAATCCGGCGTACATTACAAAAAGCCCAATGGAAGAAAAGAGGAACAAGATGCCCTGAATCAGAGCTACAAGCATCTTTGTGCATTAAGAGATGAGTTAATCGGTTCGGGGGTTATCCCACCAATCAGCGAATGGAAAGGAATAAACAGTAATTTAGATTAAAACTACCCAATATTAAGTATAGTTGACTTACCCGGGAAAACGTTTTCCTTTATCTGCTAAACGTTTTCCCAAGTAAAGTACTTTATGCAAAGTTATCAAAACCCATTAAAGAACAAATATAACCCTAACATTACTACAATTAGAGCCGCCCACAACACTACCACTCGCTTTGTTGGTTTTACTATCACTCCGAAATCCAGTGTATCCTGGCTTTCAGCCTTTCTATCCAAAGTACTAACAATGATCATCGCCGCCACAATCACCACAAAAATAAGAAACGAAAGCATCATAAAGTGAGGCCAGAAATCAAATCCTTTAGCAGCAGGTATCACCCAAAGATAAAGCACACCTATTATCAGGCTGAATGCTGTGCCCAAAGTTAGTGCCATATTAGCTGCACGTGTCGTTGTCTTTTTCCAGAACACACCTAAAAGGAATACGGCCGCCATTGGTGGGGCAATAAATCCTAATACAGATTGGAATACATTAAACAGGTTCAACCCTTTAATGCTATCAATAGCAATGGTTATCAGAATGGAGATCACTGCCCCTGCCACCGTAACCATACGTCCTGTCTTAATAATACGACTTTGACAAGCGTCCGGATTAATGCGCTTCACATAGATATCCATCGTGAAAACGGTGCTCAATGCATTTAAGGCTGAGCCAATGGTGCTGACTAAAGCCGCCGTCAGTACCGCCATCACCAAACCGACCATGCCTGTAGGGAAGAGATTAGTCACCATCGTCATATAAGCCTCATCGGGATTTTGAAGCGTAGGATAAAGCGCCAAACAGATGATACCGGGAAGGATATACAAAGGCACATCCAGTATTTTCAGCCATCCTGTGAAGTTCGCTCCCAACTGTCCTTGCTCCAGATTCTTTGCCGCCAGCACCGGTTGCACCATCGACTGATCGGTACACCAAAACCAAACACCCATCACCGGATAACCCAACAAGATAGGTAGCCAGGGAAAATCTGGATTATCATTGGGTTGGAAAAGGTTCCAATAGTCTTGAGGAACAGCCTCATACAAAGCAGATACGCCACCCACTTTATTTAAGCCAACAATAGTCAGGGTGAGAGATACAAATATCAATAGTAACATTTGGAACACATTGGTATAGGCCACTGCTTTCAATCCCCCAAGAATAGTAAAGAAGGCAGAGATTAACAGCAGTATCACCGCCGATTGCCACATCGGTATATCGAAAATTTGTTTGATTAAGATTCCCCCCGCGAATAAAGTAAGTGCTAACCAGGAAATCAGAATGGTAACTATGGTATACCATGCCAGCATATTGCGGGTAGATTGTCCGAAGCGTTTACCCATAAACTCGGGGAGGGTAATAACCTTAGCACCTAAATAGCGAGGGGCAAATACGAATGCAAGCAGAAAGATAAATACAAACGCGTACCAGGCAAAGTTACCCGACACAATGCCTGTGGTAAATCCTGCACTGGCAGAGGCTATAAGCATGGAAGGTCCCACATTTGTTCCCCACATAGAGAAACCAATGGTTGGCCACTTCAGAGAGTTCTCGGCCAGAAACAGGCTGCTTCCTTTCTTGCGGGTAGTGCCTGCCCAAATACCGATTCCGAATAATATAACAAAATAAGTGATCAGGATTCCCCAATCGAGTGTTTCCAAATAGTGTGTTTCCATGAATTAAGAGTTTATAATTTAGAATTAAGAATTATCTAAGGTGACATACAAACAGAGCTATTGATCTTAATTATTAATTATCAATCATTAATTAAATCTAACAGCTCTTTAGCTTTAGCTATCGCAGAGTTTGCGTTATCACTGTAACCGTCCGCTCCAATTTGTCGGGCATAGTCTTCGTTTACAGGGGCACCGCCTACCATTACTTTGACTTGCTCTCGGATGCCCGCCGCTTTTAAAGCTTCAATCACTACTTCCATATAGCCCATTGTAGTAGTTAACAAGGCGCTGATACAAAGAATATCGGCATTATGTTCTTTTACGGCCTCCACAAATTTCTCGGCAGGTACATCAATACCAATGTTCACTACTTCGAATCCACAGCCTTCGAACATAGAGGCTACCAGATTCTTACCGATATCATGAAGATCTCCTTTAACGGTTCCTATTACCACTTTACCAATAGTCACAGAAGCAGCTCCCTGAAGCAGAGGCTTCAAAAGTTCCAAAGATCCTTTCATGGCACGGGCCGACATTAACAGTTGAGGAACAAATGCCTTCCCATCCTGAAAACGTTGACCGATTTCCCCCATTGCTTTAATCATATAATCATTGATCAAAGTTTGAGGGGCCATTCCTTCTTCAATGGCTTGTTGGGTTACTTCCACAGCAGGTTCGAGTTTGCCTGCCAGAATAGCTTCAAATAAAGCCTCTCCCTTACCCTCTCCAAAGGAGAGGGAAGAGGAAATTACATCTTTTTGTGTATTATCCATTATTCATTCAATTTATATTAAAACCTTTAGACAGACTATCTCCCAACTCCCTCTCCTTTGGAGAGGGCTGGGGAGAGGCTTCTTCTAAGATACGCACAGCCTTTTCTATCTCATTTTCATTCTTGAAATCCATTAGGATGTTCAATCCATCTGCTCCGACATGATCCAGCAGGGGACGAAGTTCATCCAGCGTTACCCAGCACGGCATAATTGATTTTCCGCCTGCCAGAATCTTCCGATAAAGATCGTACCACTTCGGATCTCCTCCCTGGGGTTCGCCCACACCTGGTGTCCATTGAATGGCGTTGAGTTCTTCTATTTCCAAGAGGGCATCGACATGACGAATAGCTCCCACACCATCCAGATGATATAAGGTATAATCTATTCTTTGACATTGCTGACGCAAGTAAGGAAGAGCGAAACGTCGGAAGTCATCTTCACTTATCATGATAGAGATATCACTTTGCAGTTTGCTCACTTTGCCGGGTCCCCAGATAGAGAAGTAGCAGAAAGCCATTTCATCGCCTTCGCGGATGATTTCATAAAGTTCATCGAATACACGGAAGTAGATATCATTTACCTGTTGCAACTGTCTTTCAAGCAGTTCGGGGTTCATAACGGTATCCATCAGTACGGTATCGGTGCCGCGTAGGGCGGCTAAGATGTCCATACCTTCCATCAAATCGGGCATACCGACATAGTAGTATCCGTTTGCACGTTGTTTGCAGGCTTTTAGCAAATCTTTATGAAGCTTCCAAGCTGCATTCTCAGGATCGAATATGATTTCTTCTTTCGGATTAGGATCAGGATGAATCCAGATGGTATCTTCCCCACCTTCCAACACTCCACCCAGAATAGCAGCCAAAGAACCAGGGCCAAGTTGGGTATTGGCAACAGGAGGTATATCTGCTAAGAAGGAACTACGAGATAGGTAGTAATTAAGTTCGTCGGCTCGCCATTCAGGATCAAACCAACGTTGATTTAAGTCTTTGGCAGGTGCCGGAGCGGGTACATCGGCATGAGGAGTAACACCTGTTTGAAGATGTTCCCACATATTAATTAAAACGCCTTTACCGTTCCACCAGTCAAGGTAGCGTTGTTGGCTTTCGGGCCAGTTTGGTTTTAGCCTCTCCCCGACCCTCTCCAAAGGAGAGGGAGATGGGGTAGTTGCATTATTTTCAGTATGTTGCATATTTACTCTTTATATATTATTTCCAGTTCTTCATTATTATATTATACAAGCTATCCCCTTCTCCCTCTCCTTGGGAGAGGGCTGGGGTGAGGCTATACTTATCTTTGTCCATCTCATCCGTACACTGAACCACCTCCGGGTAGTAAGGTATTTCCGCACCCTCACGCACATACACAGGCATTTCATCTAAGGGTACTTCTATGTTCTTTAACCAACGACCACCCTCATAACGGGCACCGGTAAAGAAGTTCACCCATTTGCCTTCGGGCAGATAAACGTCTCTTCGATTTTCGCTGTTCATAATGGGAGCAACAAGGAAGTCATCTCCAAAGTAATACTCATCGTCGATGTGCCAGCAAAGTTTATCATCGACATGATGGAAGATAAGTGCTCGCAACAAGGTATGTCCTGTTTCAGTCGCCTTTTTGCTTTGTTCTATTATATAAGGTATAAGGGCATAGCGCAGATTCCACCACTTTTTAACAATAGGTGCCACCGCCGGATAATGCCACGGCTCTCGCTTAGACGTTCCGTGATAACGAATATGCGAAGAGAATACACCAAATTGTGTCCAACGTACATATACATCATCGGGCACAGGAGAATTCATAAAGTTGGGCAGACTATGGAAGCCCGGCACATCATGGCTCCAGAAGGCAAAGCCCGACAAGCCAAAATGTAATCCCCCTTTTAACGAACCCGCCATGCCATCCCAGGTAGAAGCCGAATCGCCTCCCCAATGAAGCGGATAGCGTTGACAGCCCGCCCAGCCCGCACGTGCCCAGATAATGCCGTCGCCTGTAACTTCTTTGGTGATTTCGTAGGCGGCTTTCTGGTACAATAAAGCGTAGAGGTTATTTAATAGTTCGGGCGACATTGCATGGTAATTGGCATCTATATGGATGTTCTCGCCAAAGTCGGCCTTAATGCAAACCACCCCCATATCGAGCAGGTTCTTTAATAAACCTTTGTACCAATCGACTGCTTTGGGGTAAGTAAAGTCGATGGTTCCTGCGTAATCCAACGCGGAGAAATTAGAGCCCTCGCGGCGAGTTTCCCCAGACAATTTCCCTATATAATTGTTAGCCTGCGCTTCTTCAATCTGCTCGGCATCCTCGGCCACGTAAGGAAGTTGCCAAAGCGACACCCGGTAGCCATCATCTTTCAAGCGATGAATAAACTTTTTCGGATCGGGAAAACGTTCATCGTTAAACTTCCATTCGCAAAGCCAGTCGGTTTTAAACCATCCTGTATCCAGATGAATCACATCGCAGGGATACTTCTCGGCACGCAAGCGATCACAGATTTCTGTTACCTCATCGGCACTAAAGTAAGTCATGCGACTCATCCAAACCCCAAAACTCCACACCGGAGGCATAGAAGGAAACCCTGTCAGACTGCGGTATCCACGTAAAATTTCTTCGGGCGTATCACCACTCATCAGGAACACATCCAATAAAGGTTGATCGCTTAGGAACTGCACGGAACGGGTAGAATGATCAGCAAGCGATAGTTTACTGTATGCACTGGTATGATAGAATACCCCGTACATGCGGCTGGACAGGAAGAAAGGTATATTTTTGTAAGCACGGCGATTATTCACCCCTTGCCCGTCCTGATTCTTCAATTGGAAGGTTTGACCGCTCAAATCCATCTTATAGAACCGCTCGCCTGTACCTGTAAATACTTCATCGGGGGCAGCGGTAATGGAAATGGTAGCCCGTTCCTTTTGTCCGTCTTTTACCACATACGCCAACGGAAGGGCGTCGTAGCGTGGGGGCGAGAAGTGATCGTAGGCACTTAGTTTAATCTCGCGCACGCCATCGGGCCAGAAAGTAATATCTAATGTTTCCTGTGGGGCAGGCAACAAATCGCTCCAATAATCGAGCACAGGCTCTTTCAGGTTGATAAGGGCGCGATGAGTACCGTCGGCAGTCGTCACAAGCCATTCGCCGTCATTCTCCGTTACCTTTAAAGGTAGCTTTTGAACAGTAGGAGCAAACTGCAACATCTCCGAGTTATCGGAAAGTTCTTCTCCATTAAATGCCACAAATACGCGCATAATTTTATGCGTATATTGACGGATAATCAAGGTGGAACTTTGGTGAGCCACCTGCTCATCTGCCTGCATATCATTCGCCTTTACCTGTTTCTGAAAAGGCACTGTAATGTATATATCTCCGTTTTTCTCCTGAATATCCGTAGGTCGGCAAGCCCTCCAAAGGGCTTCGTCTCTTTTTAGTTCGACATCAAAATCAAGGAAGTCAAAAAGATGGTAATTGGTTTGTTTCATATTATATTCATTATCTTTAAGAAGACGAATGAATATATCGTTTTGTAATCAGCGAAATAACTTTTCCCGTATTCTATTGAACCATTCTGGTTCTAAGTCCATTTCTTGTTGATATTTAAAGCAAGCATTACAATAAGAAGCAAATACAAACGGCTGGCATCCAATTGGATAAGTTGAAACGAAGTCCACTTTATCGAACATCTCAATACGACGACAAAGGTTTATGTAACATTGATGGAAATTATCTGTAACAGATGAAATACTCAAATTATGACCTCCCCGCATTGTTCTCAGCTTTACAAAGCTTATTGATTCTTCGAGCGAGTTTAATCCAAAGAAAACACCATTTATATAATAACCTGCAGATTTGAATTTAGATATAAACTCTTCACCCCAAAAGGAAAAAGGAGTTTCAAAAGCAAAATTAAACTTATTATCTAAGCACTTGTTTACAATCGTATCGAACTCTGCTGCTGCATAATCATCAACCATTGTTTCTTTATAATCCGAAGGATAAATCTGATATTGGCGTGGCCATTCAGTACGAGGTAGAGCCTCAAACATAGAAGCAATCTCGCTTCTACGCTTATCAAAATCATGAATTTTTATACCATCAGTAAAAATAGGCCCAAATTTACTTTTGCCCGAGCCATTGGGACCCATTACAACATAAAGTACCGGCATACAAACATTACTTATTTAACTAAGACCAGCGCTCTTGTCTTTTCTATTCTTATTAGCTGTTTGTTTTCTTGCCGCCTTCTCATTCTTTTCCGGGTTCTTAGTTCAGCAGAAGGCATTTTTTGATACAACAATCCTCTATTCCTACCATTTAAACATTGAATCACTACATAGTCGGCTTCACTTGCCAAAGCTCCATTACTTACTGGGAGTTTCAATTTTATCAAATATTCGCTTCCATCAGGTTTAGCCAAAACAAACAAGTCGCTCTCCTTTGTTCTCTCATCTTTATAAATAAATGATATATCATTCTTCCAACAATCACTAACCTCCTTCAAACTCCAATTGGCTTTAGGATTTACGTTATCTTCGCAAGTTGTATTCCAACCTGCTAAATAATCACTCGAGAACTTTTCAAAAGATATATCTTTCATGTTTAAACAATAAGCTGTCCACAAAATTACACAAAATCAGGTATTTTCTACCATAATATGCCATCTATTATTCAAAACACCCTTAATTTTATTGCCACATTTCATAAATAAGAACTAATTTCGCAGTGTGAAAAGCAGAACTATTGAATAGAATAAACAAATAAATATCAAAATGAAATTTACACTAAATAGCATTGAAGAAAGCCTGGAAGAACTACGCCAAGGAAAGATCCTTATTGTAGTAGATGATGAAGACAGAGAAAACGAAGGTGATTTTATCGTTGCAGGCGAAAAGATTACCCCCGAAATTGTAAACTTCATGCTTACTTATGGCCGTGGTATAATGTGTGTGCCCCTCACAGAAGCCCGTTGCCAGGAATTACAATTAGACATGATGGCTTGTGATAATACTTCTTTGCTGGGTACTCCTTTCACCATGTCGGTAGATTTAATTGGCTATGGATGCACTACGGGGGTTTCTGCACACGATCGGGCGGCCACCATCCAAGCATTGATGAACCCGCAAACACGCCCCGAAGAATTGGCTCGTCCGGGACATATCTTCCCGCTGAGAGCTGCCAACAATGGGGTTTTTGATCGCGACGGACATACCGAAGCATTGATAGACCTAACCCGTTTAGCTGGATTAACCCCGGGAGGTGCCTTAATCGAAATTCTAAACCCCGACGGTAGCATGGCGCGTTTACCCGAGCTGGTACAAATAGCCAAAGAACATGAACTAAAAATTTGTTCAATTGCCGATTTGATTGAATACAGAAAAGAACGTGGTGTGTAGCATTTGCTTTCATAACTTGTTTGGTTTTAGTTGGGAGTTTGGAGTTTAGAGTTTGAAGTTTGAAGGCTTAACTCTCAACTCTTAACTCTCAATTCTCAACTGCAAAAGTACCGGCTTACAAATTAACAGCATCCACGAGTTGCGCGCTATGGAACAAAACGCTCATTTTCGAGAGATAATTTCCAACTTATTTTCTAAGTTGTTAGTTATAAGCAATTTACAAATCAACCCTGTCATTTTATTTCGGGGCTTATGAGACGAACACAAATTGCCGGTAGCATTTCCTCTAACTGCCGGTAGCATCTGCATAAATTGCTGGTAGCATTTGTATGAACTGCCGGTATCATTTTTGAGGAGCAAAGCAATTCATTTTTTCTTCTTCTTATCATCATCATCAGTTTTACTTCTTCTTTATATATTGTTATAGGGTCGTTATAGCGAACGCTATTATCGACTGTAAGCATTTATGTAAAAAACAAGTAATACATTCCATACCACTGAACCGGGATTAGATAATAAATTGATCGTGTTCAAGTTAGTACAAATCCCTCCTTCCTCCGTCTAAACATAGACAGATAAAAACAAAATACAATGAATCAGGAAGAAGGGATTAAACAGTTGGAATACACTGCTGCCAAACTCAGAAAAAGACTTTTAGAAGTTGTCTATAAAGCAAAAGCGGGACACATCGGCGGGGGACTTTCGTCGTTAAATATGCTGACAGCTTTATACTACCATACCTTACACATAGATCCTAAGAATCCGCACAAAGAAAATCGCGATCGATTCATTATGAGTAAAGGTCATTGTGTGGAAGCTTTGTATTGCATATTGGAGGGCAAAGGCTTTATAACCCGCGAACAAGTAGATACGTATGGCGAATACAACTCTTTGTTGGCAGGGCATCCTACCATTAAAGTTCCGGGCGTTGAAGTAAATACCGGTGCTTTGGGACACGGACTTTCCATTGGCGTCGGCTTATCTATTGCTGCAAAAATGGATAAGAAAACTTACAAAACCTTTGTATTGATGGGCGACGGCGAACAGGGCGAAGGCTCTATTTACGAAGCTGCCATGTCTGCCAGTCATTATAAATTAGATAACCTGGTGGCTATTATCGACCGAAACGGGCTTCAGATTAGCGATAAGACAGAAAATGTAATGTCGTTGGAGTCTATTTACGACCGTTGGACTGCCTTTGGTTGGGATGTTATTGAGATAAACGGCGATGATATGAAAACCATTGTACAGACATTAGACAATTTGGATTTCAACAATAAGAAGCCTCATCTCATTATTTCCCGTACTACCAAAGGAAAGGGAATTTCCTGTATGGAGAATCTGCTAAAGTGGCATCATGGCGTACCCAAGGAAGACGAATACCAACAAAGTATTTTGGAATTAGAGGCTTGTATTAATGATTTCGATTCCAACAAATAAGTATGTCATCTAAATTAGTTTATAGCAAGTTGAACACAGAGGCACGGAGTCACAGAGTTATTAATAAGAAAACTCTGCGTCTCTGCGCCTCTGTGTTCAATATTCAATTTTCAACTCTCAATCTTCAACTTATATGAGTAAACAAACCATACCTTGTCGCCAAAGTTTTACTGAAACATTGCTGGAACTGGGAAAAAAAGATAAAGATATAGTAGCCGTTACTTCTGACGCCAGAGGTTCTGTTACGCTGACCGATTTTGCCAAAGAACTACCCGAACAATTTGTAGAAGTAGGCATTGCCGAACAAAACGCAGTTGGGGTAAGTGCCGGACTCGCCATGGCAGGAAAGAAAGTATTCGTTTGCGGTCCTGCCTGTTTTTATGTGGCGCGCAGCTTGGAACAGGTAAAAGTAGACCTTGCCTATTCAAAGAATAATGTAAAAATATTAGGAGTAAGTGGCGGTGTAAGTTATGGAGCTTTAGGAGCCACTCACCACAGTTTACATGATATTGCGGTACTTCGCACCTTCCCGGGTATGGAAGTGATTCTGCCCTGTGATGCTCGTCAAACCCGGAAATTGGTAGAGGCTTTGGTCAATTACGCTCACCCTGTATATGTACGCGTTGGCCGGAATGCTGTGCCCGATGTGTATGAGAATGAATCGTTTGATTTCGAAATAGGTAAAGCCAACACTTTGATGGATGGCAATGACATCACCCTAATTGGAACAGGAGAAACCGTTTACCATTGCTATGAAGCAGGCAAAAAGCTAAAAGAGCAAGGAATCCATGCCCGCGTTATCGACATGCATACCTTAAAGCCTGCGGATACGGAAGCCATTCTTAAAGCCGCACGCGAAACGGGTAAGATCATAACCGTCGAAGAGCATAGCATATACGGAGGTTTAGGTGCGATAGTGGCCGAAACAGTTGTGCAGCATCATCCTGTGCCTGTTAAAATCTTAGGTATCCCCAACGAGAATGCCATTCATGGTAAGCCATTAGAGATTTTCAGACACTACGGAATAGACACCGAAGGTATTTACAAAACAGCTATTGAGTTTTTATCATGAGAAATTACATCCTGTCCATTGACCAAAGTACATCGGCCACCAAAGCAGTTTTGTTCAACGAGCAATGTGAGTTTGTTTATCGGGTAACAATCTCCCACGAACAATATTACCCCGCACCAAGCTGGGTAGAGCATGATGCCGAAGAAATCTATGCCAACACCTTGAAAGCCGTAAAGCAAGTTATTGAAAGCGGAAAGATAGAGGCTGATGATACCTGCTCCATTGCCATCACCAATCAGCGCGAAACAGTGGTTGTTTGGAATAAGGAAACAGGAAAACCGATATACAATGCCATCGTGTGGCAATGCCAGCGAGGAGCCGATATCTGTGCAGAGTTAATCAAACAAGGGCACACGGAAACCATCAAGCAAAAAAGCGGACTTATTGTCGATCCTTATTTCTCCGCCAGTGGCATTCAATGGATTTTGGATCAGGTAGAAGGTGCCCGTCAACTTGCCAACGAAGGCAAACTACTTGCAGGTACCATAGACTCCTGGCTATTATGGAAAATGACGGAAGGCAAGGTACATGCAACCGACTATACCAATGCATCGCGCACGCTATTATTTAACATCCATACCCTCGATTGGGACGATGAGCTACTCGCCCTCTTTACCATCCCCCGTTCTATGATGGCGGAGGCGAAACCTTGTGATTCTGTTTTTGGAGAAAGCACTTTAGAAGGCATCTTCTCCTCCCCCGTAACCATTGCAGGCATCTTGGGAGATTCTCATGGAGCCCTTACAGGACAAATGTGTTTTGAACCGGGCATGGGAAAAAGCACGTATGGCACAGGATCGTCCGTGATGGTAAACATCGGAGAGCACCCCATCGAAGCCTCCAACGGATTGGTTACTTCCGTCGGTTTCGCCGCTTGCGGAAAAGTGTATTATGCCTACGAAGGCAATGTACATTGCACAGGCGCTACCATTAAATGGTTGGAAGAGAAGTTGCAACTCATCAACAGCCCTGCCGAAGTAGAAGCTCTCGCCGTCAGCATCCCTGATAACGGAGGCGTTTACTTTGTTCCCGCTTTCGCAGGATTGGGTGCCCCTTGGTGGAATTCTCAAGCCAAAGCCATGATTCACGGAATGACTTTGGGAACAGGAAAAGCCCAGATTGTTAGAGCTGCCTTAGAAGCCATTGCATACCAGGTAAAAGACTTAGTCGATTTAATGACCACGCAAGCCCAACTCTCTTTAAAAGAATTAAGAGTAGACGGCGGCCCTACAAAGAATAACTTCCTGATGCAGTTTCAAAGCGATATGTTGAACGCCACCATTAACCGTTCCGAAGTTGAAGAAGCATCTGCTTTGGGAGCGGTTATTATGAATGGACTGGCACGCGGCATCTGGAAGAGCTTAGAGGAAGTTGCCTCTCTCCGGAAAACAGAGAAGATAATTACACCCAAAATGAATGCTGAAACCCGAAACAGGTTTTACGCAGGTTGGGTAAATGCAATAGAAAAAACGAACACGGAGACACAGAGACACAAAGTTTACTCTAATTAAGAACTCTGTATCTCCGTGCCTCTGTGTTCTAACTAATATAAATCAATTTTAATAATATACGTATCATGAAAAACAGGAAAATGACATTTGGTATTATCTTAGGCACACGCAGTTATTTTAACTCCGCCTTAGCCAAAGATGTTCGCGCAACACTTACAAAAGTGCTTACCGATAACAATTACGATTATGTAATACTCGACGAAAAGGATACTCCCACAGGTTCAGGAAGTATGGAAACCCGCGAGGATGGTGTAAAATGCGCCGAACTCTTCAAAAAGAATCGCGAACGGATTGATGGTATCATCATTACCTTGCCCAATTTTGGTTTTGAGATAGGTATTATCAATGCCATTCAATTAGCTAACCTGAATGTGCCCATCCTTGTACAAGCTTGTGACGATGATAATGACAAAGTAGATCTTGACAATCGTAGAGATGCATTCTGTGGTAAGCTTTCTGTTTGCAATAACTTGTATCAATATGGTATTCCGTTTACAGATACTACCCTGCACACCTACTCAATTAACAGCCCCTTACTATTAGAAGATATCAATCGCTTCGCGGGTATTTGTCGGGTAGTAAACAAATTGCGCAATGCCCGTATAGGAGCTATCGGCGCTCGTCCTGCCGGATTCCAGACAGTACGTGCTTCGGAAAAGATTCTTCAACGCGCAGGCATTACTGTCGTTCCCGTTGACTTATCGGAAATCCTGGGTATGGCCAATGCCATTACAGATGAAGATACTGCTTTGCTGAATCGTATTAAAGAGATTCACGGCTATGCAAAAGTTCCCGAAGGCTACGAAAAGAAATTAATGAAACAAGCCAAGTTCGGTTTAGCCGTAGAGCAATGGATAGAAGCCAATGATATCGACGCGGTAGCCATTCAATGCTGGGATTCTTTACAGGCAAACTACGGCTGTGCTTCTTGTGTAACCATGAGTATGCTGGGAGATAAACTTATACCAAGTGCTTGCGAAGTAGATATTGCAGGAGCCATCTCCATGTATGCACTAACGTTAGCTTCGGGCAATGCCTCTGCCCTTGTGGACTGGAACAACAACTTCGCCGAAGAACGCAACAAATGTGTTTGTACACACTGTGGAAACTTCCCGAAGAGCTTCGTAAAGAACAACTTGGAATTAGGGAATCTGGGTGTATTAAGTCGTACCATGGGTACAGAGAATACCTTTGGAGCCGTAAAAGGCAAAGTAACCGCAGGACCGTTTACCTATTTCAGAATATCTACGGATGATCCTAAAGGTATTATTAAATCTTATCTGGGAGAAGGAAACATTACCGATGATCCATACGGAATGGATGGTTGTATTGCAGTAACAGAAGTTCCGAATCTTCAAAAGTTGATGAAGTATATGTGCAAGAATGGTTTTGAACATCATGTGGCAATGTGTCGCGGTAATGTTCAGGATATTGTACTGGAGGCTGTGGAGACTTATTTGGGATGGGAGGTTTATTCAGTTGAGAGTTAAATCAGTTGAGAGTGGAGAGTTGAGAGTGGAGAGTTACCATGCGGCATCGTAACTCTCAACTCTCAACTCTCAACTCTCAACTAATAAGGTCCATTATTCCTCCAAACATTCCCCGGCCCGGGGCTATTTGAATCGAATCGTTCTTCGGGACACCAGTTATTCTCTACCCGATAATACGAGGTAGCCTCATCAAAGTAGATATAGAAAGCGCGATCATTCGTAGCATAAGGAGCATCTATCAGATGTTCTATTCGGTTATTCGTCATAGAGGAGCCGGGCTGTGAAGATAAGGTGTACAATCCGCCTGCATCATACAACTGCTTAGCAAAATGATGCACATAGTTGGCGTGTATGCGGTTGTTCTTCATGCCACTATCCAACTTTGTCCAGCCCCACCCTACACAGATGCCTGAATAGTTTACATGGCCAACTTCATTGTGTTCTATATTCACATCGCTTACATACCCTGCACCGATACCCACACAACCCCAATCTTCGTTGGTTACTTCTGTTATCAGGTTATTGGAAATACGGATGTGAGAGCACATTTCACGGGAGTTTTCGGGGATATAAGGTACATGTGTTTCAAAACCACCGTCGGGGAAACTACCTAAAAGAATGGCAGAACCGCCAATATCTGTAAATAAGCAATCTTCCACGGAAGAGTGATTCACCGCCCATTCATAGTCCAGTCCGGTAGAAGCAAGATGTTGGAAAGTACATTTTGTAAAGTTGATATTGTTTCCGCCCCGAACGCGAACAGCTGCTTCCGGACGAGCAATCCAGGCTTGGTTCTCCAGTGTTGCTTTCTCGGGCAAGCCGGGGATCTTCAATTTGTAGGCATCCAATAGATACAAGCCGCCCTGCAAAGTAACATGACCTTGATATGATGGACGAATGCACGTACTGTTTTCGAAATGGATATTCTTAAAGTGAATGTGCGAAACAGGACGTTCCAATGAGCCATCTACTTTTACAATTTCTTCTAAGGCAGGCACTACTGCCGAAACTGTGTGCATATCTTCCCCCTCACGCGGCCAATAATAGATCTTTCCCGATGGATATTCGCGATACCATTCTCCGGGTTTATCTAACAGTTGGATAGCATTACAAAGAAAAAAAGATGAACTTCCTTTCTCACCATTAATTATAGGTTGAGGCCACGGGTGTGCAAACTCCAACTGGCTTTCCGGTTGGTGAAAGGTAACTCGCGTCTTTGTACCTTGTATATCAAACTCCTTCACTCGCAAAATAGCAATAGCCCAACGTTGGTGTACTACCATTTCTAATTGATCGGCTGTATTCAGTCCTGTTATGTTGGGTGTGGGTATCCATATTTCTTCTTTCCCGGGAATAAAATCAAGCATACGCTCCATCTTCCCCGGTTCAAACTGTATGGATCGGGTAGCCTTATTGCCATCAATCCATAGCTGACGGAAGTCGAGCAACTTATTTCCTATACGTGGAGATTCGGCTACCCAGATATTTCCTTGTGCAGCTTCGGGTAATCCGGGAATTTCTTCCGCAACCTTTTTCCATGATTTTAAGGGAACTCCACCGCTGATAATGGCTTTACTTTCAGGTGCCGATTCTATCCACGTGGGGCTATCGGCAGTACCGCTATCTTCGGGACGAATAAATAATACTTTGTCTTGTTTATAGGTTCCCTGTTCAAGGATTATGTGTATTCCTCCTTTTACTGCGGGATTGGAGAGTCGTCTCCATTCGCGAGCTTGCTTTAGTGCTTCGGCTACAGTACGCAAGGGAGACTCTTTAGTACCGGGATTTGCATCGTTTCCATTCGGGCTTACCCAAATTTCTCCACCAACTGCACGAAAAGCAATTAGGGAAAGGATAAACAGTAATCTTATTCTTTTCATTTTCTACAAAGCAGTTTCGCCATTAAGAACCCAACCAAGAAGATTACAATCGTACCAAACACAATCGTCAGATTAGCATGGAAGGGACTACGGAATTCGCTCAGGAATCCATCGGTAAAGAATATGGGCGAAAGGCTCATCCACATTACTACAATCACCCCTGCAATGGTTCCGATAATTGCATCTATGTTGCGGGCTTTCTTACTTAGGTATCCCAGTAAGAACAATCCCAGCATACCGCCACTAAAGATAGAGGACAATGCCCACCAGGCATCCAATGCACTTTCTACCTGTAAAAACGCAATGGCCACAAAGATACCGATGATGCCAATGGCTGCATTCGATATATAAATCATCCGAACAGATTGTCCATCGGTTGCCGACTTCTTAAAGAAACGCAGATAATAGTCCGTCAAAAGAACGGTGGCCGAACTGGTGATACTGGTTGCAATGGTACTCATACCTGCGGCAAAGATAGAAGCGATCAATAATCCGGTTAACCCTGTGGGTAATTGGTGTACAATGAAATAAGGGAATACAAAATCACCTTCAACACCTGCCGGCAGTAAATCGGGCTGTACTTTATAGAAAGTATACAGACCTGTTCCTATTAAGAAGAAAACGGCAGAAACGGGTATAAACAAATACCCACCGAAAAGCGCAGAGAATTTAGCACTCTTTTCATCTTTGGCTGTGAGGTAGCGTTGCACATAGTTCTGGTCGATACCATAGTTTTGGAGATTGATAAAGATTCCGTAAATCAGGCAAACCCAGAAGGTTGATTCGGTAAGACTGGAGCTGAAACTTCCCAATGAGAATTTATTATCGGCTACGGCTATATCCCAGAATTGTTTAGGACCTTCGGGCATGCCGAATATGATTACAAAGAAACAAACTAACGCTCCACCTATCAGGATAAACCCTTGTATAGCTTCTGTCCAAATCACGGCTTTAATTCCACCCATCATTGAATAGAAAGTAATAGCAATGGAAGTACACACTATGATGGTTTTGATATCCCATCCTAATAAAGCATTCATGGGTAGTGCCAATAGATAAAGGATAGAACCCATACGGGCAATTTGCGTTAACAAATAGCAGGTAGAAGCATATACACGTGCCCAAGGGCCAAAGCGTCTTTCGAGAAACGAATAGGCAGATACACTTCCGAGATTCCGATAGAACGGAACAAAATATTTAGCAGCAAAGTAAGAAGCAATAGGAATGGAGAGACTAAATACAAACGCATTCCAATCGCTCATATACGCTTTTCCGGGATAGGCCAAATAGCTGATACTACTTACGTAAGTAGCAAAAATACTCATACCCACCACCCATCCGGGCAGGGAACGTCCGGCAGCAGTCATTTCGTCGCTGGTACGTTTCTTCTGGAAGAAGGAACATCCAAATAAAACAACGCCGCCGGTGAAAATAAGAAAGATAATAATATCGAGTATAGTCATGGTAATTAAATTGAAGGTTAACGGTGTTATTTCAGCATGGCTTGTATCTTATCCAATGCCTGGCGTATCTTTTCTTTTTCAGGTTCTTTGAATTTATTGAAGGGGGCAGCTAAATGGTCATTGCAAACACCAAGTAAGCCCAACGCACACTTCACCCCTTTAAGATAGCTACTACCATACTTTCCTACTGTATAGATGGTAGTGGAAATCTGCATAATGATTTGCTGTAAACGACGTACTTCCTGCAAGTCTTCTGCCGCTGCTGCATTATAGAGATCGACGTATAGTTCAGGGAACATATTGGCTCCTCCGTTAATACCTCCATAACCGCCCATCAGTACTACTTCTCCTGTAATTTCTTCGGGACCTACCAACATAGAGAAATCCGGACGATCCTTCATCGCTGTCATCACGCTTTGGAAATAGACTGCATTGGCGGAGCTATCCTTGAAACCAATCACCTTCTTGTTTTCGGCAATAGCGCGAATCGTTTCAGGAGCAAAGTTTACTTTCGTATGACTGGGCATATTGTACAGGAACAAGGGCAAAGGCAATCTGTCTGCCAAGTCCAGATAGAACTCCGCCAACTCCACCTGACTGGGTGCGTAGTAGTAAGGAGGGGCAGATACCACAGCGTCGGCACCGCAATCGGCAGCAATCTGTGCCAATTTGATGCTTTCTGTAATACTGGTATCGGAGATACATACCAGTAAAGGCAAACGTTTATTATTAATCCGACTGGTTTCTTCAATCATCTGCCGACGCACACAATAGCTGATGCTTTGTGCCTCTCCGGTGGTTCCCAAGATGAAAAGTCCGTGTACTCCGCCTTTGATGAGGCGTTCGATCAGGTTCTCAAGTCCTTTTATATCAAGGGTATCGTTGTCTAATAAGGGGGTTACTAAAGGAGGGATGATTCCTTTGAGTGGAAGCCTCTCCCCAGCCCTCTCCAAAAGAGAGGGAGAAGGGTTTGTTTTGTTAATGGTATTCATTTCTTTATTCTATTTATGCTTCTTTTTTATATTCTAAACAATATGGATTATGGGTTACTTCTTTAGTGGAGAATAAGATATACAAACCATCTCCCCTTCTCCCTCTCCTCTGGAGAGGGCTGGGGAGAGGCTTAGTCGGTATTTATTATTACCTAATGATTCTATTTGCCCCCTATTTGTTGTTGGTTGGGTTTGACTGGTAAAGTTCACATATCCTTTCCCCTCCGTAGCTTTTACCTTAATCGTTCTCTCATCCATATACACTTTGATGTCTCCATTTGGAGTGGGCACATTGCTTTCCATCCACTCCAATCCACCCAATACAGGATTGATTTCAAATTCTTTGTATCCTTCTTTAATGGGTCGAACGCCTACATAATACTTGCCTAACAGGTAAATAGGGCTGGCACCCCAAGCATGGCAAAGACTCTTTCCATACGGACGGCCATACATCGCAAGGTGCTGCGTTCCACTTTCTTCGGGATTGTATTTTTCCCAGAAAGAAGTAGCCCCCAGGCGGAGCATGCCTCCCCAATAGGCTTTCATCTCTTTCATTACTTCCTCTTGCTCGCCTAAAGCGCAAAGTGCTTCCAATTCATAGAAACGCATGTAAGGGGTAGTGATTTTGAGGATATCATCGTTTAATAATACCGATTTCTTAATGGCTTGCTTCTGATTATCATCCAGGTAATTGAAGAACACCGAGAACATATTGGAGTATCGGGTAACTGCTTCACTCTGTTTTCCATTGATACGGTTATGCACAAGAGCTTGCTTACTTTCATTCCAAAAGGCCGGTAATAATTTGCTGCGTAAATCATCTGCCAGTTTAGAATATTGAGCTGTGTCTTCTTCGTTATTTACCAGGTTAGCGCAAAGTGCCATGGTTTCCAGACTTTTACAAAGTAATACTTGTTCAAAAGAGAGTTCCCCTTTCTTATCCAGATAGCCGTCTGCCCAGTCAACAAATACCCAGTCGCCCGTCATACCTTCTACCATGCCGTTTGTGTTGGTACGCCCTAAGACATACTCCATCATGGTTTGCATACGCGGATAGATTTGAGCGACAAATGCTTTATCTCCCGAATACATATAATAATCGTAGATACTCAGGAACCAATAAAACGTATAGTCCATAATGGTATTGGAATGTCCGGTCACCGGATCTTTGCCACGAAGCAACCAAATGGTACGCTTCACAGATTCGCTATCGAAGAACAGGTAGTAGTTCATCAGGTAACTTTGAATGGCATCGCCACTCCACACCCATCGGTCGCGCTTGATGCCGTCAATAAAGAATTCGCGCGTAGTGAGATGCATGGTGTATGCTCCTATATCCCAGATGCGATTAATTTCTTCATCGTTACAACGGAATGAACCGCGATAGTTCACCGGGAGGTATTCATATAACATAGAGATACCATCCCAACTGACTGTATCGGTTTTCTGTATATATACATAACGGAAAGCTTTACTATTACTCAATGTATAGTCTCCGTTTAATTTTGTTTCTTTATTTATAGCCAGGTCGATTACCCGATTGTTTTCAATCTGTAAGCAATCCAGTGTTTCGCAATATTCTGTATCCTGTGCTTCTTCCGGGCTTTCTCCATAAAAGAGGTTGATAACTCCATTACCTTTTAATCCATGAAGTTGGATATAGCCGAAGGTTTCTTTTCCAAAATCAATGAGTTCTCCCTCTTGAATAAAAGTACTCGCTACCGGATTTTCAATACGGGTAGCCAATTGGAATTGAGATGGTTTCTGATCGGGAGTATTAAAATTCCAGTGACCGGCATCCATATAAACAGTGGCGGAAGTATCACTGGCTTTGCCACTCTCGTCAATCCATTCTTTATCTTCGAAAGTTACTTTCCAGGTAGAATCGGTATGTACTGTTTTTCCTTGAACGAATAAAGCAGGAGGCGTTGCCTGATTATATACTTTGATATTCAGGTTATGTTCGCCGGCAGGAAGGAGGAACTTTCTTGGTTCTCCGAATTGCAGTTTCCCATCCAATTTGATATTGAAACGACCTTCTACGGCTATTTCAATTTCTTCGGGAGCAGAAAGATTCAACTTTTTACTAAACTCTACCACTACATAATGGCTATCTATCTTCCAGAACGGGGGAAAGAAAGCACCGCGTTCGGTACGGCGATTATTCATTTCATTACCCAACCATATTTCATAATCACCGGGATACCAGATCCAGGTAGGTACATTCATTTCTTCAGACTTCATCTCTATATCTTTCCGGTTAGTAGTTATCTGCTTAACGGCATCCAAACTGTCATTTCTGTTTTTCCTCTATTTCCCCATGCATAGTAAGGTATCAGGCGGATGTTCACCGACTTATCTGCCTTTGATACTGCTCTGTATAAGGTGTTTTCCCAAGAATCGTTATTTGCCAAGCGGGCAGTTCCTTCCAATGCAACAACCGGGCTTCCTTGGATGGTGATCTTCTTTGGAGTCAGTTTTATGTCAGCAGGAATCAATACATCGTCAATTCGTTTACCGTTCTCTATATCTATATTTTCAAGACAGTACACCAATGGACCGCGTTTCACGGCTATCTGATTGCGTGTTTCTTCTACTAATGGGTGAGATTCCATCAGCTTCACCGGCATATCCATCACCAGTTCTACTTTATCTCCTTTCTTCCAAACACGATTGATTTCTGTATATGTATTTGCTTTTAATGAAGTGTTGATTGCTTCTCCATTTACAGTAAGCGTTGCTTTCTCGCACCATTCGGGAATACGCATAAATAAAGAGAATGCTCTCTTTTTGGGAGCAAGTTCTACGGTTAATTGCACATTTCCGTCCCACGGATAATCGGACATCTGAGTCAGTTTTACTTTATCGCCGGTAGCCAGTTTAGTTTCCAATTCGCTGCCTCCATACATATTGCACCAGATTCCTTTTTCGTTGATTGAGTAAGCATAGTTTTGCGCTTCGCAAAGTGTACGAACGGTATTGGGAGGACAACAGAAACAACTGATGTATTCTGTTCGTTCTTTAGGCCAACGCAAGGTATATGGCAAATCGGCACTGATACGTAAAGGGTTGGTATAGAAGTATTTCTTTCCATCTAAGCTGATACCACTTAAGATACTGTTATAGAAACAGTTCTCTACCAAATCGGTATACTTGGCATCTCCGCTTGTTTGGAACATCCGCCAGTTAAACAGCATATTACCAATATTCGCACATGTTTCATTATGGGCAGTGCTATTGGGTAGCTGATAAGGTCGCCCATAGCTTTGGTGTACCTTTTGAATACTGTCCGGTTGATAACAGGTTGCATCGGGTGAGGTACCATCATAAAGTGCGCCACAGGCTCCGGTGATGTACATTTTGCGGGTAACAATATCTTTCCAGATGCTTTGGAGGTTTTCCATCAAGAGGTTTTCGCCGGTTTCTGCGTACACATCCGCTACTCCGGCATACAGGTAATTGGCACGTACGGCATGTCCCATAGCTACTTTCTGATCGCGGAAAGGAACACGATCCTGATTATCATCGGTACCGTTTTCTACCATGCCGCGAATATCAATCAGGTTTTTAGATAGTTCGAGATAACGCGGATTGCGGGTTACTCTGTACATCTCTACCACACCCATGTAATGAGAGGGGCAGATAGCATTACGAGCCAGTTCGGCAGAAGCAGTTTCGTAGAAATGGCACAAGAAATCGGTTGCTTTCACTGCTACATCAAGCAATGTTCTTTTACCCGTAGCCCGATGATGAACAATGGCGGCCATCATCAGGTGACCCAAGTTATAGGTTTCAAAGTTCAGGCGGTTGGCAAAAGCTCCTTTTTCATCTTCCTCGCCAACTTTCGTTCCGATAACGGTTTGATCTTTCTTATGTGTATCGATTCCTTTGTTTCGTTCTTCAATAATAACAGGAGTATGGATATAGCCGTCTTCGCGCTGTGCTTTGGCAATATGGGTAATGACATGATCCATCAATTCGCCCAACTTTGGATCTTTATTGACAGCATATACGGCGGCCACTCCTTCCAGCCATTTGTAAACGTCTCCATCGTGGAAAGGAGGTCCCCAATGTTCGCCGGGACATACACCTGCGGCTATCTCGAAGTTACGGAAGCCGTGAGATATTTCGGGAGTATTCCATGTATTCCACATACTTAGAATAGTGGTGTTTTCAAAAACATTGAAACGATCGCCCCAGAAACCGTTTGTCCAGCGTACAGCGCCAATCTCTGTATTGGACATCTGCGAGTATTTACTCTGACTCATATCGGTGAGTCCATTGGTTTGGGCGTGGGCAGTAGCCACAAGGGTTGCGGATAGTAATAGGAGTTTTAGTGTCTTCATTATTAATTATTGGATTCTATAATTAATAGTAAGACGAATAAAGGGGGCGAGATGTACTCAACTTAACAAATGCTCTCCCCTTTTGTTTTTCTTGTTTCAAACCGGCAAACAGATTGTTTGCTACTGGCAAACTACTTGTTTGCTGGGTTGAAACTATTCGTTTGCCGGTATCTTTATATACTAATAATACTTCTCTATAATTTCCCTCACCACTTTTATGGGATCATTTTGAGCCGTATTCGGATAAGAATTCTCAGATGTTACACTATTTGCCCACTCATATTCCATTTGAAAGAACTCGGTGGCAGTGGGTACAGGTTTTTCCTCTTTTATACAATCAAAGTATGTTTTCCATCGTTTGTAATAATAATCTTTCAATAAGCCACCCCACTCGCGGTTGGAGTAATCATGCAATCCTCCTGCGTTAGCAGCCGCCAAAGGTCCCCAAGTGGTTACTTGCAAACGGGCATTCTTTTCGTATAGTTCTTTTTCCGCAAGGGTTTTTCCAAGTTTACGGGCAGAACTGATCCATTTTCCCAGCATAAAATCAGGTATGGTATTCATCAGTTCATCTTGGTCGAGAATGACTTCCAGAAAACGATCCATTAAAGCATTGCGAGCTTGAACATCGCCCGAAGTATGTGCCGTATTGATTTGTGTTAACAATCTATATGCATAATCGGCCAAACTCTGACGAGTAACATCCACCAAATCATACATATAGTTTGAATCTGATAATACATCACTCTGTGATAACAAAAGCTTGGCTGCCTCGCGCACTTCCTCCACATTATAATAAATAGCCGCTGTAGACCAGGTAGACACAGACTTTATGGTCAACGCCGGACGAGCACACAACACCGATTCGGTCACCCCATCCTGGTTTGTCGGACAGTTATAAATACCATTCAGCAATAAGTTCCATGCTTGTTCTGCTTCCGGAGAAGTATGCCCATAGCGGTATCTAACATATTCACTAATCCAGTTATTCACTTGTACTTCTGCGGGTTTCCGCCAAGCAAGTTCATAAGCCATTTCGTAAACTACGGGATTGTTCTCAATTCCTTCCATAGTAGTACCAATTCCCGTCATTGTTTCAGGATAGCGCAACTTGGCTTCGAAGAATTCTTTCATTGTTCTCTCCAACCTTCCGTGCATGCCTGTACGTCCACCGAAGTTATTCAATACGCAAAACACAAATTGGTGTCTGTTTCCTGTGGTTGTTTGTTTATAACCGTCCCATTGTGCCCATTTCTTTCTGGCATCCGAGAATAGATCGAGTACAATAAGAGTGCCCGGTTCAAGTGCGTTTAATGCCGTCTGACTTGGATTTTCCTGCCAGGACTGAATAACCCATTGAGGCGTTTTCGAGTGTTTGCTATGCTTTTTCATGGCATCATATATTGCCTGAAATGCCGCAGTAAGATTTACTCCCTTTACACTGCCTCCTTCGTGAAAGGGGTCCATGCTGTAATAATCGGAAGTACCGTACAGCTTCTGCATTTCGTCGTAGTAATATTTAGCCATTTCGTCGAAATTCTCATCTGTTGGCAGCAAGAAGCCCGGACGCTGAAATCCGCACCATTTTCCCGGATCGGATATGTTCCATCCCTTCTTGCTGTTGATATTGCTTGGCACCATGCCCGAATATCCGGCAAGAACGGGTTGCATACCCAATTCGCGCATACGGGCTACGATTTTCTTTTGCAAAGCCTCCTGTTTATCGTACCAACGATCGGGATTAGGACCTCCCCAACCTTCCAGATTATTCATCAGAAACCATGCCTGAAAGCCGGAGCCTGCAATAAATTCATTAGCCTCGGCTTTGGTATATCCCAGCTTCTTTGTCAGCACATTTCTCCATATCACTTCGGTACCGGTTAATGCAAGTGGCATATTTATTCCATGCAGGGCCATCCAGTCTATCTCTTTTTGCCAGCGCTCCCAATCCCAGAAAGCCATGGAGTAAGAATAAGTACAATAATTAAGGTAATAACGATGTTTGAGAGAAGTGCTTCGGGTTTCTTCTTTCGTAGGAAGAGGCAGTTCGACTGTTGATAAGTCTGTAGTAAGATTATTCCATGTCAGGAAAACATTTGCATAGTACTTTAAATACCAATGAATTCCGGTAGCCACAGACAGATAACTGTCGCCTACAATCTTGGGCTTTCCATTCTCTGAACTGATAGTAAAATATTCATTATTCCCGGAAGCCGGTGCAATAGCTACAATGAATCTTTTACTTGTACCCTTTCCTCCTATTCTGTTTAATAAATGATCTACAGGGTTAGCAGCCTTTAGTCCGCTAATAAGCACAATAATAAAGGTAATAAAAAAGAATATTTTTTTCATAGTTGAGTTAATTTGGAAACAAATATAACAAAAAGAAAGATTAGCTATCCGAAAACAGACTTAAAACAAGGTAGACATATATCATAATTGAGAATAAAAGCACTTTATCCACCATAAATTTACTATTTTTGCCACCCAAACGTAATATCAACATTTAATATAACTTAAAGCATGAACATTATGAAGTTTAAAACAACAATCATGACACTATTATTCGCTCTTCCTTTCTTTTTTTCAGGATGCGATACAGCCAAACAGTTAGGTAGCCAATTAGGCAGTCAATTAGGCGGCGCTTACAATGTAATCAACTGCGACTACAAATACAATTCAATCTCCAACCTTGATTTGGCAGGTATTCGCGTAAGCGAAGGATTGTCTTTGACTAATATCACCAAAGCCACCTCTCTTTTGTCTGGAAATGCCGCTTCTATTCCTTTAAACTTTACGCTCAACCTGAATGTAAATAACCCCAATCAGTCTGCTGCTTTTTTGAGCGGGTTAGACTACATCCTCAGTATCGACGGTATTCAGTTCACCACCGGTTCGCTTTCGCAAGCATTGAATGTTCCTGCAAACGGTAACAGCATCTTACCCTTAGGCATCGGTTTCGACTTAGCTACTTTACTTAAAGGCGAAAGCAAAGATGCTGCATCGGGCATTATAAAGAATTTCTTAGGAATAGGATCTCAAAAATCAAATGTTAGTTTCCAAATCAGACCAAGTTTTGCAATAGGAGGGGTATCTATTCCTTCTCCGATATATATTCCTATTGAATTTTCGTTTGGAGGGAAATAATTGTAGAAAGGGATTTCTTTTTTTCTTATATTTACAGGCTTAAAAGCTATCATTTGCCAACTAAAATGAAAAAAGTAATCCTATAATGACCCTTAAGAAAACAACAAAAGGAAGCAAAAAGTCCTTTCCCAAAAGCATTCTAACAAGTAAGCCTCATAATATGACGCTGCCGGAATGGCAAATTGCACTCAGAAAATATGCTGCCGAGAAAGAACTTTTTGCCATATCCTTTAGCAACAGAAAACTATATCCGGGTGACTATTCGGTTATCAACCCCATTACCAAACACACCTACAAGGTTGTGTACAGAGGAAACGAGGAATGGAACTATTGCTCGTGCATGGATTTCAAAACCAACCAGTTAGGCACTTGCAAGCACATAGAAGCTGTAAAGCTATGGCTTGAGGAACATAATCTGGGGATACCCGGCGAACAACTTCCGGCTTATACTTCCATGTATTTGTCTTACAAAGGAGAGCGGAGAATCAAAATCCGTATCGGCTCCGAGCACAAGGAGGAGTTCGAAAAGATTGCCGATACCTATTTTACCCCAGACGGTGAGTTTCCTATTGAGAACTTTCACCTTTTCTCCAATCTTTTAAATGATGTGGCTCCATTCAATAGCTCTTTCCGTTGCTACGATGATGCTTTCTCTTACATCATTGAACATCGCGAAAACACGCTCCGCCACCAGATGCTTCGAGCTAAATACTCCAGCGAAGAAAAGGTAGATGGTTTACTCAAAACCACTCTCTACCCCTACCAACGTAAAGGGATACTCTTCGCAGCGAAAACCGGTAAATGCATCATTGCCGACGAGATGGGGTTGGGTAAAACCATACAAGCCATCGGAACAGCAGAACTTTTAAAGAAAGAACAACTGGTACAATCGGTACTCATACTCTGCCCCACCTCACTAAAGTATCAGTGGAAAAGCGAGATTGAACGGTTTACCAACTCAGATGCCGTAGTTATTGAGGGCAACCATATACAGCGTAAAAAGCTTTACAGATCGGCTCCTTTCTATAAAATTGTATCCTACAATAGTGCTTGCAACGACCTGAAACTGATGTCGTCGCTCCATACTGATATGCTCATTATGGACGAAGCGCAACGACTAAAGAACTGGAAAACGCAAATAGCAAGAGCCACCAAACGAATTACTTCAGACTACACAGTCGTTTTATCGGGCACACCACTCGAAAACAAACTCGAAGAGCTCTACTCCATCACTCAATATGTAGACCAATACTGCCTGGGGCCTTTTTATGAATTTATGAATCGCTATACGCTTTCTTCCGAATCGGGACGAAGAAGCGGGTATCAACATCTGAATGAAATAGGTAAACGATTGGAGAATGTACTTTTACGTCGTAAGAAGAAAGAAGTAGCCCTTCAACTGCCCGAACGCATTGATAAGATTCTGTTTATGCCGATGACTCCCGAGCAACGTGAAATGCACGATGAATATCAAACAATAGTAAGTCAATTGGTGCACAAATGGCATCGGATGAAGTTCCTATCAGAAAAAGACCGCAACCGCTTGTTGCTCTCTTTAAATTTGATGCGAATGGTATGCGATAGTACATTCATTATTAACCAACAAAAACGCTACGACACCAAGATTGATGAACTCATGAATATCATCTCTAATGTGGTAGAAAGCGGAGAAGAGAAGATCGTAGTTTTCAGTCAATGGGAACGAATGGCGCGATTGGTTGCACAGGAGTTAGACAAGAAGAACATCCGGTACGAATTTTTGCATGGTGGCGTTCCTTCGCCTAAGAGAAAAGCCTTAATGGAGAACTTCACCAACGACCCGGAAAGCCGCGTTTTCATCTCAACAGATGCGGGAAGTACCGGTTTAAACCTACAAGTAGCGTCCATTCTTGTTAATCTTGATTTGCCTTGGAATCCTGCTGTGCTCGAACAGCGCATCGCACGCATTCACCGTATCGGACAACGAAGCAGTATTCAAGTACTCAACTTTGTTGCCAAAGATACCATTGAGGAGAGAATGCTATCGACACTAAACTTCAAGTCGGCCCTCTTCGAGGGTATTCTGGATAATGGAGCCGATTCTGTTTTCTTAGAAGAAAGCAAGTTCGATAAGTTAATGCACGTGGTAGAAGATTTAACCGAATCGCCCTCGGCAGAGACACCCGCTAAAGAAAAAGCCATCTTAGAGATGGACGACATGGAGATGCCGGAGGAAGCCAAACAACCAGTTGCCGACAAAGAAAAAGAAACCATTCAAGCTGTAAATGAAGGGGCTACAACTACTGTTGCAACAGATTCCTCGGCCGCCTCTCCTCAACAACTGATAGCACAAGGAATGAACTTCTTCTCCGAACTGTCTCAAACTCTTTCTTCGCCCGAGAAAACCCAACAGCTTGTTTCATCTATTATAGAAGAAGACAAGGAAACCGGGCAAACAGTACTCAAAATTCCTGTTAAGGATAAAGATACTGTGATGAACGTCTTTAATCTCCTCGGGAAATTACTAAATCAAAACAAATAAAAACCATGAAAAATATCACTCTTGCAGATTGGAAATCCTTTCATCCGGATATCGTGGAAACAGAATCCAGCGATTATTACTATGTTAAAGTAGCCAATAAGTTATATGATAGTTGGAAGTTCTCTCTGATGTATAGAGAACTGCCCAACTACCTTCGTCTCCTGATTACCTTGCAGGTAACTGCTTATTTCGAAGATATCATATCCGGATTCTGTTTATGGCAATCTTTCACCAAGAATCACAAAAAGAGATATGGAAGTTACTTGCCCTTTTATACCATTCGCGAAGGTGAATACTATACCGATGAAATCAATCTTCAGGACATCAATTTTCTGATATGGAGTGTGATGCAACGGGATATGATAGATGAGAGGATTATCAATCCGGAAAATCCGGGCATTCAGGATTTGGCTATCCGGTTCTATGAAATATTGGATAACGAATTTGAGAAGGCCCCTATCAATACCGCATTTCTGGACTGCATCCGCAAAGAAGATTATTTTACCGACTTCTTCAAGTTTAAGGAGTTAGCCGACTGGTTTTATATGGATTCTTACTTATTAACGAATGACAGTGCCTCCATTTATGAACAACAAACAGACTTTGACAATGAAGATTATAATTGCAGCCGTTCTCAACTTCTCTATGCCATTCGTTCGAACCTTATATTCAACTTCAAGACAGGTCCTTTAGCCCTGCCCATGAAAGAGTGGCTATCCAATTGGCTCGAAGAAATTGGTATGACCGAAGAAGCTGCCGTTGTAAAGGAGATAGAATCAGTATCTAATAGCCTCTTCCAGTTAATTAGTACAGATGACACTTATCTTCATATTAAAGACACCAAAGAAAACACCTATAAAGTATTACGTTCATCTCTTGGAGAGGAACATCCTAAAAATCGTTCAGAGTTAATAGCCTCATTGGTAAAGTTTGATAACGAATGGCACGTCAACGGAGCAGCTATCTGGCTATCTAAAGGAAAATATGCCGAAGAGAAAGAAAATGAAGCATCCTTAAAAGAAGATTTCAACATTGCCAACGAAAAACTTTTAAAGGCTACAAACAATTATCCACTGGCTTATTTCAAAGACGAAGCTGAATTAAACCAATGGCTGTCGAAAGCTTTCGAAATAAACCAAGCCAGCAATAACACATCTGAACTTAAAGGAAAAGAAGGTATTGTCACCTTTATTGAGTCCGGAAAAAGTTTAGCCGTAATGCCCGAGTTAGCCTTTTTGATTAAGGATGAAAGGAACCCTTATTATGATCAGAAAAAGGCTAAAGACCAAGCCATTTCTGCCCTTATAGGAAACTATCCTTGTAGTGCCAAAATGGTTAAGTTCCTACTCGAAAACAACATGCTACCGGATGCTATGATCAACTCTTTGCAAGGAGAAAAAAGAGGATTGGAACTTGTACAGAATAATAAGGAGTTTATGGCGAGGTTCTTTATGTTGGAGAGGTGGTGAGAGAAGAATAAATAGGGGAAGAGGGAGGGAGGAGTTACCTCCTCTTCCCAAAGAAATATCGCGTTAAAAACATCCCCCTCTCACAGCTTTATTCCTGCATATTTAATCCGCTGCCTCCTCCATGTATATACCACATGCACCGTTCCATCTTTCCCTTGAATCATAGACGGATAAGAATACTGGCTAATCGGGCTATCCTCCAAAGTCAGCACCTGTTTCCAATTTACACCATCCTCTGAGACAGCAATATTTAAAGGAGTTCTTGGTCCCTTGGGAGTGCCGGGAAGTGTGCGGAAGTTATTATAAACCAGTAGATGGCGACCATCTTTCAATGTTACCGCATCCGTTCCGGAGTTGTTGTTTGGTACATTGCTTAAAGTAACTTTACTCCAGGTTTCTCCATTGTCGCTGCTCCAACTGGTAGCTAAATAACCGTTTCGGGTACGTGCCAATACTTGCAATCTGCCATCTTTATGTTTTAAGATGCTTGGTTGAATGGCGTATATATAATATTTCTTCTGTTCTTTTATGGCTTCTCCGGCTTCCTGATCATCTTTATTCTCGGCGGGTTGAGTGCCTTGCATCTGAGTTAATACGGCTTCTTCGGCAGGGATGGGACCTACCTTGCGCCAGGTTTTGCCTAAATCATCGGATATCTCAAAATGCAATCGCCATCCTCCGGAACCTTCTGTGCTGGAAGGACAAATGATACGGCCGTTGATGAATTCGGGTTTATTCTTTACAGGACCTAAGAAACCGTCGGGTAGTTGTTCGGGTTTACTCCAGGTTTTTCCACCATCTCTACTGCGAACTAAATGACCTGTCCAATCGGATACTTTGGTACCTATCTTATAGAATAAAAGTAATTCTCCTTTAGGCAACTGAAAAAGCACGGGATTCCAACAAGCCTTTCGCGGCAACGGCGGCAACGTGCCGCTGCGGGGTTCTCCTGCGGAATCAAGTATACCATTCGCTACTTCCACAGGCGCCGTCCATGTGTTTTTCCCTTTCTCTTTGCGGCAAGCCCAGATTACACAATCAGGATTTCTTTCTTTGGTTCCACCGAAGAATGCGGCAACTAAATCCCCCTTGGTAGTCTCAGCAATGGTGGCGGCATGGCATTCGGGGAAGGAGGCCTGTTCGTAAAGGAATTCATCGCTTACAATGGCTTTATCACGAGTAGGAATGTCTACCTTATATTGATAAGAGCCCGAACCTATCTGCTCTATCTTTCCGTTGGGAAGATGCACCTCTGCTGTTGTATTAGCGGGAACGGTAATGTTCCATTCCAGATGCATAGGGGTTTTAGTCCATTTGCTGATTGCTTTTCCATAAGGGGTTTCGTAGCTTACATCCACTTTACTGAGTTCTTGAATCTCAAAGTCAGGGCGGAAGATAATGTGCTTGAAGCCCACTTTCTCGCGACTACTCCGAATACCTCCCAGGTGCTCATAACACCATGATATTAAGTCCCCCAGCAACATCACATGGTTGCCGCTGTTCATTTCGGGGTTTGCGGTGTTTCCATTCCACAATTCCCAGATGGTGGTGGCTCCCTGCTCAACCATATATCCCCAGCTTGGGTACTTTTTATTGGTGGCCAGCAGATAAGCAATATCGGCACGTCCCATGTTGCTTAGTCCATGCATCAGCCATTGGGTACCGATGACACCGGTACTTATTTGTCCCTTGTTGGTGGTGATAATGGCAGCAATGATATTCTTTTGTACTTCTTCTATATATTCATCGGGCACTAATCCGAAGGCTAAGGGAAGCAGGTTGGCTGTTACCGTATTATTTCCGTAGTAAATGCTATCAGGGAATAAAAGATGTTCCGGAACAAGTGAAGTGCCTTTCTTTATAGTAAGGAACTTGTGATTGAAAGCAGACTTCATTTGTTGGCGCAGTGCACGGAATTGGTTAGCATCTTCCTTAAAGTTTTGAAGTTCTGCAAAGCGTGTCATAAGTTCCAGTACTTTACAGCTATATGCGGTGGCAATTAATGCACCATCTGTTTTGCGTTGAGGGTCTTTGCTGTGAATCATTTCCAAAGATTCGGGCGGCACACACCAGTCTCCGTATTTATCTTTGGTGATGATGTATTCACTTGTCATGTACTCTTTACATATATGATTCAACCATTTTTTGATGGCAGGATAGTTCTTTACAATTGGGGTTATGTTGCCGAACTGGGTGTAAATCATTTCACAATCCAACGGAAGGGTGGATGGCCAAGTCATGTTATCGGAGTAGTAATTCCAGTAAGCGGGGGCTACGTCGGGGATACAGCCGTCTTCCCGTTGTGCTTCGCGAATATCGTCCATCCATTTAGCATACAAATTGGCACAATCGAAGATAAAGCTTTCTCCTAAGGCTCCCATGGCGTGATCTCCTAACCAGGGTTGGCGTTCGTTCCGTTGGGGACAGTCTACGGGCATTCCTTTGTAGTTACCCAGAATACCCCAATAGGCATTCTTATAGATTTGGTTGAGGGTGGTATTAGAGCACTCAAAAGAACCGATTACATCCATTTCATCGCTAACGACTTCGCCAATGAAGTCTGTTAAAGCTGGATTCTTATATCCGCTTATTTCTACATAGCGGAATCCATGATAAACAAAACGGGGTGCCCAATCTGTGCCGACTTCATCACCACGAACGACATAGACATCTGTTACACGGGCATCGCGCAGGTTACGTACATAAAGTTCGCCATTTTCTTGCAATAACTCACCGAAACGCAGGCGGATGCTATCGCCAGATGCTCCTTTTACTTTCATACGTATCCAACCCGCCATGTTCTGCCCCATGTCCATGATGTACTTATCGCCTATTTTTTTAATGGAAACAGGTTTCACTTTGGCCATTACTTTCATATTGGGAGTTATTCCTGCTCTTAAAGTTCCGGCGGGTATTCCTACGCGTTCGGCGGGTTTCCAGGAAGAATCGTCGTAACCGACGGTTGTCCATCCTTTTAGTTCTTTGCGGGCATCGTATTCTTCACCGTCATATTCATTATTGGTACGGATAGGGCCATCGGCTGTTAAACGCCAATTGGTATCGCTCGCAATGGTTTCTCTGGAGCCATCGGTATATTCCACAATCAGGTTTAACCGCATTTTGGGATAACCGAAATTGGGTATTTTATAGGGTTTATAATCTTGTCGCATGGTATAAAAGCGACCATTGCCCAGGGTAACGCCGATGGCGTTTTCTCCTTTCAGGAAAGAGGTAACATCGAAACTGTTGTAGGTAATGGTTTTCCGATAATCGGTAGGAACGGGCGCCAACACCTGCTCTCCTACCCTTTCGCCATTGATGAATAGTTCATAGAGTCCCATTCCTGCAATGTGAACAGTGGCTTGTTTGATTTGTTTAGCTAACTTAAATTCATGGCGTAAGTAACGGGCACTTAAACGACTCCATTGGGTTTCGCTATCCCAGGGGGCAGGACGTTCCATACCTATCCAGCGACCTTTCCAATGAGTTTCTCCCAATGGGCCCATGCTCCAGAAAGCTTGTTCGCTCCAGTTTGATTCTCCCTGGGTGGTATATACTTTCACTTTCCAGTAGCAACGAAGATTACTCTTTAGAGCTTTTCCCAAATAAGGAACCAAATGAGAGGCATCCGAAGATACTTTACCGGAATCCCAAAGGTCACCTTCATTATTTGCCAACTTTTCCGGAGTAGAAGAAACCAGAATATGATAGGCGGTTTGCATCACGTTCTGTCGGTCGGAAGAGATTTTCCAGCTCAGTCGAGGAGTTTCCGTATCAATTCCTATGGGGTTGGTTAATTGTTCTGTCCGCAGAGAAGTTACTGACAGCCTCTCCCCGCCCCTCTCCAAAGGAGAGGGAGAAGAACTATGTAGGTGGAGAGGAAAAAGGAAAAGGAATAATCCTAA
Source organism: Bacteroides sp. 224 (assembly GCF_010500995.1). GTDB lineage: Bacteria > Bacteroidota > Bacteroidia > Bacteroidales > Bacteroidaceae > Bacteroides. The sequence goes on along the minus strand of NZ_QVMK01000007.1, from coordinate 6,945 downwards.
TAAGATATTTATTTTATTTGTATCCATCTGTCAAAACATTTATTTTACTGAGAATGTATCAAAAGTCCCAATTAATGATAAAATACGATTTGAACACAGAGACACGGAGGCACAAAGTCTCTCATTTTTAATGAGTTAAATTCTCTGTGCCTTTGTGTCTCTGTGTTCAAATCATAAATAATATCATTTTGACACACCCTCCTGGGGAGAGGCTAAAAGTTCTTTCTGCTCTTTCTGTATATAATCCTTAGAAGCATCTACTGCAATCAACACTTGGTCGTTACCACTTATGTATCCGCTATCGTGTTGGAAAGTTGTTGTTTTATTATCGAACTCGCCTACATAAGTAAGTTTACCGTCTTTTGCACTGAACCACCATACGTTCTTTTTGGCTCCGCTTATTTTGCTTAAATCGATTTGCATGGGTCGACCTGTATAATTGTAAATCATCAGGTAATCTTTGCCGCGGGTGGCAATGGCACGGTCGTAACGTTCTCCGTTGGTGCCTATTATGATGCTTTGATCGGGTACTCTTTCAAAATAAGGGAAGGAAAGCATTAGGTTTTTGATGTATTTCATCTGATTAAAACCCGGGTCTTTCAATGCATCGTACCAGGGAGTGGTTGCACCATAAGCGGCTCCTACCCCGGGGCGAATAAATTGCATAATAGAATTGTGACCGTAGGTATGACCGAATGATCCGGCAAATACCGACCAATAGGCATAGCGGCGTACATCTCCGTCGTGCCAGCGGGTTTCATTCGGATCGTGCAAGCCTTGTGGGATATCTTCATAGATGGGTTCGCCATCAATTACAGGTTTCAGTGGTTTCATGGCGATGCTACGTTCTACAAAACGCCAGTTGTCTTCTTCGGTATTTTCTTCGATGGGATAATCTCCGTCTCCCTTTCGTTGTCCGTATCTACGGTGTCCGCTTTGGAACATATTAAAATCTAACCACTCAGCATCGTTAAACCACATAGCAGAAGTAGTTCTTCCGCGTGGGTGGAAGGTCATGAGGTGGTTTTTATCAATGGCACGAATGCTTTTTGCCAATGCTTCCCAAACATCTGTTTTTACGTCTCCGCGAATATCACCTCCGATAAACCAGATTACATTGGGATCTTCTTTGTAACGTTCAGCCAAGAACTTACCATAAGCCTGTGCTTGCTTTACATCCATATCGCCACGACCTACGGGACTTCCCCAAATACAAACCATACCAATGTAGATTCCTTTTTTAGCTGCGGTCTTTATGATGTAGTCCATGTGATCCCAATAGCCGTAAACTCCTTTTCGGTTAATGTCTTTAAAGTTGTATCCGTCGATGTGGGAATACTGTCCGTAGATATTCATAGAAGGAACATTGTTTAATGTTTGCACTTGTACAACGTTGTATCCTGCGCGTTTACATTGTTCCAGGTAGAACTCGGCTTCATCCCGGTTCAGTCGTTGGGGAAGTAGCCAGCCGGTTTCTCCCAACCAGAAGAAAGGGGTGCCGTCTTCATGTTTCAGGTAGCGACCTTCTTCGGATACTTTGAGTTTACCATGTGACCAGGGGATGTAGTTCTGGGCTACAGCCTCACCCATCCATATTGCGATAAGCAATAAAAGGAATAATTTAAACTTTCTCATGAACTATTTTTTTTAGATTTATTTCTTGGCTTGGGATGTAAACTTATCAGTCTACACAAGTCCCTGAAGGGGGTTGAACCCACTTCGGGGTTCGTAGCAAGTTATCATCATTTTTTTCCGATTACTACATATTCCTTACCCGCTTCTGTTTTTAAGTCATACAGATAGGTTTTCTTTAGCTCTACTTTATTCAGCTTAGCCTTTTCGTTAATTATTGGTTGAGGAATAGAAGGAATTTCATACAATTCATTCGGGTTTTTACCGGTTGCTGATTTTAGCCCTTTGCCAGTTAATGGTGTTAAGGAACGTAAGCGACAGTTTCCTCCTTTACGGGATTTCACTACTAATCGGCTCACTTTACCATTTTTCCAACTTAAATCCATTTCAAAACCTCCGCGGGCAATAATGCCTTTAACTTCTCCTTCTTTCCACAAGGAAGGAAGAGCAGGAAGGAGGTAGATAAACCCATCGTGACTCTGCATTAACATCTCAACTATTCCTGCCGCACAGCCAAAGTTTCCATCAATCTGAAAGGGAGGATGGGCGTCGAACAAGTTGGGGTATGTTCCACCCTTTTTCTTTTCATTGCGTACAAGGGTTAGCTGATCGGTTATCAGTTTATAGGCATGATCTCCATCAAGTAAACGAGCCCACAGACATACTTTCCATCCCATAGACCATCCTGTAGATGGGTCGCCACGGGCGATTAATGAAGTGCGAGCAGCATCGAAGAGTTCGGGAGTACGAAAAGGGGAAATCTGATTGCTTGGAAACAATCCGTATAGGTGAGAGACATGGCGGTGTTTATCTTCCGGGTTATCCCAATCGAACATCCATTCCTGTAGTTGCCCCCAGTGTCCGACTTGCATCGGCGCCATTTCGGTCAGTCGCTTTTCGAGACGATCGGCAAACTCTTTATCGGTATTTAGTAAACGGGCGGTGGCGATAATGGAATTCCATAAATCAAATATCAATTGATTATCCATAGTGCATCCGCCTGCTGTGGTTGCCTTTCCGCCACTACCTGCATGGGTATTCTCGGGAGAGTTACTGGGGCATACTACCAACCAGCCATGTACCGGTTCAACCACCATGGTTTCATCAAAGAAGCGTCCTGCTTCCTTCAAAATCGGATAGGCAGAACGAAGAAATTCTATATCTCCGGTGTATAAATAACGTTCCCACAAGTGACGGCAAAGCCAGGCACCGCCCGTAGGCCACATTCCTGAGGGGGCTCTGTCTAATGCTCCTGTAATACGCCAGATATCTGTATTATGGTGCAACACCCAGCCATTGGCACCGTACATTATTTGGGCGGTTTCTTTTCCTGTTTCACTGACTTCACGCGTCATGCGTAACAAAGGTTCATGTAGTTCGCTCAAATTGGTTACCTCGGCAGGCCAATAGTTCATTTCCGTATTGATGTTGCAAGTGTATTTGCTATCCCAGGAAGGGAGAAGTTTATCGTTCCAGATTCCTTGTAAGTTGGCAGGTTGCCCTTTCGGTTGGGAAGAACAGATCAATAGGTAACGACCGAACTGAAAATAAAGAGCAACTAAATGGGCATCTTTTGTTTCTTTAAAGTTCTGCACACGCATATCGGTGGTTACATTGGCATAGTTATCTTCTCCTAAATAGAGAGAAACTCTATCCATGTAATTCTTATAGAAAGCCACGTGCGCCTGCTTTGACTGTTCGTAATTCTTAGTCAACGCATTTTCTAAATAGTTGTGTGCACGTTCTACCTGATTTCCTGTAATGTCTTTATAATTATTGAAGTTAGTAGCAATGGATACATATAAGGTTGCTTCATCTGCATGCTCAACAGAAACCACCCCATCAGCAACGGTTACTTTTCCTCCTCGATTTGTAGCAGCCAAGCATCCTTGAAATTCCACTTTGCCTTTTAACCTTTCATGGATAGACGAAACACCTGAAAGAGTGATGCAGTTCTTCTCGGTTTCAATCATTACATCCTGGTGAGGAGAAGTAAGAACGGCATTACACGTTATCTTCCCGGGTTGATCGGCTGTTAACCGTACCGTTACCACCTGATCGGTAAAAGAAGTGATGGTTTCGCGCCGATAAGTCACTCCATCCACCTTGTAAGTGACTATAGCACGAGCAGAATCTAAGCTAAGTTCCCTGTAATAGTCAGTGTAACGGGTATGTCCGGGAAAAGAAATCCGCAAGTCTCCAAAAGGTTGGTAGGGCATTCCAAAGTTAGTCTTGGCCATTACCTTCTCAGTGGCCAGCGTCTGAGCTTCGAGATATTTACCCTCAAAAACCAGTTGGCGAACTTTGGGAATGTATTCCAACGCATTTGGATTAGCGTTGTTATTGGGTTGACCTGCCCAAATGGTTTCTTCATTCAACTGAACTTGTTCCATGCCCGGATTTCCATAAACCATGGCACCCAATCTGCCATTACCTAATGGCAAGGCTTCTGTCCAAACCTGCGCAGGGCGATCATACCATAATTTATAGGTTGACTGCGCCTGAAGGGCAAGCCCTGCGAGTAGGAGGATTCCTGAAAAGAGTATTTTTCTGGTCATTATTGATGTGGATTTTGATTGATTACACACTTGCTTTCAATAAAAGACGAATTAAGGTGTTTTTTGTAATCAATCAAAATCAATCCACTACAATCTCATCCAAGAAGATAAAAGGCGAAGATCCTTTTCCGAAATGCCATTCGGGGATACGATCTGTCTTCTTTACCTTCACTCGTACATAACGAGATTCTACGGGTTCGAATTGAAGGGTGAGTTTTTCCATTCCGTCTTTGTTTCCTTCCAAAACAGGATAAGATTCGGAGGCTATTGTTTTATAGTCTTCACCATCTGCAGAAACAGCAATTTCTAAGCCGGTGGCACCAAACACCCAATCATTGGTGGCGATGTAGGTACTTACTTCCACTGTAGAGAAGGTTGTATTCTCCTGCAAATCTATAAATGCATCAATATCTCCGCGGGTAAAACCAATCCAATGACCATCTTTATAACTGTATTCATTACCGGGAATACCATCGACCAATGCATCTGCTCCTCCAAATGTATAAGAGCGGTTTGGCACTACGCTTAATGTTATTGGTTTGGCTGTCGACTTACCAAAACGGAAAGATTCCGAATACATGGGAGTTTCTATTTTATCACGGATAGCCAGGGCATTTACTTGTGTAGATTGACTGATAATCAGTGGCTCTGTATATAGCTTACTCGTTTTTGTAGGTGTGCTACCATCTAATGTATAATAAATAGAAGCATTATCTATGGTAGAGAAGCTCAACTTAATTTCTCTTTTTTCTTTATCCGCCACAGCTTCCGAAGCTATATCATAAACAGAAGTAGCATAGTTATAACCTGCTTTGGTATAAAAATCCAGCATGCGGGGAAGACGCTCCATAAAAGATTTATAATCTTTCTTTGCAGAAGAAGTCCATTGTACTTCGGCCAATGCATCCATACGAGGTAATATCATGTACTCGACCAAAGAATCTTTAGAGAAATAAGAAGTCCAAAGATTGGCTTGTACACCTAAAATGCGGGTTGCTTCTTCCTGAGTTAGCGTACTATCAATGGGCTCAAAGGCATACACTTTTTCCAGAGGGATATAACCTCCAAAGGCCAAAGGAGCTTCGTTAGTATTTAAGGTTTGATAGTAATCGAAATACATGGGGTTCACAGGACTGAGAATCGCTTTATTGCCTTGCTTGATGGCAGCAACACCTCCCTTTACACCTCGCCAAGACATAACAGTGGCATTCGATGGCAAACCACCTTCCAGTATTTCGTCCCAACCTATAATTTGTCTGCCTTTTGCATTCAAAAACTCTTCTACATAAGAAATCATAAAGCTTTGCAGCCCTTCTTCGGCTGTATGTGCTTTATTGGATGTTAATCCCAAAGCTTTAATTTTCTGTTGGCATTTAGGGCATTTCCTCCAACTAACTTTAGGACATTCATCACCTCCTACATGAATGTATTCTGAGGGGAAAATATCTATAATCTCGGTAAACACTCCTTCTAAGAAGGTTAGTACTTCGTCGTTTCCGGCGCATAAAACATCATCTGAAATTCCCCATTCTGTACCTACTTCATAAGCTCTGCCTGTACAGCCTAAATGAGGATAAGAAGCTAAAGCAGCTGTCATGTGCCCGGGTAAATCTACTTCGGGGATAACAGTAATAAAACGATCTTTGGCATAAGCAACGATTTCGCGTGCTTCTTCCTGTGTATAGAAGCCACCATGAGGTATGCCATCATACTTCCCTGAATTTCGTCCGATAACAGTTTCCTTGCGGTGAGAACCTACTTCGGTTAAGAGAGGATATTTTTTAATTTCAATGCGCCAGCCTTGATCATCTGTTAAATGCCAATGGAAACGGTTGATATTATGAATAGCCAGAAGATCGATGTACTTCTTCACAAAATCAACAGGGAAAAAGTGACGGGCCACATCCAGCATCATACCACGATAAGCAAAACGAGGATAATCAACGATAGATACCGAAGGGAACTCTATTTTCTTTCCTGCAGAATTTACATTAATCGATTTCCGCAATGTTTGCACTCCATAAAAGGCTCCTGCGGCAGTTGCTCCATTAATAGTTATTTTATCATTATCCACAGATAATGTATAAGCTTCTTTGTTTTCATGCTCGAAAGTATCATTTAGTACAATGAATGCCCCCTCTGTAGGTTGCTCCGTAGTGATGGCAAGTTCGATATTTGTTGAAAAACGAATATATTCAACCAGGAATTCGGCGATACGTTTCAGTTCTTCATTACCTGTAGGATAAACTACTTTCACCTGATCTTCCAGTATAAAGGAGGCTCCTTCACCCCTCATAATTTCCTGAGGCAATGGAATAACTTGATAGTTGGCTGTTTCAGTTTGCGAACAAGATAGCAAGGTTACAATTACCAATAAGCTACTAAGCAGCATTTTCGTTTTCTTCATATTCTTTGTTTCAATTAAATGATGATAAAGGTAGTGCAAAGATAACGTCAACTAACCGTTTTTACCCCATCTTAGTTGAACAAATTTCCCCACGACATATTTCTGATTACTTTAGCAAGATTTCGCCACGGCCGTAACAAGATTTTGCTGCGGCCGCAAGAAGATACTGCCACGGCCATGGCAAGATTTGGGCACGGCCGTGACAAAACTTTGCCGCGGCCGTGGCAAAACCTGGCATGCCGGACATCAGTAACCATTCGGTGTCGTACATCCCTTCTGATTTTTATATTAAAAGAAACCGCCCATGCTTGGATTAAGCCTGAGCGGTTTCTTCTTTCTTGTTCCTAT
>NZ_QVMK01000079.1 GCF_010500995.1 Bacteroides sp. 224 | reverse complement strand
CAAATGTACATGATAATTTTCATATTTCACACAAGCGTATAAAAATGTGTCTTTTCCTGCCTATTATTTTTTCAGATAGATTATCAAGTCCACTGTTTTCAGTATCTTAGTGTTGTACTAAAACCCATAAGCCTATGAAAACCTGCGGACTTGATGTTCATAAAGATAGTGTATTTTGTGGTATCTACAATGGCCATAGCCATGAAGATGTTATTGTTTATTCAACGTTGACTGCTAGCTTATTTGAAATGGGAGAGAAACTTCTTTCTGAGGGTATTACTCAAATAGCCATGGAGAGTACTGGTATCTATTGGATTCCTGTTTGGAATATACTGGAGTCCATGGGCTTTGACTTATTGCTTGTCAATCCTTATTTGATCAAGCAAATGCCTGGTCGTAAGAGCGATGTTAAAGATGCCCAATGGATTGCCACGTTGTTGCACAAAGGGCTTTTACGGAGTAGTTTAGTGCCTAGCATACTTATCCGTGAATTGCGTTGTTATACTCGTAAGTATACAAAATTGCAAAGTAAGATCACTTCCATTCTCTCTGAGATGGAGCGCAATCTGGAGATGATGAACATCCGAATTACCAGCCTTGTAAGCAATATTTCTGGAAAAAGCATTCGTCGCGTTGTTAAATCTATTATTGATGGTGTGGAAGATGCTGTTGAATTAGAAAAACTCATTCATGGAAGGATACGCAATACACATAAAGAGAAAGTGCGCCAATCCTTGGAAGGCTTCATAACCTCTCATCATCGTTTCAATCTTGAGTTGCTCTATGAAGAATATGAGCTGATAGAAAACCAAGTTGCACGTTGTCTGGAGAAGATGAACTCTTTGGTAGAGCTTCATTATGCTGAGCAGATCCGTTTACTCAATACCCTACCTGGGGTGAGTACCCTTTCTGCTATTATTATATTAGCCGAAAGTGGAGCGAATATGGAATCTTTTGAAAGTAGCAGCAAGTTTGCAGGCTGGACGGGATTACGTCCACGAAACGATGAAAGTGCAGGCAAATATAAAAGTAGAGCGACTACCAAAGGAAACAAATACTTCCGCTCCATCATTGTGCAAGTTGCATGGGCAGCAAGCCGAACAAAGGGTTCTTACTTTATGGAGAAACATAATAGACTGGCGATAAGAAAATCGAGAAAAAAGGCCTTGGTGGCTATTGCAAGAAAGATAACGGTGATTATTTGGCATGTGCTCACACATAAACAAGTCTACAATCCAGCATTAATTCCTGTATTTGATAAAGACAAAATAGAGGCGAAAATAAAATATCACCAAAAGGAAATGGAGCGGTTAAATAATCTTGTCTCTTGAGAAATAATGTGATATAGCGAAAAGGCCGTGTAAGTTTGTGATGGCAGCAATGACCTCGTTTGCAAATTGGCCAAGAATACTCGTTCGAAAGAACCTTAAGAACACAAGCATAAGTTAATGTATCCATGTAAAACAAGGATGCAAAACTTGCAGGAGAAACTCGCTTACCAAGCGATAAAGGTATAATACGAATATCAAAGAAGTGTTCCACAAAAGGAAGACTAAGGAAAGTGTGCTCAGACAGACCGTTAGCCTTGTGGGTGGAAACCCCACACAAGGCTAACGGAGACATTTATAGGAGAAACTTACATAAAAAGAATGATTTATAAACGAGTTGAATAAAAATAATTAATGAACACAGAGATACAAAGACAGGGAGCGTAAATTAAACTGTGTCAGCTTTTCGCTTTCACTTTAAGGTTTCAGGTTTTTCATTCCCCTGTCTCATTCAATGG
>NZ_QVMK01000078.1 GCF_010500995.1 Bacteroides sp. 224 | reverse complement strand
ACACATATACTAATTAATGTATCTGACACTTTTGAAAATGCGTTATCCCACGCCATGAAAGTCTATAATTGGCAAGGGTTTGGACTTGCAGTTTATAAAAATTATGCAGACTTCCCAACAAAGACCGAAATTGAAAAGCGACGGATAGTTTTCGACTTGATAAAGCAAGGATTGAATGATATTGCAGAAGTTGATAAATTAGACAGAAAAACACTCAATGAAGTTTTAGACGAAGTAGAAAAAAGCATTAAACAATAAATGCCGAACGCACATGATAAGATGACTGATAAACCCGTTGGCGGAATTAAAGCAGAAGAAACTGCAATAGAATTTTTCAATAAACAACAGCAACCAACGACAAAACTCAGTACACGCTTTTCGAAATTGGTTCGTCATAAGCGTCTCCTAATTTTTCAAAGTCGTCTTGTAACCAATACCAATGTTTCCCTTTGTTTTGGTAGAGTTTTATCAATAATTCAGTAAAATCTTTCGCAACAATTGCAGAGTCGCCTTGTAACGAATGAGTTTCATAGAAACTATCATAACATTGTCCATTTCGTTCACCTGTCAAGTCAATACTAATATATTGGCTTATCTCATCAACTTTTGCTATTAAATACCATTCGTTACAAACTTCACCTTCAAGTTCTTCCCAAATAGCATCGTCTTTTGGATACAAATATTTATTTGTCGGAATAAAATCTTCTCGTCCAACAATCGTTATTCCATATGGTTCGCTTTCAAATAATTTAATTCCGTCTGTCAATTCGTAAAACTCTTTTAAGTCGCCAGGAATATTTGTCGGTAAAGCAATTTCTTTGTCCGCAGGTCTGACTTCACAGTTCTCGTCCTGCTTAATTAAGTTTATAAGTTCTGTTATATTCATTCTCTATATCAGGGTTGAAATAGTTGTTAACTCCAATACTTGTCATATATATGGATCTTTTACAGATAGTTAGTAAATTACTTTGAGATTTTGGTAATGTCGCTGTGAAGTTGTTTACTTTTTGCTTCTCTATAAAAGTGTTTTCTATTTGTGGAATTGGATGTTGGGTAATTATTGTCAATGCTTTATCGATATCTTTGAGATTCACGTATCCATTCGCGATTGGCTACCCTATATTCAGCTTCTTCCCTCCATCGTGATGGAGTATCTGATTGAAGTTGTTCTAATCTTGCGATTTGTTCATCTCTTGTTTTCATAACTCATTCATTTATATATTCAAAAAACATCTTCATCAACAATTCCGTTTTCAAGTAGAAAGTTGCGAACCTTCTCTATTGGATATCGTACTGCCCATAAACGACCATCGTCTGTTATCCTATCTATATTCATAAATAAATATGCATTGTATTTAATGCAAATATAACATCAACTAACCGATTTTACCCAATCTTCGTTGAACAAATTTCCCCTGCGGTATCTTCGTTGTTACTTTATTTTTTCTTTTTATCTTTAAAAAGCAAAACGGTCAGCAGTGTAGTCGAATTTTAACTAGTGGCCTTGTCCCTGTAATATTGCCATCGCATTTATTTATCTAATTTTTTAAATAATGAATCAGAATTCAACTACTGATTCGGATTAATACAATTTTCACATTAGGAAACATCTCCGAAGTTATTTTTTTAATAAATGAATAAGACCCTCTTCTTTTATAAACCTGAGTTCGGGATAAGAAAAGTTTAAAAAGAATGGGTAATATCCGTTTTATTTATTATCTTTATGGTTGACAATCAATCAGTTAACAAATAAACACGATATGATTACCCAGGACAAATTTATAGAAATTTATTGTATTGC
>NZ_QVMK01000077.1 GCF_010500995.1 Bacteroides sp. 224 | reverse complement strand
TTGTCGTTCGAACAACTTGTTAAGCCCATTGTCAGGGCTGCGATAGTCATCATCGCATACTTAAAATTTACTTTCATGTTTTAAAAAAATTAGTTAATAAAAAAACGGTTATTATATTTAAGTTATTACCCCTCCGTCGGCGGAGCCGACACCTCCCCTCAACGAGAGGAGGCGTTTTGGCCGGTGGGGTGGTTAAATCAATTGATATTTCTTCGCCAGCTCAGCAATTTCCGGATCTTTCTCCATTCGAAAAATCTTATCTTCGTCCATCTCCAGCGCTTTTTTCAGGTGCATAATTGCTTCCTGCTCATTCTTTAACCTGCAATTGAGTATCGCATTTAAATAATGTGTTTGTGCTGTGTGTGGTAACTGCTTGAGCAGTTTGCAAGCTTCCCGGTTATAACCGGCACATGTTAAGGTTAAGGCTGTATTGTAATCTTTGTAATCCTTGAATATGTTAATCGCCCTTGCGTATTCCCTTTTTCTTAGTAGCTGCAACGCAAATGCATATTCCTTGCGTGCTTCCTCCGTAAACGCCGGGTTTGCTAATAGATTCGGGTCTGCCAGCTCGTCCAGCGAAGAGATTACATACGTTAGCGTATCTGTATGCTGCAAGTAGCTGCTGCGGTCTGTTGCACTTATCAGGTTCTTTAGTGTCACTTTCAGCGTTCGTAGCCCCTCCTTTACCGGATACCGCTTGGTGTATCGGTAAGTAAACGGCTGCCCTGCGGGTAATACGATGTTGTAATGCGCATCGGGGCGGTACGGATACGGTACCAGCTGTTCGAACATGGCATCCTTGCGAGCCGTGCGCAGCTCATTGATGGCAATATGATCTCTTTGTAAATAGTTGTCTACCAACTTAATAGAGTCTTGCTCTTCCGGTAGGGTAGGTTGCACATCCTCCGGTCGCCATCCTTGCAAATGCACCTCCTGGTATTTGGCGGGTACCGATGCCAGCGTAATCTTTTTGCGGGTGCTGTACGCCTGTTCCAGTCTCTTGCATTTTTTTCGATACGCTTTTCCTGCGGTTGCCGTATCTTTACCCGCAATGCGGCAACGCACCAACTCGTTTTCGTAATTTCTTTTGGCCACTTCCAACTCATGTTGCAGCTTATGCCCTTGCAATAAGTTCTCCCGGGCAAACTCCTCCTCTTTGGCATATCGCCACTGCCAGTACTCTACCACCAATGCCCATTTGCTGTAATAATTCTCCAGGCTACTTTTCCGTTGGTGACGAATGTCCTTTGTCAACCCTTTGCGGTCTACGAAAGCGGTATCATACCCCGAGGGGTCTATCAGGGAAGCGATATACGCATCGTAGACCTTGTAGTCCTCTTCCTGTTTGCTTACGAAGTTCTTTCCCCGTATCACTACATCTTCGAGCTTCACCAGCGAGTCGTTATATAAAAGTTCCGGGCTTAGGCATAGCTGGTAGTCGTCTGCCACAAAAGCAGGCGGTACCCCAATCACAAAATCAATATCCACATACCCTTCTCTTACCGGTGTAAACCGCGTTCTGGATGTAACCTTCACCTCGGGCAGTGCATACACCTGTGTGGTATCGAGCTTCATCGCCGGGTTGTTTCCGATAAGTGCTTCTTCTTCCTCTTGCGGCACTAAGGTATACGTTACCTGCTCTCCCAACACTTGTCCGGCGGTATGCTTCCCTCCGTCGAGGTGGGTGATGCTGATGCGCTCCCTTTCCAGGAAGAGTCGCTCCGTCAAGTGCTTGTGCGAGGTAGTGGCACAAGAAATGAAGAGAAGAGTTAATAAAATCAATATGTAGATATTACGATTCATTTATTTTTCAATGTTCAATATT
>NZ_QVMK01000076.1 GCF_010500995.1 Bacteroides sp. 224 | reverse complement strand
TAAACACATTGTTTCAAGGCACCAAACACATTGTTTCATGGCACTAAACAGATTGTTTCACGGCACGAAACACTTCGTTCACCTGTATGTTAACGTTTTTAGTTGACTACTTTCAGTCTTATTAATAGAATTGGTTGCCTCGGTTTATACTTAGTTATAAACTAGGTTGACCTTTTTCATTGTTTATTGATGAATCCGGTTTACCCTTGTGATTAGTTAGTTCACAAAAATAATCAAGAATTCCATTTACTCCAAACAAATTATAAAAAACAGTGTAGAAGTTTTTTATACTTCTGGAGGCTTAAAGTCTCCCCAAAGCTTTCTGTGGTGTTCAATCAACTGTGTGCCGCGTTATTTTCTTTAGTAACAATACTCATCGGTCGGGGAGCGCCCTAGCGGCAAGGGGCGGGACCACCCGTCCCGACGAGCGGTAAGATTACCGTCTGGCTTTAAGTTATCAATCCGGGTTCCTGCTTCCTCTTGATGGCTCTCTCACGATAACTGATCCATCTTTTCTTGAGTTCTCCCTCACCCAGGGCTGCCTGTAAGGGTGTCATTCCATCCAAACTCCAGTGAGGGCGTTCGTTGTTATAGAACTCCACAGCTGCTTTCAGGGCAACCTTTAGATCTGAGATTCGATAAAAGTCCATGTCCTTAAGCAACTCGTTCTTGATCGTGTTGTTCACACGCTCGGCTACTGCATTATCCTTGGGATTACCACACTCTGTCATGCTTATGCGGATTTTACAATCTTTCAAGCGGGCCGTATAGTCATAACTGACATATTGTACCCCACGATCGGAGTGATGGATAAGACCTGAAAGGTCTTTACCCTTATAATGACTGATAGCCATTTCCAATGCTTCACGGGTATATTTGGCCTCCAGTGTTTCGGCTACACTATATCCGATGATTTCTTTGGTATAATAGTCTGTAACTAAGGAGAGGTAACAGAATACATATTCGTTCGTTGAAGGACTTATTTTCAGAGGCATATAGGTTATATCACTAACCATCAACTGGCAAGGATGATCCGGGATCAAATCCTTGACAAGATTGGGGTAAGTAGGTAGACCATGTCTGGAATCAGTGGTTACAACACGCCGTTTGCGCTTGCGTACTTTTAGGTTATAACGCTCCAGAATGTCATAAAAACGATTATAGCCTACGCTATTTTCAGGACCGAACCGATTACGGTACATCAGCCAGAGCTTATTACCACCAATGCCGGGATCTTTATGACGGACGGATTTGACAAATTCAATAACAAAAGCTTCCAAAGAGAGTTTGGACATCAATGTATCTACATGCTTGTAGTAGGCTTGTTTGCTAACACCAAGTAGACGACACATAGGGACGATGCCGTAAAGCCTCTTGTCCCTATTGTGAAGCCTACAAGCTACTTGGTGCCAACTTTTTTTAAGTCAATACCATAAACGTCTTTGCCAAAAGCGACCATCTCTTGGTAAAAATCAGCACGTAAGCGCTCCTCTGAAAGCTTTTTCTTCAAAGAGGAGAGTTCATCCAGAAGCTTTTGATAGTCTTCGGGCTTAATGTCTTTACTCTGCTTCTTCATCATTGAGGATTCTAAAGGATTACTAACCTCAAAGGTAGTGATTGCACGGTAAATACTAGAACGACTTAGCCCCATTTTGTTGGCTAACTCAGATACACAAACGCCTTCGATTACATGAAGACGATAAATCTCACGAATCCGAAAATGAAAAGCGTGAGCATCGTTGGACTTCTTTTCTTTCATTGGTTGAGTCGTTAAAGAGTCAACCATATCTACAAAAAGACAACCAGTAGATAATAAAAGAAGTAAATCAATGAATAGAAAGTTTATAAAGTTCTTAGGTCTTGTATTGTTGGGAGCCTTTCTTTACTCCTG
>NZ_QVMK01000075.1 GCF_010500995.1 Bacteroides sp. 224 | reverse complement strand
ATAGTAGGCTCGGCACCCGGCGCCTTGCCGCCTTGCGACGGTAGGTTTCCGGGAGCCTGCCCCCGAACCGTACGTACAAGTCTCCTCGTATACGGCTCTCCGTTGGTTTTTCTCATTTTAGCGAACATGAATTTTGGCATTGCAGATTTCACAAACAGCTAAAGTCTTCCGGCGTTTCTTTAGCATCAGTTGTTCCCACTCATTGCCCCCTTTCAGGTCATTGAGGGTGCGTACATGATGCATTAGCGTTTTACCTTCTGCTCCACATAGCTCACATTTTTCAGCCATCAGCCTCTCGATAAGGCTCGGGTAAGGGCTGATGTTCGTGTTCGGAATGTTGTCGCATTGGGCATAGCTTTGTGCTGTCTTTCTCTTAAAACCCTCATCATAGAATACTCTGACTCTCTTTTGCCCTTTGCTGTCCACATAGGGAATAACGAAGTTTTTACCCCTGCGGAGTTTCTTTATCGTCTTTCCTAGTGTACTGTTTTGCTTTTGAGCAATGGTTTTGAACATACTGTACTCCATGTTGTACCCGAATGAATTACCGAGATATGAAATATCGTTGGCGATAGAATAGTAGTTGTAGAATCCCCTTATCTCCGCATTGTATTGTGCGAGGATATCCTCCGGTTTCATGCCTATCATGTAGGAACGAGATTTGGGTTTCCAGACTTCTTTACCGTGGGCTTGCCCAACGGTTATTGCATCGTAGTCCAGCAATTTCCGTTTAACCACCTCGTTTGCCACTCTCAAGACTATTCTACCATTGAAAGGTCTTCTTAAAACTCCGTTCCGATTGTGCCTTAGGGCTTGGGATTTACGGACATAGACTTCATATCCAAGGAATTTAGCCGCGTTTTGTGCGTGCGTTATAAGCGTCTTCTCATCTGATAGCTCCAGATGGAGCATTTCGCTCATAAACCGAGCAATGTTCGCTTTAATTTGCACACATTCCGCTTTGCTGCCGATAACTCCTATAAGGAAGTCGTCGGCGTACCTCACATACTTCAATCTTTTGAACGTTTCGTCCATGTTTAACCCGTAGGGCGTTTTAACGATTTCACTCTCGACTTTCCGAATCTCCTCGATCAGATTTGCTCTGACCGATTCGTCTTCTTCGGATTTAGCCTTTTTCACCAGCCTGCTTCTTTTGTTTTCAAGTCGTTTGTACTCTGTACTGCTTTGCCTTTCTCTGCCCCTGTCGAATGATTTTGCATATTCCTTCATGTACTTGTCGAACTTGTCGAGATAGATGTTAGCTAGAATGGGGCTAATCAAACCACCTTGCGGCGTTCCACTGTACGTTTTATGGAATTTCCAATCTTCAACATACCCTGCATTTAGAAATTTTCTGATTAAGCGGATGAACCTTTCGTCGGCAATCCGTTCTTTCAGAGTGTTTATAAGGACTTCATGGTTGATATTATCGAAGAAACCTTTAATATCTCCTTCAATAAACCACTTCGTCCCGCTAAACGATTTCTGAATGTGGGTCAGTGCAGTATGGCAGCTCTTGTTTGGCCTGAAACCATGTGAAGAATATTCAAAATACCCCTCATAGATGGCTCCGAGAATCATTCGAACTACCTCTTGCACCAGTTTATCCTCGAAAGAAGGTATCCCAAGCGGTCGTTTCTTACCGTTCTTTTTGGGAATGTACACCCTCCTTGCCGGATGCGGCTTGTAGGTCTCATCTCTGAGGCTTACGATAAGGCTTTCTATTCTCAGAACGCTCATCTGGTCGACCGTTTTACCGTCCGTTCCAGCGGTCATATTGCCTTGCTTTGCATAAATGCGCTGATAGGCAGTATAGTACATTTGCTCATTGAATAGAATTCGGTACAGCCTTTCGAACTTGTAGCCCGAAACATTGCTGTGTTCACTTAAAATGTTTAATACATTCTCTGAATTTCTCATACGTCTCACACGTCTTTCTTTGTTTGTATTAAAGTTACCAACTGCTTCCCTTCGCCATGTACAGGGCTTTCCCCTGCTCGGACTACTACGGAAGCTCCGTTGCCATATTGGGTTTTCAGAGGCTAAACCCCATAGCCTTGCGGCGTCCCAACTTAGGCAATCCCCATTTAGCTTGCATAATAACTATTAGCGCGACAAGCTGTCGGATGCGACGTTCGACCTTTTCTCCGCTTATTGCGGTTGTGCTGTAGTCTGTTCTTTTGCTCAATCCGTCCGATACACCGGAAGAGTACTACAGCGTGACGTTTATAATTGCCTTCCGTCACGGCTCATTTAACAGCCACTGGACTATCGTTCAACCAATTCAGGCTTCATCCTCATGCTTGTCTTTCTACCTTGTCATTCAGTCGCCACATGGCAATTTGTGGACTTATGCCTTTACCGACATGCTACACTCCCCATTGGGTTTCCCCTCCGGATAAGTCGGTTGGTGGTAGGTTGTTATCTCAAAGAACACGAACCCAATCTCTTGCTAAAGAGATATTTATTATGCAGCCTTATGGGCGCACTA
>NZ_QVMK01000074.1 GCF_010500995.1 Bacteroides sp. 224 | reverse complement strand
CAAAAACAAAAATACTCAATTGAAAAATCCAATGTGAGCACGATAACTATGCCTTGTGATGTATTGAAGAGGAAGAGAAAATTATCCCGAATTCAGGTTCATAGTCAATATTTGAGACTCTGCGAAAACCCTCTTTTTGAAACCACGAATAAACACAAGTAAGCAAAGGCTTAGTAGTAGAATTATCTTTATAACTTATATCTCCTATCAATTTTTTATAAGTAGCCAATTTATATGAACCAGAAACATGTTGTTCGCATGACAATGCAATATCTAAGTTTGCAATTCGTAAATTGAAAATTTGATCTATCTTTTCTTTAATACGAACTTTTTTGTTAAAATAAAACGCATCAATTAAAATTTTTAAACATTCTTCATCTTCAAATTCTATTTGGTTTAAGTCTAATTCTGCATTAACATGAAGCTTTTCAAATACACATTTTACTTTTTTCCAAAAGTCCAAATCTTTAGCGATAGTTTTTTTATAAGTATCTTTCTTTTGAAGAGACATTTTAAAGACATTTCCATCAATATTCAATTCACCATGAGTCAAAATATTATATATAAACTCATTTTCTTTAATCCAGGCTGATAATAATGTAGCGGTTGGGACATAATCTATCTTACCATTAAACACTTTTTGTTCTATCCTAATTGGCATAGTAATTGTGAGACAGTCACCAATTGTAATAACAGAATTCTCTCCTATTATCTGTTGTTTAAATTCCTTGAAGTAAGTAATGCCGCAGACATTTATATCTGCTGATATTTTTCTCGTAAAGGAAAGGTATACGGGTCCATCTCCTACAGGCAATAAAGATTTCATATTAGGTAAAGTTGAAACCTCTGCATAAAGATATACAGGCTGTTTAGATAGATAACTCTGAATATTTTGTTTTTGAAGACCAGAAGCAAAAAAAGTAAGCTTAAGTCCTTCCCAATTTTTCGCGACTTCATCTATTTCAAGAATAGGGTTATCAGCAGTACTTGTTTGTTTTTTGCAATTAAGATAAAAATCCAGAAATAGGTGATTTATCTCTATTGTATAATTGGGAAGTTGTTCCAATTTAATAGATGTCGAATGCTTTCCCTTAGCATTTTTAATATAACGTTTTATGTCAATAGGCGTGAGTCTGGCATAATAGATTTGTTTACGGTCAAGATAAATATAGACCACAAGATATAAAATACCTCCATCTTGTTTGTAAGTTTTCAAATTAGAGATACTCACGGGATATGATATCTCTTTCTTGAAAACTTCTCTTTTCAATTCCCTACCTTTGACTTGAGTGGGAATACGTCCAATTAGAGACTCATTATTCTGCGACTCCGAACCATATACATATATAAAACCGTCCCAGCATGGTTCTTTGTCATTGCTTGAAATATAAGGAGATAACATTGTACAATAACAAAAGTAATTTGTTACTGTAGACACAGCTATTTCATCAATCTGTTTTGAATTCATTATTCAATGGTCTATCAAATTTTATGTAATACTATATGCAAAAATATTAAGAATTACGCACAAAAGCATCATTAGGATCGTTTTGTAGTATACAAAAAGAGCGTTTACGAATTACAATTCAAATATTTTCATAGGGGAAGTTATTATATCGAGAGCAGAAATAAATTTGATTTTACTATTATTTCTTTCAAAATAAATATATGCAGGCTGGTTATATGTCAGGAATACGGTTGTTAAAGAATACGATTCATCAACAGCATTATGTATATGAGAGAATTTCAAAATATTATTTAGACACCACTCATCTCTTTTATACACTTTTGACAGATTGTCCTCTGTCGTTTTCGCTTGACTTATTATTTCATATACAGATCGACCCTCATAATAATTTTTAGCCTCAATGCAAACTATTTTTTTCTTTACAGTATTTATAAGAAGTATATCAATATCTCCCAAATCAGAATCATTTGCAAGAATTTTATTTGGCTTAATAGGTTCTTCTTTTCTGATAGACATTTCTGTGTTCTCGAACTTTTTAAACAAGAGATAAAGATGATTATTAAATTGTTTCCCTTTCAAGGCATTGATTTGGCTTAAAAAAGAAATCATATCTTTGGATGAAGCATTTAGTTTCCCCGACTCTAATCTATTTATAAATATCTGGAAACTTTTATATAATGATTTAGAAGAAAACGAAATCATATTATCATAATTAACCCATGGCCTACTGGATAATTGCAATCTTCGATTGTATCTATGGATAAGTTGTTCAGAATCTTTAAACCTTTTATTTTTGCCAATCTGGCTTTTTAAATCAGAATGAAGAATAAAATTAGATTTAAAAAAAACGTATTCATCATTATTTAAAATACCAGATATAATGTGTGACTTAAAATCCTCTTCTTTAATTGAAATAACAGGTTGGTTCTTTATATTTGCATACTCAAATGATTTATTCATAATTTCTGGCGAAAACGGTTGATATCCACCCACAAAAAACGGTGATACCCGTTCACTTTCCTGTCTTATACTGATGGCGATGTAAAATTAGTCTTTTTCTTCTA
>NZ_QVMK01000073.1 GCF_010500995.1 Bacteroides sp. 224 | reverse complement strand
GTGCTATTCTTTCTTTTGTCTGAATTCAAAGTAATAGATTGAAAAATGATTTAAAACGCTCCTCGGCAGTGGGGAGCACAACTTAATTTACGTATGAAATTCTATATCGGTATTAAAATGCCTGGAAATTTTCTTGAAAATTTCATCAAGAGGAGCATTTCTAAAAATTAGTTTGCCATCTTTCCAAGCTACTTTCTCGTATACATCGACTGTATTCTTAGTTAATTTAGCATTTTGTTTTTCAAAAAGTAATTGCTCGCCGGGTGCCAGAACCACAGTTTCCTGCCCGGGGGCTGTTACATTTACTTTTCCTTTTTCGAGAACGGTTTCGATGTAATCATCATCTTCATAAGCAGCTACATTAAATTTTGTTCCATATACATGCACGCTCAATCCGTTGGAAGTATTTACATAAAAAGGTCGTTCTAAATCGGCTTCAACTTCAAAATAAGCTTCTCCTTTCAACTCCACGTTTCGATTATCTGCTCTGAAAACTGTTGGAAAGCGCAAGGTGCTTCCTGCATTCAGCCATACTACTGAATGATCGGGGAGTTCATAACGAATCACCGAACCTTTAGCAGCTGTGATTTCAGCATATTTATCATCTATTGTCGGTTCCTGAAAATACAGATAACCCAGCACTAACGAAGTTAATAACAAGGGCAGGGTAAAGAATGCAGCATATCGCATCCACTGATTATAAATCGCCTTCTGCCGATTGTTTTTAATCTTCTGTTGCATCTGCCGGTAAGCTTGCTGTACATCAATAGATTCTAATTCTTTAATATCCTCTCCTAATGCCTGCGCTTCCCGTAGCAATGATTCAGGATTCATTTTTTCCATATTCTCATTCAAAAAACTATGTTGATAATTGCAATTACATCTATAATACAACTTAGACTTTCAAAAAGGGACAGGCAAATGCGAAAATTTTCTTTTTTATTTTTTAGGTTTATTTCTTATTTGCATATTTGTGTAGTCAAAACTTTAAATCAGTCCTAAATAATATGAGAAACCTTTTATTAAAGAACAGTAAAGAACAGGAGTTTAGGAAACTTTATGAAACCTACTATGCCCCTTTCTGCCTGTATGCCAAAAGGTTTGTAGAGGATAAAGATACAAGGGAAGACATTTTTTCTGACGTATTCACTTCCTTGTGGAGCAACATTGATTCATTCGATTTAAACTCGGAAACCGCGCTGGGTTATATAAAAATGTGCGTTAAGAATAAATGCCTGAATTTTCTGAAACATCAGGAACATGAATGGAATTACGCAGAGATCATTCAAAAGAAAGCACCAATCTACGAAAGAGAGCCGGACAGTGTATATACATTGGATGAGTTATACCGGATGCTACATGAAGCGCTGGACAAACTTCCCGAAAACTACCGCACCGTATTTATAGAAAGTTTCTTTAAGGGGAAAACTCATGCCGAAATTGCAGAAGAGTTGGAACTTAGTGTGAAATCGATTAATCGGTACAAACAAAAAACGATAGAGATACTGCGCAAAGAGTTGAAAGAATATATGCCACTTATACTATTACTCTTTATTTCCAAGTAACTTTCATTAAGCAAAAATGAATACTTATGCAGCTCAAAATTTATAATAATGCAACCACACCCCTTTTCATAGACACTCTGAGAAGGGTAAAGAGTAGAGCCGTCAAGTATAAAGAGTAAAGCTGTCAAGTTCAAAGAGTAGAGCCGTCAAGTTTGCAAACTTGACGGCTCTACTCTTTTTAGTTGAAATGGGCAATTTAAGACCTCATTTACTGTATATTTTTACATTCTTATTTCCCGAACCACTAATCGGTATCAAGTACAAAATCTGTTAACCCGCTATATAAATCCGCGTTCTCTTTTACAATTATATCAATGGGCATATAATTGGTAACCTGTGCACTCTTACCAAATACTAAATACTGAATCAGTGTTTTTACAGCCATATACCCCTGTTGTTCAGGTCTTTGACCGATAAGAAAATCAATACACCCTTCTCTGATTGCCTGATTATTCTTTTCGGTAAGATCGATCCCTACGAATTTTATATTATGTATCTCATGCTTCTTCATATAATCTGTAATTACATGAGCTCTCGAGTTTAAAATAACAGCACCTTTTGTTTCTTGATTGTCTTTGAAAAAATCATTTAATAATTTCTCATTCTGTTCATTATCTAATGCCGAGTAGTTAACCCGGTAAAGTTTATTCTGAAGATTATGCTCATTATAATAAGCCATGAATCCTGCTTTTCTCAAAATGGTTGCATTGGCACTCTCATCTCCTATTCTAATGGCTTGAAGGAGGGCAATATCGGCACCCTTCGGTGTAATATTTGTTATCAGTTTGGCAATAAGATACCCACACGTATATGGGTTGGACGAGTAAAAGGCTAATGGAGAAGCCCCTTCCACAGCCGAATCTATAAAGACATAAGGAATCCCCATATCAGAAAGCTGATTCGATAAGTGAATGGTTTCATCTCTGAAAGTAGGTCCGATAATCACCGCATCGGGTTTATGCAGGATTACTTGTTCGAAAGAGTCTCTGCACGAAAAAAGATCAAAATGATTATAATAACAAAATTCGCATACAATATCTAAAGCCGAGTAAGTTTCAAAAGCTTGTCTGATGCCTTTTTCTGCAAAGAACCAATATTCACCTTCCGAAAAATCAGGAATGGCAATAACAAATCTATAAGTTTTCTTTAGAGAGATGGCAGAAAGATGAATGTTAGGACTGTAATTCATCTTCTTGAGTACCTCCTCAATCTTTAGTCTTTTATCTTCGGCCACACTACCGCGATTATGTAGAACACGATCTACCGTTCCCGCAGATACTCCTGCCAATGCTGCAATATCCTTAATTCTGATTTTTTTCGCCATTATTCCACTTCTCTACCCTCTCTCTTACAAATAAGATGATTACGCGGCAAATGTACATGATAATTTTCATATTTCACACAAGCGTATAAAAATGTGTCTTTTCCTGCCTATTATTTTTTCAGATAGATTATCAAGTCCACTGTT
>NZ_QVMK01000072.1 GCF_010500995.1 Bacteroides sp. 224 | reverse complement strand
TACTCATAAATAGGATATTTAAAAAGGAAATAGAGCACAAAGAAAGCTATTTTAGGGCAAAAAATAAACTGTTGAGATTATTGAGTGGATGCCCTGCCAGAGAAAGAAAGAATAATATGAGGGCGGACCTATAAGTCCGCCCTGACAATGGATATTTTATTACTTCTTATCCGCACCAATTGCCTTCCAAACAATTGCACTAAACATTGCTCCCACAAATGGAGCTACAATGAATAACCAAAGTTGAGAAAGAGCAGGACCTTGTTCGAACAAAGCAGGACCGATACTACGAGCAGGGTTCACAGATGTTCCTGTAATAGGAATACATACAATATGAATCAACACCAAAGAAAGACCAATGGCAAGACCTGCTAAAGATGAATTACCTTTCTTTGAATCGGTTACTCCCAATACTACCAGTACAAAGATAAATGTAAATACAGCCTCGGCCAGAAAAGCAGTTAAGGTAGATGTAGATTCTGCATAGCCGTTTGCCCCGGTAAGTGTTCCGTTAGGATCTACTGCATAACCAGAAACCAATGCATAAAGAATAGACGATCCGATAATAGCACCAATTACTTGAAACAGCATATACATACCTGCATCTTTTCCGCTGATACGTCCGCTAAGCAGACATCCTAATGTGATAGCCGGATTAATATGACAACCCGAAATTCCCCCAATAGCATAAGCCATAGCAACCACCGATAAGCCAAAGGCAAATGCCACAGTAAGAACCTGAGCCGTAGTGCCTACACCACCATTAAAAATGGCGCTTCCACAACCCAATAATACCAGAACCATTGTTCCGACCATTTCTGCAATGTACTTTTTCATGTTTTACTTAAAAATTTAAATTATAAAAATAGATTTTATTATAAACTCATACAAAGCAAAAAACAAGAATATTAATGCTTTGTTTCGCTTTGTATGCTCTTTCTTCGTGTTATTTTGTTTTTATCATTTTCTCGTTTATTCCAAATTTCTCTCCAACGCTGTGAGTTCCTTCCGGCTCTACATGAACAATTATATCATACACATTCTCCACCGAGTTGCGAATACACCGCTCTACATCTTCCGCAATCTGATGCGCTTCCGAAAGAGTCATGCTGCCTGCCGCCTCAATATCAAGTACAATCATATATAGATTCCCAACTTGATGAGAACGCACCCGATGCGGATTATTCGCTCCGGGAACCAATCTCACTGCATCAAATATCTTATTATATACAGTAACATCCTTCACCCCATCCATCAATTCTACATTAGAATCCATAAAAATGCCCACAGCCGTCTTTATAATAAAAAGACTGATAATAAGCCCTGTCACAGAGTCGAGAATCGGCATATTTAATATAACAGTAAAGAAAAGGCCAGTCAGAACACCTACTGAAATCAGCACGTCATTTTGCATATTCTTGGCATTGGCAATAAGTAACGAACTATTTATTTTTTTACCTTGCCGGAATTGATATAAAGATAATAGCAGCTTTCCTACAATCGAAAATACAGTAACATAAATGGCTATAGTAGAGGGGAGTTCTTTCGTTTCGGTAGTAAACAGGCTTTGTATAGACGAGACAAACATCTGAATACCTGCATAAAAAATAACCATTGAAAGAACTTTGGTAGCTATTCCTTCTGCCTTTTGGTATCCATATACATATTTCTCATTGGGAGGTTTGCTCATAATGCGTGCTGTATATATCATCACAATAGAAATCACCACATCAGTAGCAGAATCTATTCCATCACCAATTACAGCTAAGCTTCCGGCTAATCCTCCCACTACAATCTTAGCAATGGATAAAATGGCATTACCGATTGTACTGATCCACGAATTACGTATAAGAATTTTGTCTCTTACTCTATTCTGAGTCATGCTTCCTCTTATTTTAATTACAAACTTAGAGAAAATATATGATTTATAGGCAAGCATTCTATTAATTACTTTACTATTTTTGCCGTATTTAGAGTCGGTTTAAATTTTGCTCATTCTTTTATTCGATGTAAATGGCGGGTTATTTAAGCCGCAGAAACCTCAAAATAAGCAAAACATTTAAATCATAAATGGTGTTTAATTAATGAATAACAATATAAAAGCAAAAGCATGGATAATGTAAATATTTCCCAGTTCGAAAAGATATTAGAAAATCTGGTAATGCAAGGAGCCCACCTTGGGTTAACCATCGTAAAAGCACTGATTGTACTTATTGTTGGGAAGTTAGTTATCCATCTTGTTAATAGAATCGTTAAAAAATTGCTTCTAAAAAGAAGTGTTGATGCCTCTGTACGTTCGTTCACCTCCAGTATGGTTAATATTTCATTGATTGTACTGCTTATTATATCTGTTATTGGAGTATTAGGGATAGAAACCACTTCCTTTGCCGCCTTGTTGGCCTCGATTGGAGTAGCCATAGGTGTGGCTCTCAGCGGAAACCTTTCTAACTTTGCAGGTGGAATCATAATATTGCTTTTCAAACCCTTCCGTGTAGGCGATTTCATCACAGCTCAGGGAGTAAGTGGTAAAGTTGTAGAAATTCAGATATTCCATACCATTATGAATACTTCTGATGGTATACGCCTGTATCTTCCTAACGGTTCGTTAAGCAGTAGTATTATAACTAACTTCAATATAGACAAACGTCGTGTAGAATGGATTATCGGTATTGATTATGGAGAAGACTATGAGAGAGTAAAATCGGTTATTGAAGAAATTATGTCTAAAGAAAACCGTTTACTTCCGGATCCTGCTCCTTTTATTGCTTTACATGCTTTGGATAGCAGCAGCGTAAACATCATTGTGCGAGCTTGGGCGAAAGCTTCCGATTATTGGGGAGTTTATTTCGATACCAACAAGCAAATTTATGAAACATTCAATAAAGAAGGCATCAACTTCCCATTCCCGCAAA
The DNA here is from genome assembly GCF_010500995.1 of Bacteroides sp. 224. Classification (GTDB taxonomy): domain Bacteria; phylum Bacteroidota; class Bacteroidia; order Bacteroidales; family Bacteroidaceae; genus Bacteroides. Next base: position 142 of record NZ_QVMK01000072.1, on the reverse strand, counting down.
TGACGATTCACAAACCGTCTTAGCTTAGATTTTCATTCTTGATTTGTCTTTTTGTAGATATGGTTGACTCTTTAACGACTCAACCAATGAAAGAAAAGAAGTCCAACGATGCTCACGCTTTTCATTTTCGGATTCGTGAGAT
>NZ_QVMK01000071.1 GCF_010500995.1 Bacteroides sp. 224 | reverse complement strand
AATGCTTTCTTCTTTTGTTTTTTGTGTCCATCTCTTTCCCAGAGACGGACATTGATATTTCTCACTGAAGCCAAATCCTATTTTAATAGATATTTAGAATATATGAAATCAATTCTATTACTATTCTTTGCCAGCATCTTTAGCCTGTTCTCCTATAGTCAGGTTTTGGGTACTCGTTATGATGTTCCTCACAAGTATGGCACAGCTCTTCCCCGTTGGGGTTTTAAGAACAATACGTTGTTGGATGCTACTTTGAGTTTAAATGTAGGTGTTGAATACCGTATTTCCAAACGCTATAGTCTGGATGTAGATGTTAGTTATAATCCTTGGAACTTCAACGAGAAAAAGTTTAAACACCTTCTTGTTCAGCCCGAATTTCGTATCTGGCTTTGCGAACCTTTCTATGGTCACTTCTGGGGGTTCCATCCTACTTGGTCTTTCTTCAATATGAGTGGTTTGCGACTGGGTTCTCTGAAGGAACACCGTTACGAAGGTCAACTTTATGGTGGAGGCTTTAGCTACGGTTATCAGTGGTACCTTTCTCCCCGTTGGAATATAGAGGCTTCTATCGGTCTGGGTTATCTGTATATTGATTATGACCGTTACATTTTCGGTGAATGTGGCGACTTTGAGAAGACAAAGAATAAGCATTACATCGGTCCCACGCGTGCTACGGTTAGTTTCGTATATATCCTGAAATAATAAAGCCTCTCCCCGGTCCTCTCCCAAGGAGAGAGGGAGGGGGAATATATTAAAATTTTATTTTACAACATATAATTCAGTATTTCATGAAAACAATATATACTTTTATTAGTCAATCATTCTCTCATCTCCCTCTTTTGGGGAGAGGGCTGTGGCGAGGCTGTCTTTTCTTTCTTTTCTCCCTCTCCTTGGGAGAGGGTTGGGGAGAGGCTGTTGCACAGAATTATAAAGGCCTTGCTTTTGTGGAAGGTCGTGAGTTCCGTGAAGTCGGCGATAGTCTTTATATAAGTTTTGATATTCGTGTCGACTCAAAAGCTTCTCCCAATTGCGGATCGGTAATTTTCGAACCTCAGATTAGTGTAGATGGTGGCGGTCCTCAGCTTTCACTTCCTTATATTCAGTTAACGGGTCGTGCCCGTGCCAATCTGAACCATCGTTGGTTTACCATCACCAGTGATGAGTGGTTGTCTCACTATGAAGCTCCCCGTTTTCAAATTAATGCAGACAAATATACCAATGAAATGTTCACCTATTCCATCTGTGTTCCTTATGAAGAGTGGATGGATAACAGTCGCTTTTCTCTAAAACAAGAAATTATCGGTTGCCGTGGCGAAAGTCGTTTGTATGTGTACAGTTTGGCTAATCGTGTTGAACTATCTCCACGTATTCCTTATGAAGTGAATCCGTTAGTCTCAATGGTTGAACCCGAGGGTGAAGTCAAGACCCGTAACCGTCAGGGTAGTGCATTCCTCGATTTTCAGGTGGGACGTTCGGTAATTCTTCCTGAGTTCCGTAGAAACCCTGTAGAATTAACTAAGATCAACGATGCCATCTCCGGTATTGCCGACGATCCAGATATTCAGATCACTGGTATGACTATTGAAGGTTTCGCTTCTCCCGAAGGCAGCTATAAATCCAATGATAAGCTTTCTTACAATCGTGCTTTAGCTCTGAAAGAATATATCCGTGATCGTTACGCTTTTCCCGATGCTCTCTTTACGGTAAAGAATACTGCCGAAGACTGGAATGGATTAAAGACACTTGTAGAGGAAAGCAATTTGGAACCTAAAGCCGATCTTTTGGCTATCATCACAAATGACGAAGCTCCCGATGCTCGTGAACTCCGCCTGAAACGTGTAAACAAAGGTATTCCCTATAAAAAAATGTTGTTGGAACTTTACCCGGATCTGCGTCGCGTAGAATACCGTGTAGATTACTCTGTAAGAAACTATACCCTTACCGAAGCCAAAGAAGTAATCAAGCGTTCTCCCGAACACCTTTCTCAATTGGAAATGTACAAGGTAGCCGAGGATTATGGTAAAGAAAGTAAAGAGTATCGAGATATTATTATGGAACTGATTCCCCGCTACTACCCTAACGACCCTATAGCTAATAGTAATGCTGCTGCCTTATTAATCCGTAACAAAGAATACCAGAGTGCCCGCCGTTTATTGGAGCGTGCCGGCAATCTTCCCAGTGCTTGGAACAACCTGGGTGTAGTGAACTTAGCTCTTGAAGAGTATGAACAGGCAGAAGCATATTTGAAACAAGCCTCTTCGGCCGGTGTTCAGGAAGCTACTCATAACCAGGAAGAGTTGAATAAGAAACTCGAAGACACCGAGAAACAAGCCAAACGCAACAGACAATAATCAAACATAAATAGTTTTTGATAAACAGATTCTGAAAGATATAAAATGAATATTACACGAAAAATCACTCCGTTTTTGGGTCTTGTATTGTTGGGAGCCTTTCTTTACTCTTGTGGTACTTCCCGTCCGAAACGCCTGCTCACCGAGCGTCTTTTCTTAGAGACTTCGCGCGTTTCCATAGCCCATCCGGGTGGTGGCAAGGCAGGGGGTGCAGTCTTGAGCGAGCAGGTAAACTACACTCAGGTAGCCTTGCCGGAGAATGATGAACCTACCATTCAAAATACCGACGAACGTTTGGATACAAGTCGTGTTTATGTGCTTCCCGAGGTAAAAGTAACCTCTCGTACCCGTTTCACAAGCGTTCGTGAGGGTTATGTAGCTGTCGACTTTGTGATTCATGTTCCCAAGCAGTTTATCTCGGACGATTATCAGGTGAGCCTGATGCCCGAACTTCAACTTACCGACTCTTTGGTAGCTCTTGAAGAGGTGGTGCTTCGTGGAAAGAACTTCGTTAAGAAGCAAAAAGAAGATTATGCCCGTTATGAAGAGTATTTGGCTTCATTAGTTGACTCTTCTGCTTACAATACCACTTTTGTGGATCGGAAAACAGTAGATCGTGAATTGAAAGAACGCCGGAAAGCCGGTTTAAACGATTTTCAGAATCGTTTTAAGTATGCCGCTTCTTATGAGCAATGGCAGGCTGAAGAAGAAATGCGCAATAGCGAATACAATGCCAATCAGCGTTATTTGCATGAACAGGCTTTGACTAAAGCCCGCAAGCAATATGAGTTCGAATTGCGTCGTCGTCTGGGCTCCAATAAGGATACCGTTCGTTTGAATCGTACTTACGAAAAGATCAAAAAACGTTTGGAAGCCAAAGTTCCTGAAAAGCGCACAATCTCTTTGAACTCTGTGCCTGCTAAATTCCGCAGTGCTTATTTGCAAAGCCTTCGTCCCGAGGAAGTTCAGGCTTTATTGCCTCACGAACAAGATTCTATCCGATTGGCCTCCGAGAACCTTTTAGGAAGAGAAATTGCCTTGAATGAAGAGCGTGCCGCCCGTAAGAAAGAAATGTTCAAGCTGCTGGTTCCTTCTCCTTATAAAGAGAACACCCGCTATGATATAGTACTTCCCGAAGGAAACAACTTTACCTACCGTTATACCCAGGAGTACCCGGTAACAAGAAACCTTCGCAACCTGGCTGTTACGCTGAAAGGTCAGATCACAGCTACCGACCGTAGCGGTTTCCCCATTGCTCCATTAGATACACTAACATTCCTGATCTCTTCTTTGGACGAGTTGGCCGATGGCAAATTACTAGTCAATGCCGACTTTACCGAAGAGCAACGTAAGGACTACACTTTGGGTCTTCAGTTGTTGCGAGATCGGGAGTACAGCCGTGCATTGAATATCCTTAGTCCATATAAAGACTATAACACGGCCCTTACACTAACCTGTCTGGGTGATAATCAGAAGGCCTGGAAGATTCTAACTTCTTTACCTGCCAATGGTAATGTTTACTACCTGGCTGCCATCATTTGCTGTAGGATGAAAGACGAGGGTGGTGCTGTTCAGATGCTTCGTGATGCAGTGAAAGCCGATGGAGATAAACTATTCAGAATCAATCGTGATTCGGAGATTGCTAACCTGGTAGAGAAACGAGGGTTGAAACAGGAGTTGGAACAATTGACAATGAGCAATTGACAATGGACAATAATACAACACACAAACATATCTATTGATATATAACAAGAAATGAGAATTGAAAAAGGTTTGAAACCATTTATTTATTAACTAATTATTTTAAACAATGAAATTTAAATTTAAGTATGTAAGTATGCTTGTAATGGCTGCTATGATGGCAGGGTTTACAGCATGTAGCGACAAAGAT
>NZ_QVMK01000070.1:5088-5547 GCF_010500995.1 Bacteroides sp. 224 | reverse complement strand
CGACCAAGAGTATCCACCTTGTACAGCAGAGCTTCTTTTTCCTTTAAAAGGTGATTATATTCTTCCAAAGTGAGGGTAACAGTAAGTTCTTTCATGAAGAAAAAGGGTTATTTGTTTATACCGTAAAGGTACAAATAAATAACCAAATAGACGAATAAATACAACTAATAATCCTATCTTTTAGGCATCTTTTTGTTTGCTTTATTTCTCTTATGAATCGCCAATAGCTTATTCAAGCGAGTCCAGGATATGGATAAGCAAGAACAGCGGAGTTCTGATCTTTCAAGTTGATACAACCCTGAACTTAAAGCGCGGTGTTCAATAATATATTCATTTTCGCGTTGATAGAGAATTTTAAGCTGACGACGAGAACGGTCAACAAAGATATGACAGCTCTCGGGTTCCGGGTAAGAACCACTCTTGGCTATAATCTCTCCACAAAGACCAGGAATGTCACGA
>NZ_QVMK01000070.1:0-4991 GCF_010500995.1 Bacteroides sp. 224 | reverse complement strand
AAACATCACACATAAAGCATTTGATTTATATAATTCAAGCAACAAAAGTACAGATACTAAGAAAACAGATGGAGACGTACTACGCCGAATGGTTACGGACATCATATAATATACATTACAACGATGCGGCGAATGAATTTTGTTCCTTAGAAAGCAAATATTCCCGAAAAACCTTTATACCTTTGTAGTGCTAATAAACGACGGTGCATTATGAGATCTATACTAATCATCGAGGATGACATTACATTTGGAATGATGCTAAAGACTTGGCTTGAGAAAAAAGGATTTACTATTTTTTCTGCCAGTGACATCATGCGTGCAAAAAAGTGTCTGATGCAGGACCAGATAGATCTTATTCTTTCAGATCTACGACTTCCCGATGAAGATGGAATTCACTTATTGAGGTGGATGTCTAAGGAACAACTCCACATTCCGCTTATTATCATGACCGGATACGCCGATATACAGTCGGCCGTAATGGCCATCAAATTAGGAGCCAATGATTATATAGCAAAACCCGTAAACCCGGACGAATTACTAAAAAAAATAAACGAAGCGTTAAGCAGTGACTCTAAGCCGACTCAGAAAATACCGGCTAACCCTTGCCACATTAATAAATCACCTTATTTGGAAGGAGAAAGTGACTTAGCTAAACAGCTCTACAATTATGTAAATTTAGTAGCACCCACCAATATGTCTGTTCTCATTAATGGTGCCAGTGGTACCGGAAAAGAGCATATTGCACACCGCATCCATGAATTAAGTAATCGTAGTCACAAGCCATTTATCCCTATTGATTGTGGAGCAATCCCTAAAGAATTGGCAGCTTCTGAGTTCTTTGGTCACATAAAAGGTTCTTTTACCGGAGCTCTTTCTGATAAGACCGGGGCATTTACCGAAGCTAACGGAGGCACCATCTTTCTGGATGAAATAGGTAATTTAAGCTATGAGATACAAGTCCAGTTGCTTCGTGCATTACAGGAACGGAAGATTCGTCCAATTGGTTCTAATAAAGAAATAACTGTCGACATTCGCTTAATAGCTGCTACCAATGAGCATCTGGATCAAGCCATTGAGAAAGGTACATTTCGCGAAGATTTATATCATCGCATCAATGAGTTCACCCTAAGAATTCCTGATTTGAAAGAAAGGCAAGAAGACATTCTTCTATTTGCTAACCTATTTCTGGATCAAGCCAATCAGGAACTGAACAAACAAATTATTGGCTTTGATCAACAAGCAACCAAGGCCATACAGGAGTTTCACTGGCCGGGTAATTTAAGACAGTTGAAAAATGTAATTAAACGAGCCACTCTACTTGCCCAAGGAAACTATATTTCTGTTTTAGAATTAGGAGAGGAATTAACCACCACTCCCCCTCCTCATCCGAACATTGCTCTAAAGAATGAAGAAACAGAAAAAGACCATATTCTTGAGGCATTAAGACAAACCAATAACAATAAGAGTAAAGCTGCTCAACTCCTAAACATCGACAGAAAAACATTATATAATAAGTTGAAACTCTATAACCTGGATTGATTCCACAATTTATTGTGGAAAAATTCCACACCCAATTCCACAGTTTCCACACCACTCCCCAACTTTCTTTTCTGAGCAAAAAGCACATAAGCAACTCACTTTCAATACTTTAAATCAATTAGTACAAAGAAAAACATCTTTGGCACAGTGATTGATCTATATATGGCATGAGGCTAAACACTATTTTATTTAATAATTTGTTTCACTCACTTAAAGTTGTAGCTATGAAAAAGCTAATGTAATTTGTGGCTGCGTTTATGTTCTTATTTGGTGCAACTGTTGTAATAGCATAAGTTCCAGTTAAACAAGATAAACCGGCAACAAAAGAAAGAAGGACCCAACAACACAAAACCTAAAAAAACCGACAACAGAAGAAGCAGCTGAAAAACCTATTGAAAGTGCCAAATAAGAATATAAAGCACACAAGTTCTTTTTTTAGCAAAAAAGCCACCCCAATTATTACTGTCTATTCAGGGGTGGCTTTTTTTCATTCAAATGACTTCCATAACTTATCTTCAGGAACAGGAGCTTCCAAATCCAATAATTCTTTAGATACAGGATGAATAAACTTAATGCGTCGGGCATGCAAAGAGATACTTCCATCCGGATTAGACCTAGGGAATCCGTATTTCAAATCTCCTTTAATAGGGCATCCCATTTTCGCTAACTGACACCGTATCTGATGATGTCTTCCGGTTTTTAGATCAACCTCCAATAAGCAATAGTTCTGAGAACGTCCAATTAACCGATAATCTAAAATAGCTTTCTTGGAATTAGGTACCTCTTTATCATACGCATAGCTTTTGTTCTGTTTTTCATTACGCACCAGATAATGCACCAATTCACCTTCTGTTTCCTTGGGAGCATTTTTCACAATAGCCCAATACGTCTTCTTCACTTCACCATTCTTAAATAATTCATTCAAGCGAGGAAGTGCTTTACTTGTTTTTGCAAAAACAACAAGACCGCTTACGGGCCTGTCCAGTCGGTGCGTAACACCGATGAAAACATTACCAGGCTTCTGATACTTTTCTTTCAGATACTGTTTTACCATTTCGGAAAGAGGGGTATCGCCGGTTTTGTCTCCCTGAACAATCTCGGAAGCGGCCTTATTGACCACAATAATGTGATTATCTTCGTAGACTACCGTCATTTTACATATTCATACCGCCGTCACAAAGCAATACCTGACCTGATACATAAGATGACATATCAGATGCAAGGAAAGTTGCTACATTTGCAACATCCTCGGGAGTACCACCACGACGCAATGGAATTGTTTTTGCCCATTCTGCTTTTACTTCGTCAGTCAATTGGTCTGTCATTTCAGTAATAATGAACCCCGGAGCAATTGCATTTGCACGGATACCACGAGAACCTAATTCTTTAGCTATAGATTTCGCTAACCCAATCATACCTGCTTTAGAAGCTGAGTAATTACACTGTCCGGCATTACCTGAAACTCCAACCACAGAAGACATATTGATAATGCTACCTGATTTTTGACGCATCATGATTGGTGTACAAGCATGAACAAAGTTGAAAGCAGATTTCAGGTTCACGTTGATAACCATATCCCATTGCTGCTCACTCATACGCATCATCAACCCATCACGAGTGATACCGGCATTGTTTACTAAAACATCGATACGACCGAATTCTTTATGTATTTCTGCTACTACTTTAGCAGTATCTTCAAAATTGGCTGCATTAGAAGCGTATCCTTTTGCTTTCACTCCAAAAGCTGCAATTTCTTTTTCTGTATTTAGTGCATTCTCATCGATCACCAAGTCGGTGAATGCAACATTAGCTCCTTCTGAAGCAAATTTCAAAGCGATTGCCTTACCAATACCACGTGCTGCACCGGTTATAAGGGCTGTTTTACCATCTAATAATCCCATAAAATAAATTATTTATTGATTTCTGTTTTATGAAGTGCGCCAAACACAATGTTTGCCACATATTTTTTTCGTGTCTCTAAATCTAAGTTTGCACCTATCTTGCCTCTAATATAGGGCACTTCGATACCTTTCAGGCAATAATGAACGAGATTAGCTGTCATATCCGTATCATCTATTACAAACACTCCGGTATCTACTCCCTCATTCAGCACTGCTTTAAATAGCTGGATTTGCTTGGCATCGAATTTCTTTCGAACCTTTTCCACCCGCCAAATATCTCTAAAGAAGTTAGCACGAAGAGTTCCGTTACGATAAACTACCTCTTTAACCGCATCTAACCGGGTATAAATCATTTCCAATATCTTTGAGTCGGGTGATATTTTCTTCTCTGCAACGCGAGAGAGTGTTTCTGACAGCATTTCCAACTCAGATTCAACAACTGCCAAGTATATCTCTTCCTTACTTTTAAAATAAGTATACAGAGTTCTTCTTCCTTTTTTAGAGGCTACAGCAATATCATTCATGGTAGTGCTCTCTACTCCCATCTTAGCAAAAAGCTGACGAGCCACATCTACTAATTTAGCTTTAGTTTTTGATACAGTCATAAGAGTTGCACATTTCTGAATTATATGAGCAAAAGTAACTCTTTTCATCATATCACACAAGAAAAAAAAGAGTTTATTAACATCGTAGATTAACAGTTTACCGCCGCTTTAGTTATCCAATACCTACTTCATTCGAAAAGCATAGAACTTCTGGCATGAAATTTTGTTTATTATCTATGACAGTATTTATTTTAATTATGTACAACCATTAATATGCAAGATTATGAGTAAGTACATTAAATTATCAGCCTCTCTATAAAGCTATATATCAGCCAATTAAGATATACCCGCAAAAGAATTACATAAAAAAGAACGAGAAAGTTTGTTTTTATAATAAAAAGGTGTACCTTTGCACTCAGAAACATCGCGGAGTGGAGCAGTTGGTAGCTCGTTGGGCTCATAACCCAAAGGTCGTCTGTTCGAGTCAGGCCTCCGCAACTAAAGAAGAAGCATCTGAGTAATCGGATGCTTTTTTTGTTTTATAGCTTTTGATTAGTTCTGCTGGGGGAGCAACGGATCAATCCGAGAAGTTAGGGGTCAATCCGAAAAGTCGGTTGAATTGTTATGGGATTACCTCCATTTTCAATAAACCATTGTGAACTTACTGCTAGCCGGACAATCTTTTTATTTGAAGAGAATACAGCCTCCTTGGAGCCAAGGAAATCTTTTTATGATATGGATAACCTAAAACATTTTAACAGCGCCTAAAGCCTCTATTTCGATATCTATATACAATTCTCTTACAGTACTTTGCACACCTTTCCAAGCAAGCATATCGAAAGCCATTTCCGGTATACGTTCTATCACTGATTTAGTAGTAACTAAACGATATTTATCATATTACCTAAACGCAAAAAGCCTTCCTATCATCTTTGATAAGAAGGCTCTTCATTAAAACGGCAACTACTTACTCTCCCACTGTTACGCAGTACCATCAGCGTGACGA
>NZ_QVMK01000006.1 GCF_010500995.1 Bacteroides sp. 224 | reverse complement strand
CTCAGGTTCCTCATTACCCATTGAATGAGACAGGGGAATGAAAAACCTGAAACCTTAAAGTGAAAGCGAAAAGCTGACACAGTTTAATTTACGCTCCCGTGCCTTCTGTGTTCAAACTGTTTTATAATCAACTTAAACTTTTGATAGCCCCTTGACCGCTGCCATCATTCCTTCCACTTGCGCCAGTGCAAACATTCTTCCATGAAAAGAATACCCGGGGTTATATCCTTTATCTTCATCTCCTAACATAAGACGTCCATGATCTACTCGCATGGGCAATTCCGGATTTTCTTTTTCAAATATACGCACCAGTTCAATAAGATGTCCTCTACCTTCCAGATGTGAGGCTTCTATAAAATCTCCGTTTTTGCATACATCAGTACTTCGCAAATGTACAAAATGTATCCGATTCGCAAACTTTCTTGCCATAGTAGGGACATCATTCTGAATACCTGAACTTAAAGAACCGGCACAGAACGTTAACCCATTATGAGGATTATCTACGGCATCTAAGATCCACTGTATATCTTCGGCATCGGTTACTATTCGTGGTAAACCAAGCACCGCCCGAGGAGGATCGTCCGGATGAATACACATATTGATTCCGTATTCCTCGCACACAGGCATGATGCGATTCAAGAAGTAACAAAGATTCTCTCGCAAAATTTCTTTATCTATTCCTTTATATAAATCCAAAAGTTTCTTGAATATAGCTACCGGGTGCTGATCTCCTTCTTTTATATTTCCATTGATAAAGCCTTGCGTCTTCACAATGATCGTGTCTATCAGTTCATCTTTTTCTTTTTGGGTGATAGTCTGATCCAATGCATTCACCTGATTAAGTTCTTCTTCCGAATAATCTTCTTTTGCGTTATCCCGTTTCAGGATACAGATATCGAAATAAGCAAACTTAATCTTATCGAAAAATAAGGTGGAAGTACCATCCGGTAATTTATGATAAAGATCGGTACGGATCCAGTCGATAACAGGCATGAAGTTATAACAAACAGTTTTTATACCGGCTTTTCCTAAATTCTCCAGACTTATGATATAATTATCAATTAATTTATCTCTTCCTGAGCTACCATATTTAATGGCTTCGCTCACCGGAAGACTTTCTACAACCGACCACCTCAACTCAGCCTCTTCTATATAGTTCTTTAAATCGAGAATGGCATCCAATGTCCAAACCTCTCCATTCGGAATATCGTGTAAAGCGGTAACGATACCCTCTACTCCTATTTGCCTCAGCATAGATAAGGTGATCTTATCCTTTTTGCCAAACCATCTCCACGTTTTTTCCATCTTTTATTTTGTTGCTTTTATGGTTATCTCGTCCAGGATAACAGCGGGAGTCATAGCCTGAACCTGAATCTTACGCTGAGTGGAGGAAGGAGGAAGCATTATTGTACGTGTAGCCCGGTTATACAACACATTTACTTTCCATTCTTCGCTCCGGCCATACGTTTCATAATTAAGAAGCTTGGGAGATTCTCCTTCTACTTCAACTTTAACTTGTAATTTATCCGACCCAATTGGATGACTGGGAACAAATGCAAAGGTTACTGTCAGCGAATCTGTTGAGGCAGGAAGTGAAGCTGAAAAAACATCCTTCTCGCCCAACACCAATGCCTCCCGGCTATAACCAAGTTCGTTTACTTTATAAGAAGCATTTCCAAAGATTCCATCCGAAGGTTTCAATATCCATTTTTGGTCTTCATATTCCGGTAATGGCACGCTTTTAAGGGTTGTATTCAAAGGTTCAAAAACCGGAAGATTACGTGGGTGGTAATCCATTATATAATTCCATTTTCCATCCAACATCGAATTATACTCTTTGGTCATATTTACAATATCATCGTATCCTTTGACGGCATCTTGCCAAGGAGCTTCTCCGTGACGAGCCAATTGTCCGCCCAGCATTTTACGGTTCATGGCACAAAAGCTTCTGATAGGATATTCAACCAACTGATACCAATGAGCCCGCTTCGATTCTTCAATAGTGGAAGATAATTGCAACAATTGTTTTTCCATTTCATGACAGATAGCTAAGCGTTCTTTTACTTCGCTATCTGCCCATGGCAGATCTTTCACTTGCTTATAAATCGGATTTTTCTCTTCCGTACGGGTATTTCCCATAAATTCGGGACGACAACGATAGCTGAGTGCATAATATTCATTCCACAGGGGCAATAGCTTAGTAGCCATATCTGCACCAAATTCTCTCGACAACCAGTTTTTCAGATGCTCATTACTGTTCGTGTTGAACAGCACTTCTTTATCCCATGCCATATCGAGGGTGTACTCAAGCAAGTATTCTCCCGGTTTAATATCTCCTATATTAATAACCCACAGCTGACGTACATTGTAATCATAAGCCCGTTTCAACTCTGTGCGAATAAGCGCCGGAGAGGTGGTAGCTAACCAAAGATAATCATGAGGACGCCCCCAGTAAGACAGGTGATAATATATACCGTTGCCTCCCTTTCGGTTTTGTTCGGCTTCATTGGGAAGGTATTTAATATAGCCATAATTATCGTCGCACCACATCAGGGTTACATCATCCGGCACTTGGAGACCGGACCGATAAATGTCGAGCACTTCTTTATAGGGGATGAATACCTGAGGAACTTTTGTCACGTCGTTGTTCATATATTTAGCAATAAGTTCGCGTTGATCTTGCAGAACTTGTTTTAATACACTTCGTTGTTCCTCAATGGTATTGGCTCCCAGCATTTTACTATCATGTACACCGCGAATACCTAATGTAAAATAGTTATTGGAATGAGCTACCTCTTTCACCCGTTCTTCCCAGAATTTATAAACATTCGCCGCATTTTTCACGTAATCGTACTGCCCTACCCCTGCTACTTTCCATTCGCCGTTTGTGTTCCGTTGCATAGGCTCGCAATGAGAGGTTCCAATGGTTATTCCATAACGATCGGCCACTTCCCGATTCCCTTCAATAAGGAAGAAAGGGAGTGAACACTCATGCATAGCAGGCCAAAAGATATTGGCGCGTAAACGCAATAACAGTTCAAAGATACGCTCATGAGTTTGAGGGCCAATGCGTCCCTCTTGTGTAGAGGGTTCATTGGTTTTCCAACTCCAGGGACAAAGCCCCCAGTCTTCATCATTGATAAAAATGCCCCGATGGGCAACAGCCGGATAGTCCAACTGTTTATAGCCTTCTTCCAGTGTTAAATTCTCTTTTTTTGCTACTGGCGAGTCGGCCCACCATATCCAGGGAGAAACTCCTATCTTACGCGATAACTCCAATACGCCATAAGCGGTACCCTGTTTATCATTTCCCAGCACAATCAGATTGCCTTTTTTTACTGTAATTAAGAAGCCATGATGATGATCTTTTAATTCCTCTACAGCTTCCTTGCCAACCAGGTTTTCGGCTTTACTTTTTAGCCCCAGAGTACCTACATAAAGACTCCCCCGTTTGTTACTGATTGTTAGATTTGCATCAAAAACGTTGCTGTAATCTTTTTGAAAAAGGGCAAGGGCAGTATGTACTACTTTCTCTTCATTACTGTTTACCACTACTTTGATATCTTTCCCTTGCTGAAATGAAAAAGAAGCAAAAGCCTGCATGGAAACCATTAGGCTAATGCATAGAACCGCAATAATTCTCATTGATATTGATTTAATTGATTCATAATCTCCCTACGAAGATAAGATTATTCTATTATTTTACACTCCACTAAAAGCACTGAATCCGCCATCCACAGGCAAAACCACTCCTGTAATAAAGCTTGCGGCTTCACTACAAAGGAATTGAACGGCTCCATTTAACTCCGAAATATCTCCGAAACGCCCCATTGGAGTTTTTGCCAAAACCTTTTTACTTCTGTCGGTAAGTGATCCGTCGGGATTGATCAATACAGCCCGATTCTGATCACCAATAAAGAAACCCGGGGCGATGGCATTTACCCGAACTCCATCTCCATACTTCAAAGCCATTTCTGTTGCTAACCATTGCGTAAAGTTACTTACGGCTGTTTTAGCCGCCGAATAACCCGGCACACGGGTGATGGCCGAATAGGCTGCCATAGAAGATACATTAATAATGGAACCGCCTTTTTGCTTTGACATCACTCTGCCAAATACCATCGAAGGGTATACCGTTCCGTTCATATTCAGGTTGGTTACTTTTTCCCAGTCTTCAATCTTCATATCGAAAAACTCTTGATCGGGGTTTAAGGTTGCTCCCGGTAAATTGCCTCCGGCTATATTCAAAAGAATATCAATACGTCCCCATTTAGCCAGAATTTCCCGCGCCACATTTTCCAGGCTTTGTATGTCGAGTACATTCCCTACTACTCCGATAGCTTCTCCACCAAGTTCGGTTAGCTCCTGTACCTGTTTATCCAGATTTTCCTGACGGATATCAATTGCCACGACCTTAGCACCTGCCCTCACAAAACTTTTTGCAATACTGCCACCCAATACACCACCGGCACCGGTGATAACTGCTACCTTTCCTTTTATACTAAAGATTTCATTCATAAATACTTAGTTATTTTTTCCCTTTTGCAAAAATAATAACACAAAGCACAAGAATATTCCTCTATATTTGCATATAGTTATTTTACATTTGCATTTTTAAGCATGAAAAAGATTATCAATGAGCAGCTTCCTATCTCTAAATCGTCGCCACTGAAAGCTCGTTTTTATCACTATAAACGTTTTACCTATCCGTGGCACTTTCACCCGGAATACGAAATTATTTATGTAAAAACAGGGACTGGAACCCGTTTTATAGGAAACAGCATAGAAAGATACACAGATGGAGATATTCTCTTAACCGGCCCCAATCTGCCCCACTGCATGAAAAGCGATGAGGCATACAGTGCCGACGACTGTCTGCTCAGTGTGAAAGGAACCATTATTCAGTTCGAGAAAGACTTTATGCAGCATGCTATCAACCATTATCCTCATTTTATAAAGATAAAAACGCTGTTCGAAGAGTCGCAACGAGGCGTATTTTTCCCTTCGCCACATTCGTCTAAACTAAAAGCATTATTGGATTCGATTCCTCAAGAGAAAGGAATAGACCAGATTACTTCTTTTCTGCAACTCTTAAAACTGATGTCCGAAACCAATTCGCGCCAGATCATCTCTACATCAGACTATACTTATCATATTCCTTTTGATGTTTCAAGAATCGATAAAATAATAGCCTACCTAAATAAGCACTATACCCGTCGGATTGATTTGGAAGAGATTTCCTCTTTCGCCGCCATGAATCCCACCGCATTTTGCCGTTTCTTTAAAGGTAAAACAGGGAAGTCTTTTAAGAACTACATCTTAGATATGCGTATAGATTATGCCTGTAAACTCCTATTAATGGAAGACACCAACATCTCGCAAGTAAGTATAGAATGTGGATTTGAAACAATTACCTATTTTAATAAAGTATTTAAGGAACAAACTGGACAGACACCTACGGAGTATAAAGTACGTAAAAGATCTTCCGAAATATAGATTAAAGAATATAAAACATTTGAATACACTTGGTTTTAGCTTACACATAAACTACTTTTGCAGAAGTTTAATCCAATGATAAATCCAACTCACATGAATAATAATAACCGTCCTGCTTTATGGACCAAAGATTTTATATTCGTTTTTATTTCTAACCTTCTTTTATTCTATTCTTTTTATATGCTGATTCCCGTATTGCCATTTTATGTAATGAACAATCTGGGTGCAAGCGGTTCGCTGGCTGGCATTGTATTGGCGCTTTATACCATATCAGCACTTTTTATTCGTCCTTTTTCGGGATTCATGGTCGACAAGTTCAGTCGTAAACCACTATACCTTATTTGTTATGGCTTCTTTTGTATTATCTTCGCCGGATATGTTGTAGGCACCACGCTTATGTTATTCATGATTCTTCGTACACTGCATGGTGTTGCATTCGGTATCAGTACAGTAAGCGGCAGCACAGTAGCAGTAGATATCATGGCATCGGAAAGGCGCGGCGAAGGTATCGGATATTTTGGGATGGCTGCCAATATAGCAATGGCTATCGGTCCTGTTACCGGGCTTTGGATTCACAACAATTATTCTTTTGATACACTCTTTCTCGCTGCATTCTTTTCCGGGCTTATTGGTTTCTTTACCATTCTATTTATTAAACCAATCAAAAAAGAACGTGCAAAACAGGAAGTTCATCAAACGTTATCGCTCGACCGCTTCATACTGGTAAATGCACTGCCCTGTGTAGCTTTGCTTTTCATGATAGGTTTAGGCTATGGTTGTGTACTCAACTATATGGGACTATACAGTGATTTAGCTCCCTTTGAAAGTAGTGCCGGATTGTTTTTTATCGTTCTGTCTTTTGGAATTATATTGGCGCGTATTCTCTCTGCCCGCCCCATTAATAACGGAAAGATTGTACAAATGATTCTGATTGGCAGTTATTTCCTGATTCTTTCATTCATCTTGTTTACGTTCTGCAAAAGTACATGGATGCTTTATCTCATCGCTTTCATTATGGGAATAGGATTGGGATACCTGAACCCTGCCTTTCAGACAATGCTCATCAACCTGGCACGGCACAACCAACGTGGCACGGCTAATGCCACTTATTTTACTTTCTGGGATTTAGGCATAGGAATAGGAACAGTTATAGGTGGCATGGTGATTGAAAAATTAAACTTTGACTGGCTCTATGGCATTTGTAGCGGAATACTGGTTATAGGAATTATTTATTTCTTCAGTGTATCTGCTTCTTATTATCAAAAAAAGAAATTGCGATAGGTTTATTTGCCAATAACACTCTAAGCATATTTATACAATGAAACAACTAAACACCACTTTTTTATTTATTCTTTTAATAAGTTTACCACAAGTACAGAGTTTCGCCAAGAAAAAAGAACTGAAATGTGATTATGTCGATTTATTCATTGGAACTGCCGGAGACAATGGTCAGGTAGACCCTGCCGCCTGTGTGCCCTACGGCATGGTAAGAGTATGTCCCGACATGGTTCCGAGAAGTCACGTGGGTTATGATTACAACATTACCAGAATATCCGGATTTAGCGTAAACCGAATTTCCGGAATTGGATGTAGTGGAGCCGGCGGCAACATTCGACTAAAACCGGTGAGTAAAAGCATTCAGCCGGAAATCAACAAATCAACCGAAACAGCTACACCGGGATATTATGCTGTTACGCTGAACAATGGCGTAAAAGTGGAACTTTCTGCTACTAATAACCTGGCTATTGAGCGTTTTCATTATCCCGAAACCGAAAAAGCCTTATTAACATTAGATGTAACTGCCGGATTTGAAAAAATAAGAGAATGTGAAATCAAAGTGATTTCCGATTACGAGTTACAAGGTTTTATCAGAACAGGAAACACCTGCAATCACGGTGAATACAAATTGTATTATAACCTGACAACTAATGAACCATTCAACGTTTTATCTCAACAGGAAGGAATAGCAGAACTGGAGTTTAGCAGAAATTCAACATCCTCCGTCGAAGTGCGCATTGCACTGTCTCCTTTGGGATACGATGTTGCAAAAGAAGAAAACACCCGTTATTCAAAAAAGAGGTTCTCGGATATTCGTAAACAGGCAGCGGCAGACTGGGAAAAACTTCTTTCCCGTATTCAGATCAACAGCACAGATAGAAATGATTTAACGCTTTTCTATACCTGTTTGTATCGCGTATTCCTAAGCCCGGCAAACGTTACTTCTCACGATCGCCGATATTTGGCAACCGATGGCTCCATTCAACAGGCCGATAACTTTACTTATTATAGCTCATGGTCTATGTGGGATTCTTATCGCACTAAATTTCCGTTAATTACATTGATAGACCATTCAACCATGCGAAATATCAGCTTATCGCTTTCTAAATTATATAAGTATGGCAAAAAAGATTGGGCTACAAAATATGAATCTACTCCCACCGTTCGTACTGAACATTCCATAGCTATTATTCTGGATGCTTATAAAAAAGGTATTCCTTTTGATCTTTCTGATGGGTATGAAGGTTTCAAAAAGGACATGGAGACTTTACAAACTCAGCGCCCTGATCAAGCTTTCGAAACGGCCATTGATTTATGGAGTATGAGTGAAATTGCAAAACTGCTTGGTAAAAAAGAAGATTCAATGATGTATGCCAAAAGAGCAGAAGAACTATTTCGTTCCATTTGGTTAAAAGACTTCAAAGATATAAACGAATCATTTACAAAAATGCGTGGAAGTGGTTTGTATCAGGGTACACGCTGGCAATATCGGTGGGCGGTGCCTCAATATCTGGACATAATGATAGAAACTTCGGGAGGAAAAGATGTACTTGCCAAGCAATTAAACTATTATTATGCCAACAATCTGAGTAATCAGACTAACGAACCAGGTCTGCACATTCCTTATCTTTACAATCGGTTGGGTTATCCGGAAAACTGCCAGAAAATCGTCCGCAAAATACTTACCGAGGAAATGACACATCTCTATGGAGGAAATGCGGAATATCCTAAACCTGTTATAGCCAAAACATTTACCACAAAGAAAAATGGTTTCTTACCGGAAATGGATGAAGACGATGGAACCATGTGTGCGTATTATGTTTTCGGTGCCATAGGGCTGTATCCTTTGGTTATCGGAGAACCTTGGTATGAAATCACTTCGCCACTTTATGATGAACTGGTAATTCGGTTAACAAAGAATAAGAAATTGACAATCAAGGCGATTAATCGAAAATCCCCCCAAGACCTCATTCAAAGCGTACGTTTTAATGGAAAAGAGGTTGCCGATTTCAGTATAGATCACAATGAATTAATAAAAGGCGGGAAACTGGAATTGTATTATTAGTCAAAATCAGGCGTATATATTCAAAAAATCCCTGTACTCAAATAAATACAGGGATTTTAAACGGTTTCTAATGTATTTCCAAAATTATACAGAATCAGTTCTTTTTCCTATCAGTATCAAACACGCACCGGCAGAATATCCTCCACCAAATACCGACATACATACCAAGTCGCCACTTTCAAAACGACTGTCATTCATTGCAAATACAAGTAAAGCACTGGCAGACCCTGTATTTCCCATACGCTCAATATTGGATAAAGATTTTTTCTCCGGCAATCCTAAACGATGAGCCACGTTTTTAAGAATACGCATGTTAGCCTGATGACCAATAAAATAGGAAAGGTCTTTTACTTCATAGCCATTATCTGCTAAAATCTTCTCTGTATTCTGAGCAATATAGGTACAGGCGTATGTAAATACATCTTTTCCAAATGGCATCTGAATACCTCCATGTGGGAGATTCAGTTTTACTGCCTCCGGTCCCTGTCCAATATGCCCAAGTCCTTGAGTCATGATATCCAGTACTTCGGTTTCAGAGTCATTATAGCGCTCTCCCGAAAGAAAATAGGCTACAGCTGCATCTCCCCATAAATGACCGGCTACCGAATCTGTATCATCAGAGAAAGAAGAATTTCTATCAGCACAGATCAATAAAGCCCTTTTTGCCAAACCGGCAGAAAAATAAGCACTTACGGCTTCTATAGCATTCATTCCGGATGAACAAGCGGAAGAAATATAAAACACTTTAGCGTTTTCTATTCCAAACTCTCTTTGAATCCAGTGTCCGGTAGTACCTACTGTATCCGAAGGGGTATATGAAGCAAAAATAATTAAATCAACTGTGGTAATGCCATAAGGTAATTTCTCTGCCGCCATTTCCACAGCTTGCTGACACATATAGTTTAATGTCTCTTTTTCCGAGGCCCTCACTCGTGCACGAATACCAGTACGCTGGTAAATCCAATCATCACTCAATCCGTTCAGTTCTGTAAAGTAACTGTTTGGGATACTTGTCTCCGGAACATAAAAACCTGTTGAATTAATAAACATGGGTAAATATTTAATGGTTTATAATTATAAACTTCTTACTATTGTGAACACCCGTTCACTTTTTATATAAAAAATATATTGTTATTGTTTACAGCTTCATCAGTCCATATAAATATAATACAAACTGATCTTGCCCATCGATATTACTTTTAGTATTAGGCATCCCGTTTTCTCTTATTGGAAAATCTTCTCGTGTATCCATAAAATAAATCTTTGTAAATAAACGACTCATCAAATTCACATCAATGTTTGATCGTATTTCTCCGGCAATAATGCTATTCTTCAAAGCAATTCTCCACTGACTGTCTACATGAAGTTGTATCTTTTTATAGCGAATAGTAAACCCCGGATAATACCTGGCAGCCTGAATCATTAAGTTATTGAAATTAAGGAATGTAAATCTGGACCCTCCTTTAGTTGTAATCAATTTGGCTATTAATCGTTGTCTTTTTTGTAAAGAACGAACTAATTCGGGGACAGAGATAGTAGGATCTATTTTTGCTGTTATTCGTTCGAGTGTATGAAAGAAATAGGTATCTACCACTACTTTAAATAGCTCGTCCTTATTTTTATAGTGCCGATAAAGTGCTCCCCTCGACATTCCCAGCTTTTCCTGCAAACTGCTAATGATTGGGCTAGCATATCCATTCACCATAAATTCATCAAAAGCGACCTTTAATATATCTTCCTTATAGAATTTCACGCTACAAAATAATGTAATTTATTTGTAACATGCAATAGAGATGTGAAACATTGTTCACTTTTAACATATCTCGTCTTCATATAGATTATATGCTTTTTTAAATCTGCTTTTTATGAAACCTGCCAGAGAAGGGGGAGATAATACTTTTATAAAATCGCCAAAGCCTAAAAGTTCGCGTTCGAGCTCCCTGTTAAGAATAACTTCTATTTCAAACACCATCGACTTGTCTTCTCTTTCTTCAATTAAAATCTGACTTTTATGAATGGGTTTTGTTTCTACATAAGGTGCATTGGCTGCATCTACCCAAAAACGAACTTTATGTGGTTTCTGATTAATGGTTTTAGTAACTCCTACCAGATCATCAAAGAAAGTTTGTGGGTCGAAAAAGGTGTTTTCTCTGTATGGCTCGTTCTTTGCTATTTCTATGTTATGAATTCGATCTAATGCTAAATTAAAGAGCACTTTCACTCCTTTTCTTGTTCCATACACAAACCAACGATTGCGATATTCTTTAAGCAAATAAGGATAGAAAATAAAATTAGAAGCGGAACGAGCTTTAAAAGAACGATACTTCAAATTTAATGTTTGCTTATTTATGATAGCATGATAAACTACATCCAGATGATTCAGTCCTTTCAAGCTTTCATTCTTTTCAAAGTCAATCACCGGAACCGTTTTTTGCTTAACAGATGTGATATGATCTTCCAGCCTACTCACAATATCACCCATTCCCGAGAAGTAAGAAAAGCCTTTAAACTGCCGAAGTACTTCCACGGCTTCGGACATAACTTTCAGGTCTTGACCGGATAAAGGAGTATTAGTGATACTGTAGTTGGGATCTTCGTATTTATAGTACTTATTTTCATACACTACTATAGGGGCATTATAACCCAATTTCTCGCTACGCATCATTTGTATATCCATCTGAATAGTACGACGACTGATTCCTTTATCAATTCCTTCGTATTCATAAAGAGCATCTGAACAGGCATCTATTAAATTTTCCAGTGTCCAGCGACGATACGGATTACGCAAACAAGTATCAATGGTTTTATAACGGATTAAGGCATTTCGATTAACTGGCATAGTATTTTTTGCCAAAAATACTAAAAAGAACAAATAAAAGCAGAAGATTCAATTTTTATATTATTCTCTCTCGCTTTTCATTCTAACGATTCCAGAATACCTTTTAAAAAGGTATTTACATCAAAAACACCTTTCTGAGAGAAACCGGTACGTACTATGACTAACTCTTTGGAAGGAATAATAAATATGAATTGGCCATCATGTCCTTTACACAGGTAGGTATCGGCAGGAGCATCCGGATAATCACTCCCTTTATTCAGCCAAAAGAAGGCACCATACCTTCCATTGGAACCTTTGGAAGTAGTTGTTGTAAAGTCAATCCATTCTTCGGGAAATATCTGCTCGCCAAGCCAGTTTCCTTTATTCAAATAAAGAAGTCCGTAGCGTACATAATCGCGCATGGAAGCATATATATAAGAAGAGCCTATAAAGGTTCCGGAAGCATCGACTTCGAAAATAGCATTACGCATTCCAATCTTATTAAATAGTGCTTTGCGAGGAAAAGCATAATAATCGGTATCATTTCCTATTGCATCACGTATCAGTTGACAAACAATATTGGTTGTTCCTGAGGAATAATACCAAGTAGAGTCTGGTTTTGCTTTCATTGATTTATCAACAGCAAACAAAGACATATTTCCTGTTTTAAATAACATCCGGTTCACATCAGAATTACTCCCGTAGTCTTCATTCCATGCGAGTCCGCTATTCATTTGTAGCAAATTGGCGAGTGTAATCTCTGCTCGTTCATCCGTCTGCCAATACTTTATGGCAACCGGAATTTCAAGGTTCATTTTATTTTGCGAAACCAAGATACCTGTTAATGTATTTGTTATACTCTTGGCCATCGACCAACTTAAAAACAGGTTATCGGCCGACAAATCATCTCTGTAGCGTTCGGTTATCAACTGATTTTTATAAGCTATGGCAACTGCAAATGTACCTTTCATTGGCAACGAGTCGGCAAAAACAGTATCCAAAAAGAGAGCCAGTTTTTGAGCATTCAGTGTTGATGGAATACTGTCTGACAACTTATCGCCTGCAGGCCAAGGAATGGTATCCGAAGTTGCAGGAAGAGTGGGAACTATGGTATAAGGCCTCGACTGAATTTCTTTCTCCGAAAAATCGCGAACCAATGTACATCCAAAACCTTCTATATAAATCGCCTTGGATTTCCAAAAAAGAAAACGACTTGTTACTTCCTTTTTCTCCCAATCTATTATATTAGTATTCAGATTGATAGGGAAAAAACTCAAATCTTCTTTTTCTAAACTTTCTTGTGTACGTCCGGCCACAAATATGCCGGATGCCAAATTCTTAGCTGCATAACCTGTTATGATAGGTGCCAAGGTATGAAAAACAGCTATACCCGCTATAAGAAGCAAGAATGGAATGCTTATCCAAAAGATTCGTTTCTTCATCTATGTAATATTTAAAGATTCTCCGATTTAATCCATTGCATCACATTGGCCGGTGGACGCTGATTCATCAATTCGGATTTCATGAAATCCATATAAGGAGCCACGTGGCTAAAGAACTGATAGAAACCTTTGCATAAATAATTCAGCCCCGGTTCTCCGGTAGCAGTCTTCACAAAACGATTCTTAGGACATTCGCCATTGCAAGCAAAAAGATATTCACACTCGCGACATTGAGCGGGCAATGTATTTTGTTTGGCTGCTCCAAAAGATTGTTGTTTTTCTCCATACATCATTTCCACAAGGGTTTTGGAGTAAATATTCCCAAGTTTATATTCCGGAAACACAAAATGATCACAGGCATAAACATCTCCGTTGTACTCCATCACCCCTGCATGCCCACAATTTTTGGCCATAGTACACACGCCGGGCTGCTCTCCTACCCAATTAGCAAGCGTTGAATCAAAAATCTGAATATAATAATTACCTACATCCTGTTTTACCCATTCATCGAATATGGTACAAAGAAAATTTCCCCATTGCTCCGGAGTAATCGAAAAATCGGCCAACTTCCCTCCTTCTCTTTCCATGGGTGATGCCAGATACCTACCATCATCATGAGGAAGTATTCGTTCTACAATAGGGGCAAATTGTATATAATGACAATTAATCTCTTTGAAAAAGTGATAAAAATCAAGTGGATAATCTGCATTGAAATCATTTACAACAGCCATAGCATTCCATTCTACTTCATATTTATTTAGCAGATTAATACCTTTCATCACCTTGTTAAAAGAAGGAAGCCCCTGTTTGTTTTTACGATATTCATCGTGAAATTCCTGTGGTCCATCAATAGAAACACCTACCAACCAGTTATTTTCTTTGAAAAATTTGCACCATTCATCATTTAAAAGAGTACCATTGGTTTGTATGCAATTATCTATCTGCCTTCCTCTTCCGTATTTCTTTTGCAACTCTAATGCACGCTTATAAAAGGATAAAGGACGCATTAAAGTTTCTCCTCCATGCCAAGTAAAAAGAATCTGTGCCTGTGTTTGAGAGTTAATATATTGTTCAATAAAACGCTCAAGCAATTCATCACTCATAATGAATTTATCTGCTACATTATTTGTTTTATACAGATTATTCTTCTCCAGATAATAACAATATTCGCACGCCAGATTACATATAGAACTAACCGGCTTCAACATCACATAAAGAGGCTTGGCAAAAGGGGCAAAAGTAGTCATTTTTATTTCTGATCTTTTTAATGTAATACAAATGTATATAAACTTTCCAAGAAATCAGGCGGAATCGGGCAGAATGGAGTAAGTATTTGAAAAACAAGTCCATTCGGTGTTGTTCCGCTATGTTTTGCCAATAGGCAAAAAAGCACAATAAAGCGGAGTTAAGCGAAAGTTTTGCTACTTATCCATTGCCTTTTTGAAACCTCAAACAGGAATGAAAAGCTACCCGAAAGCACCTTGATATGATTGGAAATTGTTCAAAGAACACGTTTTTTTACTTTGCAAATACAAAGATAAACCTTTTTTTCGCCTTGTTGATAAAGAATGTGAATTTTGAGCATAAAACAGGAGTTTGTTTCCCCATTCCGTTTCGTTTTGAATAGCTTCAAATAGCTCTGTATACAGTAATTTTGTAACGTTAAATACAGAGCAATGAATCAAGAAGTTAAGGTGTCGTTTTACTTAAAAAAGAACGAAATGAAAGAGGACGGAACAAGTCCCGTTATGGCTCGACTCACGGTCGGCAAAAGCGAAACAACATTCAGTACAAAAATGAATGCCCCCACATCATTATGGGTATCTGGTCGTGCTACAGGAAAAAGCAGAGTGGCTACCGTTATCAACAAACAATTGGACGAAATCAGGGCAAACGCTCTTTCGTACTATCAAGAACTCTCCTCCGTAAAAATCTCCATAACGGCAGAAATGGTCAAAAATCTTTTGCTTGGTATGGCTTGCGAGCAGGAAACACTATTAGCCTATTTTCAAAAATTCAATAAGAACTTCGAAAAACGTGTCGGTGTAAACCGTAAAAAAGGCTCTTTGGATTCTTACAAGTATGCCTTGAATAAGCTAACGGCTTTTATCAACGAAAAATATAAGCTTTCCGACATTCCTTTTACAGCATTGGTGAAATCATTTATTGATAAATATGACCTTTATCTGCGAATAGAATGCAAAATAGAATTGGGGACAATCGTCCTGCTGACCACACGTCTTGGAACCATTATCAACAATGCCATTGCAGACGGAATTATAACAGCCGACCCCTTTGCTGGATATGTAGCCCAGCGCCCAATCAGGCGGCAGAAGTACTTGACAAAAAAAGAAATAGACAAGTTAATGACCACTCCACTCACTTGTCCGAAGCATTATCTTATCCGTGATATGTTCCTTTTTTCCTGCTACACAGGGATGTCTTTCAGCGATATGCGTGAACTTACCAAAGATAAACTCAGCATAGCTTCCGACGGAACGGTTTGGATAAAAAACAAACGCGAAAAAACAGGTGTGAAATACGAAATACCTCTAATGGAACTGCCGCTTCTGATTATTGAACGCTATCAAGACATCGCATCTAAAGAACGATTATTGCCTATGTACGATAATCGGGAAACAAATATACAGCTTAAGCAAATAGCCAAAACTTGCGGCATAGAAAAATGGCTTACATTTCATTGTGCAAGACATACATACGCTTCTGAAATTACGCTTTCTCAGGGAGTTCCTATTGAAACTGTAAGCAAAATGCTTGGACATACACAAATAACAACTACTCAGATTTATGCTAAAATAACCGACGAAAAAATAGACGAGGATATGAAAACATTGGATAAACGCATAAGCAATAAATTCAAATTTACCATTTAATAAAGTTCAATTTCAAATTTCTAAAAATCAGATTAATTAAAAAGCATTTTCGTTATGGAAACAAATAATAGAATAAACAACCCGATAAACGGCAGGGAAAAACGTCGCAGCACATTTGCCGTTCTCTTTTATATCAATCGGACGAAAATTCGAAAAGACGGAATGTGTCAACTGCTTTGCAAGATAAGCATTGATGCAGAATCCGAACAAGTAGGCACGAAAGTTTCGGTCAACCCTTCCCTTTGGAATCCCGAAACAGGTTTGGCTAACGGAAAAAGCCGTAATGCACTGGAAGTGAATCGTGCAATAGAGAGACTTACAGAAAAAATCAATACCCATTATACCGAAATCCGTAAGAGTTTAGGGTTTGTGACTGCCGAATTGGTTAAAAACGCACTCAAAGGACATGCACAAAAGGCACATACATTGATGAAACTCTTTGAAGAACATAATAATGAGTTTGAGAATCGCATCGGAGTTGACCGTGTAAAGGAAACACACATGTGCTACCTGCGAACATATGCTTTACTCTTGGAGTTTCTTCAGAAAAAATATGAAGTCGATGATATAAACCTAAAAAGCCTGAATCTGACTTTTATGGATGAGTTCGATTTTTTCTTACGTAAAGATTACCAAATGGCTCAAGCGACCATTTCAGGACATCTGATTACGCTAAAAAAAATGACGCGGCGGGCTGTAAGTCAAGGAACGCTCCGCCGTGACCCATTTATAAATTATCATCCCGAGCAACCCGCAAAGAAAAGCCATCACCAGAAAGTTGAAGATTTACAACGGCTTATGCAATGTAAAATAGAGAATACTGCATTACAACGGATTCGGGATTGGTTCATATTTTCGACATTCACAGGGTTGGCTTATGCAGACCTGAAAAGGCTTGCTGTCGAACATTTGAAACAAGCAGAAGACGGAAGCTGGTGGATTCATATAGAAAGACGCAAAACGAAAACGGAATGCCATGTCCGCTTGCTGGAAATACCATTGCAGATTATCGAAAAATACAAGCATGAACGGAAAAGCAACTTGATATTCAACCTATATAGTCGAGGCTATACATGCAGATTGATACATCAATTAGAAGAAATCTGTAAGATAGACAGGATAACCTTCCATCAAAGCCGACATAATTTCGGCACCCATATTACGCTTTCACAAGGAGTCCCGATTGAAACAGTCAGCCGAATGATGGGGCATACTTCGATTACTACGACACAAATATATGCCAAAGTAACAGATACCAAAGTGGAGGAAGATATGAAGCGTTTGAAAGCTCGGACAAGCGACAGGAAAATTATGCTTCACGAAGACGAGGAATTACGTGCAGCCATTCGTTTTCCGAGAAAAAACAAGAAACGTAAGACTAATCAAACAACCAATCAAAACTCTTAATCATGGAAACAAAACCTATTATAATCGAAAAAGGACAGGTAATAATTCGTCCGACAGCAGGCAATATCTTGCTGACTCAATATCAAATTGCTGATTTATTCGGAGTTCATGTACAAGCAGTAAACAGCAATATTGGTTTGATATTTAAACGAGGTACGCTTCATGAAGATGAAGTCAGTTGTCAAACTAAAAGCAAAGGCGGCAGGATTCAAATCCTCTACAATATGGAAATGATAACCGCTTTAGCATTCCGCTTAAAGTCGGAACAAGCGGAATTGTTCCGACACTGGATTGTCCGTACAGCATTAAATTCGCATGGAATCTGGAAAATATCAGGTATGGGTATTATGCTGAATTAATTCTATTTCTAACAAACAGAAAACGACCTTACAATTAATGAGGTCGTTTTCTGTTTTAAGTCAAAATGACACAGCTTACAGTAATTTCATTTCATCTATACTGCGTTTTCGGGTGGCTTCAAGCATCTGTTCTATTTCCGAATCTTTATACAAAACCTTTCCACATATCAGGTAATAAGGAATAATGCCTGCCGAACGGTATTCCTGTAAAGTTCGTCGGCTGATTTTCAATGTTTCAGAAAGTTCGTTGTCAGAAAGAAAATGTTTTCCGTTAAAAGGGCGGCGAACCTTTGTGTCTATCTTATTCAAGGTTTTCAATGCATTTTCAATACGCCTGAACAACCCTGAGACTCTCACGTCTTGTCGGTCGAGTAAATGATTATTCATTGTTCTTTGCCGAATAGTGAGACATTTTCAATAACCGCTCTATATCTTCTTTCTTGTAGAAAATCTTATGGCGGAATCGGCTGTAAGGTAATAAACCTTTCTCCCGATAGGATTGCAGGGTACGCTTACCTATTCCCAGCAATTGACATACATCTTGATTGTCCAACCAGCGTTTAAGTCCAAGGTCTTTCTGCTCGCTATACAATTCCATTACTTTTTGTTCAAGGCTTTCCACTCCTGTTACCATAGCTTCGAAAACCTTACGGTCCATACTTATTATTTCCATATTCTTTAATTTTTAAAATTTCCCGAAGTGCAAATATAAGCGTATTGTAGCGGCTTTTTCATTCTAATCGCCGAATGAGAGCCTCTGGCATTCAACATGTCGCTTGCGGCGTCAAAGTCATAAGTCAATCATTTCGAAAACTCAATGATTGGCTGATTATCAAGCTGTAATCAGGCAGAACGACACATTTACCTTTTTTTCTATGTTTTCTTACCATAACGTTCTTCCCATTTTTTATCGAATTAAGGAATGAGCCTATTTTTTAATGAGTCCTGTTCCAGCAGCAAAGGTATATCCGTCGTTTTAACGCCCGAGCAAGTTCAAGCCCTAAAGGGTTTTGTAAAAAATCTTCCTCTTTCAGAGCGTATTTATTTACAAAAATCTTGCACGGGCGAACGACTACCTTTTTATCGCTCCTGAAACAGAACTCATTAACGGCTCCTTTATAGCATAAAAAAAATGTCAGAAGTTATGAGAAACATAGAAAAAACATATAGGAAACGAGAATCTTTTAACTCACCATTACGCATAAAATCGGTGGTTTGGATAGTGGCGACCGTAGCAGGGTTTTGTATTTGGGGTATCGACTTTATTTGGGTAGCGTTGGGAGTGTATCTCTGTTGGAATATCTTAAAAGGTATCCTTTCCTGCCTTCTTTCGTTGGCGTGTCTTATCGGTTTTTTCTACTTCTTATTTACGCATATTTTTTAATCCATTAATAATTACAGTTATGAGCAAAGCATTTTTATTAGGCGCAAACAAGAGCATCGACAGAGCCCAACAAGTGGTAGAAGTTAATCAAGTTATCCAAATGGAGGGTTACAGCTACGATAGATATGTAGTGTACGAAATCATGGAAAACGATTGGGGCATTACTTACAAGTTAATTAACCTACGCACAAAGGAATTTCAAACTACCGACATCATCAGACCATTAAAAGAAAAATTCGGCATAGGTTATTATTATGATAGTGAAAATTCTCAATTTATGGATGCTTTTGAAGTGGTTATACTTCTCCAAGAAGCGCAACAGAAGAAAAAAGCAGAGCAGGACGAAGCGGAACAAGAGCGTATAAGGGTTGAAGAAGTGAAGAAAATCGGTCGGGTGCGCTTTGCTGAGATATTTCCCGAAGATGCTTTAGGCATTATCGTGGCACGATTGAGACAAAACGACAGCGACAGCCAAACCGATTACTATGCCCATAGTACACAACGTACCATTATTATCGGTTTTTCCAAACACAAAAGAGACTTGTTTTCCGAGATGCGGAAACACGCCCCTAACTTCGAGGAAACCGTTTATTTAGCAGAGTTCAACGAGGATTACGAACACAGAGAAAAGTACAGTATGGGAGACGGCTACTATTTAGGAGAAAGCAAGTACTGTGGTTGGATAATCGAAAAAGTGCCTGTATATGACCGTAAACGCACGATAGAGGAATTTGCTTACATAGCAGGAAACGAGGATAATATACATATTAAACAGCAGGATAAGCCGAATATCCCGAACACTCCGAACGACAGAACAGGAAAAGGAAAAGACGGTTGCAAAATGGTCGAATATTCTGAAAAAGCGATTGCCGTTTTCGGAGATACCAAAGCAATCAAAGACGAACTCAAAGCAATGGGAGGACGTTTCAACAGTCGATTGACATTCAACGGCAAGAAGCTGGCAGGGTGGATATTTTCAAAATCACAGGAACAGTGTTTAGCCTATTATTTCGGATTAAATTAAATAAAGTATAACACAGGGCAGAGCCTTATCTGCCCTACAAATTCAAATAAAAATGAAAGTACAAGAAATTGAAGTTGGTAAAACATACCATTTAACAGGAGATATCGAAAACGGATTTTGGGACGGGAAACCCTTTATCAGCCATGAAGAAGTTACTCGTAAGATAAGACGTATAACAGATACACACATTATCTGTGAATGTGGTAGAAAGTTTATAATCAATGAGAACTTAAATATTTCAATCCCTTTTTACCTAAGATAATTCAAAACAAGTATTAATACAGGGCAGAGCAATCTGCCCTACAATACCCAAAAACATGAAAGCATCAAATCATTTCAAAAATACGATACAAGCATATTTAGAACAGCGGGCAAAGGAAGACGAATTATTTGTTCCTGTTTTCGCTAAAGAGAACAAAAATATTGATGATTGTATTACATACATTCTCAATACAGTACAAAAAAGCGGATGTAACGGTTTCGCAGACGAGGAAATCTATTCTATGGCTTTGCATTATTACGATGAAGATGAGATTGAGATAGGCAAGTCGATAAACGGTCATGTAGTCGTAAATCATGTGGTACAACTGACAGACGAGGAAAAAGAAGAAGCACGTCAAAAAGCCATCCAAAAGCTACAAGATGAAGCTTATAACAAAATGAAACAGCCTGTTAAGAAGACAAATAAAGTACAAATTAATCCCCAACCAAGTCTATTTGACTTTTAACATGAAAGAGCGATGAAACCAAGAAATAAATTCCAAAAAGAGATAGCTGAATTGAGTAAGCAATTACCCAAGATTACAAGAACACAAATCAAGTGGGGATATAAACATTGTGTGGAACATATCGGACGAAGAACGGCAAAAGGGGTTATTTCCTGCTTTGAATGCGGTCATTCGTGGACTAACAAAGATATGGCAATAGAAGAATGTGCCTGTCCGTCGTGCGGTATGAAATTAAAAATTGAGACAACAAGAAAAAGAACGAACAGCAGTTACGAGTATTTCTGCATAATAACCGAATGCAAAGGCTATCAGGTAATTCGTTTCTTTTATATAGATTATCGGGCAAAGGTTGGAGAAAAAGCAAAATATTTCCACAGCGAAGTAATACAGCGTTGGATTGCTACCAATGGAAAAACCATTGTAATGGCTAAATTGCGAGGCTTGTTTGGATTTTATGACACATGGCAATTTTGTTCTTCGCTTGAAATTCGCCCCGACAAAAGTTTATATAATGCTATTCCGACCTGTATTTACCCACGTCAGAAGTTAATCCCCGAAATCAAACGGAGTGGATATAAGGGCGATTTTTACGAACTTACGCCCTTAGACCTGTTTCTCTATCTATTGACAGAGAACAAAGCGGAAACATTGCTTAAAGCAGGTCAAACAAAATCTTTGAAATACTTTGCATACAATCAAGGTTACAAAAATATTTCCAATTATTGGACACCTATTAAAATCTGTATTCGCAATAAATACAACATCAATGATGTTTCGCTATGGTGCGACTACATTGATTTGCTCCATTTCTTTGGTAAAGACCTGCACAATGCAAAATATGTATGCCCTGCCGATTTGAACGCCGAACATGACAGATATGTTGAAAAGAAAAGAGCCTATATTAAACAACAGCAAAAAGAAGAAGATAAAAAAAGAGCATTAGAAGATGAACTCTTGTTTCAAGAAATGAAATCCAAGTTCTTCGGCATTAGCTTTACAGACGGACAGGTACAAGTGCGAGTACTTGAAAGCGTACAGGAAATTATGCAGGAGGGCGATATAATGCACCATTGCGTATTTACAAACGATTACCACTTGAAAACCGACAGCCTTATTCTTTCGGCTTGTATCGGAGAAAAACGATTGGAAACTGTAGAAATATCATTGTCCAAATTACAGGTAATACAATCAAGAGGCGTATGTAACAAGAATACCAAGTATCATAACCAAATTGTAGGACTTGTAAACAAGAATATGAAACAGATTAAAAAGAGATTAGTAGCGTAAAATATTAACAAAATAAAAAATAGAAACATGAAACCCAATCAAATAATAATAACATACAAGAGCAAAAAATATATCCTCGACAGAGTGAGCGGGGAAAACAAATACTATCACATGGCTTTTGAAACAGACAGGTGGAGTATCCGCATATACCTTTTGGAAAACGGTCAAATCCGAATTATTATCAACAAATCCGTAAAGAAATCGGAAACGGATTATCACACTCAATTTTGCTACGACTGTTATTGTACACTTGAAACATTCGGGTTATTTCTGAATGATGTTTGCGACCCTGCCACATGCAGGAAGATAAAGAACCTGACCAAATGGTTTACCATTGAGCCGATGTTAAGGGAAATTTACACCCAACTTAAAGAGGAACTCTAAGAAACTCACTGTTTCAGACAGAGAAAAACAAAAGATATTTTTATACATAAAAAAAATAATTCAGGCGGAGCAATCTGCCTACAACACCCAAAAACAATGGAATTGAAATTAAATAGAACAAAAAAGACCTGTACAATAAGCGGTCTGACTCCTACCGAAGTAGATGTAATATTGGCAATCGTAGATACTGCCAACAGACGATGCTTCCGCATACAGGAAGATAGCGGAGAATGGTACAGCAACGACGATTTTATATTGAGCCTTACCGATGAACAACGCCAAGCATTAGCGAAAGTAGGCGAAGAAATACAACAAATTTATAACAGTTAATAATCAAGGTCATGGCACAGGAAAATATGGAAAAATGGATGCAATATGCCAAAGACCTTGCCAAAGCCGAGCGGGAACTGAAAATCGAACATTGGGTATATATCTCCTTTGAAGTCCGAAATCCCGACAGAAGTCGGGAAGTTCTTCATACAATAGACATTCCCCGCGATATGCTCGATCGCTGGCGGTGGGTAATTAACTGGCGAAAGGCAAAACTGATATGTAAATACCCACGAAAGAATATAGATGTATTATTTTGCTATTATGATAAGCGTACAGGTTTACATACAGGTTTCGACTTTATATTGGGAAAAGTTGCTTCGGCAAAGGCGCAGATAACGAAAGTAGAGAGAACTATCGCCCGATATATTGATTACAATACACACAACAATCTGTTTTTCAATATAGAAACGGACGAGCAACTACAAAAGGCATACAGCAAATTAGAACAGAAAAAAGAAAATTATCAAAAAATGTATAGAATGTTACAGGACGAAATCAAAAAGCATAGGGAGAACAGCGATAAATACAAACTGTTTATCGGTTTCAAAAAGTTAGGCGAATTCGACAGTATATCAAAAGCCAAACAATACGCTGATAATAGCGGATATACAGGTGCTTTTAACTTGATAGGCGATAAATATTATGATAGTTGGTATGTATCAAAGAAAGAACCAATAAACGTACAACAATAAGAGTAACAGGCGGGCAGAAATGCCCGCTTCTTTTTCCATGACTTATAAATGAACGGGAGAAAAAGAAGGAAAAAGCCCTTCAAATGATATTTGCCTTTCTGTTTTATATGCAAATCTGTATCTTTGCTCTAAGTTTCAGCAATATGGGAGTAAAAATTGAGAAATGGGCTGTTGCCCAAAAAAAGCATAAATTGTCTGACAAACACGTCCAAATGGCTCGTGAGTTAGGATTAAACCCCGATAAGTTGGGTAAAATTGACAATCATAAGCAGGAAACATGGAAGGTTCCGCTACCTCAATTTATAGAAAGTATTTACTTTAAGCGGTTTAAGCGGGAAGAACCGTTGATAGTCCGCCCTTTGAAAGAAATCATGGCTGAAAACAAAGCCAAGAAGGAAAAGAAGAAAAAAGAAAAGGCAAAGCACGAGGTCTTGGAAGCCAATGACAGCGGAAAAACCGAAAATCAGGAAAAACCTATTTCCCTTTCTGCAAAACTTAAATTGTATAAAGAAAATCCCAGAGTTAAAGTAAAGTTGGAGAGCGGAGAAAGTTTCGATTCTATTCTTCTAAAGGAATCCTCTATTTTTGATGAAGCTTTTGATTTTTATGAAAAAGAAAAAGTTACATTGTCAGAGTTGGGATTTATACTGAAGAAAATCCATCCCAGATATACTCCCCGCCGTTATGGTTGTAAATCTTTAGGTGCAATCTATGAAAAATTAGACGGATATGAAGTTGAACAAACAGAAGAAGCTGGCACATATATGGTTGTGCGAATGAGGATTGATAAAGAAAAGGAATAAAGTTCTACAATAAAATAAAAACCGCCAACAGGCGGTTTTATTGTATCTGCCAATTTCGGCTATTCAAATAGTTAAGCAGACAATAACACCATTCGGACGGATTTAAGAAACGTTTGCCTTTTCTTACTTCATAATGCAAATGATAACCTGTTGACAGTCCTGTACTACCAACGCAAGCAATCTGTTCGGCAATGCTTACCGTATCTCCTACATTTACCATTGTTTTGCTTAAATGAGCATAGAATGTGTGGAAATTGCCCGCATGACTAATCTCTATGAAATTTCCGTACCCCGAATTATAGCCTTTACGAACTACGATTCCGTTTCCTGTCGCATATACCGCAGTGCCTTTCGGCTTTGCAATATCTATCCCTGTATGAAATTTCCGTACCTTATGAATAGGGTGTTTACGCATTCCGAAGTCCGACGAAATAATTGGTTTTTTTATCGGAAAAATTATGGGATAGTCGCATAATTCGCTAACAGACATTTGTAATAAATCCGCTATCTGCTGAAATACTTTAGCAGAATAAACCGTTTCCGTAACCTTTTCTATTTCCGCTTTTCTGGTTAATTGCGCAAATAAAGATATATGGAATAACAGTGCGACGATAAGTGTTATTATATATTTCATTATCTATTTGCAAATAAAGCAAGCACCCGAAATATTTCGAATGCTTGCTGATTAAGGTTATTTAAAATCCTGATACATTCTGCTGTATTGCCCTTTTATCACTTCCAATTCTTCAAAAATAATCTGTTTGGGAAGCAATTTGTGACAAAAATAACTTGAACCGAAAGGGATTCTGTTCTTTTCATCGTATTGAATCCGTTTATTAAATAGAAGAAGTTGCAGTTCCTTGTTTTTGAAAAGTTTACTTGGAGAAATATCGCTAAGCCACAAATTGGACATTAACAAGGCAAACGGTTTCCCGAAATTTAAACACCGTTCAAAGACTCCTTTTTTATTGCTGAATGGAGGATTTGAAACGATAATATCCCACTTTTCAGGCTCGTATTCAAAAAAGTCCTCACCTGTGGTAATATGAGAAAACACAATTTCAAATCCGTTTTCTTGTAAAGCAATCACGAACTCGCTGTTCTTCGTATCGAACGGACACCAAACGATTTTATCTTTCGGTAAGTACTTTAATATCGGCAGAACAGCGTATTGAGGTGTAAATTTTTCATCATTCACACTCATATTCTTAAATCTTGTGAATCGCCCCATTTTATTCATCTTTATCCTCCCCGTTATCACTCTGCCAACTGAAAGTTTTTTGTACGACCTGCCCGAAATTATCTTCGATATACACATCAATAACCTGTTGGTCACTACATTGTGAAGTGTAATAAAGCCTGAATGTAGTACTGTCTAACGGATATAAATCATTCGGTTTGAATGTTACCCCGTTGTCCATCCGCAGTATGCCAACTCCGTCAGGTTGAAAATATCTGATAAAGAATTGAGCCTGCTCGAATTTCCCCTCCTTTACCAATTGGCATCGAATTTCTGCCACCTCTCCTTTAGCGATTCTTTTCTGGATGGGCATAGTAACAAGGTCAAATCTATAAGCCTGCTGAATATCCAAATCGTCACTACAGGCACATACTACTGCTGCAAGCAGTAGCGTGTATAAAAAATATGCTAATGTTTTTTTCATTGTCATTCTGTTTTTAATTGATTATATATTTTAGTCCGAATCCGAATTGAAAGTGGAACTTATCGGCAGAGGTTCCCCAAAGCGCTCGTTCCCGACCCGATAATAATAGTATTATTCGGTCGGCAAGATAGACTTCCATTTCCAGAGTGATTGCGCCGCCATAAAGGAAATTATCCTCGTTTCGAATGGTTGCTCCATCATAAAGCAACTTTTCTCCCCAATTGATAGTTTCGTAGCCAGCCAATGCCGAAGCTCCAATAGAGAAAAACACCGTTTTACTGTGGTCGGATAAGAATTTGTAATAATAACCTCCTTCTCCTGTAAACTGCGAAAGCGGTAACCGTCCGTCTTTGTAAGGATAATAACGGTGCAAGAACTCCGCACCAAACACCCACTTATTGGCGTTACGTGTATAGGTTGTCATTGCCGCCCCAAAGTAATATCCAAGTTCATTGTGTTTGTCTTTACTATGGAATCCGTCCACCATTCCGCTTCGGATTTCCAAACCTCGCATGTCGGACAAAGCACGCTGAGCGTGTGCCCTGTCCGTCAGGGCAAAGCACAACACCAGCGAAAAGAAAAATAAAATCTTCTTCATTGTTACTTCGTTTTTAATTCGTTAATTACTTTAGCCCGAACCAAATCGACATTCTCTACATAAAAAGATTGGTGGCGACCGCCCTCTTTCTCATATAATTCAACGATTAAGTGCTTGTCGTCAGGAATCGTGAATTTAGGTAATGTAAAGATTGTCCGTTCTGTTGTTTTGCCTTTGACAAGCATAACGAAGTTATGTGCACGGAGCGGAGATACCACTTGTTCCTGAATAGCTGTCCGTTTCGCCACTTTTTTATCAACTATCTTAAAAGTAATATAGTCGATATCAAAAGGAACATTCGAAGAATTTTTCAGTTGGACATGAAAATAAAGCAAGTCGTTGTGCGAATAAATTCCTTTTAACAGATATTGAATCCCGAAACGTTTCGAACCGATATGCTTGATTTCTCTATCATTATTTTTATAGATAGACTTCATAATCAGTTTGACCAACAGCGGCGATTCCTGCCCAAGTTCCTGCATGTAAATTTCCATCGAATTATTCGGTCGATTTACCGCCTCTCCATCGTGGATAAAGTCGGTCATTTCAACCGATAGCTTTACAGGTTCATCAGCATATTTTACATTAAAAGTATAATATGCTCCATCTTCGGTAATGACTGCTATATTGCTTTCCCTTGAAAAATCACGCAGGGCGGCTTTCACACGCAAAACGTTTTCCGTTCCATCGGCTTTAGCTGCAATTAAATCATTACTCCCCAAATCTACATACCTGATTGCTGAAGGAAAAATAACATGCACTGTCTTATTAAAGGTTACCTCCAATCCGTAAGGCGGTATCATTCGCTCAAAAGTCAAAGGTCGAGTCAACCCCTCGTAATAATCCCCTGTCGAAGGCGAATTGTTTTCGCTTACCTGCGCGTTTGCTGTAAAAACTGCCGCTATAAAAGCGAGCGTAAAAAATAATTGTTTCATTTGAAATTCTTTTTTATTAGTTATTAATTGTATTTATTTGAGTTCAGGCAGAAGCATGATTTTATAACCAGCTTTGAGTGTTACTTTTACTACCCTCATTTTCTT
The DNA here is from genome assembly GCF_010500995.1 of Bacteroides sp. 224. Classification (GTDB taxonomy): domain Bacteria; phylum Bacteroidota; class Bacteroidia; order Bacteroidales; family Bacteroidaceae; genus Bacteroides. Next base: position 61,210 of record NZ_QVMK01000006.1, on the reverse strand, counting down.
TCCGATATACTGCGAAGTTCCTTGTATGGCACTTCGACCGAGATCGGCTAAAAGTTGCGAGCCTGCATCATCGGTAATAGTGATTGAACTCCCCATCGACGTTCCCATATTAGCCGCAACTTCTTTAATTGCGTTGAGTTCTTCCGACCCTGGCACATTGATACCTTGGTTGCCGTCCATGTCGTAAACAAGGAGCTCAATCGGAATAACCATTCCTGCGTATTGTACCGCGTTAAGAGTAATCTCCAACCGTTCGCCATTTATCCTTGCCATCCCCGAAAGAATCGTGTTTTTCGGAATTACACACTTACCCGCCTGTATAGGTTCTAAAAGACGTATTTGTACTTCCTGACCACTGGTTACTGTTACCGTTTTGTGGATACAGGCAAATATACTGTTCTTATCATCTGCATTATCTCTATTCCCAATAGTGGCAAAACCCCAATTTCGTTCCTTGGTAAATTCTTCGACAAAGACAGAATCGGATATGGGAGCAGAAAGACGAGAAACTACATTTTCGCGAACTCCATTAACAGGTGTGGCATTGGCTTTTTTATTTGTGCTTGCAGGAGTAATTTCTACTGCCTGTGCTTGACCTCCATCTTGCGCGGGCATATAACGAGCGGCAATTTCGTAGGATTTTTCAATGAGCGCCAACTGATTGTCCATTTCGCTTTTCTCCTGCAGTTTACGTTCGAGTTCCTCGATACGTCCTTCCATTTCTGTCTGTTCATCCGTTTCTGTTGCAGATTGTTCATACCAGCTGCCTAATTGGCGGTTTACATCCTGATAAGCATGAGCCGAAGATTGGATTGCACTTCGGGAAGGGGGTACGGAACTTTGATTATCCGAATTATCAGGCGAAGTCAGAACAACGCCAGCTTGACGTTCTTCTTCTACTTTGGGTTGTTGTTCTTCTCCGAGCATAAAGGCGAAGTCTTGAAGGCTACGCCGTTTTTCATTCTTCTTATCCTGCATGGCTTCCTGCATATAGGCTTCACGTTTATCGGAAATGATTCCGCTTTCATTAGGCGTGGGAAGGTCGGTATTGAATCCGTCCCTCTGTTCTTCTCCCGTATCGCCTCCTTTAGGTGCGAATATCAGCCACATACAGCCTGCAAAGAGGAGGAACAAGAGCGGGAAGACAATCATTTTCTTCCTTTGTTGTAATTGTCCGGGGGTAAGTTCTTTCTTTTTCCCTTCAGACTTATTATTCTCTTTTTTATTCTCGTTCATAATCAATAATGTTAATCTGTTTTATACTATCCAGTTCGGATTGTTTCTGTCCTAATTCCAATTGTAATTGCTCAATGTGCTGTATCTGTATCTTTTCTCCCGAGTCCTTACCGAAACGGTAAATAGACGAAATAGAAAAATAGATTGATAATACAGTCAGAATTAAAAACATGGAAAGGATTACGATTATCCGCCCATCGGGCGACAATGACCCGCAGAGGAATCTCAAACGGTCTTCCAGCCACTCTGTGGCAGCTCTGATTTTCTTCCTTATCATAATTGTTACCTTGCTATTGTCCGCAAGTCGCGGTTTTCGATAATTTCAAACTTCTCCATCGTAAAACCGTGCGGGTTATTGTCCGAACGCACCGAATTAATCAGGTTACAGTGGGTTACAAGACTTCGCTCTGTAATATTACTTTCACGGATAATCCGTTGCCGAGCGTATGTTTTCATGCGGTAAGGATAGATTTCCATATCAAGAGCCACCGAATCGACCAACAGCATTTGATTGATATTACCCGAAACGATACGGTTGTAATACCCTTTTTCCTGCAAGTCCTGATAATAGGCAAAGGCACTTTTATCCACAAGGAACAAAGCACGGTTGATATTGGATTCTATCGCTGAACGGTCGGGCGAAAGCGTGAAAAACAGTTCGTGAAAACGTTTTACATGTTCTTTTGCCTCCACAGGGCGGTTTTGTGATAAGTCCTGAGAAAGAGCCAGCATTAGTGATTTACCTTCATCTAATACATATATTTTCTGCCGTTGCGCTTCCGCAAAGCTATACGAGTTCCAGAGGGCATAACCTGTTATCCCTGCACACAGTACGAGAAATGCAAAGGCAATAACCCTTATCTGCTTGAAACTGCTTTCAATGTTTTTTAAACTTTTAAATTCCATTTTTTTAATTGATTAATTAGTGAATAACTTATGAAGCACCATAACCTCCTGAAGAATTGCCGCCCTGCGTATTCAAATTTTGCCCGCTTGGAGAACCTGTGTCATCATTTCCTCCTGAAGATTTACGCGAAAACACACTTCCTGCCAGATTCTTCATCCGTCCCATCGCATTACCTGCGGCTGCACCCGCAACACCCGCTGAAATTACCGCCGCACGGTTTACTCCACGTGTTGCACTGCCCATGCCTCCTGCCTGAATAATCCATTCGGATACGGTCGGAATGGAGAAGTAACCAATGATACCAATAATCATGAATATGATATATACCCCATTTGATTCGTCAGGTATATAACTCGGATCTTCAAGGGCTGTAATATCTATTATGAGCATCAACTCTTGAATTTTAGAGAGAACGGCAGAAAAAATATCCGACACAGGCAACCATAGATATACTGCAATATAGCGGGATATCCAGCCTGTAAGTGTAGATTGAAAGCCGTCGTAAATGGATATGGCAAATGCCAGCGGTCCCAAAATTGCCAATACAATAAGGAAAAAAGTTCTAAGCGTATCAATTGTCAGCCCTGCGGCATTGTACAGGAGTTCGAAAAAATCCCTGACCAACTGTCGGAACCACATCTTAATCTCATACCACATTTTTTCCGCACCCATACTGACTATCTCCGGAAGCTGCCTTATACCCAGTTCGTCCATTTTTTTATCATACTCATCGCTGTTGACGAGCCATTCCTTGCCTGCACGTACCCGAGCATCGTATTCGAGCGCATCTTTTTTAGCTTGCAATGCTTCTACATTGACCATTTGGTCTTCCATTATTTTATGAGTTCCCTGCACAACAGGCGACATTACGCCATTGATAGTATTGAGTACCAGTGTAGGAAAGAACATTATGCAAAGTCCGATAGCGAACGGACGAAGCAAAGGGAATACATCTATCGGTTCGGCAGAGGCGAGCGACTTCCATACGCGGTAGGCAACATAAAATAATGCACCCAAGCCCGCAATCCCCTTAGCTATTCCAATCATATCGGCACAAAGAGGCATCATGTTCATGTACAGATTCCGAAGAATCTCGTGCAGGCTGGAAAAATCTATTGCTAACATTACCATATTACCAATATCTTTCTGACGGACTTCCGTAAAGAGCACGTACACGTTCGGTGTCGCCCTTTTCTTTACTCCGTATGTATGAAATGGAAATACTTTGGTTGGTAAAATAGCGCGTGAGATTGCGATATTCCAGCATTTTGGCGTGAATATCATCAATCATTTCCATCCGCTCTTTATCCGTCATCGAAAGACCGTTGCCTGCAGTAACAATGTTTTTCAATTCTGTTACCAATGCACCTCCTTCCTCCAGCAGTTTGGCATACCCTGTTGAAATAGCCGCCAATTCATTTACCGTAAAATTCGGATCACTTACCATTTTATTAAAGCCATTCACATAGATATCCGTGATTTCACTAACCATTTCGATTGTCTTTTTTACTTTGCGTGCATCTTTAATTAAGTTGTTGACTGATTTTAACGCATCGTAAAATTCCTTACCTTGTTTGTAAATCTTGATACTTTCTTGAACATTGCCTATCATGTTGGTAGCCGTAGTTGTACCTTGTACTGCACTGATAACATTCTGTACAAGGTTGGTCGGGTCTGTTACAACCCATTGCGCTTTTGCCTGATGGGAGAAACCCAACAGCGCTACGCATACTATTAAAAGAAATTGTTTCATATTTTTAATAATTAAATTTTTAATACATTCATTTTGAAAGGGAGAGGATTTGCTAATCCTCTGCCCTGTAATAGTTCCCGAAATCGCTCAGGTGAAGTACATCGCGTTCCCTATCATAGGAAAGCCCTACAAAACCATACAGGTTAAAATACCGAACATGACGTAAATATCTTTTTATAGGGCATCGGAAGACGGCGTTGTTCCGATAGGATAGCTCTATACAATAGCCTCCATAGCGGTAACCTTTGTTGCGGAAGATATGAATGGAAGGGGAGCCTTCACGGCTGACCCACTTCCCTTTCACATCCCATAATGAAAAATCGTTCAACAAAGGTGTCATCAGGTCACTTTTCGAGATACGCTCGTATTCGGACAATAGCCTGTTCATGGCTTAATTTTTCTTTTCCAACTTGCTTTCAGCAAGTTGTTTTATTGCCAATTCAATATTTCCGTCGAGTTTATCGGTTAACTGCATTACCTCCATTTTTTCTGTTTCTTCGGTTGTATATGTGAGATACTCTTGCGTAGAAACTTCGGTCGCATAGACTGCTGATTGCACTCCGCCTAATCCGATCCAGACTTCTTTGTATAATCTGGAGGGGTGGTTGCTCATATTAATCGACAGGATTTGTGATTTTTCCTTGTCGGTCAATCCAAGCAGCGACTGAATGCCATCGAACTTGTTCATATACTTACGCTGATCGAGCAGTATTTTACAGTCGGAGTTGTTGATAATGGATTCTTTTACAATCTCCGAAGCCAAAAGGTCATCAATTTCCTGTGTGACGGTAATTGCTTCTCCATAGAATTTTCTGACCGTTTTATAAAGGTATTTTATGTAGGAAGCCATACCTTCTTTGGCAATCGCTTTCCATGCTTCTTCTATTAATATAACCTTTCGAATACCTTGTAACCTCCTCATTTTGTTGATAAAAACTTCCATAATGATAATCGTTACAATAGGAAATAGAATGGCATGGTCTTTAATTGCATCAATTTCGAAAACGATAAAACGTTTGGAAAGTAAATCAAGCTGCTTGTCGGAGTTGAGAAGAAAGTCATATTCGCCACCTTTATAATAAGGCTCCAGAACATTCAGGAAATTTTTCAAGTCAAAATCCTTTTCCCGCACGCCTTTTCCATCAAGGATTGCAGCATAATCCAGTTTTACAAATTCATAAAACGAATTAAAGCAGGGAACGAGGGATTCGTCATATTTCAAACGGTCGATATAGAGACTCACAGCATTGGACAAGGCAACTTCCTCCGCCCGTGATGGCGGTTCATTGTCTCGTTTCCAAAGTGTCATGATAAGCGTCTTGATACTTTCCCGCTTTTCAATGTCGAATACATTATCATCGGTAAAAAACGGATTAAACGAAATCGGATTTTCTTCCGTGTACGTATAATAAATTCCGTCCTCACCTTTGGTTCGGCGGTTAATCAGGTTACATAATCCTTGATAGGAATTACCTGTATCTACTAACACAATATGTGCACCCTGTTCATGGTATTGCCGTACCATGTGATTGGTAAAAAAGGATTTTCCCGAACCCGAAGGCCCCAAAATAAATTTGTTGCGGTTCGTGATTATTCCTTTTTTCATCGGGAGGTCGGATATATCCAAATGGAGTGGTTTTCCACTGATACGGTCACACATTTTAATTCCAAACGGACTAACGGAGTTCCGATAGTTTGTTTCTTCCGTAAAAAAGCAAAGTGCAGGTTCTATAAAAGTATAGAACGATTCTTCCGCAGGAAAGTCCGCTGCATTACCTGGTATACCAGCCCAAAAGAGCGTAGCAGCATCCACAGTATTGTGTCTGGGTTTACAATCCATGAGCGCTAATTGGCTACCCACATCGTTTCGGATACGGCGCAGTTCTTCCAAGTCTTCGCTCCATGCTATCACATTAAAGTGCGCCCGAATTGAAGTCAGTCCGAAACTGTGTGCTTCGTTCAGATACTGATCTACCCACTCTTTGTTAATTTGGTTGCCCCGCGAATAACGGGAAAGCGACTGCATATTGCGAGCTTGCTTTTCGAAACGGCGTAAATTTTCCGCCGAATCGTCCAAAAACAAAAACTGATTATAGATATGGTCACACGGAAGCAATAATCCTACAGGCGAAGCGAATGACAATAGGCAATCACTTCGGTCGGTTGAGAGTTTCTCATACCGCATATCCGTTCCCACCCGAGCTGGCAAATCTTCTACATCCGACAGTGTATGCAGGCATACATGTTTGTTTCCTATGCGAAGACCGTCGGCTCCGAGTTCCATATCTTCCAGACAGGCACTGTCTTCCAATGAGAGGGCAAAATATTTTTCAATAAGTCCTCCATTCTCAGGCGTTCCCGTTATTTCATCATCGGTAAGGCGTATGAGACGGATAAATCCACTGTCATTCACGATACGCTCAAACTGTCCTACGGCTTCTAAAAATTTAATCGCTGTATCCTTATTTACCTCTTTCGGGATAATATTCCCACGACAAAGTGTAGAAAAATTACTTTGCATACGCATTCTGTCCTTTGTCGTTTTTGTAAGGAACAGGTAACAGGAATGATTCAAGTAAGGTCGTTCATTGAAGTGCCGTTCGTAACTGCGGGAGAGGAAACTCATATCCCTATCGCCCGTTTTCGGCTCATATTTTTCGCTTACAAACCAATCCATTTTATGTACCACACTATACAAAGGCAGTACTTTGATAGCTTTCAACCACGAGGCATGTATCGCTTCATATTCCGCTGAAGTAACTGTAAATAATTCGGGTAACTCTACTCGAAAAGCAATTGTTATATCGGCATCTTTACTGATAATACAGTCATGTTCAACAGCCAATAATGGAAATTTACTTTCTACCGTAGCGGCTTTCATTATATTTCTCATCGTGTTCTCTCCTTTCTTTTTCTTCGGAATAAGCGGTAGGACATCTTACGGTTAATCAAATAGCGAGGGTGCTGGCGTTTAGCCAGCACTTTCATCAATCCGTGTTCCCCATATTTCTGATTCAAGTTGAAAGTCAGCCAGACAAGCACAGAGGCAGCAATTACTCCGAAGCCGATACAAAACCACTGGTCGATACCGATCATATAGAGAATTACAAACAGCACAAACACTGCCAACAGTCCGCCTGCAAAAATGAAAAGATACTGAGCTTTCAATCCCTTAAATTCCACACTCTTGCCTATTCCTTTGTTAATATTATACTCCATTTTTTTCCTTTTAAGGAGTGATTGATTATAAAAAGAAAGAGCGAAGAATAGTCGCCGCGACGATAAGAAAAATACAGGCACCGAACCAGCTTGCTGCGGTTTTCGAAGTATCAGGGTCGCCCGAAGAGAACTTATTATATACCTTAATACCTCCTATCAAACCGACGACCGCACCAATGGCGTATATCAACTTCGTGCCGGGGTCAAAATAACTGGTAACCATATTTGTAGCATCATTGATACCCTGTAACCCATTGCCCTGAGCAAAGGCGGAGGAAGCGGCAGCGATAATTAACGTTGCCGAAAGAAGAATTTTTTTATTTGTCATAAACTTGATTTTTTATTTATGGTGCGGGGGTGGATAATCCCCGCACCGAATTAAACTTGTGTTACTAAAATTTTTGGTGTTATTCAAGGATAAGCTGCAAGCTATCCGTAATCATGCTTTTTCATTTATTACTTTTTTAAGTTATACATATTCTCGAAGATCAAAATCTGAAGGAATATCACTCTTGGGAAGATTATCTTCTGTTGATCTTACAGCTATCTTTTGATGAAATGCCGTAAGATAGGTTTCCATAAGGAAATTTACCTTATTCTCCCTTTCAGATTCAGCGGAAACGATAGCTTCAAACATATCGGTTTCCCGCATTTCGAGGAAGACACGTCCGCTCTCTTCCTGCTCCTTTTCTGTCATTGAAGGATTGTGTACCACTTGGCGGTAGGCTTCGCCCATTTGTTCAAAACTAACCCCGAGAGCGGAGTGTACGCCCTTGGTCGGAATATCTTCGGTTTCCTCTTCAAAGTTTTCTGTCTCTTCCGCTTCTCCATTGTTCGGGAAATTATTATTGTAGGAGAGCGGAACTTCAATTCCTATCGGCTCGTTTTTCTCGCCTTCGGGAATGCTTCCAAAAACTTCATCCAACTCATCCGAAGACACTTGTCTGGGGTATTCGGGTACGTTTGACGGTACAAAGATATTTTCTTTTTCCGTATCTGATTCACTTTCAGCAGCTACGGACGCTTCTGGCTGGGAGTGTCCAAGTTCTGGCAGTATAAATTGGCTTTTACCTATTATATCTCCTTTACGTTTGGAGGCAGTAGGCTTACTCTCCTTATTTTTTTTCATGCGGCGAGATTCGGTAGTAAAATAATACACCATCCATGCGGTATATGCAATCGCTGTTATAGCCAATCCCCACAATACATATATTGTTATCATTGCCATTATACCAAATCGTTTCTTTCACGGCGGTAGAGATAATTGATCTCCTCCTTGTGTTTATCTATGTGTTCGGTAATTACATTGTCAATATAACCACCGATAGTCAATCCTTTTTCATTCAGCGAACGAATAAAATCAGTCAATATCTTATGATTACGTTTACTGATATAGACACACTGCCGACGATCAAGCTCTATCGGTTTGAGGTATCGTTCTGCGAACGAGGTCGTCTTTTCCATACTTTCTTCAAGTTCTTTCTTCTTAAATCGGTTCATTGTATTTTTATTTTAGATGTTAAAAAATATCGGGATTTCGTTTTTTATAGAGTTCCGAAATATCTTCCTGAAACATGCTGAAATGATGTTCCAATACATTATCCAGATAACTGTATAAAGAGATTTCATTAGAGCCGATTACCTGAATGATACGTATAATACGGTCGTGAAACTCTTTGCGGATATAAACTGTTTTACCGCTTCGGGTAGATGAAGGAGCATCTTTAATAAAAAGACTCTCATAATCTCCTCCTTTGTTTTTTCGGCGACGAGATTCTTCTTTGTTAACAGTAGCAGCCGTTTTTTCCTCCTCCTGTTCTTCGAATTTTTCCTTATCGGGTTGTTCCGTTTTATAGGGTTGAATTTCTCTGTTCCGTTTATTGGTCTGGCTGATGATAAATGCAGCATCCAGTTCTTCATTATTTTCTTTCTTACCCATAACAGTTTACTTTAACAGTTCGATTAATTCATCCACTAATTTGTCAAGGTTGCTGCCTCGCACCAATGAGCGGTCAGCAGGGAAAAGTGTCGAGCGGAAAACGGGTTTTCGATTTAGGGATTGTTCCCTGCGGAAGCGCTTGGTGTCAGGCAGGAATGTTTTCATCAATGATAATCCCAAATCCCGAATAACCGCTTCATAAACCTCATACAGTTCGGTTTTCTCACGACCGTCCACTAAATTCCAAAGCAGGTAAAGTTGCCGGATTTTGGATTTTCCGCTCGACATTATATGGTCTTTAACCGATATGGCGTAATTGAGTGTACTTTCCAATACGAACCGGTCTGCACAAATAGGAGAGATAATGTAATCCATTTCTGCAAGGGTGTGAATCAGGTCTTCGTTGTTCATGGTTCCCGGTAAGTCGAAAAAAATAAAATCGAAATCATCCTGTGGCAACAGATAGGCAGCATCGGCAATTCCTTCCTTTACATCACTTTCGACTACCGGATAGGCTTTCTTGTCTAAACGGCTAAACTGTTCATAAGCCATGCGTTTGTAGAAATCATCATTCAACGCCATATTCAAATCACGCTCCCGCATTTCTACAATCGAGTGCTGAGGATAGTCGCAATCGACAACCGCTACTTTATAACCTTTTGAATAATGCAGGCAAGATGCTACCAATACAGTCAGCGTAGATTTTCCTGCTCCGCCTTTTTGTGTGGAGAAAGCCACATACTTTGTTTTTCCTTTCATTGTTACTTGATTGTTTAATTATACATTTAATTATCTGTCTTTCTGAACATTCATTTAGTTGAGTAATCAGACATATTCATACCTGCGCAAATTGGAGCACAAGTAAATGAATCCGCACGTTGTTGTGCTGGTATGCTGGTACGCATTTGCGTTGTTGCGCTGGTACAGACTTTCCTGCATATCTGTTTTCTTGCATAGCTGCCTCTTTGTCTGTGTGAGATAAAACATGCTTGTCTTTCTGTATATCCGATTAAGTGTGAAGGCAAGTCTATAATTACCTGCTCATTTATCTTCGCAAATGATGTTTCAACTGATGTTTTATATACTTGATTATTCATACTTGTAATCACATGTTTAATTGATTTCGAATGCAAAGAAAACTCTAATTCTGGAGGGTTTTATACGTTTTTCGGGTTATGTCTGCCTGTGGCATACAACTGGCGCGATTAGGCATAATGCGCATTAATACAAATCGTTACAATGCTCCGTAACTTTGCGGCATGAAGATTTTAAAGCTTAAAGAAGCCTCTCCTTGTACGTTTGACGGGAGGCTGTTTTTATTGGTCTGTCCGCCCCGAAGGCGGGCAGATTTACCTGCCACGAACATAAAATGTTCGGCAGGTAGCAAGCTGTGTTTTCTGCTGCACGAAACACTTTTTGCAGCACAAAACAGCTTGCCCACAAGGGGGAGGAAAGCCTACTCCGAAGTCGTTGGCTTAAGTGGTGTGGCGAGCCACAAATTAAGGAATCAGATTTTATTAACTCATAAAAAATCAGATATGAAAAACAGTAATGTTTCCCGCAAGGGGAAAGGGGGACGTCCCTCAAAGAAAGATCCGGCTAATTACCGCTATTCAGTAAATTTTTCGGCTGTGGAACATGCCCGATTTCTCGACCTTTTTGAGCAATCGGGATTGCAATCGAAAGCGGCTTTTATTAAAGCGCGAGTCTTTGACGATTCGTTCCGTGTGATAAAAACCGATCAGGGAACGCTGGAATATGTTGCTAAACTGACTCAATTCCATGCACAATTTCGTGCCATCGGGACGAATTATAATCAAGTTGTGAAAGAATTGCATACCCATTTTTCGGAGAAAAAAGCACTTGCTTTACTCTACAAATTGGAAAAAGCAACGGTTGAATTGGCAGTAATCGGTCGGCAGATTGTTGACCTTTCAGAAGATTTCCGTAAAAAATGGTAGCCAAAATCACAACAGGAAACGACCTCTATGGTGCGCTTGCGTACAATCAAGAGAAGGTGGATAAAGAAAAAGGAAAGGTACTTTCCACCCATATTTTACGTGAACCGACAGACGGAAAGTTCAGTGTTCCAATAACAATGGAAGATTTTCAGCGGTGGATGCCGACACATTATCGCACAGAAAAACCTGTAATTCACATTTCACTCAATCCTGATCCGAAAGACAATGTTTCGGAAGAACAGTTAAGTGAGATTGCCGAAAAATATATGGAACGTATGGGTTGGGGCGGACAACCCTATATCGTATTCAAACATTCGGATATTGACAGGGAACATATACATATCGTATCGGTACAGGTCAGACCCGACGGCAAAAAAATAAAAGACAGCAAACGGAATGAGCGAAGCGTGGCGATAACTGAATGCTTGGAAAAAGAATATGGATTGCTTCCCGCCAAAGGACAGTCGCATTCGGAAAAATGGCAATTCACTCCAATCGATCATACAAAAGGCAACCTGAAAAAACAGATTGCCTCGGTGGTCAAACCCGCAGCTGCTATGTATCGTTTCCAAACATTAGGCGAATTCCGAGCCTTACTCTCTCTCTATAATATAGGTATAGAAGAAGTGCGTGGCGTGCGTAGCGGTAAACCTTACAGAGGATTGCTTTATACGGCATTGGAAGTAGACGGAAGTCGTGCAGAAGTTACTCCGCTGAAAGCATCCTTATTTGGGAAAGCGGTGGGATTTGATGCTCTGGAAAGGCTTATGAAACATTCGGGAGAGAAAATCAACAAAGATAATATACGTGAAAAGGCTCGCCGAAGGGTGGAAGAGGCTTTGCTTAATGCTCCCGACGAGAATATTTTAAGAGAGAAGCTACGATTGTACAATATTGACCTTTACCTAAGACGTAACGACAGTGGACGAATCACAGGAGTAACCTTTATCGACCATGAGAACCGATCTGTGTTGAATGGTTCGCGACTCGGAAAGCAATTTTCAGCGAATGCTTTCAATGAGCTTTTCGGAGAGTTCCCACGGGACGTGGAACACACCGATAAAGCAATTTTAAAAGAACCGTTCACACCTTTGGCAGAACCGTTCAAGGAAGCGGAGAAAAATGTACCGCCTCCTAATCTTGATAAAAAACAACGGCTCGTTGATCGAAAGGACAGAAAAATATAAACAATAAATCAATTATTCATTTCAAAAATAAATTTTATGCAACAAGAAGATGATTTGAGAGGCTTGGCAAAGGTTATGGACTTTATGCGGGCACTAAGTATTTTATTTGTCGTAATCAATATCTATTGGTATTGTTACGGGCAAATGGTGGATTGGGGTATCCATGTCGGTGTTATCGACAGAATATTGTTGAACTTCGACCGTACGGCGGGACTGTTCGGAAGTATTCTTTTTACGAAACTTTTTTCTGTGCTGTTCCTTGCTCTTTCCTGTTTGGGAACAAAAGGTGTGAAAGAGGAAAAAATCACATGGAATAAAATTATTACGTCTCTCTCCGTTGGAGTCGTGCTGTTCTTTTTCAACTGGTGGCTATTGGATTTGCCATTTCCCTTTGAAGCCAATACAGGTTTTTATATTCTAACCATATCGGTCGGGTATATCTGCCTTTTGATGGGTGGGGTATGGATGAGCCGCCTGCTGAAAAATCGGTTAATGGAAGATCCGTTTAATATCGAAAATGAATCCTTTATGCAGGAAACTCGGTTAATGGAAAACGAATATTCTGTGAATTTACCAACCAGATTTTACTATAATAAACAGTGGCACAACGGATTCATTAATGTCGTCAACGCTTTTCGCGCCTGCATATGCATCGGAAGTCCAGGCAGCGGTAAGTCTTTTGCAGTTATAAATCAATTTATTAAACAACAAATCGAAAAAGGATTTGCGATGTACCTGTATGATTTCAAGTTTCCCGATCTATCGGAAATAGCCTATAACCACCTTTTGAATAATCAGCAAGGATATGAGAAAGTACCTACATTCTATGTTATCAATTTTGACGATCCGTCGCGCTCGCACCGCTGCAACCCCATTAATCCCGCCTTTATGACAGATATATCCGATGCCTACGAATCGGCTTATACAATTATGCTCAATTTGAACCGCACATGGGTGCAAAAGCAGGGCGATTTCTTTGTAGAATCCCCGATTATTCTGTTCGCTTCTATTATTTGGTACTTGCGCATTTATGAAGATGGAAAATATTGCACATTCCCGCACGCGATTGAGTTTTTGAATAAACGATATGAAGATATTTTTCCGATTTTGACTTCATATCCTGAACTCGAAAACTATTTATCCCCCTTTATGGATGCGTGGCTTGGCGGAGCTGCCGATCAATTAATGGGACAGATAGCCAGTGCGAAGATTCCGCTTTCAAGAATGATTTCCCCACAACTGTATTGGGTAATGTCGGGAGATGAATTTACGTTAGATTTGAACAACCCAGATGATCCGAAAGTGTTGGTAGTAGGCAACAATCCCGACAGACAGAACATTTACGGAGCAGCTTTAGGATTATATAATAGTCGTATTGTGAAACTCATAAATAAAAAGGGACAACTGAAAAGTTCGGTGGTTATCGACGAACTTCCCACAATTTATTTTAAGGGTTTGGACAATTTAATAGCTACAGCCCGAAGTAATAAAGTCGCTGTATTACTCGGATTTCAAGATTTTTCACAACTTATACGCGACTATGGTGATAAAGAAGCAAAAGTGATAATCAATACCGTAGGTAACATCTTCTCAGGTCAAGTTGTCGGGGAAACCGCCAAAACCCTCTCTGAAAGATTCGGTAAGGTTTTGCAAAAGCGACAGAGTATGACCATCAATCGCAACGACAAGTCCACATCCATTTCTACTCAACTCGACAGTCTGATACCCGCCAGTAAAATATCAACATTAACGCAGGGAATGTTCGTCGGTGCGGTCGCAGACAATTTCGATGAACGCATAGAACAGAAGATATTTCATGCCGAAATCGTAGTGGATACAGAAAAGGTTAAACGTGAGACTTCCCAATACAAGAAAATTCCCATTATTACCAATTTTGAGGACGAAAACGGTATAGATAGAATACAGGAAATGGTACAAGCCAACTACGACCGTATCAAAGCGGAAACCCGACAGATTGTGGAGAATGAACTTAAACGTCTAAAGGAAGATCCTGTGTTATGCAAACTGTTGCCCGAAGAGAAATAAATAATTGAAAGAAGCTGTTTTAGAGACAGCTTCTTTTTTTATTTTATATTAAAATGTCAGCTAAGCATGCTTTTAGTTGAGCTTTTTTTGCAAAATCAGATACAAATACTTTCATTTTTAACTAAATAGAAATCCTATAATATCTCTATTATACGTAACTTTGTACGCACTAATTCATAAAATGAAGTATTCAGCATGAGGAACTATGATCCAAATCTATATTTGAGTCAAGCATTTAAATTATTTCTATTAAACAATTACGAAAAAGTAACGGTCAAAGACCTTGAAAGAGCAACAGGCAGTAGTAGAGGTGCCTTATTTTATCGTTTTAAAAACAAGCAGGAAATTTTCGAGGCAGTTATTGATAAGTATGTACTTCACGTTCACGAACATTCAAATAAATTTCCCGACATTACAACTTCTTCATTAAAAGGATTCATAGACGAATATATAGAAGGTATTAAAACTCGTATGGAAATTTTCCTTTCTATGGAGATTGAAAATATGTCCCGAACTTATTTCAGTCTGATTTATCAAGCTTTACATTATTATCCGAACTTTGGAGAAAGAGCCGATCGTGTATTTCAAGGAGAAACAAGAATGTGGAATGAGGTAATACAGACAAGCATGAAATCCGGTAAAATCATATCTACGCTAGACTCCGAAATGTTGGCTCATCATTTCAGACAGCTATATTTAGGGCAATCTTTTGAGCAAAGTATGTTGAAAGGACTTGACCCTGAAACTTTAAAAAAACAATTTTATTTAATCTATGACCTTATCAAAAAAACTGAATGATGTTTACATTAACAGAGTAAACTCATTTCTGCCTAATGAGGCAGTAACCAATGACCGTATGGAAGACTTTCTCGGACTTATACAAGGAAAGCCTTCTCGTGTGAAAAATGTTGTATTAAGGCAAAACGGAATAAAATCCCGTTACTATGCCTTAGACACACAACACCGAATAACTCATACGAACGCTGATATGGCAGCAACTGCAATTCGGGGATTATTCGATTCGGAAGAAGAACTTAAAAACATAGAACTTCTTACTGTCGGCACAGCCAGTCCCGATCAGATATTTCCGTCCCAAGCATCCATGACACAGGGATTGCTGAAAAATAAACCTATGGAGGTGTTTTCTACATCCGGTGTGTGCCTAACTTCCTTGCAAGCTTTGAAGATTGCATACCTCTCTGTTTTGGCAGGAGATAAGGAAAATGCTGTGTGTTGCGCATCCGAATTAATATCGGCTTCTTTGTTATCTAAACATTATGATGCCGAATATGAAAAATGTACCAATGTTGCCGAAGATCCTTATATGGCATTTGAAAAAGATTTTCTACGTTTTATGTTAAGCGACGGAGCCGGTGCGGTGTATTTGGAAAACAAACCGAATGAGAATGGACTCTCTTTGAAATTGGAATGGATTGACATGGATTCTTATGCCAATGAACTACCCACCTGCATGCTTGCCGGAGGAAGTTTCAGGGAGGACGGCGAGGTTATTACATGGAAATCGTTCGACAGTCTTGAACTTGCAGAGCAATCGGTTTTGGCTGTAAAACAAGATATACGCCTTTTGAAAAAACACATTATCAAGTATTGGGTTGACCATATTGAAAAATGTATGGAGAAACATGGTACAAAAGATACCGATGTAACATACGTGATACCTCATGTTTCTTCTATGTTCTTTTATCAAAAACTGTTGGAAGGACTTCAGGAACGTAATCTAGACCTGCTTGAAAACAAATGGTTTACCAACCTGACCTCTGTTGGTAATGTTGCATCTGCTTCTATTTATATCGCTTTGGATGAATTAATCAGGACTAAGCCTTTAAAGAAAGGGGATACTATCCTTTTATTAGTTCCGGAAAGTGGTCGTTTTAGCTATGGAACTGTTTTTTTGTCCGTAAATTAATATAACGGTTCTAATAACTGTTAAAAAAGGAAATAGGGAGTTTACATTGCTCCCTATTTTCATTTTACTATTTGAGTAATAGTTCTATTTTAGGGTAAAGCAGATTTAGGAATAATAAAATATTTCCCACCCTCTGTTCCGTTGAGTTCGTTAGCAGGTCTGGTTTCCGCTTCTATCAACGCTTTGATTTCTTCGAAATACAAAATTAATTCTTCAAGTTCTGCATCAGGAAATTTTTTCTTGCTTGTCAAATCTTTGATCCTTACTTCCGTAAGTTGAGGTGCTATACTCGGCAAGGTTGTAATGTATTCGTGTGCCTCGGCAAGCGTGAGTTTTTTGGGTTTTCCGTCAACTACGCATTTTTTCAATTCGTTCAGATATAACTTTTTAAGTTTTTTACGTATGGATTTTGTATTGGCATATTTCTTTTCGGTCGACAATGTATCGGAAACAGAGGAATACTGCAGTTCTAATTGTGAATCGGACGGAACATTGCGCAGTTTTTTTCTGACTTTCTTTACTTTCTGAACCTTTTTCGAACTTTTCGTTCCACCCTTCATATCGGGTTTCTCTGCGGAAAGTTTTTCGAAAAACTCCACTAAGTCCCCATGCTCTTTTTCCGTCAGCAGCAATCCCATATCTTCCAGATGCAAAGAGTCTATCGGATTTGATATGCGTGGTGTAATAGATACCCATTTAGGCGAAACCTTATCAAACACTTTGGTCACTGTCGGAGCGACTTTTGTTTCGGGTGCCATATTGAAACGTGTCGAAAAAATGCTGTCATAACGGTTTCGGTGGCTGCCGACTTGATTAAAAGCATTCTCCATGCTTGAAATCAAATTGAGATTGTCGTATTCGATCTGTCGTACAATCGAATCAATGCCGTTTATCAATAATTCAGGTTCGCTCTGCCGTGTTTTTTCGGGAAATACAACCATTCCCTGCGTCATACTACGCTGTGGAAAATCCAAAGCATACGCATTTTTTGTATTTTCCTTAAACAGGTTTATTTTTCGCAACTGGTCGGAATACACAATCAGCTTTCGTTTCAATACTTTGGTCGTATCGGCATAAGCCTCAATAAGCGCTGTCGATTGAAGAACAAAATTATTGTATATATCTTGGTTATCAGCATACACCTGATAACTCAATAAACGACAATTATAATTAATGAAACTATCTACTATTGTACGCGAAGGATATTCTGCCGTACTTGATTTTTCGCCGAGATACACAATCAGATTAGTTGCACGAGGCATTTCGCCTGCAAGTTTTACCGCATTTGAAAGTGCAAGGTTAGGAATGTGGTTTACATCCGTTCCAAGTTCTTTTGCAACCTCCATTATTCGATCTGAGAAACTCAGGTAATTTTTTTCAAACGGTATAATATGATTGCCTAATGCAGCAGCAAATTGATAATTCAATTCAGACGGAGATGTTTCAAATACCTGTTTTACATTCTGTATAATATTTGATAACATAGGCATTTGTGAGATAACACTTTCTGTAAGGTCGAATGCGAATATTACATTTATATTAACCAAATTGTCCGCAATAATTTTGCTTTCCGCAAATGTTATCGGTTCTCCGTTGACATTAAAAATCCGATTATCGCTTCTGTCGATTACATAACCTGCATCCAGCGAACGGAAAATTAATGTACTGTCCACATGATCGGCAAACAGAACAGGATAAAATGATTTAAGCGGAGAGATTGTAGCACGGAGCGAATCGGAATGAATGGAATCTGTAGCATAAGCTTCATTAAAAATCATTGGAGCACGAGACGAAATCAATCGCTGCCCCATCGGAGCAATCAAAGAGGCATCTATCCAGCCGATAATAGAAGAATCTGCATTTTCGGGCGTTATTTGAGTTTGAAAACAGACCAATGCCTTTGAATCACGATCTTCAAATTTGAGAATATAAGCGATATTGTTAAGCCCCATAGAACTACCTGTCGGAGATTCCAGTTTGGGTTCGGAATAAAGTATCAGAGAATCGTTTTCGAAATATTTGTCGGCTTCAAAAATAACGTGGCTATCCGTTATGGAAGTAAGGTTTTTTAATTTTATTCCGTTCCGCACTTCCGTAATGGTATTGTCGAACAGCAACAGTCGGTCTTTGTGTATCCAGCCACAGTACTTTGCCGCTTTTCTGTTTGTCAGCTTTTGATTTTTCAGTACAGCTGGATCGTATTTAATCAGTTTGTAATAATCTCCTTTTTTACCAATGACAATCAGAGGCTCCATAAATTCCAATTTTGTATGGTCGATTGTTCCGTTCGGAATTCCTTTGGTCATATTATCCGCTCTGTCTGAATATACAATCCATGCCTGTTTATTCTTTTCGGTACGAATTGATTTAACATTGGGATAGTTATAATTCTCGGAATATAGCAATGGAACTTTTTTTGCCCGGGTCATGAAATTTATCGGTCCGCATGACGAGATAAGTAGGCAGATTGCGACAAAAATAAATGCCGGAAGTATATTTTTTCGTGTCATCGTGAATTGTTTTCGTTTGTTGGTTGTTGCGCTTGCGATGTTGTTTCTCCCGGAGCGTACTGAAGAATAATAATGTGATCTATACAAATAGTTTTCTCTATATTATTGCTTTCAGGATTGTTTTCGGAGTTGTTTTGCTTGCCTTCGGGATTTTTTGATTCTACAAAAACCGCTTCGATTGTTGTACCTCGTCCGGTAAGCCGCAATCCTTGACAATAAGAATAGAAATCGTTCCGTTTTGTATTGTTCACAGTAACCAGCACTTCAGGCTTTTTACATAAATATTTGTTCAATATATGGTTGTAGTTGGTATTGAACGATTTTCCATTCGCAATATTTTGTAATTTTTCTTTAATATCGTTTCCTGCCATAGTCATCATATCCGTACTGTCGTTTTCCATGTATTTGGGAAATATTTCTATCCTATGGGTTATTGGATATTGTGTTTTCTCTGTACTGAGCTTTACGATAAAAATACCATGCTTGTCGTATGCATATATGGGCGTTTTTTCCCGAGAATCGATAACACTGCTTTCCCCGAACTCCCAACGCCAATCCCTGTCGTTTCCTTCGGCAGAAAACAGAATGTATTCTCCCTGCATAGCTGATGAGGGAGCATTAATATGTATCAAATGTTCGTTATATTCCTCACTCGCTTTGGGTCGCACCTGTACAAGAAAAGTCTTTTCCAATTCATCATTTACTTTAAGGCGCACCTGATAACGTCCTGTTTCGGGGAATTTATAAGTCCCGGCGCGTTCGCTACTGTAATTGCCGTTCCCAAATTCCCACAACCAACTTTTGGCTCTCGAGGTGCTGTCTGCAAATGTTATTGAATCTCCAAGAACAATATCATTCGAAGATATGGATGCATACACGATACGCTCCCTCCCGCATGAACGCATCATTATAATTAGTCCCACGATAAGGCAGACAACAATCAGTATCGAAACAAGTGCCCGTGTATTTATAAATTTGTTCATTTCGTATGTTCTATTGTTAATTATTTACCGCTTTTAACTTCCTCTTTTTTCTTCTCCAATCCCAACTCGCATTCTTCAAGATTTTGTTTGGCATTGATATAGTTAGAATCAAGATGCCATAAATACTGTTTATCATTGAACCACATTTGATAAAAATCTGCTAAATGAAGATAAACCATATAACGTTTATCGGAACGATTGGCTTCGTAATCTCTTCTTAATTCGTTAATCATGAATTCTATGTCGTTCTTTTCATAAACCGCTTTTACAGAAGGATCATACGTATTGATTTTTTCCACGATAAGGTCGCAGGCTGAGACTGCTTTTTCCTGTTCCCGCTTGAAATCCTGTTGCCGTTTCATTTTTGCGCTTACAATATCTTTTCGTGAAAAAACATGTTGTATATCACTTTGAGAAAGCAATATCCAACCGGACATCCCTGCTCCGATTATAAAGAACATAAGCACATAAATCAATCCGCCGATTCGTTCTTTGCGGTTGACATATATTTTTTTATTATTCGATTTGTTCATATTCTTATTTCCTTTAAGGATTCGTAAATACATTCCGTGCTGCTTTCCGGTTATCTTCAATGCATCGTTGCAATTTCTTTTTTGTTTCTTCTACTTCGGAACGCGTAATACGGATAGAGTCTTTTATTTCCAAAATATCGTTTACTTTTTCCGACATTTTTTTATAAAGCAATGCATCTCCTCCCGGCAGCTTATCCAAAGTGCCGATAAGGTTCATTTTTTGAGTACTGATACGGTTTTGCAAAACCAACTCGTTGATCCGGCGGTCGGAATTCAGCAAGGTAAGATTGTTGTATAGCGAATCGACCTTTTCCGTAAGCAATATCTGCTGTTCAAATGCCGTATCATATTCCACAGAACGCTTTTCTATAGAAACAATTTCTTTATTAGAAGCTATTATAAAAGACCATATACAACCGACGGCTGTTAAAATCGAACAAAATAATGCTATGACGAAAAGTGCATAATTTTGAGTAACATGTTTACTGTTTTTAGCTTTCATATATACTTTATATTACATGAGTTTTGCATTTACACCCAATATACATGGGTTATTTTTATTACCTATTCTGCTTGTGAAAGCTTCCTTTGTCGGACATAAGCTTATTTCGCAAGAGACATTGGCAGGAATGAATGTTTCCAATAAGATTTCGACAATTTTCCGTCCCGAAGTTTGAGGCAATAAATCACGAACGGATTTTTCGGGAACATTTATCTTTACTTCGGCATATTTTTCTTTAATATCTTTTCGCAGAACGGAATTAACTCCCAACTTCATTATGCCGAGTTTGGGCGATTTTGTTCCGATATGAATTTTCCGAATTCCGCATTGAATTGAAACATCATATCCCATTATCATGGAGATTGCTTGAGCTGTTTTATCGTACCTGTTTCTGATTTCGGAAATATGTGGAATGGTTAGGGTAAACAAAGTCGCGGTTTGTGAGTCCATATCTTTTATCACAGTCCAAAAACGACTGAACGCTTCAACAAAAGAACGGTGTTTTCCTGTACGGTCGTATTCGAGTTCGGTTCTGCCGATTTCAACCTTCGCACGGTCTATTTCCGCTTCATACAAAGAAAAGAATTTGCGAATCAAACGTTCTTCTTCCTGTTGCCGTTTTACAGTATCGAGTACGTTTTCCTTGTTGTAATTCTTCAACCCAATGCCGGAATGGAAAAGCGTTTCGGGCAGATTGTCGTATATGCCCGGACGATTGGTTTTTAGAACTAATATTTTTTTCTTTTTCTCTCCATCGTCATCACTATCTTTTAATCTTACCGATACAATTTCTTTGTCAGTTTCACGAGCAGCACCGTCATTGCGCATCAACAGAATATCATCTTCGTCAAATCCATTGTCCACCAATCCCGCAACGATAATATGACTTCGAAAATCGCTGTATAAACTGTTGATATTTTGTATGTCTTTCTCGTTCAGCATGTCGAATTAATCTAAAATACTCCATGACTGGGTTGGTTTCCCTGTTTCTTTTTCTTGTGTTCTTTCCGAAACCACAATGCTTTCCTTGTGCTGACCGATATATTCCAGTTTGCTCATCCGTTCCCAAAGCGAAGCGAAGTTGCGCAGGAAATGCTCGCTCTGAACCATAACGCTTCGTAAGTCGTCGTGTCTGTATATCATATCAAGGGTGTTTGCAATCATTTCTTCAAATGTACCCGGAGCAATATCCGTCCATTCATAGAAATACTTAAGCATTTCTTCTTTATGGCGGTTATCGAGAAATACCAACCCGATATAACATGTATGGGCAAGACTCGATATGTAATTTACGCTTTCAATCGGAGCAGCATAACGGGCTCTGTTTCTTAAATCGAAATAAATGTTGGCAATATATCTCAAAACTTCACGACACATTCCTTGTATATTCGTCGCCAAGTCGCTTTTATTGGAACGGGAATGTATTTTTTCGATAATCAATTTCGACGATTTCTCAATGCTGACGAAAAGGGAATTGAATGTGTTGAAATAATCGACTAATTCGGGGTGGGCAGACATGGATGCCGAAGGCGGAATATAGTTCGTATCGACTACATAACGTTCGCCGTCTTTTCTTAACCTACCGATTGTAAGATAGTTTTTTCCAAACTCCAATGTATTTATATCTCCCGCAGGCATTATATAAAGTGCGTATGAACTTTCACAATCGGGGTGACGGGGAGGTGTTTCCTCGGGATCGGGGTTGCCTGTAGGTGTACGGTTAAACGGATCTACCGAAAGGATAATATCCCAATGACGGATATCGCGGTTTTTAAGGTTTTTATCTTCCGACGGCGAATAGCGTTTAATCAGCGGTAATCCCATTTCTTCCGCATCAAAGTCAATCCGATAGCCGGAAGCTGTTACCGCCTTGCAATTATGTAATTGCACTTCGATATGCCCGGTTATGTGTTCATTTACCCGAATGCCGTTGTAAAGACCGTGTTCCGTTTTCGACGGCAGCAAACCGTAGTTATTGTTTGTCAGATTAAGTTCTGCATTTTCAGCAATCGCCGATAGGAAGTAATTTTCGGTTTGCTTAAACAAATCGGCATGTAAATCCATGCTGTCTGTCCAATTTACCAGTTTATTTTGCGCCATATATTATTGATTTATTTCTATCATTTCGTTTTTAACTCGTTTTGCTACAATCAAATGTTTTTCTCTTATTTTATTGTCCTTAACTGTTATTTCGTAATCGAGGTAACGGCGCGGAGCCAGCAGCCATGATTTCACATAAAATATCCAACCTTCTCCCTCTCCGCTCGATATGTCGATAGGAGAATGTCCCGATTTCTTGTTATAATCCTCAAAAAGCAATTTTATCCAATCGCCGAAAAGCATTTCTTCGGGAACTTTGGCATTGATTCGTATCGGTTCCGTATCACCCTCCTGCTTGAACAACTCTACCATAACCACTTTCAGTTTGCTATGGTCTATATCTTCAGGAGCGGAATATCCGAGAGCCGATTTGTAGTCCCAGACTTTATATACCAAAGCAGGGATATGGATAAATATCTCGTAAGTCTGAATTAACAAGGATACCAAAATCATTGGAAGTATGACTGTAGATGCCCAAAAACCGTATTTCAATTCATTACACAGATTGAAAATAAGAGTAAAAAACAACATGGAAAGTATCAGTTGAAAAATGGTATAGATAATTTTTGTACGATACTTTAAGTCTTCTTTTTTGAAAACCCAGGGCAGCAGTCTGTCATTATACCAGCCGACAATGAAATACACAATGGCAAGCCCAATGTAAGTGTATGGCATAAAATCATAATCCAAAAAGCCAAACAAGGCAGGGATTGCCAGAATTAAGATACTTAGTAAAGTATAGGTAATTAGCCGCTTGTTTTTAAGCAAATTGTTCTTTTTTCCTACTAATGCAGCGAACCCGATTAGCAAAAGTGCTAAAAGCGGGTAAATTAAGTAAGTAGTAAAAAGGGTTGTAATTGGGGTCATATTTTTGTTATCTCGGTTTGTATTAATTATTTTTTATACACGACTTTTTCTGAATGCCTATACAATACTTCCCCTGAATTTTTATCTAAATGGTAAGTGGTTTTCATAAAATTGTTATAAGACATTGCACGTATCACTATAAACCAATATGCAATACCGTCAGTTGTCACTCTTTCGGATATACTAAAACGACTAATTATTTTATCACATCTACCATCTTCTAAGATTGTTACATCTTCTCTTCCTTCTCCAGTTTCTAAATTTATCCATCCTTCATTTTCGATAAATTTGAGTATATCGTCTAATTTGAATTTTCCAAACTTAGTATCTTCATCTACTCGATTAATTATTTTTCCCTCTTCGTCGTAATAAATACTCTCTCCAATAGGTAAGTGTTCACCTACCAATTTACCTGTGTATTTAAGATTGCCATTTGGATAAAATAATTTGACAACTTTATCAAATCTTGGCGCAGGGGGATATTCGTTATAATATGCACCACTCTCAGACATTTTAACCATTGCAATTTTCCACCCATTGCGAACGATTCCTAAAATAATATATTTGGAATTATTCATTAATTCAAAATTGTATGTTTCCATATTTTCTGTATTATTATATTGTGCCTTACAGCAGGTTAAGTTATTTATTACTAAAATGACTATTAATATCAAACATATTCGTTTATTCATATTGGCTATCGTATTTTAGGGTTTATAATTTGCCATTGCCAATGATAGAGACATTTTACATTAGGATTAGGTGGTTCTGTATCCGAATAGTCCATAATGTTGTCTGTAGTTGCATATTTGTAAGTGAATGGGGTATTACGACTGGCACCATCAAAAGGATGTGCCAATTCTAATCCGTGCAAAAGTTCGTGAGCTGCTAAGTTATTATCTGTATTAATTGCTTTAAAACAGACGATATACTTTTCTCCATACGAATAACCTGCAGTACTTTCATTCAAGTCTTCTTCAAAGAGAAAAATCTTGTAATAGTGTTCGTACTTTCCTGCATAATCTGCCCTAAGCTTATCTAATAAAAAGACTTTCATATCCTCAAATTTTTTTTCATCTATTGCATCATAAACAGCAGGAACAGCAGGAATGGCTGGGACGGCAGGAGTAGTTGCAGTGGCAGGGACGGCTGGTACAGCTGGTACAGCTGGCGTAATTTCGTGACAATACAAACTGTTGAAATTATCGGGAGGTTGAGTTAAATCAAATGGATTTGGGAGTGTTTCTATCTCCGGAAACACAAGGGCTTGCCCTAAAATATTTTCTAACTTTAGACTTGCATCGGCGGGCATACTTCCTGTAACTGGATTAGTTCCTTGTAAAAAAGTTTGACACGGAATGAGAACCACCTTGGGTTTAAAATGAAACTGAGGAGCATTGGGCAGTATGCGAAGCATGGCGCATATTTCACCCTTGGGGTCAATTGTGCCATCTGCTGCATCTTTTTTGAAAGCGCGTGCAAAAAGTGTATACTCTTGAGCAAACTCTCCTTTACAACTAATTTTTAGTGTATGGTTTGTTTTGTTTGTTGCAGTTGTTACCCCAAGACTGGAAGTTATTTTTTCCTTGTCCAAATCCAAGAAATTTTTAGCTGTAGAATTGTCAAACTCAAATACAATTTCTTTTGGCTCTTCTTTGATATCAAGATGCAAAACCAAATCAGCATCCTTGCCATTCAAGATTGTCATAATTGGAGTGTAGGTTTCGGATTGCCCCGAAGATGAATTTTTCGGATCCCAATCAAAAATGAGTCTTCGAAAACGATGCTTTAGTCGGGTGTACATTTTTCCTCCTCCGAAAGTTTGATCAATCTCATTAGTACTTTCAATCTGCCTATATATATTAGAGCCTGCAGGCTGAGGTGTTGTTGTAATAGGATATATAGTAGTAGTACTGACACTAGTATCAACAAGGGTAATTTCATGACTATTTCCCGGAATAGTAAGAATACCATGTTGAGTTACGGTTGTTGTAGTTGTAATTGTTGTTTCAGTATTTGTTGTGACAACATTTACATCCTTAATCATAGTTGTTGTTGTTGTAAGAGGGACATTAGTCGGCGGAGTGCCTACAGGAGTAGTACTCGTTTCTGTAGAAGTAGTGGTGGTAGTTGTTCCTATCGTGGTAGTCGTTCCAGTAGTTGTAGGTCCAGTAGTTGTAGTTATTGTACTGGGTGCCGCAACGGGAGGAGGAGTAGTAGTAGTAGGAGCCCATGATCCTGGGGTAGAAGTACTAACAGGTGGAGAAGAGACTACATAAACTTGGTTATTAGGAGGAGGAAGAAGCCTAAATTTGGGAAGAAATCTTGATTGAGGAGAATCTAAATCTTTTTGAAATTGATTTCCATGGTTGTTTCCATCATATTCTATAGTATTTTTTACTAAAATTACTTGTTTATTATCATCATCCACATGAGGTGCTTCATATCCATCATAATAGTGCTTTCCCATGTGATTTTCAAAATCATGATCATGATGATACCCGGGTGCGCCGTCAGTATCTCCCATTCGTATCCAATCGAACCCATACTCACCATTATAGGTATTATTGGGTCTGAATTGCAAAATACATTTTGCTTTGGTTGGTTCACCTAATGACTCTTCATCTGTAGTGATTTTCACCTTCACATCCGTACCAGTAGTCGATTGTTGGGGATTAGCAGCATCTTGGCTGCACAGGATAGTTAATTTATCTTTTGTATTCCTGATGTTTGTAACAGGATTAGCCTCACTTACCAATCCATATAATTCAATTTTATTTCCTGAAAAAGATGTATGCTTTGCCATATATTTAGCAATCATAGCTGACGTAGCGTATGGTACAGATACTACATTGTCTTTCATTTTGACAGAATGAACTCCCAATATATCTGTAGGGTCTATTATAACATCTCCTGCGGGGCTTATAGTACCCTCCCCGTAATTTACATATACTTCTTTCCCGAACATCCCTTTAGTATATATATGCAAGAAACCCGTTTCATTCTTGCAAAGCTCTTTCTGAACAGTTAGTTCAGCACCATAAAGAGCATGTTCATGTTCAGACCAATAGATTTTATCAATTTTAGCAGGCAAGTTACCTGCTCTTTTTATTTCGATATTTGAAGTTATACCAGCTGGAGAAGGAGTAGTTGTAGAACTTTTAAGGAGGGTATAAGTTATCTCAAGAGATGCCCCAGCCAAAGATTCCGGGAAAATTAAGTCAACAGTACCTTTTTTAGGATCTGCCGGTGAAGGTATCATGGGCTTAGTTATGATTCGTGTTTCATTTATTACATGGATTTCTTTGATATTAAAGATAACCTCAGAACCTGCTGCTTCTATATTCAATTCAAAATTAAATACAGTTGGTTCTTCTACAAATCCCTCATTACCGCTAACAGTTATATTTATCACAGGATTACTCATGCTATTCTTTCTTTTTATTGGATATCTAACAAAGTGTCTACTTGATGATCGGTGAGCGCAACCGATTCTCCCAACGGATCCATTTCATTTTGTAGAATGGAAGTCGCATTTTCCATTTGCCCTATACCCGGAAGATCCAGCTGACCGGTCATTGTTATACTTATGCAATTAGGACAGCCACTTGCACATGTTCCTTTGCTTTTGTCTGTGAGAGCATAGCCACCCACACTTATTTCCAGTTTTTTATAAGCATTTGACCATTGGATAATAGCCGGAGTACAAGGTTTAGGAGTAAGAGGACTAACTCTACATACCGCAAATCCGGGAGGATAAAATGTGTTCCCTAATGATAATGTTGTTGCTGTTGGTTTATCTCCATTCATATAAGCCAACTGATGGTTTGAAACTTTCAGTCGTGCAGGCGCAGTCCCAAACTTGCACATACAAAATGCCCCATCTACTATAAATTCCTTGCCCATAGTTTTTTATATTATTTATTCAAACATTCTTTGCCAAATATTCTTCTTATGAGAAAAAACACGTTTCTGTTTATCAGTGTTTATTGAAATTAGTTTAGCATACTTTTGTCCGTCCGGGCTTTCCAAATCAAATCGAGCCTCTATTTTTTCTATATCATTTAGTTCAGAGAAAGTATACTTTATATAACCATCACTCTTAAAATCAAGCGGAAAAATAAGATTAGGACTATATTCCGTTACAATGCCATTACTCTTATTATTTCGCATTGTACATTCATATAATATTTTCATTCCTTTTTGAGGAAAATTATCAAAAGAAAACAAAAAAGAATTTAAATCCAACGGTTTTATTAGTAATTTGATAAAAGAATTTCGTCCCAATGCTTCATGAAATTTATTCTCGTTTTGTATATTACGGGATGCAATTTCAACATAACGCTTGAACGGATGCGTTTCATATTGCTTCTGCATTTCTTGTGTTTTTTGCAACCATCGTCTCTTTATTTGTTCAAAGTTTTTTATTTTCAACAATTCTCCTTTAGAAGATGTTTCCAATTCTATCGGATATATTGAATTCCCAATTTCTATCATCAGTATATCCATTATTTCTTTTGGATATTTATTATTCAATAGTACATTTTCTCGTTCTTCCAGTGTAATGTTATATTTATCTTCTGTACTATCATATCGTGCGATTAAATGTTCACGACAATGATAGTATGTGTGTCGGTAATCCGGAAACACGAAAGTAATATCCACATCATAAAAACTATTTAGACGTCTAAATCCAAACATAAATATCAGTTATTTAATATGCACTTTATCATTACTTTTTATCTCAATTTTTCCTTTAGATGAGATATTTGTTTTTCCTCCGGTTGAAGCTATCGTGATATTATTTTCTACATTTTGATTTAGTTTGTTGCCAATTATCATACTTGTATCTTTTCCTGATTCGATTTCTATATTTCGGTTTGCAGACACTTCGTAATCATTTTGAACTGAGGTAACAGATGATTTTCCGACAGACACACGACTTTCTCCACTTGTTGCATGTGTAAAATTGTTACCTACACTCTGCTGCATATCCCGCCCTACCGATACGATAAAATCTTCACTGGCATCAATGTGAATTGTTTTAGACACCAAATTTATCTGTTCTAATGCCGAAACTGTAATCGTCTTGCTGCGTGTATCAAAAAGAATTTCATTCGCATTTTTATCTTTTATTTTTATAGTTTCAGCATTGACAGAATCGTTAAACTCAATCACATGCCCACTTTTGGTAGAAATAGTCTTTATCGTATTGTCTTCTGCAGCACCTTTGGTATTATCTCTATGGAACAAACTTCCCATTACATACGGTCTGCTCGGATCCCCGTCCTGATAACCAATCATTACATGATCATCTGTTTCAGGAATAAATACGAATCCGCGATTTCGAGGAAAAATCTCACTTTTCCCCGCATCGGGTGTTTGCACACGAATCCAGTTGCTGCTTTCCGATTCGGGTTGCCAGAAGAAACGAACTTTTACACGCCCTTGATTCTTTGGATCGTCGTTGGCTGTTACAATGGCAGGTTCTTGAAAAGCCTGCGGCATAACAATATGGTCATCGGGCAAGGTTTCGGTTACTCCCGCAATACCTGTGAAGGTATTACCATAATGTCCGTCTTTGTCCACACTGTGTTTGACTTCTGTAACAAGGAATGCGCCGAGGTCTTTGAAAAACACATCTTCCATGTTTTGCGGAAGCGCCACTATTGCTACTTCGCCGATTCTGATCGCACAAGTTTTACACTTTGCTTTGAACTTCGACATTTTAACGTATTCGCGGCTCTTCTTTACCCGAACGGCACTTGTCATATCATCCTCGTCAAGAATGGCACGTCCTGTGGGAAGTATTGCCGCAGTGGGATAAATGGGGTCAGAAACCTGTTTAGAGGCTTTCATAAAAAGACTTGCATTATTGATAGTGCCTGCATCTTCTACAAAATGGTTGTTCGCTTCCGGGTTGTAATCGTAATACTTGGTATTCAGATTCAGCATTTTTGCCATACTGCGTACTTCGGAGAGTTCCACATCGAAAGTTACTTTTATTTCTTTCTGTTCCCCCGGGCGTCCGACAATCAGTTTCTTTCCGTCATAATAAAACCATTCGCCATAGGAGGCAAGCACACGAGAAAGGAAAGCGTAGCTTGTTTCCCTGTAACGTGCTATATACGGAATCGGCTGTTTGAGTTCGGGTTTGTTCTCTATATTAACTTTAATGGCTGTATTTTCCAATGTTTCGCTTACTACATTGTACAAGGTGTAATCAACAAAAGCATCCATCGAAGGGTCGCGGTCGAGTAATATTGTCGGGCTTCCACCACGTAGAACAACGGTTCCTTTATCTCCGTCAAGTCCTAAGGCTTGAATATCCGTAACGATTCCCTCGAATTCGTTCACTTCCCCGCTTTCGATATGAGTCATTTTGATTGAAACGGGTTTGTTCAATGTCGTACGAAAAATTTCATCTACGGTAATTGCCCATACGCTTTGCTTTTCATGCCTGTAACTTACGGCAATTTCAAAAACATGATGACTACTTACAGACTGGTCAAGGGTCATATATTCAAAATCACACGGATTTCCGTCAACTGTAATTTCTGTTTTAACTGCATTCAGACTCATGATATTTTGCTTTTTAATTCTTAATTAATAACTATCTTATATTCAAAATCTTCGGGAGAACGCTGTGTTAATCCTGAATAAATGTCCCTTTTGAGAAGTTCAGGATCGGTCAAAAACCGCTCTTTTGTTCCTTCCAATATGATATTCATGGTTTTCACAAAGCCTTGTTTGGGCTTGCTGCTCACTTCGTAACTGTCTTCAATCCTGACATTCTCAAAACAATCGCCGTAATAGCACTTGCAAAACATTCGGATATCATCTTTTGTATAAATGCGGTCTCTTGTTGTGAGAAGGTATTTGTAAATATCCTTGCGGGTGGATTCAGGCGGGGATTTACGACCTCCGCGTGTGGCGGTCATAAGTGTAATTGATGCCGGATTTATATCGGATATCTGCGGAATTTCGAGCATTTCAGACGAACGGATATGATTGGCTATTGCTCCGTTAGTCAGGCAATAACGCATTGTCAGTTTGATTCGTGTCGATATATCGGAACTTAAAATAAGGTAGGAGGTAAGTTCTGCATCATTATCATAGGATTCCAATTTCTTTTCAAATTGCGATAAATGCTCTATCAGGCTTTGCGAGGTGGTCGAAATATCGCGGTCGATAGAAGAAAATGCAATCGATTCATCTCTGTATAAATCCAAAAGCCTTTCGAGAAAATCGCGGGCGTTGAGTGAGTTGAAACGCTCACTTCCACCACGGCGAATCATATAAGTTCCTGCAACATTATTATCGTCATGATTCTGCACCTGTTTATACAGGTTGTTATGTGAATCGATTACGGAGTTCATAAACAGGTAATACTCATTGTACTCTTTCTCAATGGGAATTATGGAAGAAAGCTGAGTTGCCGTAACTGAGGTTTGCTTCTTGTAAACATTTGCTACAGGAAAGCAATTTATATGCACGGTCATTTGTGACAAAGCCGTATCGTCAAAAGCGGGAGGAAATACAATTTTCAACCATATCAAGTCGTCACGTAATTTATTAATTGTTCCTTCATCAAACAAATGAACGATTTCTTCGGGAACGGCTTCGCGTTTCAAATCGCTTGTCTGTATGTCTTCGGTTAATGTAATAAAATGATTATGGTATTTTCCCGAAATTTCATCGTTTAGGTGACGTATCGGATCGAATAACCCGAAAACGCCAACATCGGTAGAGTCAGAAGGCAGCCCCGAAGTTATAGCCAATTTTTTCTTTCTCGAATAGCATTTACTGTGATTAATCAATCGTAGATAGTTTTCAGTGCTGTCCAAAAGAGGAAAATCAAAATAAAAACAAATATCTTTGAGAGATTCGACTTCTTTTGAAACTTCCAAGCCTATCCATGCCGTATGGGTATATAACGGACTTTGTCGAATACCGTTTGCCGTATGTTCACGTCCGCTTCGGGGCGATACTTCATAGTATTTTCCCAGCGAAATCAAAGCGGCTACATCTCCGTTTATAACAGGTACGGTTATTGTCGGGGTAAAAGACAATTTGCGTAGGTTGTGTTTTTGAATAAAATGCGGATCTTTATAGACAAATTCCGCATCGGAAGGTATTTCGAATCTTCCTTCTAAAGCGCGGGCGTGAGCTATGGCATGAGCAGGAGATGCCGCCATCATGTGAGACGGTGTAAATGCACTCGCCAATTTCTCGACAACCCGATCTTCAACATCGTTTAACTCTCCCGAAAGTTTAAATATTTCAGAGGCAAGGACTTCGATAAGCAGTTTGACTACAGGATCGAGCATATCCGTATTGCGAATATTCCACAAGGCTGCCACTCGCTTAAACATTCGTGCTTTTATGCTTTCTTTCGTATATGTATTTTGTCTCATTCCCATAATTTAATCTCTTGATAATGGACCTAAATAAAGTACATGTTTGAAACCATGGTGTTTATTGCTTGATATTACTGTTGCCAGAATGATAACATCGACTCGTTTGCGGACACTGAATCCTTGTACTGCCGTTTCTTCGCGTACTACATCTTTTACATCGATTTTAACTTCTACATTTTTCAAGCGTTTTTCATATTTTTCAATGGCTTCTTTCACATAGTTGGTGAACTTTTCTTCCCAAGTGGCTCTCGATACTATATTTTCAAAATCCATTTCCCATAATCGTGTCCCAAACAACGAATCAAAGCTATGCTCTCCATGGCGTGTAGTCAGGATAAGTGCAAGGTATTGGTCTATCGATTCCAATTCGCTGCACTGCTCCAATGTTCCTCCCGATTCGGAAAAGAACTTGCTTATATCCAATGGCAATTTATAGAAGTTCATCGTTCTTATATATTTATCTTCCCTGACCGAGTCATTATTGTTCTGTGATCAATGTACTTACTCTTATTTCTAAAAGAAGTATATGTTCTACCCGTACTTTTTCTTTTTATATTTTCATTTTGTTGAGCAGACGCAAATAACACCTCTTCAAGATTACTCGTATAATTTGTCGAAACTGACCAGAACAGGTATGTTCCCCTGTAGGGTTCATAGACGGAGAAAATTAAATCCATATCACTCATTCCCGTCATTTCCTGTTTTTCCAATCTCACACCGCTGCTTAACTCTATTCCTGATAAGCCTGCTGTGTTTTCGTTGGACGAAACCTTATTTGCCGACGAAACATAACCCAAGCCAATCACTTCGCCGCCTGTCCACAGACCAAGTTTCAGCAAAAAGGAAAATTCCGATAGTTCATAAGTTTTCATCCTTTGTCTTTCATATTAATTCATTAAAAATTCTTCGTCTTGCAGTTTTATATGCTTTGCCGCCAACACTAAAGTGGTAACGGGATTGTCGCCGCGTGTCGATTTTTTATAGCTTTTACAGACCGCATCCGAAAACGAGAGGGTAAATACAGCTCCTTCGCTTAAGTTGTCGCTGTTTCGAAAAAACTTAATGATGCCGTCTTTCCTTTTACTGCTCCGTGTAATCCACGATTCGAGTTCGGGAGATATTTTATCGGCAAACACAGCATACATGGGAATAT
Source organism: Bacteroides sp. 224 (assembly GCF_010500995.1). GTDB lineage: Bacteria > Bacteroidota > Bacteroidia > Bacteroidales > Bacteroidaceae > Bacteroides. Next base: position 27,967 of record NZ_QVMK01000006.1, on the reverse strand, counting down.
AACGGTTGGCTGTTGCGGTACTGAAATCCATATCAAATTCCAACAGCAAATGCTTTTTTCCGTCAATTTCCATTTCACAGGCATGCGCAGGCGCTATACTTTTATCCGTATAGGCTTTCCCTCTGTTGAATATATTGCTGAAAAATCCCATGCTTATTTCCTTTCAAAAAATAAATCGTTATCGGTTGTTATCTCCTTTGCTTCAATCGTAAGGATAGAAACAGCAGAGGTTTTTACCGATGCATCAAAATGCAACTTGTATCCCTTTGCTTTCGCTTTTGCAAAAGTGAACTTTTCAATGATTCTCTCATGCTCATCTGTTGTAACGATTTCGCCGTTTTCTTCCACATCGGGACGAAAAAGCCAATGAAACAATCCATTGTCGCCGAATCCGTCCATAATAACACGCACAACTCCACCCAATACGTCCGAAATAATTTCTCCTTTGGAGTTTGTTTCTCTACGCAATTCGTAATCGAAATGTCGTACTTCGTATCGCTCCCGAAAAAGATTTTGCGGAGAGTCGGTACGTGATTTATGTATGTGGAGGTAAGTGGGCATATCTGTTTATTTCTTTGTTTTATCCATATCTGTTTTAAAATCGTATCCTGCAATCTCATTAGCCTTATCCCAACAGCGTTGAGCATTATAATTATCGTTGAGTTCGGCATAACTGTTACCCAAGTAGTAGAATGCCATGTCTCTAAATGGAGTTTTATTATCAGCTAAATATTCCAGAAATATAGAAATACATCTTTCGTAATCTTTCAACATGTACTTCTGTATACCTATGTTATATAGATTATTTATTGTTGGCTGTAATTCCCAAACCTTTTCTGCATATTTAAGACTAATTGAATCTTCTCCCATGTCTCCATAAATAACGCCTAAATTTTGATAAGCTACAGCATCTAAACTATCCAGTTCAATAGCTTTGTATGAGTCTGAAAATGCACCAATGGTATCTCCTAATTCATATTTTGTCATTCCTCTATTAGTATAGAACTTTCCTTCATTAGGCAGAAGTATTATCGCTGAATCGTAAAGCGGTAAAGCTTTTGCAGGATTATTTTGTAAACTGAAAGACAATCCCGAATTATATAATTCATGTGCCCGAATAGAATCTTGCTGTTCTTGTTTTTTTTCGAAGTTACATCCTATTAAGGAAATAAATATCAATATGATTCCCAGATATTTCATCTATTTTAATTAAAATTTAATACATCCATTTCATCCAGTCGTAGAAAAACACGTTTTGCAGGTATTTTTCCAGCATTCCCATTTTCCGGGCAAGAGGCTTTTCTACCTTTTCGTTCCATTGTTCTTTAGCATGTTCCGGAATGGAGTTCCCTGTGGTTTCTTTTACAATTACATTAGCAATACAATACCCTCCCGCAATAATCCAGCCGACACCGGGAATAAAACCGACAGCGCAAATTACAATATCAGCTCCTGTATTGACATCCAAACCATTTCGACCCACTTGTGTCGCTGTAATTGCTATACTGACCCATGTGGTTACTTTTGCGAAAGACTTGCCGACTTTTGCCATCTCAGTAGCAGCTCGATATCCTCCAGCTCGTGGGGAAGAACTTGATTTAGGTGTTTTAGCAAATTTTCCATCTACTTCATCCCAATAAAAGATATCATTTGCTTGTAAGTCTACCGACCCATTGACGAAGATGTCGAAAATACCGGTCATCAGGGCGGCGTCCTCAAGAATCACATCCAAGTCAGATCCGTTCTGCTGGTCAGCCAGCGGCTCCGGCGACTGGGAGATTACGATCTCTGCCGGCTGGTAGGTGGAATAGCCCAAGAATCCATATCCGGGAAGATAACCTATCGGTCCCGTGTATGGAGTATTAGAGGAGACATACGCCTTAAAAGAAGATATGGAATCCTGCAATATATATTCGTCTTCTGGTTTATATGGTGTTTCCGGCATAAAGCAAATTATTTAACCCAATTGTTATCAAAGTTGATCCCGTTTATCATAAGTTCTTCAGGATAAATAACAATTACTGTTCTTAGACCATTAGCTAAATTGATAGTTCGTTCAAAATTGGCACAATGTGCATTCATAAATTCAACTTTTAATGGAGAATTCGTCGTTTTTGAACGAAATTCGATTTTTCCGTTTCTTGCACAGGAAGTCATCGCCCATGCATAGATGTTTTCCTGTACAGCTTCGGTTAAAGTAATCATTATTCGACCACCACGAACTTCATTTTGAGGTTGTCCCTTAAAATCGACCGATTGGTTGAAAGCAATATTGAATTGGCTGATTTCATATTCTTTCCCTTCAAACAGAAACCAGACGGTCAATTCACTGTCGATTCTGGGGAAGCTGAAAAGATTACTTGCTATTTCTTTTAATTTGTCCATGTTTGTACTTTTTTATTCAAATCCGCTCCAACGTTTATTCAAAGAGACTTGCCCCACAGACAAAACTCTGGTTTGCAAAGTCAATTTTGTGCCTATATAACCCTCTCCTTGTTGCTGATAACTAATATCCATCGCAATACAAGCAGCGTCTGTAAACTTGATTTTTTCCAATGGCATATCATTATCGTCACAAATAACAATCATGCCATTGTTGTATTTACGGGCATCCAATGCCCACCCGATAATATCAAGCGGAGGTATGCCGGGAATGACAATATTAATCATGCCTCCACGAACTTCTGTTTGCGCCTTCCCATCAGAATTTACTCCTTGCGAAAAGTTATAGGAACAATGATCTAGTTCGTAACTATCCTTATAAAGTCCCATGATACTCGCATCGGAGAGTTCGCCTATTTTCAAAAAACTTTTATGTCCGAACATTATTTTCTGTTTTTAATGTTTTATATCCCATGTTAATTCTTCTTTATCATCGACACCGACAACAATGGTGTTTCCTGCTGTCACCTTACCAGAAATCAGCATTTTGGAAATCGGTCGGCGAATTTGACTGCGGATTGTTCCGGCAACCTGACGTGCACCATATTTCGGATTGAATCCGTTATGAGCGAGCATTTTTTTCGCATCTTCCGACACTTCAATCTTGATTCCTTGTTTGTCTAATAATGCGCTTACGTCGCGCATTTGAATATCGAATATACGGATAAGCATATCTTCATTAATCGGAGCAAACGGAACAATTTCTGACAGACGAGCCAAATATTCTGGACGGAAATATTGAGCCATAATTTCCATCAGTTTGGTTGTGTCGGGTGTTCTTCCTTCGGTTATTTCTTTTGCCAACCATTCGCTTCCTACATTAGAGGTAAACAGAACAATGGAATTGGAGAAATCTCCCTCTTTACCTAAGCGGTCGTGCAGTTTTCCTTCGTCCATTATTTGAAGAAAAATATCATACACGGACGAATGGGCTTTTTCTATTTCATCGAAAAGCACTACGGCATAAGGTTGTCGCCTTATCTTATTAACTAAAACTCCGCCTTCTTCGTAGCCGACATATCCCGGAGGAGCTCCTAAAAGTAAAGCTGCTGAATGTTCTTCCTTAAACTCCGACATATCCAATCGGATCATCGATTTTTCATCGTTAAAAAGAGCTTCTGCCAACGCCTTTGCCAATTCGGTTTTACCTGTTCCGGTAGGTCCTAAAAGGAAGAAAGAACCGATAGGCTGTCCGGGTTTGTTCATCCCGCTTCGGGATTCGACAATGGCATCGGTAAGAACCTTTAATGCTCCGTCCTGACCGACCACCCTGCGGCGCAAGGTATCTTCCATATTTAGCAATTTCTCTTTTTCTCCCGATTCTATTTTTCCGATTGGAATTCCGGTTGAAGCTGAAATCACTGCTGCCACTTCATGTGAAGTTACTTTCTCGATAGGTTCTTTGGTCATTTTTTGCAGGCTCTCCAATCTGCCTAACAGATAATTAATCCATTGTTCGGCAGTATTAAAATTATCGGGATCGCCCTCCGCATTTAGCAGTCCTAATAATATAGGACTGAGTTTGCTGTTTATGGAGAAGGACAGTAAGCGTAATTGCTCCACTCTGTCTTCTTCCGCAATTTCTTTTTTCTCTTCGATAGCTGCTAGTTCACGGCTAAACTCTGTAATATCGGTTTTTGCCGTTTGGTTGATTAATTTCACAGCAGCCATTGTTCTGTCTAAGAGATCTATCGCCGCATCGGGCAGTCTACGTTCTTTTATGTAGCGTTTAGCTAATGCCACGCAATCGCCAAGCGAATCATGATCTACTTTGATTCCATGATATTCTATATATCTGCCGAGCACAGCTTCTATCATACTGACTGTAGATTCTTTGTCGGGTTCCGAAACTTGCAGGACTTCAAAACGGCGGTTAAATGCGTGGTCGGGTTCAATCAGTTTACGATATTCATCAACGGTTGTTGCTCCGATAACGGTTATCAATCCTTTGGAAAGTTCGGGTTTGAGAATGCTTGCTGCTCCGTTGTTGCCTTGTTTGGGATCAATCAGGACATGGATTTCATCAATAAATAAAATCGCACCCGGAGTTGTTTCCAATTCCTTAATAATTCCTTTCAATCGATCTTCGATTTCTCCTTTATAGGTAGCCCCTGCAATCAAAGTTCCCGTGTCCAATTCATAGACAACGGCATCTTTCAAATAGCGTGGAACATTGCCTTTAACAATACTGCAAGCCAAACCATCGACCATTGCTGTTTTTCCGACTCCGGCATCACCGATAATCAAGACATTCGGTTTACTGTGGCGTCCCAAAATTTCCATCATCATACGGGTTTCGTTATCCCGCCGTACAATGGGGTATACCGTTCCCACAGCAGCAGCTTCTGTTTTATTTGTACAATATTTAAGAAGATTCGTTTTAGGAAGCGGCATATTACCGCCCGAATCATCGGGCATGTGCATTGCTGCTGTTTGTGTGGAAACGCCACTTAGAAAATGATCGTGAATATCCCGTTCCCTGAGAGGGAACGATTTTAATTCGTCTGCACTGAAACCCGTTTCGGGGACAATAAGCGCAGTAAACACGCATATCGGATTGATTTCCAATGCTCCCCATTGCAAGCGAATGTTATCGGCTTTTTCAAATACATTCGCCATTTGTTCACAAGCCGTAATGTCGCCGCCGGAAGTTGCCTTGGGCATATCTTCAATCCGGACTTCCGCCCATTCCCTTATAAACGCGGAGTCCTGCCCCAATGCGGAAATAAAGGATTCGATCCCTATTTCCTTATGCATTAAAGCATAAAGCATGTGGGCAGGACTATATTGCGGATTACAGTAATCCCGTGCAATTCCTTTGGCTATTCGTATCGCGTTGTGTACCGATTCATTCAGATTAAGAAACTCCATCCGTTCTGCATTGTGTTATTATACTATTGTTGCTGATATTCTGCAACCCAATCTACATAATCGTCGCCTTTTGTTCCGTCAAGTTGAATAATGAAACTCTTGCCCGGAAAATAAGGTGTTAGATAAAGATTCAAATGAACACTGTCTTTTTTATCTTTATCCTGTTCCAAACGAAGCAGTTTGAACTCTTTAATCAGACGATCCGCACCTTGAATACTGTCAAGGAATTTAACGATTTGCCCACGCAGGTCTTTCTCTGTTTTTGAGTTCCAGTTTTCAAAGGCACGACGATTAAGGAAATCGAACAAAACCTTGGTAACATAATCAAAAACACGAACTACCGAATAGGTTTGCAATCCAAGGTTATCGCCATTGAAAAGCGTTTTAGCAGAAAAAGCCATTACTTTTCCGTATTCTTTTACCACCGGAACAAGTCCCATGCGCTCTAATTGCGATAATTCACTTTTTTTCAATGGGAAAGCTACTTCGTCTACTTCGTTTAATCCACCATATTTCTTTCCGGCTGCAACTTGTGACATACGTGTCATATACACTTTTCCCATCAAAGCGGCGGCAGGCGAAACATGTAAATCGTCTTCTTCGCCCAATTCTTTGTATTTAGGGCGTCCAATCAGCCAGTTACAAGCCATGATTGCATTACTCTTAAACACATCGCCTCCGGCATGATTGGCATTGAAGAACATTTCAACAACGTCATCGGGTTTGTCCAAATCGGCAAAGTCGGTAAAAAGTTGTACTTTATTAGCATAAGCTATTTTAGACCATTTTTCCAACACTTTGTTTGAACCTAAATATCCAGGAAGAAGCATTAACGAATAATTCGTGCGAAGATCCAAGCGGTCGTAATTCTGTTTAAGTTCTGCCGCTACATAATCGATAAAGCGCGAATTATCCAAATCCGTTACCTGTTCTTTCGATGCATTGACAATAGTAACATTGGTTACTTTATCGGTTTCCGTATTCTTATAGAAAAGCATTACGTTTCTGTAAGCCCGCTCTAATTCGGATACAGATTTAACCGCGAACAACTGACTTTCAGCTAAAAGCGTAGATACAGACTCGGCTTTCTCTTTACATTTATCGACCATTTCCGAAGTGGATTCGGAACCCGAAAGCATATCAATCCACATATCCAGACTATTGCGTAAAGCATCGCGTTCGGATTGTTTACTTTCGTCAGTAAGAAATATTTGTTTACGGGCTTTTCGTTCAGGATTGAGGTTTTGAACACCATCTACTGAAGATTCCAGAAAAGAAAAACCTCCGAATTTGGAAAGTTTATCCAACGACTGAGATAATCCTTTGGCTTCGTCTTTCTTTGTGCGTTGTGTTACTTCGGGTGCTGTTTCCGTTGCAACATTCACTTTGGTATCTGCCATGTTTTATTGATTTTTAATATTATTCTGTTTCGAGTTCATTTTTTAAGGAAGTGAGGGCTGCAATGAACGCAGCTTTTGTTTCAGGATCCTGTAATGCTTTTTGCAGTACTTTATTGGAGCGAAGTTGTTTTATCATTCCTTCGTAAGAATCCTTTTCCTGACTGAGTCCTGCAAGAAAATTACTCTGCTGTGTCATTTTCTTAACACTGAAATCGTCCACATTATTGAAGCGAAGGTTTTCCTTAACGGGTTGTCCTTCTTCATTTTCGAACTCAATGTCCATATTCGGATTAAAATGAGCAAAAACATCCTCGATCTTTTTTAAGTTGTACGCAACTTCCGGTGTTATGGGTTCATCAGCCGTAAGGTGTTCCACAACCATGGATCGGTTATCGGGAATGTTCGCAATACCCTCGGAGGCATCGATTTTTACTTCGTTACCGCCTATTTCATATTCAAGAATTGCCATATTGTTATAATTTTGAGTTTCGTAATAATAATAATACCCGCATAAGTACACCTGTACCTACACGGGTATCATTGGATTGTTCGGGTGCTTCCCATGTTCAAAATAAAGAATCAAAATAGTGAACAATAGCCCAATTCCAAATGTCAGCAACATTTCTTTAATTATCCTGTTTTTTTCGCCGGAAATTCGCCTTCCATTGCAGGTATTACATATAGGTATCGAATAACGTGATGTACATTCGGGACACAGCCCTTTCCCGCAATCCGAGCATTGCGCCACAGCCGATTGAGAAGTATGATTATAGCAATTCATTGTTTATAGTTTTTTCAATTCAAATTTCCTTTAGTGAACGGAAACCATTCCCGTCCACCATTCTTTTTTGTCAGATTGTATTTCTTCACAATATCTTTCAGCAATTTTTTATGAAGGTGCAGATATACTCCGTATGAAGGGTATTCTGTTAATCCGAAACCAATCATAACTCCGTCTTCCTCTTCTTCCATGCCTTCCATATATACAAAGTAGTTTCTATCACTCGCAGCATCTATATTGAACATGATTTCATTGTCAGAAAGAGTCGGCGGTGTTACACCTTCTATCATACGGTCATAATATTCGTAATCCACCCAACCCTGAGGGCGGTAGGTATCATACAAATCCCTTAGTTCATTGGTAGTCAAATGGTCAATGGAATAAAATTGCTCAATCATAAATTGTAAATATTTAAGAATTACAAAGATAGATATTTTCTATTAAAAAAATGATTCTTGTTTCGCATTGTTTTTCTGAAATCAATATCCTCGAATTGAATTCGGCGCCACAAGCCGCCAGTAGGCTTCCTTATTCGCCCACTCCCGTTTTATTTCTTTGCTTATCAAACAGTTACATATACTTTCGCAGTCGCACTGATATTGGTGCTAACATAAAAAACATTCGTAGATATGAACGAAACAGTAAAAAACGACGAGAAAAAAATCATGCTCGTCGAAGACGTGAAAGACGGCAAAGTAAGAGCCATTACTGATGTGGACAAGGACGGAAATATTAAAACCGTCGAACCGACCAATAAGAATATTGGTGACCTGCTCAATGTAAACACTTCCGATTCTGCAGTCGAAGCGTTTTTCAAAAAGTTTATGGAACAGACCGAAAATCCCGCCCACACGGGTATTTTCATGATGGCTAAGGAAACACTTGAAAACCTTGTGAAAATAGATTTTCCTCCTGATGAATTGGAGAAACACCGTGTGAGTCCAAGCGCAAATCAGCAGTTTCAGCCGTTAGACATTGAAAAGATTGATCGTGCAGACCTTGCCCGTAAAGGTATCCGCTGGGAGGATATGGAACCTCATTTGAAAGCCATGTCATACGGGCATAAGTCCAACAAACTGGTGGATATGAGTCCTGAATTGGAACCGGGCGGTGCTCGAGTCCCAACCAAAGGGAGGGTTTCTCTTGAAGAACAACCGGACAGTTCAATCAAAGTTATTCCACATTATTATCAGGAAAAACCAAATTTAAACATTCCTGTTCATGGAATCCTGCTTGATGAAGAAACAAAAGCAAATCTTTTGAAAAACGGTAATGCCGGAAAAGTTGTTGAATTGGAGTTTGCTCCCGGCAAAAAGGAGCCTTGTTATCTGACTCTTGATAAGCTGACTAACGTTTTGGAGGTTCTCCCTGCAAATCAAATCGAGGCAATCAACAAGATAAAAGGTGTTGAACTCTCCGAAGGTCAGCAATTAGATATTGCCGCTGGACGTAAAGTATTGATAGAGGGAATGACCTCTCGCAGTGGTACACTCTTCGACGGATACATTCAAATAAATGCTTCCGACAAAAAATTTGATTTCACTTATGACGGATTGGACCGTAACCGTTATGCGCAGGAAAATAAAGAAATCCGCAGGGAGAAACGGGAAATCGCGAAAGAAACAAATCCCAAAACCTCCAAAGATGTTTCGCAGGAAGAAATCCACAAACAGGTTTTTATCCCCAAAAAACTATTGGGCGTTGAACTGAACGATAAACAAACCGAACTGCTCAGAGCGGGTAAGGCTACCTATATTAAAGGTATGGTAAAAGATGGTCAGGGAGAACCATTCAATGCGTGGGTAAGGGTTAATCCTGAAAAAAACAAACTGAATTTTTTCAAATGGAATCCCGATTATGCAAAGAAACAGGATACGGAAGTAAAGCCTGCTAACGAAAGTAAAACGCAGGTTGCAGTCAATTCAGAAGGAAAAACCAATGAAGCGACCAAGCATTTAAAAGAACCTCTCAAACAAGGTCAGCAAAAACCGACCGACAATCAACAAAAGAAGCAGGACGAGAACAAACCAACCCGCAAGCCCGCTGTCAAAAAAAGCGGACTTAAAGTTTAATTCAATCAGTATAAATTAATTAAAAATCAATATGAAAACAGTCATTATTGCAGAAAAGCCGAGTGTGGCGAAAAGTATCGCAGCCATTGTCGGGGCAAACACCCGCATGGACGGATATATGGAAGGAAACGGATATATGGTAACATGGGCATTCGGTCATTTAGTCGGGCTTGCCCTACCCGAAGAGTACGGATTTAAGGGTTTCAATCGGGAGCACCTCCCTATTCTTCCCAATCCGTTTATCTTAAAACCTCGCCAAATCAAGGAAGGCAAGGAGTACAAACCCGATGCCGGAGCAGTCAAGCAGTTGGAGGTTATCCGCCGTTTGTTTGCCCAAACCGACCGTATCGTTTCGGGAGTTGATGCAGGTCGCGAAGGTGAATTAATCTTCCGCTATATCTATCATTATCTGGGATGTACGAAACCTTTCGACCGCCTTTGGATTAGTTCGCTTACCGATAAAGCTATCCGCGAAGGCTTACAAAATCTTCGCCCGGGAAAAGATTACGATAAACTGTATGCCTCCGCCAAAGCTCGCAGTGAAGCGGATTATTTAATAGGTATTAATGCCTCACAATCACTTTCCATAGCCGCAGGGCGTGGCGTTTGGTCGCTCGGTCGGGTACAAACGCCCACTTTGGCAATTATCTGTTCCCGTTATCTGGAAAACAAAGCGTTTACCCCTGCAACCTATTTCAAACTGAAATTACAAACAACAAAAGATGCTACAACATTTGCTGTCCTTTCTGTTGATAAGTACGATGAAAGGAAGTCTGCCGAAGAAACGGTTGCAGCAATCATGCAGGCGGCAAATGTTCGCGTTGAAAATGTGGAGCGGAAGGAACAGAATGTGCAACCGCCACTTCCGTATGATTTGACAACCTTACAGAAAGAAGCCAACTCCCGTTATGGTTTTACAGCAGAGAGAACCCTTTCGATAGCACAATCGCTTTACGAGTCGAAACATTTGACCTATCCCCGAACTTCTTCCCACTATATTTCCACCGATATAATGGAGGAAGTGCCGGAGCTGATTGCAAAATTCAAAGAATATGAACGCTTTGCCGCATACGCCAGAAGCATGGATTTGAAAATCCTGAATATCCGTCCGGTGGATGATAAAAAGATTTCTGACCACCATGCCATATTGCCGACCGAAAATCTTCCCGGTAAACTATCGGACGAAGAACGCACCATCTACGAAATGGTTGCCGGGCGTATGCTTGAAGCCTTTTCTCCTGTTTGCAAGAAAGCAAATACAGTGGTCAAATTAAAATGTGGCGAAACGGAGTTTACCGCCCGTGGCAGCGAAACACTTTCTCCCGGCTGGCAGAAAGTATTCGGGTATAAAGAGGAAGAACAAGAAGAAGATACTACTATTCTCCCTGAAATCAAAGAAGGCGAAATTTTACCTGTCAATGCTTGCGGTATTTTGGAAAAACAAACTAAACCATGTCCTATTCACACTGAAAGCACCTTGCTTGCAGCAATGGAAACCTGTGCGAAAAGAGTGGAGAATGAAGCCGAACGGGAAGCAATAAAGGAGTGTGGTATAGGAACGCCCGCCACCCGTGCCGCCATAATCGAAACCCTTTTTGCCCGCGATTATATCCGTCGGGAAAAGAAGTCACTCGTTCCCACCGAAAAAGGATTGACGGTTTATGGGGTAGTAAAAGACAAAATGATAGCAGATGTGGCAATGACGGGAGGGTGGGAACTCGCCCTTTCAAAAATCGAAAGCGGCGAAATGGAGGCTTCTTCATTCCATAAGGGAATCGAAGTTCATGCTGCGCAAATTACCACCGAACTGTTGAACACAAAAATCATTGTTCAGGACGATAAAGCCGGTTGTGCTTGTCCTCGCTGTAAAACAGGACATGTAGTGTTTTATCCCAAAGTCGCCAAATGCGGTAACGGAGATTGTAACCTCATGGTTTTTCGGGAAATAGCGAAAAAGAGTCTGACTGACAAGCAACTTAGCGATTTATTAGTTAAGGGTAAGACCTCGCTTATCAGCGGATTCCAAAGCAAGGCAGGGAAAAGTTTTGATGCTATGGTTACGCTTGATAACGACTTCAAAACCACATTTGTATTTCCAGAACGAAAGGCAGATAAAAAATGGAAATCAAAAAAATAGTTTCTGATTTCCAATAAGATACCCGGAGCAATAAAATATCGGATAGCCATTCAAGTGAACTTTTGTTTTATCGCTCTTTACTCGTATCTTTACACCGAAAATTCCGACATACTTGATTTTTTCTTGTGTGAAAGAAATTTTTGGTGTGGCGCTTCGGGTGGGAACCCGGAGCGCTTTTTTAATTCCTCCTTTCATTTATTAATCACCAAAAATTTCATGTTATGACACCGAAAAACAAGTACCATAAGGGCGAACTGTCCTACTACGAATTGTCCCTCTTATCCTTTCTCCGTGAAGATTTTCCCGAACGTGCCAAAGATGTAGAATTTATCCGTGAACGAGCCGACCATGCAGCGGAAACTTACAACCAAGCCATAAAAAATGGTCATTCTCATATAGAAGCGGAAGAACTGGCTTCGGATGAATTGTTCAAGGGATTGGCATTTTCTCCCTACAACACCCTTGTAATTATCCTTTGGAATGAGTTCTCGGAAGAGATTCCCGAAGACGATGCAAAAAGTGTTGCTCTTATGGTTCTGCCGATTTGCAGCGAAATATTGGCAAAATATTCTATTTCAGACGATTTTATAGATACGCCGGAATACGACCTTTTGTACACGGAGCTTACCGGAACCATTCAAATACTGTTGGAAGATGGCAAGCTTTAATAAGAAGGTGCATTTGCGCCAAAATATCGAAGCGATAAAGACCGCCTTTATGCTCGATAAAGAGAAACGTACCGCGACTCCTGTCGAAAGGGAGGTGCTTTCATTATACAGCGGCTTCGGGGGAATCAAAGCTATTTTGAACCCGCCGCCAAAAGAGACGTCTATCGAACGCTGGCCGAATGCCGACCGCGAACTCTATCCGCTTATCCAAGAACTGCACGAGGTTTTGGAGGAACATTCTCCCGACAAAGCGACATATAAAGCATACTGCGAAAGTCTGAAAAACTCCGTAATGACCGCTTTTTATACTCCGCCTGAGGTTGTTTCCGCATTATCGGAAGTGTTAGATAAAACAGGTATCAAACCCAATCGAATAATCGACCCGAGCGCAGGAACCGGTATATTTGCTGAAGCTTTATCTCGCCGTAACTCCGGCGCAGAAATCTTCAATTTCGAAAAAGACCGTCTAACAGCAAATATCCTCCGCAACCTTCGCCCCGACGACCTTACAACAAGTGGCGGTTTTGAAAGTATTCCTGTTAAATATAATGAGTACTTCGACCTTGCTGCAAGCAATATTCCTTTCGGGGATATATCGGTTTTTGATCCTGCATTTTCCACGCACCGAGACCCGGCTCGCCGTCAGGCAACCCGCAGCCTGCATAATTATTTCTTCCTGAAATCCGTCGATACGGTGCGCGAGGGCGGATTAGTGGCGTTTATTACTTCACAAGGAGTTATGAATGCCGAGCAAACCCAACCTGTTCGGGAATACCTCATGAACAATTGCAAATTGGTTTCCGCCCTACGGCTTCCCAACAACCTTTTTTCGGAAACGGCAGGAACAGATGTCGGCAGCGACCTCGTTATCCTACAAAAATACGCCGGCGGTGAACAAGATACCGAGCGTAAAATGAATTTTATCCAAAGCCGCAAACTCTCCAACGGCATAAGCGTAAACAATACATTCCGTTTATTCGACCGAGTGATCCATACCGATGTGAAAGTCGGAACCGATCCCTACGGTAAACCGGCTATGGAGTTCACCCACGCAGGCGGCGTGAACGCTATTGCAGATGAAATAAGCCGGAAGCTATCCGAGGACTTTTCCAAATACCTCGACAGGGAGCATTTCCTTATACATGCTCCGCAACCGGAAGGGCAGAGTTTTACTAATCCTACCCATTCCGAGAGAGAACAACAGCAGGCTGTCCGGGAAATGGAAGCGGAAGGGTATCGCTTAGATACCTCCACAGGAGAATTGACAGAGTTATCAGTTACCGAGCAAAGGCAGAGCTTAAATGCTTCTGTAACGGAACAGGATAAATACCAACCAACTCCACAAGATTTGGCAGAATATGGGGCTTACGCCGAAGAGCAAGACCGTAAGCTTTGGAACGAACGTCCGCCACAACCCGAAGATTTCGATAACAAGGAGCCGGAGCAACTTCAACTGTTCGGCATTCAACCTACGAGAACAGAAGAACAGCGTATTCCTAAAATTTCCCAACCAGATTTCCGTCAGTCGCTTTTTGACGAAATTGAAACCGATGTAAAAACGAAGCCCATAAAGGAAGAGAAACCACAATCAGTTACACAAGAGCCGCTCATAACGCTTTACGACCTTTTTGGTTTTTCAGAAGAAGAACGGCGACAGATTAAACGTCCTAAGCGCAGACGTTCGTCGAAGTCTAAAGAAAAGACAGAACCGGAGTTGCCATTTATGGATTGGCGGGAAGAAATGGCATACAATGCAGCCAAAAAACGGTTACAAGAAGAGAAAGAGAGTAAGCAAACACCTGTTTCCAAAAATCGGAATGTCTATCCGGTGGAGGATGCCCGACAAGCGGAACACCAAGAACAACTTCGAAAAATCGAACAGGAACAGCGGGAAGAATTTTTGAAACCGCAGCCTTTCACAGCAGAGTTATTGACCCATTACCGTGAAGGCTCATTGGTAACGGACGATACAAGCCGTGTCGGGTACTTGCGGAATATCGACGGACTTCAACCGATGTTCCACCCTTTGGATATAAATGAACAACAAAATAGTAAAGCTTCTCTCTATATTGAGATTCGGGATACTTACCACCATTTATACCATAATGAAGCCGACCGTTTGGAAGCCAATCCCGCTTTGCGTGATATGCTGAACCGCCTGTATGATGATTTCACCGGTCGCTATGGACGGCTCAATGAAAAGAAGAACCTCGACCTTATCAAAATGGATGCAAGAGGAACGGAAATTCTGTCTCTCGAACGCTATATAGACGGAAAAGCAGTCAAAGCCGATATTTTCAACCACCCCGTAGCGTTTAATCCGAACGAGATAACCTCGACCGATAACGCCCACGAAGCATTGGCGGCTTCACTCAACAGATATGCCGGAGTGAATCTCGGCTATATGGCTTCGCTAACGGGAGGAACAGCAGACGATATTCGGGATGAACTGAAAGGGAAAATTTATTTCAATCCGCTTGTGGGCGGTTATGAAGTTGCCGATAAGTTTGTTTCGGGCAATGTAATCAGCAAGGGCGACGAAGTGGAACGTTTCTTAGAGCGGAATCCCGGACACCGTGAGGCGGAAGAATCGCTCCGCGCCTTGCGTGAAGCCACACCCAGACCGATTGCGTTCGATGACCTTGATTTTAATTTTGGTGAGCGGTGGATTCCTGTCGGGATATATAATAAATATGCTTCACACCTTTTCGACACAGACGTAAACGTTCATTACGCCGCCAGCCGAGACGAGTTCAGTGTAAAGTCCAACCGCACGAATGTGAAAATCTCCGACCAGTATGCCGTCAAAGCCTCAAGCCGCACTTATAACGGTTTGGCTCTGATGAAACACGCCCTGCAAAACACTTCCCCCGACATAACAAAAAACGTACGGAAGATGATAGACGGAGAAATGCAGGACGTAAAGGTGCGCGACGGAGAATCAATCCAACTTGCCAATACCCGTATTGATGAGATGCGTGGAGGCTTTTCCGACTGGCTTCGAGAGCAATCTCCGGAGTTCAAAGACCGTCTTGCCGATCTTTACAACCGCACATTCAATTGTTTTGTCCGTCCCCAATACGACGGCTCGCACCAAACTTTTCCCGGACTGGACTTGAAAGGTTTGGGCATTCCCGACCTTTATCCCAGCCAGAAAGATGCTATTTGGTTGGATAAACTAAACGGCGGCTCGATTGTCGATCATGAAGTAGGGGGTGGCAAGACCTTGATTATGTGTTGCGGGGCATACGAAAAGAAACGCCTCGGATTGGCAAACAAACCGATGATCGTGGGACTGAAAGCCAATATCCATGAGATTGCCAAAACATTCTGCACCGCCTATCCGAACGCCCGTGTTTTATATCCCGGCAAGGAAGATTTTACGCCGAAGAACCGAGGGCGGATTTTCAATGAGATAAAAAATAACGATTGGGATGCCGTCATTTTGACCCACGAACAGTTTGGTATGATACCGCAGTCGCCCGAAATACAGCGGGATATTTTACAATCGGAATTGGATTCCGTAGAGGAGAACCTCGATGTGTTACGCCAGCAAGGGAAGGAAGTATCCCGTGCCATGCTGAAAGGTTGTATCAAACGTAAAATGAATCTGGAAGCCAAATTGCAAGAGATTACCTATAATATTGACAACCGTAAGGACGATGCAGTGGATTTTCGCCGTATGGGCATTGACCACCTCTACATAGATGAATCGCACAAATTCAAGAACCTTACCTTTACTACCCGCCACGACCGTGTGGCAGGTTTAGGTAATTCCGATGGAAGCCAACGAGCACTCAATATGCTTTTCGCCCTTCGCACCATTCAAGAGCGGACAGGACGGGATTTGGGAGCAACCTTCCTTTCTGGGACAACCATTTCTAATTCGTTGACCGAACTCTATCTTCTATTCAAATACCTCCGACCACAAGAACTGGAACGACAGAATATCAAAACTTTCGATGCGTGGGCGGCGATATTCGCCAAGAAGACTATTGATTATGAGTTTTCGGTAACCAATGAGATCGTTCAGAAAGAACGCTTCCGCTACTTTATCAAAGTGCCTGAACTGGCTCAATTTTACAACGAGATAACCGACTACCGTACAGCCGCCGACATTGGAATTGACCGTCCTGTAAAAAACGAGATACTACATAATATCCCGCCGACACCGGATCAAGAGGATTTTATCGACCGTTTGGTACAGTTTGCCAAACATGGGGATGCAACACTTTTGTTCCGCGAACCTCTATCCGATAGGGAGGAAAAGGCTAAAATGCTGATTGCTACTGATTATGCCCGCAAAATGTCGCTTGATATGCGGATGGTCGATCCGTCCTTTGAAGACCATGTTGACAACAAGGCTTCCCATTGCGCCCGGATGATAGCGGGTTATTATGAGAAACATAACGAGCATAAGGGAACGCAGTTCGTGTTCAGTGATTTGGGGACGTATAAACCCGGCGAGTGGAACGCTTATTCGGAGATTAAGCGTAAATTAGTAGAAGATCATGGCATACCCGCCCATGAAGTCCGTTTTATTCAAGAAGCAAAAACGGAAAAAGCCCGCAAAAGCATGATAGAGGATATGAACAGCGGGAAAATTCGTGTTTTGTTTGGCAGTACGGAAATGCTCGGAACAGGTGTAAACGCCCAGCAACGAGCGGTTGCCGTCCACCACCTTGATTGTCCGTGGCGACCGTCTGACCTTAGCCAGCGCGATGGCCGGGCAATCCGCAAAGGGAATGAGGTAGCCAAACTATATGCCGGAAACAAAGTGGATGTTATCTTATATGCGGTGGAAAAATCGCTTGATGCTTACAAATTCGGGTTACTTCATAACAAGCAACTCTTTATCCAGCAGCTAAAGACCAACAATCTTGGAGCGCGTACCATTGACGAGGGAGCAATGGACGAAAAAACGGGGATGAATTTTTCTGAATACGTGGCGATTCTTTCCGGCAATACTGAATTGTTGGAGAAAGCACGCTTAGAAAAGAAGATAGCTGCCCTTGAAAGTGAAAGGCAGGCGTTTGTTCGCGGAAAATCGTCCAGCCGTTATAAATTGGAGAATATCCTTTCGACGGTGGAAAAGAATAATGGGATCATTGAACGCATTACTAAGGACTTGGATAATTTCAAATCCCAAGTCCGTACCAATGAAGACGGTTCATATCGTAACCCGATACAATTGAACGGTGTCATAGGGAGCAATCCTCAATTAATCAGTAAAAAACTAAATGAGATTGCCGATAACGCGCGAACACTTGGACAACACGAGCCTATTGGTAACCTGTATGGTTTCTCGCTTTATGTAAAGAGTGAGACAACCAATAAAGACGGATTTGATTTTGTACAGAACCGTTTTTCTGCTCGTGGTGCGGGAGAGATATTCTATCATTATAATAATGGTCAAATTGCCAACGACCCGAAGCTGGCTTCACAAAACTTCCTGCATGCGTTGGTGGATCATATTCCACGCCTGTTGGAGAAATATAAGTCGGAAAATGAGAAACTCTCGAAAGATATTCCTGTTTTGAAAGAAGTCGTGGAAAGTAATTGGCGGCGCGAGCCGGAACTATCGACATTGAAATCGGAAATGGTAGCTTTGGAGCGGAAAATTGGGCAATCACTCAAACCGATTGAAGACAGTAATGGGCAAACAGTCGAGCCTGCTAATGATAATAAGCAAACGTCTGCGATTATGGAGCAGTGGCAGGAACGACCCGCTAACAATATTTCTGAACACTTACAAGGGATTGTAGATAATGTGGGCGGCAAGACTGCTGTCTCCACACCCAGAGCAAATTATGTCCAGAAAACGCCCAATACCATTCCTTCAAAGGGAATGAAACTCTAAACAAGAAAGCCGCCCTTTCAAAATAATGATTTGAATCGGGCGGCTCATCTGCAATCAAAGAGTAGAAAACAAAAAGGGCTTATTTCTTATTAATATTTCGAAACTTGCTAAAATGAGTTTCAATAAAATGCATTACATCGGACTCTTTGTAATAAGTCTTGTGATAAATCATTTGAAAGGGTAGTTCACCGGAAGAACGGTAACGTTGAAGCGTTCGTTTACTCACATTGAGCATTTGGCATAAGTCATAATTATCCAAAAGCATATCACCATCCGGTAATAACGGACGGGATTTTCCCTGCGAAGGAGGATATTGTTTTTCAAGAATGTCGAAACGTTCCATGATACGCTGCATCCAGCCGTCGAAGTATTCTTTTTCGATAAACATACGCCTTGCTTATTCTTGAGGAACGGTAATTACTCCTTTTTGAGCCAACTCACCCAATGATTCGCAGTCGCGCCTAATATTACGGTCTTTCAAGAACTGCTTTATTGCCGCGATACTGTAATAAGTCTTGTGCCCAATAATAGAGTAGGCGATATTTCCATTACTGCGATAGCGCTGCAAAGTTCGTTTGCTTACTTTTAAATAAGCACAAACAGTTTGTGTATCAAGCATAGGTACATCTTGATTCACAACTTCTTTTTTTTCTTTGATAAATTTTTCGATAGCGTTAATACGCCCGACCAATGCCTTGTAGGCTTGTGATTCCATCACGATTACTTCCATATTTTATAGAATTAAAAATTAGTGACGGCAAATGTCGAGAGATTATATGAGCAATATTCACAAGTTGGGATTACTTTTTTCTCAATATAAATAAAATGTACTGAAAAACAAATACTTAAGACTCGACAAGAACACTTTAACGCTATTTTTTATAAATAAAAGATAGGGGTTGTAAAATAACAAAACAACCCCTATCTCGCATTTTCACAGGAAGTTATACCTACTTCCCGAATTATTCTCTTTCACAGAAAATATACAATGAACCAGAAAATATTATAACAATTATACTATTTTTTGGCAAAATTATTCATCTTTCCAATCTTTTTTCCCCGGTCTGTTCTTTTTGATCCGTTTTTTTATTTCTTCACGAAGACGATCAAGGAAAGAAGTCAGTTCTTGACGGATACGTATGTCCGAGAAAGTTCGTGAAACGTTACTTCCTAAATCAATGTTGAACACGCATTCAAAATAGGTGACAATTTGATTCAACATTACTTTCCCATGATTGAAACATCCTGCCGTATCTAAAGCGTAAATTAATTCGACAAGATCTGTTTTTGTTCCTGTCCATGTCAGTTTTACTTTAGGGAGGGCTCCTATACTCTTACCTTGAATATTGTCTAATGAGTCTAACTCACAAAGCAGATAAGCTTGTAACATGTCATTGGCTAATATTTTTGCAACCTTGAAATCATAAATAGTTGAAAAATTAGGATCCCGTTCATAATAAAACGAATCAAGAAACTGTTCCATGTCAGGATTTTCCCGAGTAAAGTAAATTGAATCGGAACAAGTGCCTCCTGATCGATAATAACGGTAAAAGTCAAGGATTTTACTTTGATATTCTTGCGTTGAATCCAATTTACACCTTAAATACTCTTTCTGTTTTTCAATTGTAGCTACCGGACGGTCAATTTCTATATTGTACACTTTCCGATAATAAATAAGGTAGCAAAAGAGTTTAGGCTTTACCTCCTTAAAAAAGTAGATTTCCTCTTCTTCGTCTTTGAAAGAATACTGACTGATAAACGTTTTCAAACGTTCAAAAGCATTACCTAACACAAGGGAAGAGTCAAGACTTTTCTTTAAAATGTTCTTGTCTTCCGCCTCAATCCGATCAATTTTTTCACGGATTTCTTTTTGAAGTTTTTCTGCAAAATTCTTCATGATTATAAATTAAAAATTAATAAAAAGCACTGATTTTCAGTGCCAAATTTCATTATGATGAATTTATAACTTTTCACTTGTGTTTTCGTAAAAATAAAAATTGCAGATGTTTCGAAAACTTCTATTTATAACTTGAAACTCGATTTTATTCAACCAGATATACCTAAGTCGTTGGTTTATTTACAAAAACTAGTAAATAGCATCTTATATGTTCGCTGTAATATAAAATGCAAAATAAGCACTATTGTAAAGAAAGAGTGACAAAAAGTGAATCAATGATGATTATTTATTCACATATAAAGACATAGGCAACCCGGTTTACCTTTTAGGAAGGAAAATCGTTCGTTCGAAGAAGAGAACAAAATATGAAAAAATATTTTGCTTCTTAAAAAAGAATGGGTATCTTTGTGTCCAAGAGTTATTTGAAAGCATGAAAAACGAAGCGTATCTGAGCGCTTTTCTATTTACTTATCCATTGCCCTTTTCATGCGGAAAGTTTTTAATCTTCTCTAAATCTGACATTTCATTCAGATTACTACAAATGTATATAAAATTACGATTTCACCTCGATTTTACCCTTATAAAAGAGAACACGAATGAATGCCGACAATGACACTATAGTTATTACAACTACAAAGAAACCATTCCCCAATTTTATGGAATAATCTATTGTTGTCTTTTAATTTTGATTTTTTATCTTTGCATCAACAAAGAGCTCATTTTAAGGAACAAAGAACACATGGTTGAAAACAAAGAAAGCTTAAATGATTTTGTACTCCGGTTTATTGAAAAGATAAATAGTGAAAAACCAATTGAACAAAAAATTAATGATTTGCTAGCCCAAACTTGTGAGCATTTTCATTTTAAGCGCGGATTTGTTTATCAAACAGACGGATTTCGCTTTTTTTATTTAAAAGAAACAATCGGCAATGAAGATAAAAAAATGCGTGATCGATTTGAAACAGACCAAATGAGCACCATGCATTCTAAAGTAATGCAAGAAAAATCTCCTTTTTATACCATTCGAACGCCAAAATCAGCTCCTGAAGTTATTGATGTTCTAAACTTTCATGGAGTTGATTCCATACTTATAAGACATTTTAAAGATACAGAAGGAAAAGTTATCGGTTTCATTGGATTTGCCGACAGCGAAACTAATATTCTGTTGAACGACAAAGAGTTAAATGCCATTGAAGTAACCACTGGCTTATTGTCGAAAGAAATAGCTATAAGAGAATATCAGGAAAGAGAAATACGAGCCAGCAAAACACTGGAAAGTATTATGAACAACATGGGAGTAGATATATACGTAAACTCTTTTGACGATCATGAGATGCTTTACGCTAATACATCTATGGCTGCTCCTTATGGAGGTATTCAGAACTTTATGGGCAAAAAATGCTGGCAGGCTTTATATAAAGACAAAACAGGCGAATGCGAATTCTGTCCTAAAAAGCACTTGATTGATGAGAATGGAAATCCAACCAAAGTATACTCATGGGATTATCAACGCCCATTTGATAAATCATGGTTTCGTGTATTCAGCGCCGCATTTTCCTGGACCGATGGCCAGATGGCACATGTTATTACCAGTGTGGATATCACCAATCAAAAAAATATAGAAGAACAACTCCGGATAGCCAAAGAAAAAGCAGAAAGTTTAGATCGACTAAAATCTGCTTTCCTGGCCAATATGAGTCATGAAATACGTACTCCTCTTAACTCCATTGTAGGATTTGCCAGCCTTCTTGTCGACTCCGACGACAAGAAAGATCGTAAAGAATACATTGATATCATGCAGGAAAATACGGATTTACTGCTTCAACTAATATCCGACATTTTAGATCTTTCCAAAATTGAAGCCGGTACATTGGATTTCAATATGGGATATGTTTACATCAAAGAATTCTGTGAAGACATTATTCGTTTGTACGAGGTAAAAGAAGACAAGAAAGTACCTGTAGTTTTTGATAGCAATTCACCTAACTTCCTTATAAATAGCGATAAAAAACGATTAATGCAGGTGATCACCAATTTTATAAACAATGCATTAAAGTTCACCACCGAAGGCGAAGTAGTGTTAGGCTATTACTTGAAAGAAGATAATATGCTTGAGTTTTTTGTGAAAGATACAGGTATGGGCATTGCTTCAGACAAAGTGGGTCAGGTATTCGATCGCTTCGTAAAATTAAACTCTTTCTCCAAAGGAACAGGATTGGGATTATCCATCTGCCGAAGCATCATTGAGCAATTACATGGAACCATAGGTGCAGAGTCGGAACCTGGAGTAGGTTCTCGCTTTTGGTTTACTCATCCTTATAATGAAGAACTTGAAAAAGAAATTTTAGGAAACTAAGAAACTGTTTTCATCTTTCATATACTATACTTTTAAGATCACATATACCCATTGGCGGAATTAACTATGAACATCTACTTATCCCCAAAGCTATGCACGTTTCTGATTCTGCTTATATAAGAATATCGAAGAGGTAAAAGTGTTCGGTTAACTCCCTGCAATACGGTTTTTTGTTTTGCTGCAAAAAGTGTTACCGACCAGTACTGGTCGGTACTACCGAGTAGTACTGGTGGGGAGTACCGACCAGTACTGGTCGGTAAAGGTAGTTTGCAAGGAGTATAAATTTAGTTTAGTCAGACCTAATTGACATTGTTGTACACCTTATTAATATGATTTATCTATCTGTGAATTTTCTTTTTCTGAAATCTTTGGGCGATATATCTGCCCGACGCTTAAAAAATTTACCAAACGAAGACTGGTCTGCAAAATTCAATGTAGCCGCAATTTCTTGTATCGATAGTTTTGAATGCTCCAACAATGTACGTGCTTCACTGTAAAGCATTTCATAAATAAAATCAGTCACGCTTTGCCCGGTACTCCGCTTTACTATTAATGTAAGATAATGAGATGATATATTTAAGCGGGAAGCATAGAAATCAACTCCATGCTCCTTTCGGTAATGGGTTACCAATAATTCTATAAACAATTTGATAATACTTTCATAACGGGTAAGGCTATCCTCTTCGTTAAAAGCTGTTTGAATATCTATTATATGACTCAAATCAAGATAAAAGGCCAGCAAAGTATTTAAAATAACTTCTTTATAATAGAGGTGGGTTGTATTTGAAATAGCTTTATCAATGGCCAACAATTTTTCATGCAATAAAAAAGCTTCCTCTTTTCTTAAAGACAATACCGGTTTATTAAAAAGCTTAACTCCATATCTTATTCTTTTATTAATCATATCGGTAGAATCCATCTCATCGGTAAAATCTTTGCCAACAAACAGACATAAGCATTTAAAATCATCACTACACTCACTTAAACTAAATAAATGAGAGACAGATAAAACGACTATTGTATCAGGAACAATGTTATGTGCCTCATGATTAGACGTAAG
Organism: Bacteroides sp. 224; assembly: GCF_010500995.1. Lineage (GTDB taxonomy): Bacteria > Bacteroidota > Bacteroidia > Bacteroidales > Bacteroidaceae > Bacteroides. The sequence continues at coordinate 4,423 of NZ_QVMK01000006.1, read as the reverse complement.
AATAGCTTTTCCGGATAAAACCAATATAGAAATAGATGCATTCAGGATAACAGGAAAAGAAAAGTTAGAATCAACCCTATATTTATCGAGTATCACACAGTTTATTTTCTTTCTTACTTCGTTCTCCGGCAACGAATCAAAGAGCAAATCACTTATGTTTTTGATATTAATAAGCTTCTTCATATACTTTCATTAATAGAATACACAAAGATAATTCAAAAGTCATCAGTTTCAAATAAAACCAATTTCAAACATTTTAAAACTTTCCTGTATTTTGTTTTTTCAAGAACTTTGCAACCACATTCAATAGTAAGGATAACAAATCAATCGAAACATATATTATGAACAAAATCCGGACGGCCTTAGTAGTTTGCCTACTAAACGGCCCTACTCTTTTATGGTCTCAAGAGTTTAAAATACATAAACTGAACATTGAAGAGATGTTTGAACTTGCAGAGACAAACAGCAAAAGTATTCTCACTTTTGATATTGCCGAAAAAGAAGCCGCACAAGCCATTAAGGTAGCAAAAACGACTTTATTACCCGACATAAATCTTTCACTCTCGGCAAGTTTTCTGGGTAATGGGCGAATTATGGATCGCGATTTCTCCAACGGCATGGACGCGCCCATGCCACATTTTGGAAATAATTTCTCGATAGAGGCTTCTCAAGTATTGTATGCGGGAGGTGCTATTTCGGGAGAAATATCTATGACAAAAGTCAGGCATCAACTGGCACAACTTGAAAAAGATAAGAACAGACAGGATATTCGCTTTTTACTCACCGGTAATTATCTGGAACTCTATAAGTTAAATAACCAACAGGAGGTTTATCTGAAGAATTTAGAACAAACTCAAAAGTTGCTCTCGGATATTAAAGCCAAACAAAAAGAAGGACTTGCTTTACAAAATGACATTACAAGATATGAGTTGCAACTTAAATCACTGGAATTGGCATTAACACAAGTGCGCAATACTCAAATTATACTAAATAATCAACTTGTTACTGTATTAGGACTCCCGGAAGAAACAATTATTGAAGTTGATACTTGTTTCCTTAAAGAGTTACCCAACTTATCATCGGAAGTATATTGGCAACAGACTGCTATTGAAACATCTCCTATTCTTCAACAAGCTCAGTTAGGTATTAAGCAAGCCGGCTACAATGAAAAGGTAGTTAAAGCAGAAAAACGTCCTTCACTCGCATTATTCGCCGGAAACTATTTGGACGGTCCCATTACCATCGAAATACCAACGATCAATAAAAACTTTAATTATTGGTATGTAGGGTTAGGCATTAAGTACAACCTTGCTTCATTATACAAAACAGGAAAAAAGAACAGGCTTGCCAAACTATCCACTCAAAAGGCTGCCGAAAACGAGTTACTGACACAAGAGCACCTGCAAACAGAAGTAAAAGCTTGTTATGTGCGCTTCATGGAATCTTTTATGATTCATGATACACAATTAAAAAGTTTGGAATTAGCTGTGCGAAATTATCATGTTATAAACAAACGTTATCTAAATGATTTGGCATTAATCACAGATATGTTGGACGCAAGTAATTCCAAACTAAATGCCGAATTACAATTAGTAAACGCCAAAATCAATATCATCTTTAATTATTATAAGCTTAAAAAAGCTGCCGGAAATTTATAATCTAACAATAAACAATAAGAACAATGAAACTCAAAAAGAAAAAGTTAATTTACAATATAGTAGTCGGAATCTTAATTGCCATAGGCATTGGTTGGGTATGTGCTCGTTTCATACACTTAGGAAATGTAGAATTTACCGACAACGCACAGGTTAAACAGTTAATTATCCCGGTAAATTCGCGAGTGCCCGGATTTATTTCTAAAATTTATTTTGATGAATACAGTTCGGTTAAGAAAGGAGATACTTTAGCTATTATCGAAGATACTGAATTTCGTTTCCGTTTGGCACAGGCCGAAGCCGACTACCAAAATGCATTAGCCGGAGAGTCTGCCATGAGCACAATTATTCATACTACTCAAAACAACATCAGTGTATCTGACGCAGGAATAAAAGAGGCCAAGATACGTTTAGAAAATGCAGAAAGGGAATACAACCGATATAAAAACCTTTACGAGGATGAAGCCGTTACCAAGCAACAATATGATGCCATAAAAACCAATTACGACGCTTCTAAAGCTCGTTATGAATTGCTCATTCACCAAAAACAATCGACTACACTCTTCAAACAAGAACAAACCCAACGATTAGACCAAACAATTGCCGGAGTAAAACTCGCCGAAGCAGCTTTGGAACTAGCTAAGTTAAACCTTTCTTATACAGTCATCACTGCTCCATGTTCGGGAACTACTGGTAGAAAGAATATACAGGAAGGCCAGCTCATTCAACCCGGTCAGACCATTGTTGATTTGGTAGACGACAATGACAAATGGATTATTGCCAATTATAAAGAAACCCAAACAGCCCATATTAAAGAAGGGCAAGTAGTTGACATTAAAGTAGATGCCATTCCGGATGTCACATTTAAAGGAACTGTGAAATCTATCTCACGTGCTACAGGCTCCAGTTTTTCTCTGATTCCACAAGATAATTCGGCTGGTAATTTTGTAAAGGTGGAACAGCGTGTTCCGGTTCGCATAGAATTTACTTCGGATGATGAGCGGAAAAATATTTCCCTTTTAAGATCGGGGATGAATGTTGAATGTATCGTTAATTATTAATTTATGCACGAAACAGGTCCTTTTTCAATTCCGTCCATTCGTAGTTTCATTCCCGAAAAAGTAAAACCATGGATTTTAGTGGTCTTCGTCATTATCTTCCAACTATCAGGGGGTGTTTATCTGGCTGCCGTTAGCGAGATGGTTGGTTCATTGGCTCTCATGCAGGAAGATATTATGATGGCAGGTTACGCCTCGATGGTTGGCATGGCTTTAACCTTTAACATTATGTTCCGGCTGAAATTTCGTTTCTCGTCTAAAGTAGGATTATTAACGTGTTCTGTTGTACTTATTATCTGCAATCTCCTATGTATGCACACCAGCAGTGTACCTGTATTAGTAAGTGTTTGTTTTGTTGCAGGTATTTTCCGGATGTGGGCTACCTTTGAATGTAACTCCACAATTCAACTTTGGATTACTCCCAAACGAGATCTTTCGGTATTTTTCTGTTATATCTACTTGTTGGTTCAAGGATGCATTCAACTAAGTGGATTAACTACTGTTTATACAGCCTTTCTATCCAAATGGGAATATATGCACTGGCTTGTTATTGGATTGTTGGGAGTCGTTATGATTATTACTATAATAGCTTTCCGCACCTACCGTTCTATGAAGAAGCTCCCTCTTTTCGGAATAGATTGGTTAGGAGCCATCTTATGGGCAGCCATTATTTTATGTATCATATTTATATGTAATTATGGAGAGTATTATGATTGGTATCAATCAATCTATATCAGAATAGCCACTGTTGCAGCTATTATAATGCTAATTTTGAATGTATGGCGAGCAAGCTTTATTCGTCATCCATACATAGAGTTAAAGACATGGAAGTTCAGAATAGTATACATTACTTTAGTATTATACATTCTTATAGATATCTTGTTGGCTCCCTCACATTTGTTGGAACATGTTTATATTGAATCTATACTGAACTATGATTCCCTACATACAATTTCTCTGAATTGGATTGTACTTTTAGGTGTTGTAGTTGGTAGTATATTTACATATCAAACATTTGCTCGTCGCAAATGGCGTTATAAAACTATGACTTTGATTGCTATTACAGCTATATTGGGTTATTTAATGATTTTATACTTTACACTTGATTATAATCAATCGAAGGAATCATTGTTTCTACCCATATTCTTACGCAGCTTTGGCTATGTAATCATTGCTATCTGTTTTCTTACAGCATTATCAAGGGTACCATTTCAACAGTTTTTTCAGGCAATCACCATTCAGGCTTTTATCAGTGCTTGCATTGGAGGTGTATTAGGAACGGCTGTGTTAGGACACTTTTTTAAGGTAGCCATCAAAAAAAATGCTATGCTATTGGGGAGTACACTCGATCATGTTAATCCGCTTGCTTCTTGTATTCCGAGAGGTGAACTTTATGGGGTACTTTACCAACAGTCTGTTATGGTATCGATGAAAGAACTCTATGGTTGGCTGCTACTTTTAGGGATTTTCTGTTTATTAGTGTTTATGATTAAAGAAAGCTCTATTAGTCCTAAATCTGCTTTCCACCCCACTTACAGAAGAATACGAAGATTTGTAAAACATGAATTGAGAAAAGACAAAATATAATCTTGTCACTCTATTAACGTAACTTATGTCTTTTTGTAGATATGGTTGACTCTTTAACGACTCAACCAATGAAAGAAAAGAAGTCCAACGATGCTCACGCTTTTCATTTTCGGATTCGTGAGA
>NZ_QVMK01000069.1 GCF_010500995.1 Bacteroides sp. 224 | reverse complement strand
AGAAGAAAAAGACTAATTTTACATCGCCATCAGTATAAGACAGGAAAGTGAACGGGTATCACCGTTTTTTGTGGGTGGATATCAACCGTTTTCGCCAATGAACCGGAAACCCATTTGCATCCAAATGCAATTACTCAATTAATGAATACTATATATGAATTAGTTGAAGAATTTCAGTCATATTGTATTATTGCTACTCATTCACCTCTTGTCGTTCGAGAACTTTTTTCCAAAAATGTTTATGTTTTGGATAGAGAAGATACATCTTTGTCTATAAGGCGTATTCCATTGGAATCATTTGGCGAAAATTTAAGTGTACTTACAGAAGAAATATTTGGAAATAAAGGGATTCCAAAGCAACATAAGAAGATTTTAAGAGAATTAGTCGATTCCGGAAAGCCTTATGAAGAAATAATATCTTTGCTGGAATTTGATGAAATCCCATTGAGTTTAAATGCCCGAATTTTTATTAAAAGTATGATTAATAAAAAGAATAACGCTTTATTATGAGAAATTTGCAACATTATACTGACGATGCTTTTGAATTTCATAAAGAAGTTCTCAAAAGTAAAAACACAACGAAGAAAGACCCATCATATAAAGAGCGTATTGAGAATATGGATGATGCTATTGAAGGTCAATTCTCTGCATATAATGACAATTTTGTTCGAAACACTTTGGAAAACATTGATAGTTATGGACACACAGATGATGAGAAAAATGATTTATTAAAGCTATACTCATATAAAAACTCTGTAATTAAGAATTTGAAGGTCAAAATTACTACTACTGCTGCTAATAGAATTATTAATACTTGTCCAAATTGTACTATCAGTGAAATAAATTCTTTTGACCATTACTTACCTAAGGATGAATTTCCTGAATTTGTAGTTAATCCCCAAAATCTTTTCCCAAGCTGTACTATTTGTAATGGATATAAAAATTATATTTGGATTGAAGGTGGTAAAAGAGTTTTTCTTAATCTGTATCTTGACTCATTACCTGCCGAACAATATCTGTTCGTGAATTTAGCTATTACTGGAGATGTTATAACAACAACGTTTTATTTGCAAAACAACGGTGATATTAATAATGATATTTTTGAAATTATTGAAACTCACTATAACAAACTCCATTTGCTTGAACGGTTTAGTGCTAACATTAATGAAGTAATAACATCATTAGAAAACACAATAATTTCGTTTGTTGGCAAATTACCTTTAGACGAAATAAAAGATTCAATTATTGAAAAAAGTAACCGAGATAGAATTGCTTTTGGTCATAATTATTGGAAATCTATATTAGAAATTGAGTTGGCGAACTGCGTTGAATATATGAATCGTTTTGTTACAATAGACTAAGATATAGGTTCTGTACTCAATGCTCCATCAAAAAAATATCTATCTAAATAATTGAGTATCTTATTTGCCTCTCCAATGCCACCGCAACAGTCAGGTTCTCTACAAATTGTGATAAATGAAGCTCTGTCTAATAAGCTTTCCATAAAGAATCTCGCATTATGGCTTTCAATATATTCTTTTCTGAAAATATCCTCAGGCCATGCGTATGTTTTTTCTCGACATTCAGTCGTGAAGCAATCTAAATCAAAATCTAAAATAAAGGGCTTAATATCTTCTCCATCAAACCGACTTTGATGATATTGCATAATATCACGAACATTTTGATAATACGGCTCCTTTATAATACTATCACCTAAACAACCCCTATTATTAAGACTATATTGCAGATGTGAGATACTATATAACTCATGTTCTACTCCATCTTCTGATTTATATCGACCATTCATATCTTGAATATGATGATTCTCTTCCTGTCCGATTAAGATAGCATTTTTAATTAAATCTAATTCCATTCCGGTCAATAGCCAATCATCGTCTAATACTCCTAAATCAAATTCGACAAAAGACCAAAACTGCTTACTTGTTGCTTCCGATAAATCTTTAACACCCATCCGTTCTAATAACTGGCTTTTAGGCAAAAGAGTACAAGCATCATCGTGAAGGTCAAAATAAATAAGATTGGGAGTTTCTGCAAATTCACCAAGTTTTTTCGCTTCAAAAAGTATGTTTAAAAGAGTTCGATGGTCGTCATAAAGAACTATATGTTTACCACGAAATGTATATGTATTGATGTTTGTACGCCACGATAATTCATGTAATTTACTCATAATTTATCTTATTTTTTGTGCATTATCTAATCTTCTATGACAGTATGAAATCATTGATAATATTTCAAGCGCATCTTGTTCTGTAATCTCCCAGCTGATTTTTGGTTCGTGTGCTTCGGGATTACGAAACATCCCACATAAACCTTTTAGAATATTACAAAACCCTTTATGTTCGTCCTGTTCCGATTTTGACTGATAGTTATTTATTATTAATATAGGGGTACTACTGAAAACATATTCAATTAGTCTATTCCCATCGTCATTATGCAAGGATAAATCCCTAATTCTCTGAAACAGTCCTTTGTTGGCTTCAAAAACAGAGTGAAAGTAATTATTTGCTAATAGTTCTGCTTTGCAGTATTTGAAAATATCGGTATGTGCTTTTCTTTGTTCCAACTTCGTTTTCAAATCATCAGCCTTTCTTTGGGCTTCGGAAATTGTGGTTGCCTGTGTAATTTCACTAAACTTACCATTATCATTAAATTGGTATCCTATAAAACTTAATTGTTGATTTATCAGATTTCGTTTTTCTGTAAATACTTCGGGGCAATCAACATACTTCGCTGGTGCTAATGCTAATGCAATAAAATTCAGAATAGAATTTGAACATTGATTTGTATTCTGATAGTTCGCAAATGCGCTATACAACCTTCTCCATTTTGTTAGTGCTGGTTCTATATCTGTTATTTGACTTTGCATTAATAAGTATTGGATTTCACTACCCGTTAGTCCCTCATTTGTATCACCTAATATTTTAGAAATAACTTCTAACGTTGGCTGCGTGAAACACTTTCTTCTTGTTGCCATAATTACATTTTGAATAATGGTGCAAATTTAACAAAAACAAAGGATATAACCGTCTTTGTGTTTGGGAATAAGACAAATAAGGTCATATGCAGCCACCTAACGCCACGTTCCTATATATATACTATTTCATCCTTACTTTTAATTCGATAAGTTTTTTATTAACCATTAAAAATTAAAGTCATGGATGTAAATTCAAACAACAAGTCCGGCTCTGATGAACAGATGATGGACATTCTTCTTGTCTTTGACAAGGAAAAGAAAACGATTAATGCCGTAAAAGGTATTGATGAAAACGGGGAACTGCAAACCGTTCCGCCGAAACAGGAGCATAACAACGATTTCCTGAAAGTGGATAAGCAGGGTAACGCACTTGAAAATTTCTTGAAGAACTTTTTCAACCAGCTAAAAGACCCGACCCGTTTCAGTTTCTTCAAAGTAGCACCCGAAGATACGGAACGGACGGTAAAAATCATTCAGGAGAATATCAAGAATCCGACACCTGCTGCGGATGAAATGCTTGATAAAATCCGTATCGAGCCTAAAGACCTGAAAATGGAAAATCCGAAAGAATCCACAGCACAGGAGCAGAAGCCCGATACGAATAAGTATTTCATCGACCCTAACAAAATCAACTGGGACGACCTAAGAAATCTGGGTATTACCAAAGAACAGCTTGAAAAATCAAAGGCTTTAGAACCTATGCTGCGGGGATATAAGTCACCTTCTACCTTTCCGATTGAAGCCAACTTCGGGTCAATGGTAATGAAAACGGATGCCCGTCTTTCGTTTCGTCCGGACAGTGATGGGAATGTGGTATTGGCTATTCATGGTATCCGTAAAGAACCGGAACTTGACCGTCCGTTCTTTGGACACCAGTTTACCGATGAAGACAAAAAGAATCTCCGGGAAACTGGAAACATGGGTCGGATTGTTGATGTGAAAAACTACCGTACAGGTGAACTTGTACCTTCTTTTATCAGCATCGACAAACAGACCAACGAACTGGTATCCATGAAGGCTTCGTCCCTCAAACTCCCTGATGAAATAAAAGGCGTTAAGCTGGATGAAAAACAAAAAGCTGCCCTGATGGAAGGTAAAGCGGTATTTCTTGAAAATATGATTTCCGCCAAGAACAAGCCCTTTTCTGCCTTTGTTCAGGTCAATGCGGAAAAACGCAGCCTTGAATTTATCTTTCCCGAAAAAGAGCAAAAGCAAACCCAGCAACAGGGACAACAGCAAAGAAACGACCAGCCCGAAGGGGTGCGTATTCCCAAATCCCTTGCAGGAGTGGAATTATCCGACAAACAGCAAGCTGATTTGCGGGCGGATAAAACCATTTATGTAAAAGGACTGAAAGATAAAGAAGGTCAGGAATATAACGCCTATGTAAAGGTAAACCATGAAAAAGGGAAGCTGGATTTCTACAAATTCAATCCTGATAAAGCGAAAGAGAAAGCCAAAGAAATAACCCCTGCCAACGAACATAAAACACAGGTAGCGGTCAATTCCGAAGGCAAAACGAACGAAGCGACCAAGCATACGAAAGAACCTTTGAAGCCCGGACAGGCTACACCTACCGGGGAACAGAAGAAAAAGTGGGAAGAAAAGAAAGAAGAGCAAAAAACAGACAAACCTAAAAAGTCGCAAGGTCGCAAAATGAAATAATTATTAACCACAAAAATCCAATTATATAATGATAGCAGTAATAGCAGAAAAACCCAGTGTGGCAAGGGATATAGCCACCGTACTGGGTGCAACGCAAAAGAATGATGGGAACATTTCAGGTAACGGATACATCGTTACCTGGGCGTTCGGTCATTTGGTAGGACTTGCCATGCCTGATGCCTACGGAATCGAAAACTTCAGGCGGGAAAATTTACCCATACTACCGCAGTCGTTCCAGCTTATTCCCCGTCAGGTAAAAACCGACAAAGGATATAAGCCTGATAGCGGAACGGTTAAGCAACTCAAGGTTATCAAAGAAGTATTCGACCAGTGCGATAAGATTATCGTTGCGACTGATGCCGGAAGGGAAGGTGAACTGATATTTAGGTAGTGCGCCCATAAGGCTGCATAATAAATATCTCTTTAGCAAGAGATTGGGTTCGTGTTCTTTGAGATAACAACCTACCACCAACCGACTTATCCGGAG
>NZ_QVMK01000068.1 GCF_010500995.1 Bacteroides sp. 224 | reverse complement strand
ATGAAAAAGGTCAACCTAGTTTATAACTAAGTATAAACCGAGGCAACCAATTCTATTAATAAGACTGAAAGTAGTCAACTAAAAACGTTAACATACATTATTTATCTGTAGATTGTCTTTTTCTCAACAGTTTAAGAATATTTTCTCAACGGCTTGAGAATAGATACTTAAAGGCTTGAGAATAAATACTCAAGGGCTTAAGAATTAGCCTCAACTTAGCTCTCTATATATGACACAAGAGTCTTATAAACCTGTTGCCACAAATGTGCTCAACAAACTTTATGGTAAAGTAGCAAGTTTACGTATCAGCGGTTCGGCAGCCATGGATTTGTGCTTACTCTTATATCAGGAACAGGAGATAAGGAGCGTATATTGTTCTTTAAAGAACAACATCAGATTGTAGATAGTATATAGCTCTATTTTAGTTTAATTACTATATCTTTGCCTAAGATATACATTAAATTAGAAAATGGAATACAGGCTTAATAGATATATTAGTGGTTCAGGTTACTGCTCTCGCCGAGAAGCAGATCGACTTATTGAAGAAGGACATGTAACTATTGATGGTAAACGTGCAAGCATTGGTATGCGTGTGCTACCAGGACAAAAAGTAAAAGTATATGGAGAGCTTATTAAGAATGAGATTGAACCTATATATATTGCTTTTAATAAACCTGTTGGAGTAGTCAGTACCACCGACACGAACGAAAAAGACAATATTATTGACTACATAAGTCACGAACAGCGTATATTTCCAATTGGTCGTTTAGATAAAGATTCACAGGGATTAATCCTTTTAACAAACGATGGAGACATCGTTAATAAGATACTTCGTGTAGGAAACAATCACAAAAAAGAATACTTGGTAAAAGTAGACAAGCCTATTACCAAAGAGTTTCTTACCAAGATGGCACAAGGCGTACCCATCCTTGATCGTGTTACTCGTCGTTGCGAAATTACAGAAATCAATCCTTATACTTTTCAAATCTCTTTAATTCAAGGACTTAATCGCCAAATTCGTCGTATGTGCGAGTATTTTGATTATGAAGTACTTAGACTGGAACGTATTCAGGTGATGAATATTAAGTTAGGCAATTTAGGTCAGGGTAATTGGAGAAACCTGACCCCCTCCGAACTGGAAGAGTTATTTAATTTATTGGAAGAATCAAAAGCTATCATTCAAAGTAAAAAGCCTGCCAATAGTAATAAGTCTATGAATAGAGCCCTGCAAGAGTATGACATAAAGACTAATTACCGTAAAGCAAGTAGTGTTGCTAAGTTGGCAGCTAAAAAAGCAGATCCGGATAAGCCTGCAAAAGCATCCACAGAAACAGTCGAAAAGGAAAAACCAAGAAGGAAGAAGAAAGAAACAAGTGGTTTACGGATAGGAAAATCAAAGGCTTCAAAGAGTAAGAAGGGGCAAGGAAAACAACAGGGGCAGGGTAAAAGAGGGAAATAATAGATTCTGTAAAACTTAAAACGGTTTCTTTTTTGGGGTTCACTCATAGAATTTCCCTACAAGGAATCGACTCTCGCATATAAGAATTGGTCTTGCATATTGGCGCTAAATTAATTGGTGTCTCTGGCAACTTAGCTCTTAGGGGTATATATAAAAATGGGGCATAACTCATTGAGTTACACCCCATTCGTTTATTTATAACTATCGTTACTTATCGTTTATTATCCGCCTTATTTGACTTCTTCAAATCTAACATCGCCTGATTTTCAAACACTTAAGAAACAAAAGGTACAAATTAAACACAATTATATCAATAACTAACATTCTTCTATAACCTACATAAGTTATTAATAGATTCTACTATATTTTGTCTTTTTAAAAGTATGAATACAAAGATATGCTATTTCAAACACAACCCAAAAGATCTTTGAATCAATAAATACTTTAACTATTTTTCTCAGCAACCTTCATCAGAAACTCTATTTACTCACATATCCCAATGAATCGAAATCAGCCGCTTATTCCCCGTCAGATTTATCTTCATTGTATATTATACCAGTTCAAAAAGTGAGGATTTATAGCCTTGTATAAAAACATCAATCGCGTCCTGTAATATTCTACATGTTTCATATTTTGCTATATTGTTCTATTTATTATCACAAAATCATACCCTGAAAACGATAATATATAATACTTCTTAAAACACATACCATTTTTATCCATTTCTTCTTTTGTTTATGATGCTATCTATAACTTTAAATAAATAAAACTAACTTCGAAGATGAACAAAGCAATAAGCCATACATATAGAGCCATTATTACTGGAGTAATAATTTTAATTTCCACCCTTTTTTCATTTGAGATTTGTTATAGGCTAAATCTCAATATACCTTGGCATCTAATTTTAGTACCTGTGTGCTTTACCATTGGTGACTTTTTTTATGCAAGCTGTCATAAAATAAGCGAGTTCCTCATGAATAGAATATCACAGAATATATTAGCTGATTCACCGAACTTTCACACCCAAACGTTGGCAAGATATGAACGTAGTCTGCAACAGCGATATGAGTTATTCCACGATCAATTTGAAAAAGAGCACCAACAATTCACATCACAAAAGAATAAAGCCGATGAAGAAAAGTTCAAAAAGATTCTTGAATATACCAGAGCCACCTTCAATCAACTAGGGTTTAATCAGGAGGAGATTTTTATGATTAGTGAGAGTGTTGAGCACTTCATTAAACATAAAGCGGTTCTGAAAGCCATCGACTTCCACATCCAGCAAAAACCAAATGTAACCCAAATATCACTAAAGAATTTTGCTTGGAATATTGCAAATCAATATAATATAAAAGGCATCATTACCGCTGAATTCATAATAACTACATTCCACGAATGGTTTAAAGACTCTACTATCAGCACTGTTGCCAAGAATTTGCGAACCACAAACGGCAGACACATGATAGAAATAGATGAAAATTTATGTAAATAAGGTATCTCCACATTTTTACAATTCCAATATTATCATACTATACATCTTCTCTCATACCTTAAAGCAAAGTATATAACCAATAAAGGTCAAATAAACACTTTTTCTATCACAAGCTGTTATTTGATTCTCCATTTTTTTGCTTTCCAAAAAAGAACGTTCCACCCTTAATTTGATTTACCTTCCTCTGCCCTACCCATTTCTTTCACTATCCTTTTTTGCCTAAAGAGGTTTAGTTTCTTCTTGCATATATTATACAAGGATCAGATTAAACTTACTGTGATGACGATTCAATAAAATTTGGAAAAATCAGTTTAGTTTCCTCTTGTATGTGTTATACAAGTACCGGAATAAACTTCTCCTCAATCTTTTATACCCTTTCTTTTTTGGTAAGCAGAAGTCTTTCCTGTTTTACGCTTACTTATATATAAGCAAGCCTTTGTCTAGGGAAATAAAGATTTTCTTTTTTGTGCCACACAAAAACAACCACCACCTTAGCTCCACTATTATTTATTGTATTATTTATTGTATCATTTCTTGTGAGAAAACGAGTATTAAGTCCAGAAACAAAAGATGAATTATCAATATCATTTTTTTCCTTAATAATACTATTTTTTTCCCTATTGTTTTCTCATCATAGTCTATTTTTGCGGTTGTATTTCAATTTTTAAAGAACAGCCGTATGGAACATATTAAAAAAATAGTTGATTTTATTGATAGAAATTATACGAAAGTAGAACTCTGTAATCAGGATATTTATTCACAATGTCCCTTTTCTAAAGCAAAAATTGATAAAGATTTCAAAGCCTATACCGGTACAACAATAAGAAAGTATTTGGCCGATAAACAATCCGCATATCTTTATAAATTATTGAGATCGGGAAAATACAAAAACATATCGGAGTTAGAAAGAGATATTCCAGATTACAAATATACACTCAGGACTTTACGCAATCAATTAAAAGCACATGAACAGGAAGATGATAACATTGCCTTCAGAAAATATGTTTTTTTTCTACGAAATCAATCCATATTTGCCGAAATTCTCATTCGATTTATACTGTATAATGAATTGGCTAAACCCAAAATGCAAACGACAAATTGTATTATTGAACACAATGTTAAAGACACAATATTTCAGTTTAATAATATAATCCCTTTTGAAAAATCACATATATATCGGATATTTATTGATGTCGCAGATCTTTCATTTGAATTCATGCATATTGGCTACGTTAATGAATTTGAAGACTCATACATTTATGCCCCAAATTCAATTGATGCCTACTTTAGTTATATATATACACTTCAAAAAAAGTTGGAGAAACATATAAATTTATCTTTCACTGATACCATTAGAAATTGGGATAAATATATAAAATCGACAAAGCATATAACTTTTTTAACTGAATTTTATCAGCTTGAAACAATTAATGATGGAGCATTTGAACTCGAAATTGATAGAGATTCTGACTTCATAAAATCCACTGATTGTTTGATTGAGGAACTAAGAGAGAGCTTTTTTAGAAAAATTGAAAGAAAATTCTTGCAACTATTTGGGATATCTTACTATTCTATTCAAGAGTACATAAAAGCTGTCGAAGAAAATGATTTCATCAAAATGACCAACTTTCTTCGTACAATAAAGAAATGGAATGAGAAGAAGATTAGCTTATTTCTGCAATTGTCAGAATATGCATTTCTAGACAATAGGATGATAGATAATATTTCTTTATCTCATGAATCTAACGAGTTGTGTTTTGAGCCGAAAGAAAAGATAATTGATTGTATTATTGAGCAACGTAAGAAAATTCTAAAAGACATATAACATGGTAATTTCTTATACTCTTTTTCTGCCTTTCGGGTTCTCCTCTTATACCTATTCTCGTTCGCAAATGGCGACCATGCCACTTTATAAAAATCAGGAAAACCATTCCTGAATGGATTCCCCTAGCAACAACTGTTCCTGGGAGTCAATAAATGTCAAGACCATTACAAGACGTACTTTATATCACGGTCCTGCCTCCATTATGACCATATACAATATCATCTGTCCATCAATAGACAGATGCGTCATTAGATAGGTTCCTGCAACCACCGCATCCGGCTGATGGCAGGCTTCTTTGGAATAGGTTCTCGTTCAACCGCAAGTAGATTCTATACTTGTCGATATGAATGGATAGTACACCCTTAGCCACCCCACTGCAATATTTCAATCCTGCTTCATCACTGCATTTTAAGCGAAGTCACATCATTTTTCTTCATGCAAAGCTATAATGCAGCACCGCTATGGCGGTTACGGGGCATTTCATTCTGACCAATGGCGTATCGGCACAATCTTCCTTTTTTTTCTGATGCTTGGAATAAAAAGAGTATTGAACCGCTATCCTTGGTGCTGCCCTATGACTGCAATATCTTGATGCATTATAAAAATTGATTGTATAACTTCTATAAATTATTGTTATGAAACACCCATGACAAAAACTCGTCGCCAAAGGTAATGTAAATTGTGGGTTATAGCTACCTTTGTTAGGTTCACCAACAATAATAGCTATGGATA
>NZ_QVMK01000067.1 GCF_010500995.1 Bacteroides sp. 224 | reverse complement strand
AGGGGAGGAGTCGATGCCGCAGGAATTC
Organism: Bacteroides sp. 224; assembly: GCF_010500995.1. Lineage (GTDB taxonomy): Bacteria > Bacteroidota > Bacteroidia > Bacteroidales > Bacteroidaceae > Bacteroides. The sequence continues at coordinate 9,098 of NZ_QVMK01000067.1, read as the reverse complement.
CTCCCCTGCAAGGGGGAGGTGCCCAAAGGGCGGAGGGGGTATCATACAACTAATTATGAGCATCTACTTATTTATTAATCCACTGTAAAGGTATTATTTTTGTTTTGAACCTCCACTTTTCTCAACCCGTTATTGGCATTGATAACAGGGAAGTACATCAATTCTGCTTTTGCCGGATTCAATATATAACTTCCGGTATAGCGTGGCAGAAGTTCAATGACGAATGTGTATCTTCCTATTGGTAGGTCTTGACAGTAAATCATTGTTTTCTCTTTAAAATACTCACGATAGGTTTCGCGGTATCCTCTCGACGTATTTTTGTTTGCATAGCTACAACCGGCAGGAATAGGAATTTCGAGCATAACATACTCTGCACCTTCCTGTTTTACTTCGAGTTCTATCATCATATTGACGGGCACACCTTCTGTTAATCGAGATTGACTCAATGCAGTAGTAATAGCAAAGGCTTTGGTGATGTTCTCTTCCGTGACACGTTTTATGCTATATCCGTTATAAATGAGTGGCATACCATCTTGCTTTTCGATGGTCAGCTTTTCGCCCGGATTCAGCGTTAATTGATAAGGGAATTCCGATATGACTTTGTTTTCTTTACCTGTTACACGGACGCCTGCAATGTGCTCGCGAGTAGAAGATTCAGCCATCAAATCGGGCAAAATAGTTTCTACTGCCGATGAGGCTTGGTAGGTATTCCATCCACTCTGACGAGATGCAAGGATATACAACTGCATGGGTTCTTTAAGATGCATGAGTGTAGAGTCTTTCCTTACTATCCGATAGGCTATCAGGGTATTTACTAATGCATTTGAGTACCAGGAATAGGGTCGCAAATCGTCCGAACAGTACATACGCCCCAAAATATCTTCTTTTAGATAAGGAAGTAAACTATCTCTCACTGCTTCGGGGCGACTTTGTTGTTGCAATTCCCAAATCTGTAACTTCTCTTTCAGGAACGAATGCTTATGATAATATTTATGTTTTTCAACCAACAGGTCTTCTGCCTTTTCATTCTCACGAACGAGCTTCATTAAAGAATCTCCGGCTGCTACATATTTCTCTGACACACCAAAATTGGCTAATGCATGCAACGTTTCAATATCATGAAGCTGCACCTGACGATAAGGAGCAAGGTAAATATATTTGTTCTCTATTTGAGATACATTCAGTTTTACCTCATACCCCATCTGCTTTGCCATACTCAAGGCACGTATAATGTGCGACGACATCCAGAAAGAAGTGTATTCGGAATTTCCCCACCACGACCAAAGCTGCTGATCATTCTGATTCAGAAGTAACCGACGGATAATTTCATTGACATGATCATCATATTTGAATTCTTTATTACTGTATAGAATATACATCCTATAATTAAGCAAACCGATAAGCTTAGATGCCAATTGCTCATTACATGCATATTCATACCCCATCAGGTAGTAAGTGGCATTCATGTAAATATCTAATTGTTTGCCGGTTAAGGTGATCTCGAAGTTTTCATTTTCTTCGGCTTGGAAAGTAACTGTTTCACCATTCCGCAAGAATCCAAGACTACCCTTTGCCAGCTTTGTTCCCAACGGAACTACAGGAATACTGCGTTCTTCGCCATCTCTGTAACCATCATCGCGAGAGAACATATATTGGGTGGTGATGCTGTCGGTATTTTCTACCCGAACCAGTAGTTTATCGTTGTGCGAGTTTTTGAGGGTTATATCTTTACGCATCAGCGTGTCGGAAGCAAGTAAGAATTGTACTTCGCCACGCACAAGAGAGTCTTGGCTATAATTACGTACAGTACCAACGAAATAGCTCGAATCGCCTACAGTAAGGAATTGTGGTGTTTTCAGTTCGCCCATCAAGGGTTTATAAGAGCGAATAGACTTCCGTCCGGTACCCGTCATCAATCGGCGATTCATGGCATAAACCACTGCTTCCCATTTGGTTATATTGTCGGGGAAGGTTACGGTAAATTCAGCTTTCCCTTTGCGGTTGGTATATAGTCGGGGTTCCCAAAATCCGACATCGGAGAAATTACGACGCAATCCGTTGAGCAACAACAATTCGCTATATAGTTTCTCTTCGGCTTCGCGAGTGGATTCTTCATCATCTTCTGTTTCTTCTATTTCTTCATCAGGAGCACGTTTAGCCGGTTCGGAAGAAACAGAAGATACCGATCCTGTAACAGACATACGCCTGGAAGTACCATATCCCACCACCACAACTTCATCGAGGGTTTGGTTATCTTCTTCCAATACTACCGAGAGTTGGGTTTTATTTTTTATTTCTACTTCCTTCTTTATATAACCAATATAACTGAAAACAAGCGTATTACCATAGTTCCCTATATTGATTTTGAAGAAACCATCTACATCTGTTATTGTTCCGACAGACGTTCCCTTCACTTGAACAGACACACCGATAAGAGGTTCGCCCTCTGTATCATATACATACCCCATCACTGTGCCTGCGCCAACGGGAGTAGTGCGGTAAAAACGGGTACTATTTTCAACCATCAAAGGCATTTGGTCATATCCTCTGTCGGCTATTTCGCCCGAGTGTGTGCTCAGTAATAACCATCCCTCGGAAAGACTGTCTTTTTCGTGCAAAGGCAAGGCATTCATAGCAAGCTCTGCATAAATACCTTTTGTTAGATGCAAGGAATCTTGTTTGAGGTACTTCCCATCATTGTAAAGCACAATAGCGTTGTAATTTCCGGGAGGTATTCGGGAGAATTGCTTCTTTCCGTATTTATATTCGTTGGGAAAAATGATACTACCCGAATCTACAGGCTGCAACAGGAGGTTGGCAACTCCCGAAAGATTTTTCTCTTTAGGTAGATGCACCAACAAATCTAATCCGACTTGGCTGATTCGTATGGTAGAAGGGTTCCAAATGTACCGTCCTTCTCTGTTTCCTTCTATTCGTTGCTTCAGTACTTGGGGTGATAGATGGAAATCGTTCAGATTACTGAAATTATTAGATAAAGAAGAGCTGAAATAAGAAGGTACTGCCCCTGGCTCATTTTCCCGATACACAATATTGTCTTCAAAAGTATAGAGGTACCCCCCTTTGTGGTTGTAGGTTACATTACCATCGTAACTGGCATATCCTTGCGGAATGGGACCTGCTATCGTTTTTCTATAAAGACTTAAAGAAGGGTGATAGATCAGATAATCAACACTGTCTTTACGGAAATAAGTTGCATTTAATCTTGACGAAGGCGGCGGAAAACCGGCCACAAAAGATTGGTAGCGATTTGATTCGTAACTGGTGATTGAATTAAGCCACAATACCACCACATCATCGGGCAAGGCTTCAAGGTCCATGCTTAAAATCATTTTCTTACCCGGCACAAAAAACATCTTCTCAATAATAAGCGCACGGTTATGCAAGCGCAATGTTATTTTGTGCGGACGTCCGGGTTCTACCGGGAAAGAATACGCCTTTGGTTGTGTGGTCCATGAGAAGTATACCGGTTTGTCGTCAACCTCAATAACATATATCTTTTCTTCGTTTCCCCGATACATTACGTACGGGGCAAATTGAGTAATGGAATCGGGGGTTTCTACTACCTTCTTAAACATTCTCTTGGGATAAATAAAACGATAGTACTCCATCTCATATAGATTTGCTCTTGGTTGCCAATATCCAAAGTCTAAAGGAGCACTATATGTATAAGATTTTTTGTGCATGGAATAACTATCCCTCTGTTCGCGTGTGATAGGAGAATCACCCAAATAAGGCAGGTCGGGAACCTGATAATTCAACTGGCTATTGAAAGAGAAAGCAGTAAGATCGACTCCGGAAACTCCACGGCCGGTATAATCTTTAACGCTAATTTGTCCGGTGAGTTGTTGTCCCGGGTAAATGCGCTCAGGCAAATCTATATCTACATTCAAATGATGGGGTTGCGTGATAAATGTGCGGCGATATACCTTTTCCTGTCCGCCAATGAAATAGAATATTTCAACATAACACGTATTGTTTTCATCCAATAGGGTGTGCTTTTTAAAATCAAACTCTTTCCCGGCACCTTTTTGTATCATGACGTTTCCTTCGTACGCATAATATGTAAATTCAATGTTGAGTGGATTATTCAGAGAAAGATCGAGAATGCCTTCGTTAATTCCTCCCTTCAAAGATAGTCCGGCACCTATCCAATGAGTAGGGAAAGACTTGGATATAGCATGTTTCGGGATTTCTATTTCATACGAAGAGAAAGACTGATTAAATTCCTCGGTATAAGGCAGCATAATTCGTTTTTCTTTCTCTCCACCATTGTAACTGATCTTTGCTTCGATAGGCTTCTCTACACCAAGATCCGAAAAGGAGAAACGAAGTTTTCCATCTTTCACTGTTTGAAATACATCGTATTTGGAACGATAGAAAATAGCCTTTTCGGTACGTACCATGGGTTGATTGTCAACAGTAACAGCAGAAACAGAAACCTCATATTCGCAATCGGACTCACCAAACAAAGAGGCAGGAATATCAATAAGAGTAGGAGCATAAGGATCGAGTATCATCTGCCGATGAAGTAAAGTATCGGGCAATAACAATACACTGGTATAAGACTTTAATACATTCCGGCGCTTAATGGTAATATCAGCCTTCAAATCGGGTAGTAAGAGCCCGTTGGCATCGGTAGCACGGATTTCGAGTTTATTGGTATGAGGGTAATAATGGTTGTGCATGGACAGTCCAATGTCTAATTTATTACCCAAGAGTTCATAGTCTTCGTATCTGAAAGAAGTATTGGCAACAATACGTCCACCTGCTTCCCGAAGATGAATGCTATAATCGGTATCTAATCGCAGCTTCAATGAGTCGTGAAGTTGAATTTCTCCGGCAAAGCCACCGGGACGATGGGCAGGAACTTCGGTTATCTTTTTATAGAAGTAGTTGTTATAGTTCGAACTCTTTAGCCACACTTCCAGGTTTTTCTTCAACGGACGCTTCGACCCGGTTAAAGAATAAGATTTGAAGCGAACTTTTTCATTAGGTTTGTACTTGTTCTTATCGGTAATAAGGTAGCTATAAAATTCCGGTCGGTGAGGGCTTCCGTTATTATTCCAAATAGGATTAACAATATGCTTCTGCAAGTCGAAGAATGCTTGATAACCATCAAGTTCCACTGTAAGCACTCGCATGGTTTTATTAGATTCATCGTTGATGGTATACGTTTGACTTATACGATCATAATACACTCTTTTCTTATGCAGTTTTACCTTGGCATCCTTACGAATAACACCTTCTTTATCAACAACTTGTAATGTCAGCACTCCATATTCTTTGAATAGAAACACCTGGAAAGGCATAACAGGATGATAACGATAGTTGATGGTATTCTTATAGATATTGGCAAAAATAAAATGCCCTTTCTCGGGCATATCTGTCCATGTGCCTTTAAAAGACCCAATGGGAGTATGAAGCATTTTAGATATAATCGGGGTGTAATTATTACTTTGTAAGAGCTTTAAAGCCTCTTTATTATTGATTTGGAAAACAAATGTTTCATCGGAAGCATATTTCCAATTAATCGGTTGAGCGTGAATAAAAGAGCAAGTTAACCAACATAGAATAGATAATAAACTAATCTTTAGTAGGTGAGAATGAGTATTCATAAGATGTTGGGTTTTGTGTTGGTGATCATAAAATTGGAGCAAATATAAAGTTTTTTATAGAAAAAGAAAATTTTATTTAACTTTAGAGCCTGTTTAAATTTTGCTCGTTCTTTTATTTAGTGCTATTTTTAGGCTGTTTGTTTTCTTTTTAAGGTGAGAATAGCGGGCTATTTGAACCGCANTTGAACCGCAAAAAGAGAAGAAACAGACAAAAAGAGTACGAAAGAAAAAACGAAAGCATCCTATAATAATTATTCTGTGGAAAATTTAAACAGGCTCTATATTTTGCACAAATTACTATTTCATCTATTTTTGCAGTAGCCTTTAATTAATTACTCAAGCACAATGAAAAGCCAAAAACTACTTTTAATCATTTCCTGTGCATGCATACTACTGATATGTACAAACTGTGATAAAAACAGATTAGCTCCTACGCACTCGAATTATACGAATAAAATCAGTTGTGTGTCTTCGTCGAAAATTCTTAACCATATAGATTTCATTGGATTCGAAAATGGTAATGTAATTATCGAAAACAGAATAACTGATGAACGACGCGCTTTTAATGCTGGTGGGCATCGTGTGTATGATATCTATGAAGAAGGAAATTCGCTTTGGGTAAGCATTCGCGATGAAGGACTCCGAAGGTTTAATATCGAAAACAATGTGGTTAAACTGGAAAAAGAATATAAAATAAAGAAAAAAACAGATACAGAAAATTCAATCGTTACTTCTGATTATGCGGTATATAACATCACCGAACATGAGGGCGATCTATATTTATCTACCAGCTTTGGTCTGCATTTTTTAAAAAAGGACAACAGAAATGATTCCATCTTAAGTCCTTTTTTACCGGAATCTATTTCGAAAAATCATTATCCGGTTCATCAAACTTTAATATGTGGAGATTCTGTTTATTGTGCCACACAAAAAGGATTGATGGTTATCAGTAAAGATGATAAGAAGAAATATTTGCGCAAATGCGAAGGAGAAGAAATACTTTACTTACACCATCAAAAAGGAGATAGCTTATTATATGCCTCATCAAGCAATTGTAGACACTTGCTGAACATAAAAACAGGAAAAATAGAAAAAACATTTTGCTACAATAAAAACAATCTTTTTGCTTACATTACAGACTCTTTTAATAATGAGTGGGAAATATTCTCCGATCGAATCATACACAAAGGTTCTCAAAGAAAGTTGTTTTTTGATGAAGCTGTATTGGGAAAAGAATATAAAAACTTTATTCATATAAAGGAAGACTGCATATTATTGGCTTGTGGAAATAAACTTTATACATTCTCCAAATATCAAAACTTAGTAGGTGATAGCTATAACGCAATTATATGTCATAAAATAGGCGATTACACCTATTTTATCACCAAAGACGGACGGTTACATAAGGTGAAATTCGGAGAAAGAAAGTCTGAATATTTGGGTAAACTTAGCAATATCGATTTCAATGAAAAGATAATAGGAATTACCGCTTCCAATGAATATTTATGGATGATTACAAAGAACAAGCTGTATAAAATAGACTATAAAAAAGCTAAAGCCCAGCGTATAAATTGGGTAAAAGAAAGCAATTTAACCAATGAGCTTTTAGACTTTAAACATATATTGCACGTTGAAGATACATTACTTATCGGGAGTCGCCATTATTTATATAAAATAGAAAAAGGAAATCAAGATAACACTTTGAATTTCACTAAAATACATGCTATTAACCACATAAATTCAGCCGATTTATATGTAACAAACATCACACAAAATAAAGGAGAAAGAGCTTATGTGGCCACTCTAAATAAAGGCTTATTTTGGCGCAATGGAGATTTTTTGCAACCAATTAAAAACTCAGGTAAAGAAGAAATTGGGAGTATTCGCCAAATGATTACTTACAACGATGATCCCAAAAAGCTTATTTTATACTCTAATAAAGGGTTGTTCCAAAAAGACAGTGTCGATTTTATTAGCCCCATTCATCTATATGGAGAAAGAAACGATCCGGGATTTTTTACCAAATCCGTAAAAACAATAAGAAATAATGGAACAGGCTCCTTTTTAGTAGGATATAAAGGTATTGGCTATTTACAACATACAGAAGACTTCATCTTTATGACACCTTCTTTTTCTCACACGTACCTGACTTTTAATGATAATGCTATTGAAACCGAAGAAAACAATCTAATTATCGGATCACCCAACGGCATGTATCGATATAAATCAAACAATGAAATAGAGAATATAGACATTACGCCTCCAAAAAAATATTGGATAGAGGGAATTGGCAGTTTTATCGTTTTATGTATTATAGGAGGAGGTTTATACTATTATTGGAGATGGAGAAAGAAGAAAGAATTATTGGCACGGCTAATAGAATTTGAAGCTGCTAAAAAGGCAGAGAAAGAGAAAGAAGAGATTTTAAAAGCGGAAAGAAATGAGATAAACGAAGCACTGAATGAAATAAGTAAATTATTTTATGAGAATAATCATGATGAAAATCATGATGAAATAATAAGCAAATGTTATCTGCTTTGGAATTCAAAAAAAGAAATCACAGAAGAACTCCATTTTAATAAAACCGAGCAATGTGTAGCATTGCTATATGCAGCATGCCCAAACATCAAACCTAAAGACATTTCAAATTTTGTAATAATAAACGGAAAACAAATCAGTGATGTGAAAAGAGAAGTAAATCGGAAAATAAGAAAATATAAAAACTATAGCTATTTGATGGAAATAATCTATAAACAAACACTATCTACCAGAATAAACGCATCTAATTCTCAGCCAACTACACCTGTCGACCAGTGAACGTATGAGTAAATCTTATCAAGGATGATAACTGTCCTACCTCGGCATGGTAAGTGACTTATGTCGGCATGATAGAAGTGTTACGGTCTTATGGCAAAGAATTATGGTCTGACGAAAGTTAATTATCCTGGAATCATAGGTGTCGTATGTCGGCATCATAGAAGATTATCCTCTGATGAAAGTTAATTATCCCAGGAGCATAAAAAAATCTAAAAACACCCACCTTTTCTCATTTTCTTTGCCTTTTTAAATTTCCTGAAATTCGGAAGAAAATTCGGAAGAAAATTCCCGAAATCAGGAAAAACATATCCGAATTCTTCCGGACGACATCTATGTACATTGAAGTAGTTTTGTACCAACAATTAATTAAAAACAAAACTATCATGGAAAAAAATTATTGCATTAAAAGAACTTCTTTGCTGATTGTTGCTTGTTTCATTTGTATTCTGGCATCCTCTACCAATTATTACGACCGCCCCATAGTAGGAAATCCTACTGCTTCTGCTACAAAAGTTAAATACTGGGCACGCCAAAAAGGAGCAGCGGAAATTGCTATCTACTTAGTTGATATCTACTGGGATAAGTCCATACAACTGGGTATTAACCCTGTGATTGCCTATTGTCAATTCATAAAAGAAACCGGAT
>NZ_QVMK01000066.1 GCF_010500995.1 Bacteroides sp. 224 | reverse complement strand
GATACTCATAAATAGGATATTTAAAAAGGAAATAGAGCACAAAGAAAGCTATTTTAGGGCAAAAAATAAACTGTTGAGATTATTGAGTGGATGCCCTGCTTGGGCAACTACTCGGCAAACCAGTTTACACCACCTGTATAAGCCGAAAGAATCACTTCTTTGCTGCTGAAGTTTGCAGTATATTCTGCTTCGGTTAGTGTATAAGCGTATTGCGAGTTATTAATTGTAATGCTACCACCACTTGCATTGGTACAGTTATATATCTTATAACCGTTCGTTGATGTGGCTGTAGACGGATTAGGCAGTGTTCCACTTGCGCCACCGGCCAATCCCCAACCGGAGGTTCCGTAAATATCGGCCATCTTGCAGTTGGCAAAAGTAATATTGTCGCAATAAGAACTACTTCCGGCTGTACGAGCCAGATACATATAGGCTGCTTTGCCTGTAGTAGTTAAATCGCAGTTCAAGAAAACAAAGCCTTTGTTGCCGGATGCTACACGAGCTTGAAGAATATATCCGTCGTTCACAGAACGGATTTCGCACTTTTCGAATAGAGCCGCTGCCGGAGATCCCCAAATGAAGTCTACATCACCGGCAATTAAGCTATTATAGAACCAACAGAAACCTTTGAGGTTCAGTGTATCCTGACAGCTCAATAGATTACAGTTAACAAACGCGATAGCTTTTCCATCATTGTTGGCATAGAGTGTTTCTGCCTGATCGCCGCTTCCGCTCTTTACATGTATGTTTTCTAAGGTAAGCGATTCGAATCGAAGTTTGTCTACTGTTTCTATCAGGAATATGCTGCGTCCTCCGGTTTTCGATACAGTTGTACCCATAGCTGCATCCGGGGCGATGGTAACAGAACCTCCGGTTCCACTATTCCAACCATCATAGTTGTTATAGCGAATAATAACACCGTCTCTGCTTTCTCCTTTGATGGTAACGTTGTTTACTCCTCTGAGGAAAAGTAATTCTTCGTAAGTACCATTTTGAATAAAGACAGTCTTCGCGTCATCTTTGGCAATGTTAAGAACAAGGAAGTCCATAGCTGCCTGAATGGTGCGGAAATCTGCGGTTGAGTTATCGCCACCTACGGTTACTGTATGTGCATTATCTGTAGGGGTGGCAGGAGATGCTTTGGTAGTAAACATCCATTTAGAAGATTCTTTAATGCCAAAGAAGTCTTTGTGTTTAATGGCCTTGTTGTCAACAGTTACATAATACTTCGTATTGTAATCCAGTTTGTTGTAATGTAGTCTGATAATAGCGGTATTTTCTTCTATCACTACCGGATCGTAGTTTACCACACGATATCTGTTACTGCTATTGCCAACACCCAGAATATTCATCTTTGTATTTAATACGGCATTGTCGGCTAACTTCACTTGCTCATCTGCCATATTAATTTCATCCACTAATGTATTGTCGTCTGCTTTATATACTCTGATTCTTCCGCTGGTACCAATTACAGGTGCATCGCCCTTAAAGTTCAACTTCAAATAAGTATCTTTATGTACGTTCGTAGCTTCATTGGTAGGGAAAGTGGTGTAATTTACTACCAGTTCGGCAGTAGCATCACCTCCTCCACCATTTCCCCAAGGAGCTATCGAACTGCCGTCTACTTCTACAGAACCGATAGGAGCCGCCGAATCATCATGGGTAATAGTGAATGTATATTTGTTGCCTACTTTGAGGGCAGTTACCTTAGCATCTGCTTCGGCAATGCTCCATGAGAATGATTCACTATTGATAGTATACTCAATAACTTGAGTGTCGGCTATATCGGCAGGCAATACAATGGCTTCGAAAGTACCACCGGAGGTTTTATATGGATTGATATCCACAGCCGCCGATATATTCGATAAGGTAGCAGTTGTTAAGTCGAACTGAGCAGCAGTATTCATTCCTTTTATCAGTAATCGTTCCGGATAAATAGCTTCGCCTGCTTTATTCTTAAATTGGAAAACTACTTTGGCAAGTTGATGCGCAAAGCTCATGGATACCTCTTTGGAGCTAATCAGAGAATATCCGGTTCTTGAAGTGGCACGCATGAGGTCGTGCACAGCAGAGCCTGCTGATTGATTAGCCAAATTAATAGGATACATGAAATCGCTCACCTCTGTAGAGTAAGGATAATACCCAATAAAATCTACTTTAGAACCATTTGCAGGATAAGTAAATGCTGAGGTTGAAGAAAACTTTGCTGATGCACCATCAGCTTCGGCAGTGTAAAGAACATTGGCCGAGTTGGCTACAGGTGTAAATGTTCCTGTTGCCAACATATAGGTTCCGAGTTTATCTCCGGAAGTCCATTGGTCGCCCCCCTCGTTTACGCGAGTATATGCTTTTGCTTCAGAGATAAAAGAAATGGGTTGTGATGCTTGCTCGTTATTATTGTCATCATCATCACTGCACGATGCTGATAATAAGGCCAGTGCACCAAAAAGGAATATATTTTTATATTTCATATCTTTTGCTTTTTAAATTAGTATGATGATTAATACCAACGTGGGTCGCCGGCAGTCAGTTTAGACTGGGTAAAGTTTCCGTTAGCAGGGTCTGTGAAAAGAACATCGGCTTTAAATCCGCAATCATCGCCTACCGCAGTTCCATACCAAGTTGTGTCACTCACATAATAGTTACCGCTTGCTGTAGTGCTTCCTGCATTTGAACTCACAGATACTCCTCTATCTGCAGAATAAGGTAGACCAACAATGTTGTTTGTGAAGATCATCGAACCACCTGTATCCTTTTTAAACTGTCCAATTGCATAGTGAGGTCCTTGATTGAAGGTGCATTGGTCAACAGTAATTGTAGCTGCATCATCCATCCCACTGAGATTTATTCCTCTTCCTGCCAAGTTATAGAAGGTAGATTTAGTTATTTCAACATTGGGTGCAGAGCCTGCTGCTTCAACAGTTAAAATACTATAGGTATTTATATTGTAGAAAATGCTGTTCGTTATTTTATAAGAGTTGATAGTTGATGCATTCTTTTGCAAACGAACAACACCGCGTACATCATGGATGAGACAATTTTCTATCAGAATTTGTTTAATAGTAACTGATTCACTTTGATTTATGAAATAACTACCTCCATAAACTCCATTTAGTTCTACATTATATAATTGAATAAGATCCATATTTCCCGCAACTGTCATTGAACCACCAAAATATAAGGAAGGCATACTTGTTCCACCTTTACCCACAATCATCAACGAAGTAATAGAAGCCGGTATATTGAAACCGCCAGTTTCTGCATAAGCACCACCATCTGCCAACATAATGGCTACTTTCGCACTTGTTGCAGAAGCCAATGCTCCACTTACTGTGCTTCCGGCTGCTAACTCAATCTTTTCAAAATCAGCAGGGATATCCAGGTCTTCGGTGGGCTCTTCTACTTTATTATCGGCACCGCCATCTCCCCATGGAGCTATGGAGTTTCCGTTGAAATCAACAAGCACGGCTTCTACTTCCGTAGCAGAAGTCTTAACAGTTACTTTAAATGTATAAGAATAGCCTGCCTTTATTTCCAAACCGGAATAACCATTATTCATAGTCCATAAGTACTGGTTGCCATCTACCATAATAGAAACTTCATGTCCGGCGGCAATGGTTGTCGGGAGGAGTATAGCTTCAAAAGACTTGTCATTCTTATACAACGTAATATTGGCCGGAGTACCTGCGCCACTTAATGAACCTGTTTTCAAGTCGAAGGTGGCTGTGGTGTTCATTCTTTTAATTGCTAATCCATCTGTATCCGGAATAATCGGATTGTTACTTTCATCTACAAGATTCAGTGTGATTTTGGATAATTGATGTGTAAAACCGAATGAAATGGAACCGGAAGTAAATCCTTTACCACTGTTATCTGCCTTTGCATACATTAAATCATGCGCAATCAAACTTGCAGATTGATTGGCCAAATTAATGGGATATGTTTCATTTACTATGGCGTTAGAATAAGGATAGTAGGCCATGAAGTCTACTGCCGATTCGTCGGCCGGATAAAATATGTTGGTTTCGGTAGGCTTAAATACGGTTACCTGAGCAGAAGATTCGGCTGCGAAAGGTACATTGATATAATCTTTCAGGGTTGTAGTGCCGGATTGTACCATATAAATACCTATTTGGTCGCCGGCTGTCCATTGGCTGCCATCCTGACTGATGCGGGTAGCATGTTTACTTAAACCGGATACAAAGGTGATAGCCCCCGATTTGTTATCGACTCCTGCATCATCCTGATTGCTGCATGATGCAAATATACTTGCTATTATGGCAATAGAAGCTAAGAATTTGAATTTTATATGCATAGTGTTTTTCTTTAATTAAGTTCTGTATATTCTCCTCCGGCTACTTGTCCGTTTACGATATCTTTCACTAAGTAGTGCAAGTAGATTTCGAGGTTGGTGTAACGGCCTTTAGGGTCTAAAGTCTTTTCATTACCGTCGGCTGCTGATTTCTTGTTTAATCCGAAAGCATCTTCCCAACTGTCTGGAATACCATCGCCATCCGTATCTGTTTTGGCTGTTCCTTTGGTATAGGTTGGCCATCCGCCTACATCTTTTTGTGAATCTATCAAACCGTTGATACTGCCATTACTACCAGTCATACAAGTGGCTGTTCCGTTACGCGTTTCATTAGCTACGCGTACATCTACTGCGTCTCTTTTCAGGCTTGCTCCGGCATAGTTAAGTACTCTTTCAAAAGCAATAGCAGCCGTATGGGTAGTTACTCTGGTAGCTACATCATTGTATTTTATGCTAAGTGGGGTAGTTAATTTTGTATAGTTTGTAGTTCCTTTATTTTTATCATCATATACCATTCCTGCCCAGTTATCTGCATTGATTCCGTTATCGCTTCCTGCGTTATTGGTGTCTAAAAAGTTGATATTATCTCCCAAATAGATGGATGGACATCCATAATCAGTATCTCCTTTCACTCCTGAGATAAAGTAGAAATATTGACGCTTTTTACCTTTTGTACCGGCATCCGGTCCATTGATAGATGCCGGTCCCCATTTGTAATAGTTACCTACAAAGTTTATCTTTTGTGCTTCTCCACCGTAAGCAGGGTAGTTTGAATAGTTGTACACCACACAATTACGGAAATCTACAGCACGTTGACTATTTGTTAACGGATTGTCTGATATACCATATACATCACCTCCATCGAAACGAGGAGCGCGACTGTCGTGGTGTGCCAGCAGATTGTGATGAAAAGAGGCATTTACGCCACCCCAAATGGCACCATATCCATGGTTGCTTTTATGATGCACAGAACTGCGTAAACTTTCGGCAAGAATACACCATTGCATTGTGAAGTTCTGGTTGGCATAAAAAGAAGAACATTCATCGGTACTCCAACTCATAGAACAGTGGTCGATGATCACATTCTTAAGGTAGCGTCCCCACATGGCATCATCTTCGGTTTCTTTTTCATCGCCCATACGCGAACGTATATAACGAATAATAACATTGTTGGCCTTTACTACCATTGAATAGTTCTTCAAGCAGATACCATCACCGGGAGCTGTTTGTCCGGCAATAGTAAGATCTCCGTTTTTAATTTCCAGTGTGCTATTCAATTCGATGATACCGTCTACCTCAAACACAATGGTACGAGCACCCGATTCATTGATGGCAGCACGCAAACTTCCGGAACCTGCATCATTCAGGTTGGTTACTTTAATCACTTTACCTCCACGGCCTCCGGTTGTGAACATACCACCACCTTCGGCGCCGGGGAATGCGCGTACCAAAGCATCGTTTTCGTTGGCGGGTAATCCTAAGTCTTTGTCATATTCTTCTCCTTCGCCATTATCTCCCCATGGAGCTATGGAATTACCGTTGAAATCGGTAAGAATCGCTTCTACTTTGGAGGTAGTAGTGTTAATGCTTATGTTGAAAATGTAAGAATAACCGGGTTTCATCTCTAATCCGGCGTAGCTGTTCTTCATTACCCAAATGTAGGTGGTTCCGGCAATGGTAATTGCTACTTCGTGTCCTGTAGCAAAGGTAACCGGAAGAAGAACCGCTTCGTAGGCGTTATTGTTTTTATAAGGAGTAATATTGGCTGTGGTTGCTTGTCCGCTTAATGTAGCTGTATTAAGATTAAAGTTTGCCACTGTATTCATCCCTTTAATAACTACTCCGTTTGCATCGGGAGTAAGCGGATTATTGTTTGCATCGGATAAATTCAATGTAATTCTGGATAATTGATGAGCAAATTGAAAAGTAACCGATCCCGATGTGAATCCCTTTCCGTCATTATCTGCTTTTGCATACATCAAATCGTGTGCTCCGAGCCCTGCCGACTGATTGGCTAAACTAATAGGATACATATAATTTGCCATAGCCGAATTATATGGGTAATAGGCTATAAAATCTACCGGAGATTCATCTGCCGGGTAATAGATCTTAGTATCATTAGCTTTGAAAGCAGTGGTAGCCGCTGATGATTCGGCTGTGTAAGGCACATTCGAATAGGTAAGGGGGGTGCTGGTGCCGGACTTTGTCATGCAGATACCTACCTGGTCGCCTTTCATCCATTGGCTACCGTCGAGAGTTATTCGTGTGGCAGGATTTAAACCGGAAACGAAAGTGATTTCTTTTCCTGCACTGCCAATTTCATTTTGATCATGCTCACTGCATGATGCAAGCAGTGCTGCTGCCAGTGTAAAATAAGTGTATAATCTAAATTTCATGGTTTAGAGTAATTAGTATATTGATTTATAATACGGCAAAAATAGACGATGAGTTTTATTCGGATGTGTAAAAAATGGGATATAGGTTGCATATTTAGTTCTATTTATACAAAAACATCCGGCCATTTGTAATCAATGACCGGATGGTAAATATGGAATAGTTACTTGCTTATTCCCAGGTATGTTTCAGCGTATGTATCACCCAACTATGCCCATTGCTCCCAATATAATCTTTAATAAAAAGAGTACTGCAATCACATAAATAGTAGCCGATACTTCTTTTACCTTTCCTGAACAGACCTTAATAAAAGTATAGCTAAGTATACCAAAAACAATACCTTCGGCAATACTATATGTAAAGGGCATGAAGATGATTGTCAGGAAGGCAGGTAATCCGTCGCTCATTTCATTGAAGTTAATCTTCACCACCGATGAAATCATAAATAAACCTACAATGATCAGTGCAGGAGATGTAGCTGCTGCCGGAACCATCAGAAACAGAGGTGCAAAGAATAAAGCCAGTATAAACATACAGGCTGTGCTTACTGAGGTAAGTCCTGTTCTGCCCCCGGAAGCTACACCGGATGCACTCTCCACGTATGCTGTGATGGTGCTTGTTCCTAAAACAGACCCTACGGTAGTTCCTAAAGCATCGGCAAACAGGGCTTTCTTCATTTGTGGGAAGTTTCCGTCTTCATCGGCTAATCCGGTTTTGGATATTACACCAATTAAAGTACCCACTGTATCGAACAGGTTAACAAGTAGTAAGGTAAACACTACCACTACCATATCGAAAGACAGAATGTTATTCCACTGGAACTGTGCAAATATAGGTGCAATGGAGGGAGGCGTGCTGATGAGGCTACCCTCGGGCAACTTAACATCTCCCAATATAAGGGCAAATAGGGTAGATGCTACAATACCAATCAGAATAGCACCATTTACATTTCTGGCATATAAAACGGCGGTAACCAGCAATCCCATAAAAGCAATCCAAATATCATGTTTGGAGAAGTCGCCCAAAGTAACCAGCGTGTCCGGACTGGATACGATGATACCGGCATTCTTTAATCCAATCATAGTAATAAAAAGACCAATACCTACGGGAATAGCATCTTTAAGTACTTTGGGGATGCTTTTTACAATCAGCTCGCGTACGTTAAAGAAAGTCAGTAGGATAAAAATCACTCCTTCAATAAATACCGCAGTCAATGCAAATTGCCAGGAATAGCCCATTACTCCGCATACCGTGAACGCGAAAAAGGCATTCAACCCCATGCCCGGAGCTTGAGCAATAGGTAGTTTGGCATAAAGAGCCATCATTAAAGTGGCAAATATGGCAGCAAGCGCGGTAGAGGTAAACAAGGCATCTCTATCCATACCTGTTGTCGACAATATCTGAGGGTTAACCACCAGAATGTACGACATGGTTAGGAATGTAATCAGTCCGGCCATTAGTTCTTTACGGACTGTTGTTTTATTCTCTGATAGTTTAAAAGTTTTCTCTAATAAAGAATTCATAAGGATACAGTTTTAGAAATTCCACTTAGCAGCAATGGTGGGGTTTACATAGAATTGATTGTTATTCAGGAAATTATTGCTAATCTCTACTTCGGTTCCGAAAGAAAGATGTGAGTTCACATTATACCAAAACTGGGGTTCTGTCAGCAGAATTACTTTCTTTCCACTGGGGCCGGTTTCGTGGGTGTGATTCTTGTTTTCTGTCCACAAGTCGATAAAACCTGCAATGGTTAGTTTCTTGTTGCAAATGTCGGTGCTCCAAGTGGCTGTCCACTGTACGTCATGACTTATTTTCTTAAAAGCATTGTACTTATATACAAGGTAAGTACTTAGATTAACTTCGCCAATTCGGGTAGAGTAGGAGGGTCCTATCAAATAAGCGTTGGGAACGGAAAAACCATATTCTTCTGCGTTTCCTACCCCTCCATTAAATTCAATATGTGCCATAAGCGGACATTTACCGAGAGTAAAATCGCGTGCGATTTCCATATAGCCCAAACCTATGTTTCCACGACTCTGGTTAAAGTCTAAATCGACAAAAAGGAAGGTAGAGCCCCATTTGTCTGGCTTGAACATTTCGAAAGTAGCAGTGAAGAAGTTCTTTGGAAATTCATCTTTGCCATGTATCGCCCGGCGAGGATCGAAATGTAATTGAAGATTCTGGGCATATAAAGAGAAAGAGGCTAAGATGAAAGCTAAAAGGAAGAGTGTTTTCTTAATCATAAGTGGTTTTGTTATTTAAATTAAGAAAACAAAAATACATAAAATATAAGAAACCGTTTTGAATTTTATGGAATAATCTATTATTGTTTATGTTTGGCTAAATCAATTCTCCATACTATTAGCTAATAACCTGAGTTCGGGATAAGAAAAGTTTAAAAAGAATGGGTAATCTCCGTTTTATTTATTATCTTTATGGTTGACAATCAATCAGTTAACAAATAAAC
>NZ_QVMK01000065.1 GCF_010500995.1 Bacteroides sp. 224 | reverse complement strand
AACATCACACATAAAGCATTTGATTTATATAATTCAAGCAACAAAAGTACAGATACTAAGAAAACAGATGGAGACGTACTACGCCGAATGGTTACGGGTCTTTTTTACGTGAAGAACTGGCAAAAAAACACTGCGTTAGGTGCGTGATTGGTGCGTTAGGTGTTTTAGATCATCTAACGCACCTTAATCGGTTGGTATATAGATGTTTAGAGTGCAAGTGCGTTAGGTGCGTTAGGTTTTTGCATTAAATTCTCTGAGGCGGTTAACAAAAAAAGATAAAAAACAAATGTGTATATCGTATTTGTATATAGAAAAAACTATTTTTGCCTTACTTATAACGATATTGATTTATACATGATAAAGAAAATTATATTTCTATTGCTGTTTTTGCCCATCGGTCTTTGTGCCCAAATAAACACAGACAGGGTAATGACCATTGCCCGAAATGCTTTATATTTTGAAGATTACGTGCTCTCCATACAATACTTCAATCAAGTAATTAATGCTAAGCCTTATTTGTATGAACCTTACTTCTTCCGAGGATTGGCTAAAATGTATTTAGATGACTTTCAGGGTGCAGAAGCTGATTGTGAAATGGCTATTCAGCGAAATCCTTTTGTAGTGGGAGCTTATCAGATACGAGGGTTGGCCAGAATTAAACAAAATAATTTCGATGGGGCCATTGGCGATTATCGCAAGGCGTTGGAATATGATCCGGAGAACATTACTCTATGGCATAACTTAACGCTTTGTCATATACAAAAAGATGATTATGAGGCAGCAAATAGCGATTTGAATACATTGTTGACTATTGCTCCCAAATATACCAGAGGATATTTAATGCGAGGAGAAGTGGCACTTCGTCAGCAAGATACGATTCGTGCGCTTCGTGATTTTGATATAGCGATTGATATTGATCGTTATGATCCGGACGTATGGGCTTCTAGGGCGATCGTTCGTTTGCAAAAAGGAGATTATGCGGAAGCTGAATCTGATTTAGACAGAGCTGTACATCTAAGTACAAAGAATGCAGGAGTTTATATCAATCGTGCATTGGCCAGGTTTCATCAAAATAACTTGAGAGGGGCTATGAACGATTATGATTTTGCTTTGGAAATTGAACCGAGTAACTTTATAGGGCATTATAACCGTGGGTTATTACGTGCTCAGGTAGGAGATGATAACAGGGCTATTGAAGATTTTGACTTTGTGCTCAAAATAGAACCTGATAATATGATGGCTCTATTTAATCGCGGTTTATTGAAAGCTCAGACAGGAGATTATCATGGGGCTGTCAGCGATTATTCAACAGTAATTAATGAGTATCCGAATTTCCTGGCAGGATATCATTATCGTGCTGAAGCAAGGAAAAAGATTGGAGATCGTAAGGGGGCAGAAGCTGATGAATTTAAAATATTGAAGACACAGTTGGATAAGCAAAATAGCAAATATGCCAATAATACGTCTGCCACTGCGAATCGCTCAGATGAGACTGGTGATGATGAGAAAGACAAGACTCGTAAGAAGTCTGATAAGAATATGAATAACTATCGTAAGATTGTTATTGCAGACTCTTCTGAAGCAGAACAGAAATACAATAGCGATTATCGAGGTAAAATACAGGATCGGAATGTAAGTATTAAACAGGAGCCTATGTATGTACTTACTTATTATGAAAAATTGAGCGAAGTTAAAAGAAATGTGCATTATAATCGTTACATTGATGAGTTAAACCACTCCCATATACTTCCTGATCGTCTTCGTATTACTAATATGGAGTCTCCTTTATCAGAAAAGCAGGTACAACTTCATTTTGCACTGATTGATAAACATACAGGAGATATTGCAGGTGATTCGAAAAATGCCCTTAAGCGTTTTGCGCGTGCGCTTGATTTCTATCTTGTACAAGATTTCTCTAATGCTATTGAAGACTTAACCCAGGCTATTTTATTGGATGATAGTTTCTTCCCTGCTTATTTTATGCGTTCCTTGATTCGATATAAACAATTGGAATATCAACGAGCGGAAGAAACGCTTGCTGCTTCTACAATATCAAGTAAAGAAAATAAAGTAGCTATAACCGGGTTGGATTATGAAATTGTTAAAAATGACTTGGATCATGTGATTAAGCTGGAGCCTGGTTTTGTTTATGCCTATTATAATCGGGCTAATATTCTGACGATGTTGAAAGATTATCGCGCAGCAATTGTAGATTATGATAAAGCTATTGAATTGAATGCGGATTTTGCAGAGGCTTATTTCAATCGTGGACTCACACATATATTCCTTGGTAATAATAAAAAAGGTATTAATGACTTGAGTAAGGCTGGAGAATTAGGTGTCGTTTCTGCTTATAATATTATTAAACGTTTTACCGACTTATCGGAATAATTACATAATTTTGCAAGTCAAAGTCAAGAAAGAAATAAAAATAAATAAGATTATGATAAAAATTACATTCCCTGATGGCTCTGTTCGTGAGTATAGCAAGGGAGTCAACGGGCTACAGATTGCAGAAAGCATTAGCTCTCGTTTGGCACAAGACGTACTATCTATTGGAGTTAATGGAGAAATATACGATTTAGGTCGCCCCATTATGGAAGATGCCACAGTGAAATTGTATAAGTGGGAAGATGCAGAAGGAAAGCATGCTTTCTGGCATACAAGTGCTCACTTATTGGCAGAGGCATTGCAGGAACTCTATCCCGGTATTCAGTTTGGTATCGGTCCGGCTATAGAAAATGGTTTTTACTATGATGTTGATCCGGGAGAGGTTTCTATTAAAGAGGCTGATCTGCCTAAAATAGAGGCAAAAATGACTGAACTGGTCGCTAAAAAAGAAGCTGTGGTAAGGCAAAGTATTGCAAAAGATGATGCTGTAAAGATGTTCGGAGAGCGTGGAGAAACATATAAGACCGAGTTGATTTCAGAACTTGAAGACGGAACAATTACTACCTATACACAAGGAGCATTTACTGATTTATGTCGTGGACCTCACTTGATGAATACAGCCCCTATCAAAGCCATCAAACTTACTTCTGTGGCAGGTGCTTATTGGCGTGGTCAGGAAAACAGGAAGATGCTGACACGTATATATGGTATAACCTTTCCCAAGAAAAAAATGCTGGATGAATATTTGGTGTTATTAGAGGAAGCTAAAAAACGCGACCATCGTAAAATCGGAAAAGAAATGGAACTGTTCATGTTTTCTGAGAATGTAGGTAAAGGCTTGCCTATGTGGTTGCCTAAAGGAACAGCATTGCGTATTCGTTTGGAAGATTTCCTGAAGAGAATTCAGAAAAGATTTGGATATCAACAGGTAATGACCCCTCATATTGGAAGTAAGCAGCTGTACGTAACTTCCGGTCATTATGCTAAATATGGAAAAGATTCTTTCCAACCGATACATACCCCCGAAGAAGGAGAAGAATATCTGTTGAAACCAATGAACTGCCCTCACCACTGTGAAATCTATAAGTGGCAGCCTCGTTCTTATAAAGAGCTACCATTGCGTTTAGCGGAGTTTGGAACGGTATATCGTTATGAGCAAAGTGGAGAACTTCATGGGTTGACTCGTGTTCGTGGTTTTACCCAAGATGATGCTCATATATTCTGTCGTCCCGATCAGGTGAAAGAAGAATTCCTGGCTGTAATGGATATTATCTTTATCATCTTTAAAGCACTTGATTTTGAGAATTTTGAAGCACAAATCTCTCTTCGTGATCAGGTAAATCGTGAAAAGTATATTGGGAGCGAGGAAAACTGGGAGAAAGCAGAGCAATCTATTATTGAAGCTTGCGAAGAAAAAGGATTGAAAGCTAAGATAGAATACGGCGAAGCAGCTTTCTATGGTCCTAAACTCGACTTTATGGTTCGTGATGCTCTTGGACGTAAATGGCAGTTAGGTACTATCCAGGTAGATTATAGTCTTCCTGAAAGATTCCAGTTGGAGTATACAGGTACCGACAATCAGAAACATCGTCCTGTAATGATTCACCGTGCTCCATTTGGTTCTATGGAACGCTTTGTGGCTGTACTTATTGAACATACCGCAGGTAAATTCCCTTTATGGCTTACTCCGGATCAGGTTGCTATATTGCCAATCAGTGAGAAATTTAATGAATATGCTGAAGGTATAAGGAGATATCTGGATTCTATTGAAATACGTGCTATTGTGGACGATAGAAATGAAAAAATCGGCCGTAAGATTCGTGATAATGAAATGAAGCGCATTCCTTATATGTTAATTGTAGGAGAGAAAGAAGCCGAAAATGGTGAAGTTTCTGTTCGTAAACAAGGAGAAGGTGATAAGGGAAGCCTGAAAATTGAAGAATTTGGTAAAATTTTGAACGAAGAAGTTCAAAATATGATAAATATGTGGTAACTTTGCGCGCAATTGTAAAAGCGCAGTGTTAATTAATACTCTAAAGTCTGCTTTTATATAAAAAAATAAATTTGGTAGTAAATAAAAAACAAACAGGAAGTAATCGATCTTTAATGAAGAATGACAGCTTAAAAAGCCAGTACAGAATCAATGAACAGATTCGTGCTAAAGAAGTTCGTATTGTGAGTGATGACATTGAACCACAGGTGTATCCCATCGCGCAAGCCTTGAAAATGGCAGAAGAGCGTGAACTTGATCTTGTAGAGATATCTCCTAATGCACAGCCTCCAGTTTGTCGTATTATTGATTACTCTAAATTTCTTTATCAGCAAAAGAAACGCCAGAAAGAACAAAAGGCTAAACAAGTTAAAGTAAACGTAAAGGAAATACGTTTTGGACCTCAGACGGATGACCATGACTATAACTTTAAGTTGAAGCATGCCAAAGGTTTCTTGGAAGATGGAGATAAAGTGAAAGCATACGTTTTCTTTAAAGGACGTTCTATTTTATTCAAGGAACAAGGTGAAGTTCTATTGCTACGTTTTGCCAATGATCTTGAAGATTATGCCAAGGTAGATCAAATGCCGGCTCTTGAAGGTAAGAGAATGATCATCTTCCTTTCTCCTAAAAAGAAAGATGCGCAGAAAAAGAGTACTCCAAAACCTGCAAAGGAAGAGACTAAGACTGATGAATAAAATGCGTAACGCGCAGGTATAGTGCGTTGCCATATAATTAATAATTAAATAAATAACTAAGATGCCAAAGATGAAGACTAACTCCGGTTCTAAAAAAAGGTTTACCCTTACCGGAACAGGTAAAATCAAAAGAAAGCACGCTTTTCATAGTCATATCCTGACTAAAAAGTCTAAGAAAAGAAAAAGAAACTTGTGTTACTCTACAACAGTTGCTGCTGTAGACGAAAATCAAGTAAGAGAACTCTTAGCCTTGAAATAATAAGAAGCGTATTGAATTATTAAACTATTAACCGAATGCATTAGCCTTAAGTTCGCTACGAGAAGTAACGACGCTAACATTCAAAAAGAGTAAAACTATGCCAAGATCAGTAAATCATGTTGCTTCAAGAGCAAGAAGAAAGAAAATTTTGAAATTGACCAGAGGCTACTTTGGTGCAAGAAAAAATGTATGGACTGTAGCTAAGAATACCTGGGAAAAAGGGTTGACTTATGCTTACCGTGACCGTAAAAACAAAAAGAGAAATTTCCGCGCTCTTTGGATACAGCGTATTAACGCTGCTGCCCGTTTAGAAGGAATGTCATATTCTAAATTGATGGGTGGTTTGCACAAAGCCGGTATTGAAATAAATCGTAAAGTATTGGCTGATTTAGCAATGAATCATCCGGAAGCTTTCAAAGCTATCGTTGCTAAAGCGAAGGCTGCTTAATATTTAGCGAGATTAAGAAATAGAAAGCCAAGTACATTTGTGTATTTGGCTTTTTTGATTTCTTGTCTCATTTTTTATAAGAAAAGACAAACAAAATAGTTATTAGGTTTGTTTATCTGATATATAGTTCTTATATTTGTTATAGAAAAATAGCCGCATTGGTTAGATTGGGAAACTCATCAATTAATACTGAAAACCGAGGCAAGCTTTTGCTTCTCAATGGCGGGCCACACCCTTTGGGGTAACTTTTAAGTCAGTGGATTACAAAGAGGGCAAGCACTCAAATCATGTCATTCGGAGTTTCATCACATCATCGATGCGGCTTTTTTATTTTTTAATTTTATTTCATTCTACAAAGAAGAGAATAAATAATTATGAACGAACACAACGCTGAACTTTTAGATTCGCAATCAGAATTTCCTTATCAATCATCATCCGAGAATAAATCAAAGAAGAACTTTAAAAGACTACTCCTTACGGTTGGTTTACTTTTAATGGCTTGTATTATTTATTTCATTGTCCATGTATTTGTTCTACCCGATCAAAAAATCAAGCAGATATATCTAATACCCGATGATGCTGCTTTTGTGATACAAACATCTGATCCGATTGGAGCCTGGAAGAAATTTAGTAATAGCCCTACTTGGCTTTGTTTGAAGAAATCATCTTCCATTCAGGAAGTAACAACTCAGGTTGACGAATTAGACTCCATTGTAAAGAGTAACAAGATATTATTGTCTTTAGTCGGAGAAAGAGATATGTTGATATCCATCCACAAAGTGAAGCCCACTGAATGGGATTTCTTAATTGTGGTGGATCTTCAAAAAGTCTCTAAAATAAGTCTACTTAAAGATCAGATGGATGCTATTTTTGAAGTGGCAGGATATACTGTGACACAACGTAAGTATAACGGGGTAGATATCATGGAACTTTTAGATCCTGAAACGCGTGATACTTTTTATATGGCTTTTGTAGGGAATCATGTGGTTGTTTCTTATACATCTAAATTAGTAAGTGCATCCATTGATTCCTCTAAGAAGGAAACATTCGAACCGGATGAATCTTATTTAGAGGCAGAAAAGATGGTAGCAGGGAAAGGATTGCTTCAAATCTTTTTGAATTATCGTAATTTACCTCAGTTTATGTCTATATACCTGGGAGGAAGTAATGAATATGTGGATTTATTCAGTCATTCAATGAAATATGCCGGGCTTTATTTTGATACTAATAAAGATAAAATAGAAGTAAAAGGGTACACATTACGTAAAGATACTGCGGATCCTTATATCACAGCCTTATTAAGTTCGGGGAAACATAAAATGCGGGCGCATGAAATAATGTCTGGTCGTACAGCTTTTTATACCAATATTGGATTTAGCAATCCTCTTACTTTTATCAAAGAACTGGAGAATACACTTTCTATTACTGATAAGGCCAAGTTTGATTCTTATCAAAGCTCTCGCAAGAAAATCGAAAGTTTGTTTGGTCTTTCATTGGAAGAACATTTCTTGAGCTGGATGTCGGGCGAATTTGCCATGAGTCAATCGGAAGCCGGATTGTTAGGGCGTGAACCCGAGTTGATATTGGCAGTAAGAGCAAAAAGTATAAAAGATGCTCGCAAAAGTATGGCATTTATAGAGGAGAAGGTTAGAAAACGCACTCCGATTAAGATAAAATCAGTAGAGTATAAAGGTTTTGAAGTCAATTATCTGGAAATGAAAGGCTTCTTTCGCTTGTTCTTCGGCGGACTGTTTGATAAGTTTGAAAAACCTTACTATACATATATTGATGATTATGTAGTTTTCAGTAATAAAGCTTCTTCCTTATTATCGTTTATTGAAGATTATGAGCAAAAGAATCTATTAAAGAATAGTGAAGGATTTAAAAAGGCTTATTCTTCTTTTGAGTCTAACTCCACTTTATTTGTGTATTCGGATATTCACAAGTTCTATCCTCAGTTGCAGCCTATATTGAATCGAGCTACCTGGACAGATTTGCAATCAAATAAGGATATTCTTTACTCTTTTCCGCATTGGACGATGCAAATCATTGGTGATGGTCATTCAGCCTCTTTACAATATGTAATGGATTATAAAGAGTATGAACCGCAACAAAATGTAGAGCCGGAGATCGGTGATGAAGAAGATAAGAGCATGAATGAAGATGCTGAAACGGAGAAGGAACTTATGACCGAGTTAAAACGTTTCTATGTGGAAAAGTTTGCCGGGAATGTATTACGTGAATTCTATCCGGAAGGTGCTTTAAAGAGCGAGTCTGAAGTTAAATCAGGCAAGCGTCATGGGCGGTATCGTGAATATTATGAAGACGGCACATTGAAAGTCAGAGGGAAATATGCCGCCAATAAACCTAAAGGTACCTGGAAGTATTATACAGAAGAAGGTAAATTTGAGCGAAAGGAAAAGTATTAAATGATACTTAACTTGGCTAAGTAGTCATAGTGCTTTCCTTCTTTTATCAATTCGGCTTTAAAACCATATTCAGATGCGTATAAGCTAAGGGTTTGGAAATCAATGTATAACCAATCAAAGGTTTCTCCCTGTATGTCTTTATACTGCATCTGAAAGTCTATTTCTCCATAATAATCATCATTTAAATCTACCAGAAAGCTTCCGTCTTCTTCTTCGTAAAGATAGCGGAGGTCGCTCGAATCCATTAGTATAAACCCTTCAGATTTTAAGAGTTGCTTCATCTTTTTAAAGAATGCGGGCATGTTTTCTATTTTGCCAATAATGCCGGAGCCGTTCATAAGCATTAGAATGGTATCGAACTTATCGGAGAACTGTTCATTGAATAAATTAATAAGTCGGACATCCTTTACTCCACGCTTTTTCATTACTTCTACCGAAGCGGGGGAGATCTCGATGGCACAAACCTCTTTTCCCATCTCCTGAAGAGCTAAGCTGTGACATCCACTTCCTGCACCAACATCTAAAACACTTCCTTTAGCCATTTCTAACGCCGTTTTTTCTAATAGGGGCATTTGCTTAAACGGGCGAAATAACTCTTTTACAGGTATTTCATCTTCATCAAATAAAGAAGAAAAAACACGTAGGCGGTCGGCTTTGTGCTTTTGGGAATAATCGGAAATAGCTGTTCCCATAGGGTCTTTGTCCGGGCTAAGCAAGGATGTATTCATTGAATTAAAAAGATTAATATATTCGGCAAAGATAACATCAGCTAACCGATTTTACCCAATCTTCGTTGAACAAATTTCTTCTGCGGCATCTTTTTGATTGCTTTAGCCGGATTTTGCCACGGCCGTAACACGGTTTCTCCACGGCCGCAACGAGATTTTGACGCGGCCGCAATAAAAACTTGCCACGGCCGTGACAAAACTTTGCCGTGGCCGTAGCAAAACCTGGCATAAGAAGCATCATATATCAGAAAAGCCCTATCTTTGCAATTGGTAATTTAAGAAAGAAGAATATGAGTATTGAAGAAGCTATAACCGGAGGCATTGTTTTCAAAGGGAAAGCAAAAGACGGTAAGAAGGAAGAAAAAAAAGTGAAGACCAAAGCGAAAAAGGCTACTTACATCAAAGGTCTTCATGGTTCCGGTGCAGCTAAAATGAAAGCTGAGATTCGGAGAAAAAGGGCGAATAGGAGATAATAGTGAAAAGTGAATAGTGAAAAGTGGAAGTTTCGGGAGCGTAAATTAAACTGTGTCAGCTTTTCGCTTTCACTTTAAGGTTTCAGGTTTTTCATTCCCCTGTCTCATTCAATGGGTAATGAGGAACCT
>NZ_QVMK01000064.1 GCF_010500995.1 Bacteroides sp. 224 | reverse complement strand
AATGCTTTCAAAATCAAATTCTTCTTTCATAAAAAAAACTGTGTTAGTAAAGTTAATAATTTATTCTTTACTGACACAGTTTAAATTACAGTCTCGAAGGCACAGAGACACAGAAGTTTTTAATTTACTGAAAATCAACCACTCTGTGTCTTTGTGCCTCTGTGTTCAAGCCTCTTGTTTTTTATATACCTTGCGGAAGAATCTCGAATATTTCCACTTTTCCCTCAATCTCTATCCGGGATGCACCCGCAACGAGTTGCGCCTTGAAGAAATGGCTGTCAATCGCTACTTCCGAGAGCAATTTACCTTTTGCATCGAACTGTCGAAATTTTACCGGAACTGCTGTTGTTGCTTGGCTTGATGTGGGCAACTTCAACAACAAAGTATAACCTGCTACATTCGGAGCAACTCCAAACGACATTATGCCACTGTTCATGAATGACGTGATAGGGTTGTAGTCGAAAGCCTGCAACGACTCATCATTGGCCTCAAGGTTGAAACCGAGTTTTTCTCGTCTCACAGGGTTGATGTCGAATCTACGCACAGCCATCCAATTGGTCTTGGCTGATTGCAGTTTTCTTAGCCTAACGTATCTTGCCTTTATCGGTTCTCCGGTCCAATTGATAACATATTGATTTTTGATACTATCTGTCAGCGGTGCCCAGTCTTTGCCGGTTTCGGAGTATTCGAGAATCGTATGATCGAAATAGTCAACGTCTTCACTCCTTCTTCCCTGAATAATATGGACTTCGGAAATCTCTTTTAAATAGCCTACATCCACGCCAACCCAATGTCCGGTTCTTTGCGCTTTTCCTGTTGTGTAAAAGGTGGAGTCGTCATTGTCGAACATAAGTTTGCTCGATACGGAACTAACATTAGCATAAGTGCCTACTGCCTTGTAAGATTCTGGTAGTTTTCCTGTAAGGGCGGTAAAGAACTTATAAAGCATATCGTCCATTGCTTTTACATAGAATGGCTGGAGTTTCAGTGTGCCCGACTTATGGGTATCGTAAGCCTTTTTGTCGTCTTTGCTCATACTGTTTTCTACGTATGTGTTCCAGAAGCCTGCCTGATCACCAGCCTCATGATATTTGATGGCGTCGAAGGTTTTACGACCACGAGTGCCGAGTTTGCCGAACTCTGTGAGCCACGGACGAAGTTCATTTAGCAGTGCTTTGTTGGTACAACCAGCTTCCATCTGTGCAGGCACCTTTTCAATCTTTTCGAATTCACTTAAAAGAGCCTTGAACTGTTCTTGGGTATAATTATCGATCCGGAATGTTTCGGTTTCCCACGATTCTGCTCTGCGGTAGCCTGTTTCTGTATCGCATGAATGAATGGCGAAAGTTCTGTATGCTTCTGCGGCTCCGGGAACGAGCATGGCAATCCCCCTTTCCCAGTTGTCGATCGGATTGTATGCCGCAATGTTCCAGGAATAGTCGGATACACCATATAAAGCCAGTTTCGATGCTTCGCCGTTTTCCATCGGATTGCTTCCGAAACCGCAAAGATCATCTGCGGTGAGTGATGTATTCAGCCCGTAAACTGGTCCTTGCAAAACTATTGTGTTCTTTATGTAATCGGTAACCGGATAGTTCCACCAGTAGAATGCTGGTCTTTTGATTCTTGAATTTATCCAATCCATTGTCTCTTTCGTTAAATCGCTACATACTACATCGCCTGTCCAGAATATCTGTACCGAGGGATCCAATGTTTTACCATAGATGCTCAGAGCGCCATCGGGACCCGGTTTAGCCCATGCTTTAGAGTAGTCGGTCGGGCAAATCACCAGTGGTGTTACATCTCCTTTCACTTTCACAAATTCCTCGTTGACCCTGTTGGTAAGCTCAGTTTGTTTTACGGGATTTACTCCTTCTCCTGTGATATCATCAAAAAAGATAGCGAAGGATCGTACACCAAGGTCATACATTCCTTCTAATTTGTTTTTTAGGTTTTGATAGTCTTCTTCGTTCCATTTAATATCCTTACCCGGATGAATGGCCCATACGAAATCGACCCGGTTGCGGTTGCACGCCATTATCAGTTCCTTTATATTCATAGCTTCCTTTTCCGGATAAGGAAGTCTCCAATGAGGAGAACTATGGTAAGGATCGTCTTTGGGACCGTAGAAATATATATTCATCTTGAACCTGCCGTAAAATTCGATCAGAGACAACCTTGTTTCGTGCGACCAGGGGTTGCCATAGAACCCTTCGATTACTCCCCTGTGTGGAAGGTCCGGATGGTCTTTTATTTCCAGATAAGGTAACTGAAAGTTGGCCGAAGCCGGGCTTTCAATGATCTGACGAAGTGTTTGGATGCCATAGAAAGCTCCCCTCTCGTCGTACCCGGTGATGGTTATGCCTTTGTTGCTAATACTCAGTGAATATGCTCCCGACACAGCCTTTACTCCAAGTTTCGCAGCTTTATCAGCTCCGAAGTTAATGTTGAGTTTAGCTCCCTTTTTATTGAGATTCACAAAATCCATGTTTACAGAAAAATCCCCATTCTTGGCATTCAGAGCCAATCCTTTTGAAATGTCCAGTTTGTCGCCATTTCCAATCTTTAGCTCTTGTGGAGTGGGGTTGATGATTATTCCTTTGTGATCCAACTTCTGTCCCGGAACAGTCAGGACTTTCTGTGATTCTCGCCTTTGACCTGAAAAATCGAATCCGGTTTGTTGCGCGGTCAGATTACCGCAAAAGAGAAAACAGGCTGTCAATGCAGCCAGCATTTTGTTTTTTTTCATCATTCTTTAGAGGTTATTCTTAAAACTGTTAAGTAGGTAATTCATATATTAATTAAACTGCAAGTCATGCCGCAGATTTTACAAAAATACACCTTTTATTTATAGGGACAAGGAGGTTGTGAGATTTACTTTATGAAGCATTATTGTAGAGCTATAAATTGGGCTCAATCAATTCTTATTTTCCCTTTGCAGCAGAGAAAAACGGCACTTCGCAGCAAAGGGAAAAGCAAGTATTATAATGACGCGGTAAGCATAGTATAAAAGCGCTTTTCTAAATATCTTCATCTCTAAACCTCTTTGGAGTCATGCCTGTTTGCCTCTTAAAGTATTGTCCAAAAAATGAAGGATTGGCAAAGTTTAGTTTTTCCGATATTTGAAGAACGCTCAAATTACGCCCTCTTAGTAAATTCTTTGCTTGTTTCACAACTACTTCATCAATCCAATGCGATGCACTCGACCCGGTTTTCTCTTTAACTACAGATGATAGATAACGAGGAGTTACGCATAATTTGCTTGCATAATATTCTACCTCTCTGTGCTTATCGTAGTTCAAAGCCAAAATATACATAAACTCTCGAACAAGCGAATCTTTCCGGGGAACGTTTTCGTGAACAATCGGATTGCGCTTCCAATAAATGGCAGCAAGTTCAAAATAGATTACTTTGAACATACTTTTAGCAATCTCTCGCCGAAAGGGATGATCTGCGATAGAATATTTCTGCATCATCATATCTAAAAGATTTAATACCATTATAAGTTCTTCTTCATCCAAAGACACGCATGGGTTATCTTTGATATACAAATAATATTCTGTTGCCGATGGTATCTGAATATCTTTAATGAGCTCCATGTCAACACCTATCACATACCTCTCAAAATCATCGCTTTTACTGATTGTTTGAAATATAGAGAAAGGAAATACAATACACATATCTCCTTTTTTAAGTTTATAGCTTTTCAAATCAAGAAGAAACTCGGTTTCACCCTGTAGGCAAACCACAATTCCTCCACCTATCAATTCGCGAGCAATGAGATAAGACTCAAATCTACCTTCAAATTCTTTATTAAGATCGTACAGCAGTGATTTTCCTAACCGGGTATCGTCCAAGTCTTGTTTATTCTTTTTTTCTTTCCTCATAACTCTTTATTTTGAAAACAAAGTAAACATAATGTAAGCGTACAAACAACCAATTTAGCCTCTAAAAAGTACATATTGAACATTTTTGGGTAAATTTAAAAGATACATCCCATCTCTTTCACCTGTACCTTTGTCTTTTCAATGTGCATAACCCCTCTCGGGGTAAATGCTTGCTATTTTAATTCATATATTAATTAATTTTGAATACCTACTTATAGAATGAAAAAGACAGTAATTTTATCAATAATGAGTTTTATGCTTCTTGCGCTATTATCCTGCAAGCAGCATAAAACGGAGAAAAGCAATATTCAAACTGTACAGATAGATACTGTGCGGATTTATGGTGAAAGCAAAAGTGTTACTTTTCCGGGAAAAGTAACAGCAGCTTCGGATATAAATTTGGCTTTCCGCATTGGCGGTCCTATTTCTCATATATATGTTGATGCCGGAAAATATGTAAAAAAAGGACAGCAATTGGCTGAAATAGATGCTCGCGATTACAAAATACAATTGGCAGCTACAGAGGCAGAATACAATAGATTGAAAGCCGAAGCGGAAAGAGTTATCTCACTTTACAAAAAAGGAAGTATTGCCCCCAATGAATACGACAAAGCCGTTTACGGACTCAAGCAAATTACAGCTAAGTACGAAGCACACAAGAATGCACTGACCGACACCAAATTATATGCACCATGCGACGGATATATTCAGAAACGTCTTTTTGAACCGGGCGAAACTGTGAGTGCAGGCCTGCCCGTGTTATCAATGATAAGTGCAAGTACAGATGAGATTGAAATAAACATACCCTCTTCCGACTATATACGTCGTGATAATTTCGAAAGCTATTATTGTGTGGTCGATATCTATCCGGGAAAGAGTTTTCCATTGAAGCTTATCGGAATAACACGAAAAGCAAACATGAATCAACTTTATACCATGCGTCTGCGCCTTACTGGTAATGAGAAAGAAAAACCCGGACCCGGAATGTCGACCATGGTGACAATAAAATATAAAAACGAAGAAGCAGAAACAGTATCTATTCCTCTTACATCCATCTTTGAGCTGAATACTCAAACAATGGTTTGGGTATATAACCGGGTAAGCGAAACCATCTCTGCTCGCAACGTTAAAGTATCCGAGATATTGCACAATGGAAAAGTGATCATTTCTTTCGGACTATCACATGGAGAGATTGTTGTGTCAAGAGGCGTTAACTCGGTAAAAGAAGGAGAAAAGGTTAAGTTGTTGCCACGCGTATCGCCCACAAATATAGGAGGAATGCTATGATTGATCTTGGAAACTGGGGACTGAAAAACCGCAAGTTGGTTAATTTCCTCATTGCAGCACTTGTAGTTGGAGGAGTGCTTGCCACTAAAAGTATGGGTAAACTGGAAGACCCCGAGCTGATAGTTAAACAAGCATTGGTAGTAACCACCTACCCGGGTGCATCTGCCCATCAGGTAGAGATGGAAGTAACGGATGTTCTGGAAAAGTCTATCCGCACCATGAAGAATATTGAATATGTGGAAAGCAGATCAATGAACGATTTATCAATGATCACAGTCAATCTCTCCACATTGGTATCTAATGAGGAGGTAGACGGAATGTGGACTTTGCTACGCCGTAAAGTGACTGATGCACAACCGGCTTTGCCGGAAGGAACTTCCGTATCGGTTGTTAAAGATGATTTTGGAGATGTAATGGGTATGTTTTACGCCCTTACCTCCGATGGCTTTTCCGATCGCGAACTGGGAGATTATGCCGAACTGCTGAAACGCAATATACTGGAAATAGAAGGAATATCGCGTGTGGATATCTATGGACAAAACAAAGAGTGCATCAACATTGAACTATACGAAGACAAGATTGCCAATCTGGGTATATTTCCGGCCGAAGTACTTTCAACACTGGGAGGACAAAACAAAACCGTTTATTCCGGATACTATGATGCGGATGTTTTCAGAATACGCGTTACCGTGAACGATAAATATCGTAATGTCGAAGATATTGAAAACCTGTTACTGCAAGGACATCAGGGAGATCAATTCAGACTTAAAGATATTGCCAAGGTTTCAATGGGCTACGAAACACCTGTACGCAACAGCATGAGTTATGACAATCAAAAAGCATTGGGAATTGCCATTTCCGCCCTAACCGAAGCCGATATAATACAAGTAGGTAAAAAAGTAGAAGACTGTGTGCAAAAACTGAGCGAAAGCAGACTGCCGGCAGGTATCGAAATGCACAAAGTGTTTTTTCAACCCGACCGCGTTAATAATGCATTGAACACGTTCATGATTAACCTGATAGAATCGGTAGCAATAGTTGTTTTTATACTCATATTCACTATGGGATTGCGAAGCGGCATTATTATCGGACTTAATCTTATCATCATTGTTTTCGGGTCAATACTTGTTCTTAATATAACAGGAGGCACGCTTCAGCGAGTATCACTTGCGGCTTTCATTCTTGCCATGGGAATGTTGGTAGACAACGCCATAGTTATTCTGGATGGCATACTTATAGATATGCAGCGTGGAATATCCAAACAAGAATCGCTCACAGCTATAGGAAGAAAAACCGCTATGCCACTTCTTGGAGCAACGCTGATTGCCATTCTTGCTTTCTTCCCCATCTTTCTTTCGCCCGACACTGCCGGCATTTATGTTCGCGACCTTTTTATTGTTCTGGCAGTTTCTCTTTTACTTAGCTGGGTGCTTGCCTTGGTGTATGTACCCATTCAAGCCGACAACTTTTTAAAAATCAAAAAAGATAAAGAAGGAAAAGACCCTTTTGATAATACTTATTATAAAGCACTTAGGAAAACCCTTTCGTGGGTGCTTCATCACCGAACAGTTACCATATCACTAACAGTGGTATTGCTTTTTATTTCTCTGTTTTGTTTCAGATTCCTGCCTCAAGGTTTCTTCCCCGATATGGACTATGACCAACTTTACATTGAGTATAAGCTACCCGAAGGAACTTCGAGCAATAAGGTTCATGAAGATCTTCAAGCAATAACGAACTATTTGTTGACACGAAAAGAAATTACCCACGTCACTGCTTCCGTAGGAGGAACGCCTGCTCGTTACAACCTTGTGCGTAGCGTGGCCGATCCGTCACTATCGTATGGAGAACTTATTGTAGACTATACTTCTTCCAAAGAGCTGGTGGCTACTATGGATGAGATTCAACACCAGCTAACTGTTCAATATCCGGATGCTTATGTCAGATTAAAACGTTATAACCTGATGTATAAGAAATATCCCATAGAGGTACAGTTTAATGGTCCCGACCCTGCCATATTGTGCGATCTCACCAATCAGGCACTTGCCATTATGGAAGAAAGTCCGACAGTTTTTCTTGCCCGTTCCAGTTGGGAGCCTAAAAAGCCTACCCTAATGGTGGACTACAACCAACCCATAGCCCGAAACGTAGGACTAAGCCGACAAGATGTAGGGCTTTCACTGCTCAGTGCCACAGACGGCATTCCGGCAAGTGTTTTCTATGACAATAACCACAAACAAACCATATACCTGAAGTCGGTAACCAGTCGGGGAAACCCTATAGAATCGTTAGAGAATACTTCTATTTTCAGCATGATGCCATCTATAGCAACCTTAGATAAAGATATGCTATATGGCTTAATGTCAGGGAGTTATTCGGGAGAAGATGCGATGGAAGAAATACTACGCACCATTCCACTTAGTCAGGTAACCGATGGTATAAAATTCACTTGGGAAGACCCTCTCGTTATTCGCTATAATGGTCAGCGTGCCATGCGTGCCCAATGCAATCCGGTAAACGGTGTAGGAGCAGAAGATGCCAGAGCCTCAATAGCCCAACAAATAGAAGCCATCAAGCTGCCCGACGGTTATACCATGCAATGGGAAGGAGAACGTAAGGCAAGCACACAGTCGACAACCTATTTATTCAAACATTTTCCTTTAGCCATTGTATTGATGATTGCCATTCTTATTATGCTTTTTAAAGATTATAAGAAACCGGTTGTTATTTTCTGTTGCATTCCACTGCTTCTTATCGGAGTTATATTTGGTATGCTTGCATCGGGCAAAACATTCGGTTTTGTTGCCATTGTAGGGGTACTCGGACTTATAGGTATGATAATTAAAAACGGAATAGTGCTGATGGACGAAATAACCCTTCAACTGCACGAAGGGGTTGAGCCTATAAAAGCTCTGCTGGATAGTTCATCGAGCCGCTTCAGACCCGTGATGATGGCATCCATGACTACTATTCTGGGAATGATACCTTTATTGTCTGACGATCTTTTCGGTCCACTTGCCGTAACCATTATGGGTGGTTTGCTTGTGGGTACACTAATTACTTTGTTGATTATTCCTATTCTTTATTCTTTGTTTTTTAAAATCAAAATCAATAAATGAATATAATGAAGCTAAAACATATAATGTGGTGCGGACTGATCTGCACCCTTACCTTTGGAGATATTAAAGCACAAGAGGTTATGACCCTTGAAAAATGTCGGGAACTTGCCTTAAAGAATAATAATTCTATTGCCATAGCCGAGCGAAACAAAGCGAAAGCCGAATATACTCAGAAATCATATTTGGCTAATTTCTTTCCTAAGATTTCGGCATCCGGAAACTATTTGTATACACAGGCAGAAATGAATAAAAGTTTATCGGTAAGCTATCTTCCGGAAATGGATTTATCTCTCAAACTTAATGGCACTTGGATGGCAGGTTTGCAAGCCCGGCAACCTATTTTCAGCGGAGGAAAAATTGCTTCCGGTTATCGTATATCCCAAATTGGCAATGAGATAAGCCGGTTAAATCAACATCTGACACAAACCGATGTTATTGTAAAAACCGATGAGGCATACTGGATGTATGTGCAAACAAATGCACTGTTAGAAGTAGCACTTTCTTATCAAAAGGTAGTGAATGAGCTGCTGCGTAATGTGCAAAATGCCCAAGAAGTTGGACTTAAACACACAAACGATGTTTTAAAAGTAAAAGTAAAACTAAATGAAGCTGAGCTGCAAGTGCGTCAGGCAGAAAACGGAGTAAACCTATCGCGCAAAAACCTTTGCCACATCATTGGGCTTCCTCTTACTACATCTATTACTCTTCCAAAACCATTTAATGATTCATTTTCTATTCATTTTGAACATACGGAAGATTATACAAAGCGACCGGAATATGCAATACTCGAACAACAAGTGAAACTAAAAGAACAACAAATCAAACTAACACGAAGTGATTTCTTGCCCCAAATAGGCATAATGGCCAATTATGGCTATATAAACGGACTAAAGATGAATGACAGCAAACTACTGGATAATGCATCGTTTTCAGTAATAGCCTCTGTTAGTGTGCCCATATTTCAATGGGGCGAAGGGCGCAACAAGGTTCGTGCCGCAAAAACCGAACGCGATATCATGCAACTGCAACGCAATGATATGATGGAGATGATGGAATTGGAGCTATCTCAGGCCTTAGATAAATGCAATGAATCTATGTTGGAAGTAGAATTAACTTCCCGTTCATTACAACAAGCAGAAGAAAATATGCGAGTAAGCAAAGATCGATATGACGTGGGAATGGAAACCCTTGCCAATTATTTAGAATCTCAAACCGTTTGGCAACAAGCATGGATGGAGCACATTAATGCCCAAACACGCCAACAACTAAACCTTACCTATTATAAAAAAGCTGTGGGTCTTATACGGGATTAGGTTGACACCCTTTTGCTGCATAATATTTTATTATTTATGCAAAAAAAAGTACATCGTTTCTACAGTGAAACATTTAAGTTGG
>NZ_QVMK01000063.1 GCF_010500995.1 Bacteroides sp. 224 | reverse complement strand
ACACATATACTAATTAATGTATCTGACACTTTTGAAAATGCGTTATCCCACGCCATGAAAGTCTATAATTGGCAAGGGTTTGGACTTGCAGTTTATAAAGATTATGCAGACTTCCCAACAAAGACCGAAATTGAAAAGCGACGGATCGTTTTCGACTTGATAAAGCAAGGATTGAATGATATTGCAGAAGTTGATAAATTAGACAGAGAAACACTCAATGAAGTTTTAGACAAAGTAGAAAAAAGCATTAAACAATAAATGCCGAACGCACATGATAAGATGACTGATGATGAACAAAACGGCTAAAAATAGAATATATTAGAAAATGTTTGCAGATGATTTTAATCAAGAGAAAGTTATTACTTCTCAAAATGAATTAATTGAGTCTACATACTTTATATATTTTTCAGATTAACCTCCAGTACTTTTCCTAAATGATATTCCACCGTTTGAATCTCTGCCGCATAAGTGGTGTCAATGACTTCCACTAAGGCCGATTCCCTGTCCTTATGATATCCAACATAGAACCGGATAGCATCATATTTTTTTAGGTAACGGATACCTGTTTCTTTCTCAACCCATGTATAGGACGCGATTTTGCTTTGTTTTAATTCGCGGTATTCGATTTTCTTTTCTCCTGAAAGTATCTCTTTGAAATACTTATCCTTGATAATTAGTGAGAGGATATTCCATCCATCTGTGTTTATCTTCTCTGAAACGATACGATCTTCCTTTTCTTCTATTTCTTCCAGCATTTGCAGTTGATGATTGTAGCGATATTTTGTGATCGATCCATCTATGATATGCTGAATAGCAGATTTGATAATAGGAAGAGGTACAATAAACCATTCTCTTGGTTTATGCTCTTTCTCTGCTAAATCGAAAACTTTAAGATGAAATTTAACCGCTGAAAAGAACCGATGAATAAGGTCTTCAAAGATCTGTGTTTGCATATTATACGTTTTCCAGTCGGCTACGATCTCTACTTTATCCATCAGGTATGTAGGTTCATATTCTGCATTTTTTATCCTTTCTTTGACAGGAGTGGTCGAAAAGCCAATTTTATAGAGATCTTTTTGACCTGCTATCTCCGGATGTTCAGACAATGAACGTAGGATATAAATCCAACCGTCATGCACATCCTCTGTGTTTACTTTAAACGATTCTAAAGCAAGATGGTCTTCCTCCTTACTTTCCGTAATGATAAATCCATCTGTATAGATGTTTTTTCCTAACGTGCGAAGCTTGATATCCGACTCCATCCCGTTTTCATAAATAACACGGGTACGACCATCCTTATGTTTGTAGTTTCGCTCGTCTTTATGTAGATCAATGATTTCATCTAAATAGACCATCACTCCACTAACAATATAAAATCCTCCTTCGCGCAAGGCTTTTTCATTATATCTGCCCAAAGAACGTTTACCTTCCTTTAAGTCTTGATGTACCCGTTTAAATAGAGGAGCATACTTATCAAAATCATCACAAACTTTCCGTTGTGCAACATAGTCTGTTTTATCTCTTTCTTTTTTCAAACGAAGAGCTTCCGGTAAAGTGAATAGTTCTCTTTCTGTATCAGATATATCAAATATCGGATCCTTTAATATGTCATCCAATTCTTTGTCGTCCATTATATTTCTCCGTCTAAAAGATTAAACTCATCCCATTTGCGAACAGATTCACGTTTCCAATCGACTTCCCGAATGCCTTTCAGTTGCATAGCATACGTCCTTTCAGGCCTTCCTGCTTCTATAGAAGGTTCTCGTTTATTATCTCTATACCAATCATTAATTGCCAAGAAAGCCTCTTTAATCCGGTCGTCAGTTGTTGCTTTGGGAGTTGTTGGATGAATATGCACAAATTCGGGTTCATTAAAAATATCCAGTAATTCCTGTGGCCATTCCATCAGTTACCTCCTTTCTTTTTAATTGAGGGTTCGTAATCTAACCCCATCTCTTTGCGTATCTTGTAGTTCTTTATCACATTAATAGCTTGTGCCAATCGTTGCACTTTTGGATCCGGATCATTGAGTGAGGGAGGATTCGTATGCGATTGTTTATACATTTGATAGGGACCTTTGTAAAGGATAACCGCTTCTTCGATAGTCATCGGCATTTTCTTTTCGGAAATGGTATCCTGTATCACTTTCAATACCGGTGCAGTTACCTCTTTAGACATAATTTCATAAGCTCGCTGAAAAGGATTGATTCGTTCAATCATGTTTATGCTTAACTGATCTATATTGATAAATGTATTTGTTAGTTTCACAAATCGGTTTCCATCCGAACCGGTTTGTTCCTCTTTGCCTCTGACCACCATTTCCAATAAAAGTCTCTGGCGAATCTCTTCGTTTTCATCTTCCGAGATATCTGGATAAGTTTCCTGAATGATTTTAGGGATAATTACTTTATTGATCACTTCAGGAGGAGTGTCTCCTCCCAGTGCTTTAACAATCATTGGATTTTGAAGTACCGTTGCTTTCAAATCATCCAACTGTTCTGTCACGATTTGTGTAGAGCGAGCAGACGAAAGAGGCTTAAGTCCTTCTACAATGATAGAACGCTCCTTTTTCCCATCTTCTTCATCTCTATCTAATCGTGTTTTAAAGTTCCATGAGGGAGCCATTACCTGTTCCATCAAAAGCGAAGCTGTAATAGCTTTCAGCATATCATTTACGGCATTGGCTACATCATCCTGCGCAGCATCGGGTGCAGCAATCAGATTGGTAAACTGCGCATGCTCTTTCCCTTTGCAGTCGCGAGTGCAGCGACCAATGATTTGTACAACTTCGGTTAGCGATCCGCGCACTCCGATGGTAAGACATTGTTCACACCATTCCCAGTCAAAACCTTCTTTGGCTGTGCCAAGGGCAATGATAATATCTACATCATCCTTGTGCTTCATATTTTGTAAGTAAGATTGAACGATGATTCTCTTTTCCGGCTTGTCTTCTACCAAATCGGCAATTTTTAACTTCCGTCCATCCGATGTTTCCACGATAACAAGACCTTTAATGTAATCATGGTCTATTTCATTTCCACACAAATCGATAATTTGTTTTACCTGATGATATTTATCCATAGCTCCGGAAGCGCGCGCATTGACAGAAGGAATATGTATAATGGTTTTCTTTGTTGTATCCAAAACCTTTCCCAAAGCCGTAAGATAGTGCCCTTGATAGAAATGATAGCCCAGTCCCAGTGTTTTGAGATACTGATAGCCATTGAGCTGTTGATAGTAGTTGTAAGTTACAGGATGAAATAACACTTCATCTTCCGAACGCAATACCGGCACGCCATCACCGCGAAAATAAGAACCGGTCATGGCAAGTATGTGGGCATTGGTATTATTCATTATACGACGAATACCCTCTCCTAGTCCACTGTTTACATCGGCCGATGTATGATGAAATTCATCAATGCCAAACAAGGTGTCGGAGAGTGCCTCATCTGTTAGCTTTTCCAATCCGAAACGCAATGTAGCGTGAGTACAAACCAATATCTTCGCCGAGCAAGAAGAGGAAAAAAACTCACGAAAGCGTTCAACCTTATCTTTTTCATTCTCGGTATCGCATAGATTATAAGCTGGTGCAACTGTCCAATCAGCGAAAAAACCAAATTTTTTCAGGTTTGTGTTTTTAAATGAACGGCCAATACTCTTTTCCGGCACTGCCACTACCACTCGTTTCAGTCCTTGGTTTACCAATTTATCCAATGCCACAAACATCAATGCACGCGATTTGCCCGATGCAGGAGGTGCCTTCACTAAAAGAAAACGTTTATCTTTAGCCTTATACACCTTGGCTTGCATATCGCGCATGCCAAGTGGATTGGTTTGGCTTGAGAGGCCTGTTTGATCATATTTAATTTCGACGATGTTATCCATTGTTCTTTTTCCCTTTCTGTAGTTTTTCAATATCGTTGGCTAATTCTCGAATACTATTCAAGTGTTCTATAGCTCGCTGCTTCTCTTTATACTGTTCATATTCTTGATTTGCTTTGCTTAAAGCCAATTGATGAGAGATACGCCCAGCATCTTCCAGTATACTTTTTTCGTTCATCATTAAGACCAGCTTTAGCTTTTCAATCCAATCCTTCATATACATAGGTTTGTGAGCCAAGGCCTGTGCTTCGGCATAAGCTAAGAATTGTTCAACAATAAGTTTTAGTACATTCAATTCTTCCTCTTTCAAGTAGTTCTTTCCTACTTTAATATCCGATTTTAATACCTTGTCAGCTTTCTCGGTAGAAGTAAGTCCCATCATAGGAAGTGAAGCATTTGCCCGATAGTAAATTAGTTCGGCAGCGGTTTTTCCACTTACTGCCCAAAGAAGTTTATTTTGTACTTCTTTGAAGAATGCAGTTGATTGTTCGTCCGAAGGGTCATAGTCAATACTGGTTTTATAAATCTCTTTGATTTGCTGATAAAACATACGTTCGGAAATGCGAATCTCCCGAATGCGTTCCAACAGTTCTTTGAAATAATTCATCGATGAACCCGTTTTGAAGCGTTCATCGTTTAAAGCAAACCCTTTGATGATATAGTCACGTAAGCGTTGTGTGGCCCAAATACGGAACTGTGTACCTTGTTGGGACTTAACCCTGTAGCCTACTGAGATGATAACGTCAAGGTTGTAGTACTTTACAGGCTTATCTGAATTAGCAATGTGCAAAAAATGCACATTGCTTTTTTCATCCAGTTCCCCCTCTTTAAATACATTCTGAATATGCTTGGTTATTACGGACCGTTCTCTATTGTAGAGAATTCCCATTTGTTCTTGAGATAGCCAAACGGTTTCTCCCTCAAATAAAACATCTATTTTTATATTTCCGTCTTGCGATTGATAGATAAGTAATTGGTCGTTATTCATATTTATGAAAATCTTTTCGTTAACATTACTTTTTCTTACTCATCTCCTCATACAACCTAAACAAACATTCCAATCGCTCTTCATCATTCTCAAAAGGCTTTTCTTGATAGCAACTATCCACAATTAAATCCAACTCATGATGTGCTTGACGAAGATCTTTCGGCATTTTGTCGGGGTCGTACAGTTCAGCCAGTGTTTTGCCGATATGATAGTCGCGGATATCTAAGACATGGTTGGCAGCGGCCTCGATTTGATTTTTTTTCTCATCGGAGATGGAGGGGAAGGGGAAGGTGTTGTAACAAAGTGAACTTGAGTATTGAATGTCTGACTTCATTTTCCCACCAATTGTCCGAACCCATTGGATATGCATTTTAGAATTTAAGAAACCAAATACAAAAACAGGACAATCATCTATAACAAATGAACTCCCACTAGCTATAATTTCTTTTGATAAAATACCCATTGGAATATATTCTCTTTTTTCTGACGAAACTTTGGGTATTATTACATAATCAGAGCTTGGCTGTCTAATTTCTCCAAATTTATAAGGTGTCTCTGCGGCTGCTACAGTTTCTTTTCTATCACTGCTTAATCGATAGTTTCTGTTTTTTTCTATTTTATCTTTTATAAAGGGAGATGTGATATTCTTAATTTCATCATCATTAATCCAAATGCACCACCTCTCTTTTCCTTTGATAAATTCTTCTCCTCCAATATAAGGTTTTATATATTGAAGATTATCAAGATTTTCTTCTTCCACTGCCTGTTTTTCAAAGAAATCCAGTATTAAGTTCCCATTGTCTATAGGCATACTCCCGTAGTTAATTTCAGGTATGGTTGAAAGTCTATTTCTTCTTTTTTCTACAATAATATTGCTAGCATCAAGTAGGTAAGGATTGATGTTATTGACTGTTTTTTTGTAAAAGCCTCCTGTGACTTCATTATATGTAATAATACTTCTATTTTTTTTGTCTATCTTGGAAAAACCTATTATGACACAATGAACATTTGCATTATGTTTTGCTTTGTTATTCCATTTGAAAGGTTTGTAAGCGAAATTTACAACAATACCTTCTTCTATTAATATTTTCCATAGAATGCTAACATGCTCCCCTTGGCAAATTGAATTTGTGGAAACAAGAGCTGCAAAGGCCCTTCTTTTTTTCATAAAAGAAAGTGATTTCATGAACCAAGCAGATACATAATCTATGATTCCGACCCCTTTCCTCTCATTGAAGACAATTTTAAGGTCCTGTTTATTCTTGTCATTTTGCTCCTTTTTTCCAGCAAAAGGCGGATTCCCCATCACAAACACCTCTTCTTCTGCTGTATGTGGACAAACCTCATTCCAATCCACCCTGCATGCATTTCCATGATGAATATTTGAATTTGCTTTCAGCGGCAGCGCATTTACCACCACTCCAAATTCTTCTGTAAACTTACAATTCATTTGGTGTTCAGCCAACCAAAGGGAGAGAATGGCTGTTTCGCAAGCAAAGTCATCAAGTTCGATACCATAGAACTGACTGATATGAATCATGCTAAACACATTGTTGAATGATCCTTGTTTATCAATAGAGAGTATCAGTTGGAGAATATCGTTCTCTAATCGCCGCAGACTTTTATAGGTAATGATAAGGAAGTTTCCACTGCCGCAAGCGGGGTCAAAGAACTTCATCTTACTCATCCGAAGAAGTAGTTTACGACAATCAGTTACAATACTCTTGCACTCTTTTTCAAAGTCCTTCTGGTTACAAGCACCGATATCAAGTTTGCGTTTCTTCTCATCAAAGATATTTTTCATCTTGTAGAACTCTTCATAAAGTTCGTCTAAGAAGAGTGGACCGATCAGTTTCATGATATTGGGC
Source organism: Bacteroides sp. 224 (assembly GCF_010500995.1). Classification (GTDB taxonomy): domain Bacteria; phylum Bacteroidota; class Bacteroidia; order Bacteroidales; family Bacteroidaceae; genus Bacteroides. The sequence goes on along the minus strand of NZ_QVMK01000063.1, from coordinate 3,091 downwards.
ACACTAGTATAGTGCATTCCTAAACCACTTCTCAATTCAGGTGTTACCACCGCTTGAATCATCGACCCAAAAATATCCGGATTAATATCTTTCCAATTCAGGCTACCACATTCGAGTATGAGTTTTCGTGCTTTCAATCCCAAACGAGGTATCTGTATTCTTTTACCAAACAGTCCCCCGTTTACATAAGGAAATTGCGCGTATGCTTTATTAAGCGAAGCATCGCGCCCAGGCTGTTCCATCAAGTTAAAGATGGTGGAGAGATATTCTGAAAGGTCGCTTCCATCTGCTTTTGTAAACTGATTAATGGCGTTGGTAAACAAATCTTTTTCGAATATTCCTGTGTCTTCGGCAAAGAAGCAAAATAGTAGCCGGCTCATAAAGATATTCAGGTCATGCAAGTCGGCTTCGTTAGCATATTCATTTTCACGACGAATCTCATCGTGCAGTTTAGCCATCTTATAGGCTGCTTTTACATCGGCATCATTTTCTTCGAACGCACGGTATTTACCAATCCCCCAGATAGGAGAAAAGAAACTGTAGTCGGTATAAAGCAGACTAAGTTTATTTTCATAAGTTTCATCTACGGCTGGATCGTATGCAAGTATAGAAAGGCCATCGCTTACAGCCAGAATAGGAGGGGCGTTTTTTTTTACTTTCTCATCTGCCTTCATATCCTCCAGCGTATCCATCATCCTCTCGGTATCAACGTTGCAATATGCTAGTGTCTTTTTTATCAGCAACCCATCAAAGGTAGCAACTGTTCCATTTCCCTTTTTATATCGATCAATAATCGTTGTGGTTGCTCCAAAACAGGATAGAAGCATAAATGGTATATCTTCTTTATTGACTGGAGTTTTGAATATCTCCAGTTTGTTTCCAATCTGACTGTATGTAAGTGATGTTTTTATGGGCATATAGTTTATTCCTTATCTGTGCTACATTTTGATTTATGGTTTTCTTGCAATGTATTAAAGTCTATATCTGCTTTAATCTTATCAATAATAGTTTTGACGACCTTGTACATTTCCTTATTCTCGGAGTAATCTGCCGAACAAACAAAGTTTACTCTATTTTCTCTGATTAGATTCTCCGCAGTTTGCTTTTTCTTTGAAGAACCGGGCTTATACACCGCAATAGAATGGCCACCTTGGTCTTTTATTAACTTCATACAAGGGATATCGGTTTCTCCATCTCCAAAGTATATCATATTCGAAAAAGGTACACGTCTATCTTTCTCTGGGATATGCTGATTTATTTTGTGGTTGTCACTAACCTTCTCTATTCCTTTGTTTATTTTAAAAAGAAACTGCGTTTTAGCTGTATAGTCTACGGCTACTGCTGGCCAAACAGCCTTTCCATCAACATCATATAGATACGAGCAGGCATATATCTTTTTGAATTCCTTAAAGATTGGAGTTCCTTCTATCATTTCTGTGAGTCCAGATGAGTTGATGTAATGTTCTATGTTTACCCCAACACTCTTACCATAGCTATTAATCAAGGTAAACCATTCCTTGACACCTTTAAATAGCTCAACATCCTTTCCGAAATTACGGAAAGAATCCCTTAACAGTGAAATGCTTTCGGCTTGAGCAGCTTGTAACATTAGATACATATAACACAAGATTCCACTCGCATCATTGTCTTCTGATAGTTTTTTATTCTTTCCCCAAAAAGCTTTGGAATCCTTTCCTATGGCTTGAATAAATCCAAACTCTTGCATATTCCCGGGAGACAAAGTTCCGTCAAAATCATATATTAATGCTACTATGGGCTTCTTTGACATAATCTATTATTTTTTATTCTCAACAATACGTTCCCTGATGCTAACCTGCAATGTTTCCACAATCTGGTGCAGAACCTCCAAACTCGGCTGCTGTCTATTACAAGCATAAGCATTTATTAAACTAAAGCTTTTTCCAAGCTTTTCTGCCAACCATGTTTGCTTAATTCCTTTTTTATCAAGGACTTCTTTTATTCTGTTCAATTCCATTGGATTATTTTTCTATGAAACATACAAAATGTACGTACAAATATAAACAAAAATCTGCTAAGTAAGTGTTCAGAATTAATTTATACTATTTGTTATCATCTACTCATTATCAATGAATCCCCTACGGGGATTTGTGGTTGTATAATTTATTTTCTATTGATATGAATGCCCTACGGGCAAGTGACTGTAATATGGTGTGCACATCTAATGCCCTTCGGGCATTCATGTCAATAGAAAAGCATACATTATGATACAGGTCTTAATCCCCGTTAGGGGATTCATCTTCAATTAATGTACTCAATATATATAAAACTAATTCTGAAAACCTACTTATAAAAATAAAGCAAGGATAAATATCCCTGCTTTATCACACGGCTTTTTCATTTAAGAAATATTGTTCATTACTTGTTGTTGTAATAAAAATCCTTATATTCGTGCACAGCGATGCCGAAGCACCGCCTTAGGTATTTCTTCTTATCGTTCATTTTTTTAATATTTTTTGCAGGCGGAATTCAATATTAACTTGTCTTCCGCATTTCAAAAGGTAATAATAGACAAGATTAGAGATAAAGGAGCAGACTTCGTGATCGAACTCCTCCCTCTCCCTCACCTTATACACCGTCCCCCTCTTTGCCTTTCTCGCCTCAAACACATTCTTTAGCGAACGTCCCTGCGACATAGCTGCCGTCCGGCTATACCTGAAACCCGAACGCTTTGCCCGAATGTATTATTCTTCCAATTGTGCAACCAATGTCATGGAGGCCCGTCACGGGTTCGGGACGTTGGCAGGCTCTAACTCTTAACTTTGCAAAATTGGCAATATTTCATAGTTTTATATGGGATGTACTGCTTGTTTGACGGATAAATAGTATTTTTGGAGGCGGTGCAGAAGACAAAAAAACAAAAATTATGTGGATATATTTTTCAAAAAGCAGTTTCGGAACTTATGGAGGAGGATTGAAAGAGCCTTTTCAATATTTTGGTAGGATAATTTCCGACAAATTTAAGAAGGAGAATATTGAACTTCCTTTTGAAGAAATAGAAATACAACTCGCATTCTTTTCGCCCAAAGCAAAAAAAGATAAAACTTATACT
>NZ_QVMK01000062.1 GCF_010500995.1 Bacteroides sp. 224 | reverse complement strand
AAAAAGGTCAACCTAGTTTATAACTAAGTATAAACCGAGGCAACCAATTCTATTAATAAGACTGAAAGTAGTCAACTAAAAACGTTAACATACAGATTGATAGTTGTGCCTTGCCTGTGGCACAACTGTGCCATGCCTGTGGCACAACTGTGCCATGCCCGTGGCACTAACGTGCCATGCCTGTGGCAATGAGTGACAAAGATTCTTTGAATAAATTGAAATAGAGTTTGACTTCCTTTTGCATGCAATCTTTGAAATGTTATCTTTGCTGAATTATTGAAAAACAACACATAACAAACCTACATTATGGATAAACAAAAAATGATCGATGTATTTATCAAAGTATACGATCGCCCTCATTATCAGTGGAAAAATTTTGCACAAGTATGCGATTATATCGAAGGTAAAACAGATACTTTAGACGAGAATCTTCTTCAAGGTAAAAAGCAATATTTTTATTATGAAGAATGGATGAGAGAAGAACTTTATAAGGAGAATGCCGAAACTGCTAAACGTATATTGCTGGTGCTATCCAAAGTTCGCAGAGATGGAATCATGTCCGGACCATACCGCATTTTGCAAGATACTAAAATGCTATTGCGCATAGGCTATACTTTTGATACAGTGATAGAAAATGCCGTAACAAAAATAAAAGATATATCAGTAGAAACGCTTTATGAACTGGCAGGCGTATTGCTGGAAGAATGCCCCGAAGAATCTATTCACTATACAGATGGTTTGCTGAAAGAACACGCCGGTACTTCCGGTGGCTTTATGGAACGCCTGATAAACAAGTTAAAACCTACACCCGAACAAACTAAGATTTCAAGAGAAGTCTTCCTGGCTCTTTATATGGCTGTGGAGCTAATAAAGAAGGATGCTAAAACGTACAATAACTATCTGGACATCATTATCAACAAAACAGATAAACAAAACGGACTGTATATTATTGAACTTTTATTTCAGTCTTATATGCTTTCTCCCATATTGAAAGAAAGACTTCAGAAACAACTGGCCACCAACACTCAGGCAGCACAGCTTGTGCTCAATCATGTGGGAGATAAAGAGATGATTCCTTTCCTCAATAGCATAGAAGCCGTGCGCTGGCCTTATTATTATTGTATGATGATTTCTCTTCGCTCAGACGTAAACAGGCAGGCTATTTTCACCAAACTATATGCCGAAGATAAAGAAACCTTCATGCAATTGTTCGACAAGTTGGGCACCTCTACCATTCCCGGGGAATATATGTATGTACCTTACTTATTTACCATCTATCTATTGAACGAAGGAGAAAAGCCGGCAAACAGCGAAGCAACTCAAAGAGCCGAGCAGTGTGGTAAAGCCATGGCAGGCATGATTGCCACATTTGCACAACAATACACCGGAAGCTCCTCTACGATTGATACATTGGCACTGCTCGATAACTCGGTGCCCGTTAAAGATGCAGTGAAAGCTCGCATTAAATATACACGTAACTTAGGATGGGGAGTCAGCGAACACATTATCCCCGGATTCTCTTTATTATATGAACATATTTCTTTGGCACGTCGTTTCATTTGGTTGCTTTTAGAACAAGCCAACTCAGTGGAACAGAACATGGAAAACCGTGGGTATGTAATAGGTCTTTTCCTGGCATCGCGCAAAGAATGGCTGAGCATTGATCCTAAAGAAAGTATACAGACCCTGCTTGATTCGGAAGCAGATTTTGGAGTAAGAGATGTTTTTGCAGCTTATTGCTGGGCACACACCGAATGGAGGGGCACTTACCGCAATTTATTCTCAACCACCGTTACCCCCGAATTGATTAAGCAACATAAAGAAGAGGCTATGGAACTCTTTACAAGTGGCAAAATGGAGATTGAAGAACTGCTTGTTTGGGCAGATTTATTATATGGAACGGTTAAAGTAGATGATTATGGTCCTTTACTTGCCTTGCTTGGTAATAAGTCGAAAAAGCTTCGTAAGAAAGCCGAAGAGCTGATGGAAGCACTGGAAACCGAAGTTCGTCCTTTACTTGAAGCAGGAATGCCTAAGATGAAAGGAGATGCTTTGGCTGCCGCTAAAAGATTGATAAAGAAGTGGGACAACGACCGTAAGTATGGTGCCAATTTTACTTTTACCGACAACCAAATGGTGATGGATTTTTGTGCCGACAATTATGATAAAGACAATCAAAAGCAAATCTCTTGGATTCCCGAAGATATGCTGACTGATGTCCGCTTTGCCGACCTCAGCGAGAAAGCTCCATTAGTGGTTATACAGTATTTATTATCGGAATACTTATCTCTTGAAGAACCTTATAAGATAAAGATCTGTGATAAGGTGGTGGATATGCTGCACCGCCCTGATCTGCAATCTGTATTTGAGAATATCTATCTTTACTGGAAAGACAATGGTGCAGAAGCTAAGAAGAAAATGTTTATGGTGCCTTATTGTATCTATGCTTCCGATACACAAATTCTGGCATTGCGTACCCAACTGAAAGATTGGGCAGAAGCATCTCGCGGAGCCATTGCTGCCTTTGTGGTGAATGCTATTGCAATGAATGGAGGCAGTGTAGCGTTGATGATGATAGACGCAATGGCTACTAAGTTCCCCAATAATCAGGTAAAGAATGCTGCCAAAGCTGCTTTCTCTTTTGCTGCCAAAGCGTTGGAAATCCCCGAAGATGTATTATCCGATAAAATAGTGCCCACCCTTGGCTTTAATAAAGAAGGGGAGAAGGTGCTTGATTATGGTTCACGTACATTTACTATCACACTCATGCCGGATTTCTCGCTCTCTATCCGAGACGATGAAAAGCAAAAGAACATCAAATCAATGCCTTCGCCCGGTGTTAATGATGATGCAGTAAAAGCCACAGCAGCCAAGAAAGAATTCTCTGAGTTGAAGAAACAAATCAAAGCCACTGTACAGGCGCAAACCAATCGTTTGGAGAAAGTTATCATGAATGGTCGTCGTTGGAAAGCGGATGCCTGGAGTGAACTCTTTGTCGAAAACCCGATTATGCATAAGTTTGCCACAGGTTTGATTTGGGGAGCTTACGAAGATAGTACATTGTTAGAAACCTTCCGCTACATGGATGATGGTACTTTTAATACTGTAAATGAAGATGAATACGCTTTACCCGATCATGTAGCCATTACACTGATACATCCTTGCGAACTATCTGATGAAACATTGGCTCAATGGAAAGAACAGTTAGATGATTATGAGGTGGTGCAACCTTTACCACAATTAACCATGTCTGTTCCCGAACTCGCAAAAGAAGAAATGGATAACAATAACAAAATCGTTCGATACAAAGGAACAATGCCCCTATCGGGTAAAATTGCTGGACTCGCCAAGAAGTACAACATGGTACGAGGCGAAGTATGGGATGGTGGAAGTTACACTTGTTTCCATTGGGTAGATAAATACCTCAACATAGCGGCCCAACTAAACTTTGAATATATGTATATGGGGCAGGATTATGATGAAGATGTGACATTGAATGAAGTCGTTTTCTATCGCCTCCCCGAAGATGGAACAGTGGTGGAAGAGCCTGCTGCCAATCTGATTCTGAATCCAAATAATGTTCCTCAACGCTTTGTTTGCTCGGTGATCGGAGTATTCGATACGCTGAAAGAGAATTAATAAATTTAATATATGCAACCTACAGTTCAAAAACCACTTATGGAGATGCGCTATGCCGATGAGCTTGCCGCCCTCCGTAAACATGATAAAGGGAGTAAGCCGGCAAACTGGCTGCTCTCTCCCCGTGCCATTCGTTCCTTTATATTAGGAGAAAAAGATCCTTTGGAACTCGATGGCAAGAAAGTAAAAATCACTCCTAAGTTCTTTGGAGATGATGCTTTGGTAGAACGTGCCATCATTACCCTTGCCGGAAACCGTGGCTTAATGTTAGTTGGCGAACCGGGAACGGCCAAGACCATGCTAAGCGAACTGCTGTCTGCTGCCATTTGTGGTACCAGTACAAACACCGTGCAAGGAACTGCCGGAACCAGCGAAGATAGCATTAAGTATTCCTGGAATTATGCGCTGCTGCTGGCTAAAGGTCCTGTGCCCGAGGCGCTTGTTCCTTCTCCTGTATATATTGGTATGGAGAAAGGGATTATCACTCGTTTTGAGGAGATAACCCGTTGTCCATTAGAGATTCAGGATAGCTTAATCAGTATTATGAGCGACCGGGTGCTGAACATTCCCGAATTTGGAGAATACGGTTTACTATTCTCTTCTCCCGGATTCAATATCATTGCCACAGCCAATACACGCGATAAAGGTATCAACGAAATGAGTAGCGCTCTTAAACGCCGTTTCAACTTCGAAACCGTAGAACCCGTGCGCAGCGTAGCTTTGGAAAGTAAAATCATCACCGAACAATGCAGTGGTATGCTTGCCGCCAACGGATTAGATATGCCTGTGCAGGAAGAAGTAGTAGATATTCTTGCCTCTACTTTCAATGAACTTCGCAACGGAACCTCCTTTGAGAAAGCCAAGATACAGAAACTATCCGGAGTTATGAGTACGGCAGAAGCTGTATCGGTATATTACCAATCAGCTTTGGAGGCACACTATTATGGCGACGGAAGCATCAGTATGCGTTCTCTGACTCAAAACCTGCTGGGAGCCGTGATGAAAGAGAATAAAGATGATCTTCCCAAGTTGAAAGATTATTTTAATGGTGTAGTACGTATCAAAGCCGAAAGGAACGGAGGAAAATGGAAGGAATATTACGAGAGCAGAACATCGATCAAGTAGAACAATTATTCCGACAAAGTTTCAATAAAGAAGGTGAGGTACTTTACTATCCCGTAAGGCATCACTCGCCCGGCTGTGCTTTGCACCTGAAACATGCCATTGAACAATATAAACCCGACGAAATACTGATTGAGGGTCCTTCGGATTCCGGTCAATTGCTTCCTTATATAGCCGATGATCAATCGGCTCCGCCTTTCTGTATCTATTATAGTTATGATGATAAAGAAGGTAAACTAACCGAAGACAAAGAAAAGTATCGGGCTTATTACCCCTTTCTTGCTTTCTCTCCGGAGTTAGTAGCGATTCGTAAAGGTTTTCAGATGGCGGTACCCGTACGATTTATTGATTTGCCTTATGCCGCTCGTTTATTTAATAAGCAAGAAGATGAGCAGGAAACGCAGTACTATTATAATGAAAATAAAGAGTACGAAGTAAACCTGTATACAGCAGGAGTAGCTTCTCGTGCAGGATGCCGTAGTTTCTCCGAGTTTTGGGAAAGTCGCTATGAGTTGAATGCCGGAACACTCTCTACAGAATCTTTTGTGCGGAATGTTTTCTATTTGGGATATTATATGAGGTTAGCCACTCCTGAAGATGAGCCCTCTTTAAAGGAAGACATAGCCCGGGAAATATATATGGCTACTGAAATAAAGAAGTCCCTTTCTTCCGGTAAACGTGTATTGGTAGTAGCCGGTGCATTTCACATTGTTGGCTTGATGGAAGCTCTGCGCGAAGGAAAAGAAAGCGTGCTTTCTGCTTCTTACAAACCCGAAAATGTGGCTTCTTACCTGATGCCTTATACTTTTAAAGAAGCCGATAGTAAATCGGGCTATGCAGCAGGTATGCCTTTCCCTGCTTTTTATCATACCATTTGGGATAAGATGCAGAAAGATAAAACAGCGGTATATCAGGATGCTGTGTTAGACTATATTATAAAAACAGCCCGCTATGCCCGTAAAACCCAAAGCACCTCTTTGCCCGATGAAATAAACGCTTATAATATGGCTTGCTCTTTAGCTACCCTTCGTGGTAAGCCGGAGCCGGGCGTATATGAACTGCTTGATGGGGTAAGGAGTTGTTTTGTAAAGGGAGATATCAATGCTACTTCCACATTCGAAGTAGATTTCTTGCTTCGCCTGCTTTCCGGAATGGGAGCAGGGAAAGTGGTGGATAATGATTTGATACCTCCGGTAGTAAAAGAATTCAGAGCCTTGTGTTCTTTGCATCGGTTGAAAACCTCCACCGTAGAACGGCAGGAGGTAACATTAGATATCATCAAGAACCCTGCTCACTTTCGTAAAAGCCGTTTTCTTCATCAATTGGAATACTTGAAGACGGGCTTTTGCTCCATGCAATCGGGACCTGATTATGTGAATGGGAAGAATAAAAATCTGGTACGTGAAATCTGGATTTGCCGATACAGCACACAAGTAGAAACCCAATTAATAGATCTTTCGGTATATGGCACTACGCTTTCGCAAATGTGCGCATCCCTGATAGAAAGAGAATTTAAAGATAACCTGACTGCCGAACAATTGGGTAAACTATTACTGTCTGTACAGGTAATGGGCATTGAGAACTTCTATACACAATACGAAGATGCTATCAGGCAAGTTATAGCTAACGAGAGGAATTTTATTAGCTTGTGCCGCCTGACGGGTAGTCTATTATATTTAATTACCATGCAGCAATTGATGGATGAAGAGGTGAATCCGCTAATTCCACAATTAAGCAACCTGGCCTTTATGGAAGCGGTACAGCAAATTACCGTAGTAAAGGATGCAACGGAAGATGAGGAACAAGTAGTTTCCGAGCGCTTACGTGATTTGTATGGTTATACTTTAGAATCTACTAACGGATTTGATAAAGAACCTTTCCTTCAAGCGGTAGAAAAGATAACACAAGATAGCTTTTCCAATAGTCGAGTATTTGGCGTTTGTTTGGCTGTATGTTATAAGGAAGGACTTATAGAGCAAGAAGACTTTTGTCGTCAGATAACAGCTTACCTGGAAAGTAGTATCAATCAACCCGAAGAAGCCGCCTCTTTTGTGTGTGGTTTGTTTCTGGTAGCTCGTGATATCCTCTTCTCCGATGTACGTATACTTGAAGCCATTGACCGCGTAATTGCAGAAGCTGATGACGAGCAGTTTCTTACCATTCTCCCCAACTTACGATATGCCTTTACAAGCTTCCTGCCGGGAGAATTGGACAGACTGGGTAAAATTGTGGCTCAATATCATACGCTTACCGAAGATCAATTGTTGGGAAGTATCGCTTTCTCCCAAGAAGAAATTCTGGCAGCCATGAGTTTGGATAAACAGGCTTTGGAGGAACTAAATCGTTGGAAATTATGAAGAATGACAAATCTAAAATAGCCAATCGTTGGCGTCTTATTCTGGGAGACTTTGCAGAAGCCTCATTGCCTCTTGATAAGAACGATAAGGAACTGGACGGTGCTTTGTATTTCTTGTATAACCGCGAATATGGCAGCGAACAAGGAATGAGAGAGGAAAATTCCTCTCGTGGTGGTCGTGGCGGTTCTGTATTAACAGTTCCGGGATGGCTAAAGCGAGTAAAGAAACTCTTTCCTCAGCGAACAGTGGAAGTGATGCAGAAACAAGCCTTGGATAAATATAATCTGACGCAGTTGCTGACCGATGAATCTGTACTCAGGCAGATGGAACCCAATATGAATCTGCTGAAGAATATTCTATCTTTCCGCAACATGATGCCCAACCATGTAAAGAAGCTGGCCTACGAGATTGTGGAACAAGTGGTTAAAGAACTTCAAAAGAAGCTGGAAATACAAGTAAGGAAAACCTTCTACGGACGTAAACTGCCTATGTCGAACTCGAACTATCGGATAGCTCGCAATTTCGACTTTAAGCAAACCGTTCGTAAGAATATGAAGAACTACAACCCCGAATTGGGGACAGTTGTGCCCGAACGTCTTTATTTTAATCAGAATATACGTCGTTATAATCCTTGGCATCTTGTTATTCTGGTAGATGAGAGTGGGAGTATGCTTGAGTCGGTTATTTATTCTGCTGTAATGGCTTCCATCTTTGCCCGGATGCCGTTTCTCTCTATAAAGTTGGCTATCTTTGATACATCCATTGTCGATTTAAGCGATCATATTGATGATCCTGTAACGACATTGATGAAAGTACAATTAGGTGGAGGAACAGATATACACGGAGCACTCGAATATGGAAAGAAACTGATAACTGCCCCACAAAAAACTATTGTGGTACTTGTGAGCGATTTGTACGATGGTAATAACTATAATTATATGTATCGTTCTTGCCGTGATATTCTTGAAGCAGGTAGCCGCTTATTTGTATTGCCTGCTCTCGATTACTCAAGTACGCCTGTTTATGATAAACGTGCAGCTCAATATCTATCTGCCATAGGAGCAGATGTAGCTGCCATAACCCCCGAAGAATTAGCCGAATGGATTGGAAAAATAATATCGTAGCTTCAACGGATTGCAAAGCATTGGCTCAACCTTTTGTAGCTTATGCCAATGAATCTTTTTTGGTAACATTAGCCAATAAAGGATTATATAAGCGAGCTTTAAAAGATTTGGAAGCAGGAGGTAAAGTAGAACTGATAGCAGGTGATTCATTGCAAGTACAATTGGAGGATGTAACGGTTACGCTCAATGAAAATATGACGCAAAGTACATGTACTTGTCCATCAAAAACCGTCTGCAAACATATATTGATGGCTATTTTGGCTGTTGCAGAATACGCTTCCTCATCCGGTACAGATTCAGAAGCGTCCGAAGCATTATTAGATAAGGATGTTTCATCAGAGCCCTCTCCTGTTATCGAACCTTGGAAAGAATTAAAAGAAGCCGATATTGTTTCACTACGTAAACAGGCAGGAAAGAAACTTTTCGAAGATGTGCTTCGGTTGATACAAGATGGTTGGGTAGCAGAGTTCACGCAAGGAGATATGCTTGAAGCTGTAATCAATACAGAGAATATTACTGTCTATTTTCCTGTTCAAGACAGCATAAACAGAGCTGTGTGTAAATGTGGAAAAGAAGGTTTGTGCAAACACAAGCTAATAGCCATCCTTTCTTATTTAAGCACACAAGGATTAATAAATGAAGAAGAAAATGCCGAAACATCCGTTTCATTAGTGAATGCTGAGACTGAATTACTACTCCAAACGGCCGATCGTTTTATTGTTGATATATTCGATAAAGGCATCATCTTTTGCGGAGAGAATGAAGTGGAAACAGCTATTCAATATTCCATTCGTATGGAGAGTGCAGGGATTGGCAATCTGGCTCGTTTGTTTCGTTCCCTTTCTTCCGATTTGGAGAATATGCTTAGTAAACATATAGGGTTTAATCAAGTTACTACATTTGCTACGCTTTCTCGCTTGCATAACACCATGCGTTTGATTTTGGAGAATGTAGGGAACTCCCAAATGCTTAGTCAACTTATAGAGAGTACACGTTCCGATTATTATACCACCCCTGTTGGACACTTTACGGGTTTAGGGGCTTACCCTTGGCAAACCCGTTCGGGTTATTTTGGTATAACAGCCTATTTCTTTTATCACGAAAAGCAAAGCATCTGTACCTATACCGTAAGTTTGGCAGGCTACTATGAGCAAACGGAAGAGTTGGCAACCATCGAAAACATGAAACGACAGTATATGAAGAATGACCATTGGGGAGGTGGATTCTCATTGGCTTCTTTGTCGCAATCCTCTTTTGTGTTGAGGAACTTTAAATTAAATAAGCAGAACCGTCTTTCTTCTTCCGGACAGACACAATGTGAACTTACAGGAAAAGTAGGGCAGGAGCAGTTACAAGAACTCTTGAATACTACCACTTTGTTCTCCATGCCTGAAAGTATAGAAGAAACTTATGGCTATTTTGATAAACGAAAGCCGGATCAATTGGTGATTGTTCCTTTTCAAGACATAAAAGAAACCGACTTCAGCCATACCGAGCAGAAACTAAATCTGACAATAGAAAACGAAGAGGGGGAATTTGTAACAGGAGTTGTGGAGTTTAGTTCATTATATACTCTGGCTATTAAATATTTGGAGCGTATAGGGAGTCGTACAGATAAACAGTTGCGCTACATGGTCTTCTTAAAACATGCTGTGGGGCTTATGCCTGTATGTATCATCGGTGAAAGCGTGAATAATTTCTTTCTTGATCCAGTCTAACGTCAAATTGATTATGAACATAAAACTACTATTTAAAGAATTAGAACTTCTTTTATCAGATATTGCTTTTACGGGTATTCACAACCTGCAACCTGTTACTCTGCAAAAACTGGAAGACTTAAAACGTTGGATGCACGAATTAAGTATGATGGAAGGTGTACATCTGATCAATCGGTTTATTGAATCGGTATATGCTTATAAGGATGGAAGAAAGAAAGTATCGGAAGTTACTTCGGATCTTTGTGCATTGGAACTCTATCAGAAAATGATTACGAATAATGCGAATTAGTCTCTGTTTAAATTCGAAAGGTTTCTAATAAGTAGGTATTCAAAATTAATTCATATAAGTAGATGCTCATAATTAGTTGTATGATACCCCCTCCGCCCTTTGGGCACCTCCCCCTTGCAGGGGA
>NZ_QVMK01000061.1 GCF_010500995.1 Bacteroides sp. 224 | reverse complement strand
TAGGAACAAGAAAGAAGAAACCGCTCAGGCTTAATCCAAGCATGGGCGGTTTCTTTTAATATAAAAATCAGAAGGGATGTACGACACCGAATGGTTACAAAGACCCAGGTGTTTCTATTAAAAAGACCCGGGTCTTTTCGGTCAAAACACCCGGGTCTTTTTGAAAGGGATAAAAAGCCAAGTGCATTATTTCGCTCTCACTGTTTTAACCTTATAGATACAATGGGCTTTACCCTTTAACATCGCATTTAATTTACTTCTTATCATCTGCTTACGCAAAGGAGAGATGTGATCTATGAACATTTTCCCATCCAAATGATCGAACTCGTGTTGCATTACACGTGCTATATAGCCTTCGACCTCTTCTTCATGCTCAACAAAGCTTTCATCCATATACTTCACCTTGATTTTATTCTTTCTCTTCACCGACTCATGAATACCGGGCAGGCTCAGACAACCTTCTTCTATAGATACTTCTTCGCCTTCCGCTTCCAGAATATGAGGATTTATAAAAACTTTGCGAAAACCCTTAAATTCCGGGTGTTCATCATCGGCATATATATTCAAATCAATAACTACCACCCGAATAGGAAGACCAACTTGCGGTGCAGCCAGCCCTACCCCTTCTGCTTTATACATTGTCTCAAACATATTCTCAATTAACTCCTTCAGTTCTGGGTAATCCGGAGTTATATCTTCAGCCACTTTTCTTAATACAGGCTGACCGTATACATAAATAGGTAAGATCATATTACACTTATTTTAAATCTGTACATAAATCACATTAAACGCTTATTCTCTAAATAAGTTTGAAGAATAATGGTTGCACTAATCTCGTCAACCAATGCTTTATTTTGCCGGTCCTTTTTTTTCAGCCCCGCCTCCAACATTGTTCGATGAGCTAAAACAGAGGTAAACCTCTCATCTACAAGCTCTATAGGAATATTATTCACTCTTTTTTTCAGTGTCTGCACAAAAGCCTTTACCCTACCGGCATTCTCCGACTCCTCATTATTCATCTGCATAGGCATTCCAATAACAATCCGCTCCACAGCCTCTTTCGACAAATAATTAAGAAGAAAATCCAAAAGCTGATGGGTAGGAACAGTTGTAAGCCCATTAGCTATAAGCTGCAAAGGATCGCTCACAGCCAAGCCCGTCCGTTTCCGTCCATAATCTATCGCAAGTATTCTACTCATAATCAACCCGCAAAATTACAATATATTAATGAAATAGAACAAGCATTGCCTAAAAAGATGAAATTCGAAAATAATTAATCTACATTCACCTTTTTCTAGTAAAATTCTTTGGAGTTCTTAAAATTGTGCCTATTTTTGCAACATATTTTGCATTTATCGAAGTGCATGTTTTTATAAAAGTGAATTAGTGTAAACTCTCGGATGAGAAAAAAACTAAAAATTAACTACGCAATGCGCAAAACATTATTGTTGTTATTCTGTTTTATTTCCATGGAAGGTATATGCCAATCTGGAGAGACAACTGTTAACGCATTAGTAGGAATGGGCTTCGAAAATGTACGTTGGACTGAAGATGATGAGGAACGCGTTTACGTAGTGGAAAATACGGCATACCGACTAAGCGGAGTTGGTGTAGGAAAAGCAATAGATCAAATACAACAAACAGGCTTACCAGATAGAAAGTCTTGTCGTTTAATCATTGTCGAAAATAATGTTCCCCAGATTTCTCTTTATTATAAGCCCGTTTTGAGCGATACTATACCCACTGCCAGCCGGAAGGATTGGGATGTGAGCTATGAATTGGGGGAAAGCTGGGATAAGGTTAAAAAAGAAAAAAGAAAAAACAGTTCTTTATATAAGGTAGATGTGGTGGTGTATCCGGAGCTTACTGTTCAAAACCTGGTTCTTACGCAAGTATATCAGGTTCTATTTAATTTAAGCCCCGCCGTTGAAATTTCACTTTGGAAAGGAATGAAATTCACCGGACAAATAATTTTTCCGATTTACAATAATCACAAAAGTTATTTTAGAGGTACACAATACACACACGTCAGACAAGGTTATATAACTGTAGCACAATCTATGAGGTTGCCATACAATACATTCTTAACTGCATCGGTTGGTACATTTAATGCCCAACGATGGGGAGCAGATTTAAGAGCGAAACATATACTTATAAAAGATGAACGTTTTTCTTTTGAAGGAAGAATCGGCTATACAGGAGTTTCAAAGTTTGAAGATTTTGTATGGCATGTCAGCCCTCTCAAAAGGTTAACGTGGACTGTGGGTTCTAACTTTTACTGGCCTAAGTATAACACTCAGGTTAGCGCAAAAGTAGAACAATATTTATTAGGCGAGAAAGGTGTTCGATTTGATTTGATGAGAAAATTCAAACATGCAGCCATTGGTCTTTATGCCATGAAAGCCGAACATGCCAAAAAGAATGGGGGTTTCTACTTCCAAATAGCTTTGCCGCCTTATGGAAAATATAAAAGAAAACATGTAAGGGTAACTCCTGCAAAATATTTAGGTATGTCATACAATGGAGGTAATGAACGATATTATGGTAAATCATATACGCCTCAATTAAGTAGTACTTATGCTTATGAATTAGAATATAACCCATATTTTATTAAATCAGAATTATTAAATTATTAATTTTATTGAGATGAAAATGAAAAGTAAATTATTTGGTTTCAATGCTAAATTAGCGTTAGCCTTATTGGCCATTAGCGGCACAATGTTTACAAGCTGTTATGAATCAGACAAAGAGGATGTGTATATCCCTAAACCTACAGAATTGCCAGAGCCAGTGTATACAATAGCTGGAACTGTTACAGACTTGATTACAGGCAAAGGTATTGCAGAAGCAACAGTTACATTTACTGCTACAGGATCAACAGTTACAACAAAAACAGATGCTGCTGGTGGTTTTAGTGTACATGAAAATGTTATGGCCACAACTTATTCAGTAGTTGTAACTCCCAAAAACACCAATGAATATGATGCCTCAGTTGCTCGTTCTTTAGTAGTTACTCAATTGAGCAAAGGTCAATCTGCAGCTTATATGTTTAATGAAGTTTTAAATCCAAAAGATTTTAAGCCAGAAGGTGTAAGAACAGTGTCATCCAGTGAAAATGCAGGAACAACACCAAAAAAATATGAAGCTGATGAACATAAAGAATCTTTGGACATTGTGAATACTACAAATAAAGATTGGCAATACTATGTTGACATTGAAGTAAATACTGGAGGTGTAGTTATTGAGGGAGGTGATTTAGTAAATTTAACAAGAGCTGCTGCTTCAGCTGAATTAAAAGCTTATATTACTAACTTCCTAAAAGGTCGTTATATTCCTTTGAAAGTTGATAAAGACGAAAATTTTGTTAAGGGTTATCATACTTTCCAATTTAGCCTACCTGCTAACACTTTTTTAAAGTCTTTAACTGTTATAACTAAGTATTACACTGATACACATAAGTTTATTTATGGAGATGACACTTTCACTGTAAAAGTTAAATATCCTTATGCTTATGAATTAGCACCTGAAAGAGAAAATGTACAACAATATCATGGACATGGACATGGTAATGATGACAATGCTGGTGGTGGTATCATAGCTCCTATCAACTAAAAACACTCGAAAGCCATAAAATAATAGCTAATACATGAAAAAGATCTTTTTTATCTGTTTATTTTTATGCTGTCATTTTATGCTTTCGGCACAATTAACTTATGGTACAACCGGATTGCTGCATGTTCCTTCTGCAGAGATGCAACGAGACAAAACAGTAATGATTGGGGGTAACTTTATGAACAAGGAGATAACTCCTCCTACTTGGTACTACCATACGTATAATTACTTTTTGAATGTAACCATCTTTCCGTTTTTGGAAGTCGCTTATACCTGTACGCTTTTTAAAGCGGAACATTTAGGATTGGCACAGTATGGTTACTCAGGTTTCACAAACCAGGACAGATTTTTTTCTGTTCGACTGCGAGCTTTGAAAGAAGGGCAATTTTGGAAGCATGCACCTGCAATAGTACTTGGTACATCAGATCCTTATACAGGATCAGGTGGAGGCGTAACTTCACCCACAGATGGGAATGGTTATTTTTGCCGTTTCTACATTGCAGGAACAAAACACTTTCAAATTGGTAAAGAAACAATAGGAGTTCATCTTTCCTACCTTTATAATCGTAGAAATGATTATAATTTGAATGGGTTGGCAGGTGGAATAACCTATTCTCCAAGTGTTGCACCCGACTTACGAATCATCGCAGAGCACGATTCAAAAGATTTTGCGTTTGGAGCCACCTATTTGCTTTTCAACCATTTGCACGCGCAGGTAGAAATGCAAAAAATGAAATACTTCACCGGCGGTCTTACTTTCTTAATACATTTGAAGTAAGAAAATGGTCGGAGCAAATAAAAAGAAAAAGAGTTGAAATATAAAAAAATTAAAAACAATGAAAAGTAAAATAGCAATTTTATCTTTAATGATGGCCGGAGCAGCAGTCACTGCTACAGCTCAGACTAAAGAGAAATTCTTCAGCGAAAAGTTTGGAGATAACATCTTTATCAGCGTTGGTGGCGGAGCACAGGTAAGCACCAACGGCGACAATTTTGACAACAGTTGGACAAAAGCTATCACTCCCAAAGTGACTTTGTCTTTAGGTAAATGGTTTTCTCCTGTATGGGGACTTCGTGGTCAGGCTACTGGTTGGGAAACTGCAGTAAGAACTGATTATGGAAATTTCTCTTTAGATGCAAATGATAAAGTAACCTACGGAGAAGTAGTGAAAATAAAAAAACACTACGCAACTCTTCATGCTGATGCATTATTCAACCTATCTAATGCAATCGGTGGTTATAATCCTGATCGTCTTTTCACTTTATCAATATTTGGAGGACCTGGACTTACTTTTGGAAAGATGTATAACAGCCAGGTTTTAGTAGAAGACCCTGCTCGTGAATTCACAAGATATGTAGATGATGGCAAAGTAAAAGCTTATGTTAATGGTTCGGTAGGTTTACTCGGTATGTTCAATGTTAGCAAATATATCGATATCAATATCGAAGCAAGAGGTGAACTTGCTCAATCTCAATTTGGTAAATTAACAAGTGCAAGTACTGATGGAGCTGTATCATTAACAGCTGGTCTTACTTATACTTTCGGTGGAAAGAAATTTGTTAACTGCAATTCTAAAATTGACCAAGATGCTATCAATGCTGAAATCAACAAATACAGAAAAGCATTGGCAGAAGCAGAAGACGAATTGGCTAGAACCAAAAACGCTCTTGCTAACGCTAAGGGTCAAGTTAAAGAAGTTACTAAAGAAGTTCAGGTGGTTGGTCCTCGTGCTATCTTCTTCATGATTGGTAAAACTAACATTGATGACTACGGAATGGTTAACGTTAAGTTGGCTGCTAAGATCATCAAGGCTAATCCTGATAAGAAGTACAAAGTTGCCGGATATGCTGACAAAGCAACAGGTAGCTCAAGCTGGAATCAAAAACTGTCTGAAAAACGTGCTCAAAATGTTTATGATGCTCTTATCAAAGAAGGTGTAAGCGCTTCACAACTTGAATACGTAGGATTCGGTGGTACAGCAAATATGTTTGATAAAGACAAACTTAACCGTGTAGTGATTCTGGAATAAAATAGGGGTCTAAAGAGTTCCAGCTCTAAATGAAAGGGGGTGTCAATTTGATTGACACCCCCCTTTTTTATTTCGTTTTAGCAAGGATAAATATTTAGCCACGGATGGCGCAGATTAGACGAATTCTAAAACACGGATAATTATTTGATGAATTTTATCCGTGTAATTAAATCCGTGCAATCCGTGTCATCCGTGGCTAAAAAAAATCAAAAGATAAAAACCTCTTCCCAGTTTCCAGCATGCAATTCCATTACAGTTGTGTATCCAGCTTTCTTTAAAGCATTAAGCGCTTCCACTCTGCCGGCATTTATTTTATCTGGATAATGAGCATCACTATTTACTAAAACAGAAATTCTTAGTTCTCTCAACAAAGGGAAATAACGTTCATTGGGATAAAAGGTCTTCAATAAGTGAAAGGCCTTTGTGTTAATTTCTACCATATATCCTTTAGAGGCAATTGTAGAAAAATACTCCTGCATCAATGTATTATACCAGGATTCATTCAACAGCCCCGGACGATAAACGGCAGCATTGTAATGCATCTTATCCGCATGGCCAACAATATCGAATCCTCCTAATTCAATCATACGCAACAAGCGTTTATAGTAGAGATGAATAACCTCTACAACGTCTCCGGAAAAATGCTCATCTATAATTGTGCGGTATTTATCGGCGGAACAATCAATATCAACAATAGTACCTTTATGATCATGAAGTAAATGGACTGAACCAATACGGTAGTCTAAAGGCAGATCGCGGAATTTCGAAACCGATGGATTACTCCCTTCATCTAAATAGTCAATCTCCATTCCTGTGTAGATTTCTATTTGAGATGCATATTTCTCTTTGAGAGATGTAACTTCTTCCAAATAGGCAGGTACTTGCTCCCACTCCATCGTCCAAGGAGTAGAGAATGGCAGTGGAGCATGAGAGGATATTCCATAAGAAGTAAATCCCTGTTTAATGGCCTCCTTTATAAATTCCTCTAATGGAGCACGACCATCACAAAATGAACAATGACTATGATAATTAGTCAAGTTACTCATGATTCGATTTCACTTAATTCCAACCAACGCATTGTTTTCTCATCAATTAGATCTGTTACAACTGGTAATCGCTTCGATTTTTCAGTCAATTCATCTACCAACAAAGTACCACTACAAAGTGCTTCTTCGATGGTATTCTTTTCTTCCTCCAAGGTGGCAATTTCCTTTTCTAATTGTTCAAATTCACGTTTTTCTTTAAAGCTCATTTTTCGTTTTTCGTTTAAACGAACACGGGTTGTTTTTTCTTCCTGTGGTTTCTCGGCTTCTTTCTCTTGATGTTCATGAACTTCTTTCCAATCGCGATATTGGGTGTAATTACCGGGGAAGTCACGAATATCTCCCTGACCATTAAAGACCAATAAATGATCTACTACTTTATCCATAAAATAACGATCATGAGAGACAACAATCACACATCCTTTAAATGCTTGCAAATACTCTTCCAGGATATTTAATGTAACAATATCCAAATCATTGGTAGGCTCGTCAAGAATCAGGAAGTTTGGGTTACGCATTAGTACTGTGCATAAATACAACCTGCGGCGCTCTCCCCCACTCAGTTTATAGACATAACTATGCTGTGTTTCAGGGGCAAATAGGAAGTGTTGTAAGAATTGTGAGGCAGTCAGTTTTTTTCCATTACCCAGTTCTATTACTTCGGCAATATCCTGAATAACGTCTATTACTTTCATCTGTTCATCAAACTGAAGCCCTTCTTGCGAATAATAGCCAAAACGAACTGTCTCACCTATATCTATGGTACCGCGATCCGGTTTTACTTCTCCCAAAAGGAGTTTTATAAAGGTAGATTTCCCAGTACCATTATTACCCACAATCCCCATTTTCTCAAAACGCGAGAATATATAAGAAAAGTCATCTACTATTTTCAGATCTCCAAAGCTTTTATAAAGATGATCTGCTTCAAAGATTTTAGAACCAATATAAGAAGCTTTCACTTCAAGCTTTACATTGCTATTATCCACCCGTTGCTTTGCCACTTTTTCCAGTTCATAAAACGCTTCCTCCCGGTAACGTGCCTTATGCCCTCTGGCTTGTGGCATTCTGCGCATCCACTCTAATTCGGTACGATAGAGATTGTTGGCACGAACTATTTCGGTGTTCGTAGCTTCCATTCTTTCCTCCCGTTTTTCCAGATAGTAGCTGTAATTTCCTTTATAATGATATATCTGTCGATTATCAATCTCTAATATTTCGGAACATACCCGATCCAGAAAATACCGATCATGCGTAACCATCAGAAGGCTAATATTAGAACGCTGCAAATATCCCTCCAACCATTCTATCATATCCAGATCAAGATGATTGGTAGGCTCATCCAGAATAAGAAATTCGGGTTCGGTTATCAAAGTGTTGGCCAAAGCTATTCGCTTTAACTGTCCTCCGGATAAATGTTTGATCCGTTGATTAAAATCTCTTATCTTAAGCTGAGAAAGAATTTGCTTTGCTTTCCGCTCGTAATCCCATGCTTTCTCATGTTCCATGCGTATTAGTAGCTCTTCTAAACCGGGATGGCCTTCGGTTTCCATGCAATGCTCATATTCCTTAATCAGCTCCACAACGCTATTGCCATGATAAAAGCAGGCTTCAAGTACGGTTAAGTTTTCCGGATAAACAGGATCCTGAGATAAATAAGCAACACGAAGATCGCGACGAAAAACAATACTTCCACTATCATAGCCGTCTTTCCCTGTAATTACATTAAGCAATGTTGTTTTACCGGCACCATTCTTCGCTATTAACCCAACACGTTGTCCTTCTGCTATTCCAAAAGATATATTTTCAAACAAGACAAGATCACCAAAAGATTTGGTGAGATTATCTACTTGCATATAACTCACCATCTTTTCACAAACTTTCTAAAATACGTTTATACTCACTTGCCACATCACAAGGCTGCCCTCTCTTTATTTTACTCCAAATGAGAGACAATGGATCAACCACAATCTCAGAGTCCTTATATTTAAGAACCGGAGCTTCCCGATTACCATCTATCAATGTCATCCACTCCATGCCTTCCACCTCATTAGCCAGAATAATACAAATAGCAATTCCTAAAGCTACCCAGGCATCCTTTTGCTTTGGGGTAAAAATATTATTGTCAATTAGCTGTTGAATCTTTATCACGTCATCTTCTGTAGCCTGAAAATCCTTTTTCAGTTGTTTTTTCATCACCTCAACAGTCCATTCATAACTCTCATTGATTTCATGCACTTCCAACACTCGAAGAGGAATTAGCTCTGCCGGATATTTTTGTCCTTCTTTACGAAGTTCTAAGGATGCAATTACTGCCTCTGCTTCCTCTATCTTTTCTCCTTTAGGAACAGTAAAGGTACATTCAAAAGCAATATTATCTATTCCGGTAACCCAAAGATGAGTCACATAATAAGTTCCTTCTTCCTGAAACATCTCCTTGCTGTATGCGCACTCAAGCTTACCAACTTTGATGAAAGAAGCTGATTCGTTTTTATCCAGTTCTTCCTGCATAAAGCTTCTGCCAAAAGAATTTGCTCCTGCAGCTTTTTCGGGTTTATAAGCAGAAATCCGAAAGTTACCTGTCCAATGATTCGGATTATAAAATAAAAAGGTTCCTTCTGCATCTTCAAACTCATTCCACCCATCAGGATAGATCATTGAGAACCATGCATTTGGCGAAATAAATTTCTTACCGTGTCCTATTGTCATAACTACTTCTTTTTATTTTGTGATTTATAAAAAACATTCACCACAGAGGACGCAGAGAGCACGGAGTTTTTACTTTTTTCCTCTGCGCTCTCTGCGTCCTCTGTGGTGAATGTACTTATATAAATGTAATTATCTTAAGCGATACAGCAACCATGAACCCTGGAAATCCTTACGGTTAGGGTATCTTCTTTTAAATGTATCGCGAGCATAAGCTGCAGATTCTTTATCTGTATAAGAAGAAACAATCACACGGTAAGTAGCTGCGTCGGCATTAAATGCAATTGTTGGTGCATAACCTTCTGTTGTAAGAAAATCCTTTAGATTTTCTGCATTGGCTTTTACGCTAAAGCTACCACATACCACGCTGTAATCTTTTAAAGTATCATCACCGGAAACCACAGTTACTTTCTCTTCTCTAACTACAACATTTGATACAGGAGGAGTGGTAGTTGTGTTTTGAACCGGAGCAGTTACAACCGGAGCAATCTCTGTTACATGTACGGGGTCTTGTGGTTCAGCAAGTTCCTGTTCCTTAGCCTTGTTATAAGCCTTTTTGTATGCACTCTCGCTCGATTTGCATGATGTAAACGCTAACACAACGCATGCAGTCATTCCTATAATCAATAATTTTTTCATAATCTATAGTATAAATACAATTTGTTCTTTATCAATATGTTGCAAAGATAATAATTTCTGTGAGTTCCTGATTTATTCCAAACTCTTTTTGTACGAGATTGTCCCTGTAGCCTGATTGGTAGGCATCACAAGAATTTCGGCTATTTGCACATGGGGCGGAGTCGATGCCGCAAAATAAACAGACTCTGCTACATCATCTCCTGTAAGTGGCTGTATACCTTTATAAAAATCATCTGCCACCTGCTTGTTACCTCTATAACGTATCACCGAAAAATTTGTTTCTACCATGCCCGGTTTTATATTAGTAACTTTAAGAGGAGTATCAACCAAGTCTATTCTCAAGCCATCGGTCAATATTTTCACAGCAGCCTTAGTGGCACAGTATACACTTCCTCCCGGATAAGCAGCCTCACCGGCAATTGAACCGATATTAATCACATGCCCTGCTCCTCGTTCCAGCATGCCGGGTACAATCTGCCGGGTCATAGTAAGTAACCCTTTGATATTGGTATCAATCACAATGTCCCATTCATTCAACTCTCCTTCAAATTCTTTATCTATTCCAATTACAAGACCGGCATTATTTATCAGTACATCTATATTTTTCCATTCATCCGGTAGGTTATTTAACATACTGATCACTACATTCTTATCTCTTACATCAAATGGTAGAGTATAAATATGAACTCCATATTTTGTTTCAAGCTCACTTTTCAATTCATCCAACTTAGTAATGTTGCGGGCATTAAGTATCAATTTACTTCCCTGAGAAGCAAATTTGCGAGCACAAGCTTCTCCAATTCCACTACTTGCTCCTGTAATAAATACAATTTTATCTTTCATCTTTCTTATATTCATTATAAACCAATGACAAACTTAAAATAATATATTGGCAAGATATTCGTCTTGTTGGTTAAATTTGATTAAAGTAAATGAAGATAGATACGCTGAAAACGCGGAATGAGCAGAAACACGCGGAATTATTTTTTCTTGCCACATAAGTACAGAAATATATCTTCCGCGTTCATCCGCTCATTCCGTTTTTTCCGCGTACCCATTTCAACTTAACTCATAACAGTTCAGAAAGGAGGGAAATAGTTCTTATTTATTTTGTTCTTCAATCCGGAACATAAATCATTTATATGTTACATCTATAATTTCTTGTTTCTAAACATTTGTCCTTTCCTTCTCCATTTTCTCCCTATTTTTAAAATATTCTTAAAGAAATAATGATTTCTTTAGATTCTTTGTTTTAATGAAAACCCAATTAAAATTCACAAATTATGAACTTATCAGATTTTGTAGAGCCGCTGATCCTCGAACTACGCAACGAGGGGCGGCGTGGTACTGCCAAAGCTTACCGTAGTACCCTTAATAGTGTATTAGAGTATGGTGGAGAAAACTTAAAACTGTCTACCGTTTTCGAGAAGAGTTGGCTGAGCAACTATCAGTCGTGGATTTCCGGTCGGGGGAGAGCCAGCAATACCGGTTCCTTTTATATGAGTATCCTCCAAAGACTTTACCATCAGGCATTAGAGGCGAAGTTGGTGAAACACATTCCCGATCTTTTCGCTAACTCCTTTACCGGATACACCCCTACGCAGAAACGCGCCTTGTCTGCTGCCGTCATCTCCCTGATCAGCGAAGCCGATCTTTCCGGTAAAAAAGGCTTGGAATTCAGCAGAGATATGTTTATGCTTAGCTTTTACCTGCAAGGTATCGCTTTTGTAGATTTGGCATTTCTTCGCAAAACCGATTGGAAAGGTGATAACATAAGCTACTACCGTTGCAAGTCCAAATCGTATATTAATACCCCTGTTGGCGAAGAAGCTAAGCAGATTTTATTGAAGTACCAGGCTCTTACATCCAAGGAAAGTCTGTACCTACTTCCTATTATCACTGAAAAAGAGAAAGAGGCGTACGATCAGTATCAAAGTGCCCTGCGCAACCAAAACCGGAGACTCAAACGAATCGCCTCTTTGTTGGAAATCACGGAAAATCTCACTACCTACGTTTCCCGTCATTCCTGGGCTACTATCGCCCACCATGAGGGTGTGCCTGCATCTCATATCAGCCAGGCATTGGGACATCAAACGGAGACTGTTACTCACATATACCTGAAAAGCTTTAACGATGACACATTGAGAAAAGCGAACGATGTAGTGATAGCAGCACTCAACAGAGAATCGGAAGGAAACAAGGAAAAAAAGAAAGCAACTGATAAAGAGAACGTTGCCTTGGGATGTGTAAATAAAGAGAAAAATGTCCGTCACTATACAAGTGACGGACATTTTCTGAGTGCAAACATAGAGGTTTAGTTTGAATTATACAAATGTTTGGTAATTACCACTTGGTAATTGATCTATTCTTCGGATTTTACGTTTTAACAGTATTGTATACTTAATATATAGCGTAACCATATTTTATCCATCTTAAATGGCTACAAATAGAAACACTTTAGCAAAGCAGAATTAACTATAATTAACTCGTAAATCTTATAAATACCGTTTTTCGCAGAGCTTGGTTTGCAAAAGGTCCGACCTAAAGCTTTGTTAGGTCTGACCTTTTAAATGGTTAGGTCCGACCTTTTACGTCTTTAGGTCCGACCTTTTTTTGTGCCGCTTAATACGTGTGTGAGACGGGTACTCCCAGGTATTTCACAATAAGTTCTACCTGTTTAGGCGTATAATAATGATCGCGCGGATTTCCTTGAATCCTGCTATATGCTTCTCTGAGCTCATCATTGTGCAGAATCCACTGCCGCATTTTATACATTGCCGCATCTTTACTTAGTGTTGGATGATACATCATTGCCAACTCTGCCTTTAGGTAGGTTTTTACTACGAACATTTTTTCGTTGTCCATTTTTCTATTTTATGAGTTTATAAAAATAAAGGCTCTCTATATGTCCTTTCTTATAAACTAATATATTATTACATATACAGCATATTTATATTCCTAATTACATACAATGAACTGATTTTTAATAACCGATTCTACAGGATTCTACGTGAATCTGCGTATAAGGTGGCTTTTGGTGCATCGTAAGTTTGCATCACGATAGTCGACTACTCCCTGAGATTAGAAAAAACATTTATTTATTAAAAAAAAGAACGATGGCAATTGTATTTAAAAAGACTTTGCGTGAGAATCCTCGTGATCCTTCTAAAAAGAATTATTACCCTGAATTACTGACTTTGGGTAAGAGTGTAAACCAAGACACCATTGCTTATGAGATGAAAGAAAAGAGCTCCTTGTCTAAAGGAGATATTTTGAGTGTGCTGTCAAACTTTGTGGAAGCTATGCTTTCTTCGCTTTACAATGGCCACTCGGTGAATATCCAAAACTTTGGAGTGTTTAGTTTGTCGGCCAGTACGGTTGGTGCTGCCGAAGAAAAGGATTGTACCGCCAAAAATATAAAGGCTGTACGCATCAACTTTCGCCCTTCTACCAGTGTACGCCCTAATCTAACGTCTACTCGTGCAGGCAACCGGTTGGAGTTTGTGGACTTACAAACCTATCTTAAGTCGTTGAAAATGAGCCTTTCAGACGAAGGTGACGACTCTAATAATGATGGCGGCAATGATGATGGTAATGGTGGTGGTGATGATTTTATCGATCCATCTGCTTAATAATGAATTTAGTACTCACATTAAAAAAAGAAAAATGAAGCAAGTTATCGTACACATTTCAGAGCTATTGCTTGGTATTCTTCCTTTTCTAAAGAAGAAGGACATTCATAAGCTCAAGGAGTTCAGTGAATTGATTACAGGTCAGTTTGAGTTTTTGGTTAATCAGATTGAGCGCATACTGAAAGACTACTTTCAATTGAGCGACCGGATAAAAGAAATGCACACTGAACTTTGCGAACTTAGGGAAGAAATAGCTTTGGCTACAAGCCAAAAGTGTAGTGTGGCAGATTGTAGAGAAAGGAAATAAGGTATGAGAAGGAATATAAGAATACGAGGACCGCCTGCGTATAGGGAATTTTCATAGAGACCAACGGCCTTTGAAGAGAAGTTAAGGCAAGGGGATTCATAAGCCTTGTTAATTACCTAAAATCATTCATCAAATGCGTAAAATCAATCTAATCGTTATTCATTGCTCTGCTACTTACGAGAATGTTTCTTTCACCGAACACGATCTTGACCGTTACCACCGCCAAATAGGTTTCAATGGTGCAGGCTATCATTATTACATTCGCCGGAATGGTGATATAAAACGTATGCGTCCCATAGAAAGAATTGGCGCTCATGCCAAAGGGTACAATTCTCATTCTATAGGCGTTTGTTATGAGGGAGGCCTTGATGACAAAGGTAAGCCCAAGGATACCCGTACCAGATGGCAAAAGTATTCTCTTCGGGTATTAATAAAGTTATTAATGCAAGAATATCCGGACTCTGAGGTTTGTGGTCACCGGGATCTAAGCCCTGATTTAAACAATAATGGCATTGTAGAACCATGCGAATGGATAAAAATGTGCCCTTGTTATGATGTGAGGGCAGAGATGGAGAGCGCTTCGTGGAGGAGACCTTTTGCGAGGGTTAGATAAGGAGAGCATGTTTCTCTACCCAGAGTGATTGCTCAAGCTTTACTCTGGGTTGTTTACTACAACTAAAACCCCTCAAATACATTCGAGGTAGAGGAAGTTATTCTTTCTCAAGTTCAATATCACGCGCTTTTACACGAACAATTTTCCCGTTTTGAGAGAAAATTAGCTCGCCATCTTCACGCTTCTTTTGCTCAATCAAACGACGATAAGCAAGTGCTACTCCGCGGCGTATTTTCTCTACGAGTTCTGTTCTTTCTTTGTTGTCCATCGTTCTATTATATTATAAGTTTCATGATTCAGTATGACAGTTTCACTACAAGTGCCTTCGGCTATTAGTTCGGATGGAGTATAAGAGTTATTAAATATCATCCAGCTATCCACTGCCTTTATATAAAGACTAAAAAGATTGCAAATACCTGATATGTAGCGACGATAAATGATTTCTTTGCTAATATTATGTCCTCCGGAAGCAACTCGTTGCTCGACTCTTTCAGCCGCCAAAGCAGGAGAGTCAAGCCAAAAATAAACTAAGGTTACCACATATCCGAGTTTTTGTGCTTTACGAATAAAAGATATATATGACCGGGTAGCAAGTGTGGTCTCAAGAGCGAAATCAATACCACAATTCATCAATTCATGAATACGCGTGAGCATTAACCTTCCTGCTTCTATTGCGACACTTTCGGGATTAAATGGTGAAAGCCCTCGTGCTATTTCGTCTGCATTAACGAATTCACGACAGTTTAGCATCTCCGGTAAGACAGTAAATGAGGCTGTTGTTTTTCCTGCCCCATTAGGTCCGGATACTATATAAAGATTGGGCATACCTTAATTACTTTAAGTTTATCTATGTACAAAGATAGTTTATTCAGATTAACCGACAAGGAGATTTTAGAATAATTACATTAATGATCTATTCTGCTTTACTCCGCAATCCAAAAGTCATTACACACTCTGGTTGAATAATTGTAATCCTTTTTTATCAAATCAGCGTAAACAAATCCACACAGTTCCCCTGCAAAGTCTATTATATAGTCCTTGCAATTAGCATCCCAAAGTTAAATTACAGCAACTTCGGATACTCATCCCTTTGCTTTTTAGTCAGCGCTCTGACTCTTTAAAAAAGCTACCGTTTGTTCAGCGGTGGTGCTGCTTTAAAATGTCCGTCACTTGTATAGTAACGGACAAAATTACCGGCAGTGGTTTGCCTCCCTGCCTTATTATAGCAAAAACGCTCAACAAGCAAAAACACTATATGAAACTAAAATTTGCCTTTTTCGCCTTTTTCCTTTTGCAGTTATCAATTGTTTCTGCTCAGGATTCTTTCCGTCGGGTTGTTCCCGGCACTCCTCACTTTGCTCTTAAAAGCAATTTGTTGTATGATGCTACCGGTACCATCAACCTTGGCTTTGAAGTAAAGACGGGTCGTAAGCATACACTGGATGTTCCCGTGAACTACAACCCCTGGACTTTCCATGAAAACCGTAAGTGGAAACACTTTCTGGTTCAACCCGAACTTCGCTACTGGCTTTGCGAAGCCTTCCAGGGTCATTTTCTGGGTATCCACGGTCACTACGGTCAGTACAACGTAGGCAACCTACCCTTTGGCGGCAACCTGAAAGACAGTCGCTACGAAGGCTGGCTGGCAGGCGGAGGTTTCTCTTACGGC
The DNA here is from genome assembly GCF_010500995.1 of Bacteroides sp. 224. Lineage (GTDB taxonomy): Bacteria > Bacteroidota > Bacteroidia > Bacteroidales > Bacteroidaceae > Bacteroides. The sequence goes on along the minus strand of NZ_QVMK01000061.1, from coordinate 3,375 downwards.
TACCACCGTATGCTCTCCAACCGTTGGAGCATAGAAGCTACCCTCGGACTGGGATATGCCTACCTGAGCTACGATAAATATCCCTGCAAGAAATGTGGGGAGTTACTCAAGAGTGATAAGAAACACTATCTGGGGGTGACCAAGGCAGCAGTTTCGCTGATATATATTATAAAATAATTTAGACTTCCGTTACTTATGAAAGCTTATATATTTTCGTTATTATTTATATGCTCTGCCTCCTTGGCTTCCGCCCAGGACTTCCGCGGCGCTTTCCACCTGACCCAAAAAGAATTCAACGAGCAGAACGACAGTTTGCGTATTTCCTTCGATCTTTCCATCGACTCACGCACGGTGCCCTCTTGTGCCGCCATGATTTTTGAACCCGAACTAAAAGACGACAACAACCATCAGATAACCTTTCCTTATATACAGGTGAATGGCGAAACCCGTAGTCGGCTGAACCGTCGCTTCTTCGAACTTTGCAGCGATAAGTGGCTGTCGGCCTACCGGGCACCTTACCTGTCTGTCAATACGCGAAAGTATACCAACGAAAAGATTACTTATTTCTTTAGCGTTCCCTACGAGTCGTGGATGGACAACGCGCGATTGGTTCTCAAACAGGAAATCGTGGGCTGTGGTGGCGAACAATACCTGTATACCTACACACTGGGCGATAAAGTAACTATGGCTTCTCGCGAACCTTACGCGGTGCAACCGCAGGTGGCCATTGTTACTCCCGGCGAAGAAAAGAAAACACGCAACCGGCAAGGTAGTGCTTTTCTGGACTTCCAGAGCGGTCGCTCGGTGATTCTTCCCGACTTCCGTCGTAATCCGGTGGAGCTTGGTAAAATCAACGATGCCCTGAACGAGGTTATGGCCGATATGGATAGCCAGATCACCGGTTTGTTTATCGAAGGCTACGCTTCTCCCGAAGGACGTTACAGTAGTAACGAGCGTTTGGCTCGCGGACGTGCCACTGCTTTGAAAGAATATATCAAAACCCGTTATATGCTTCCCGAACACATCTTCACGGTTCGTTGGATTGCCGAAGACTGGGAAGGCTTGAAAACTGCCGTCGAAAGCAGTGAGCTGCCTCGCAAAGATCAGCTTTTGCAGATCATCGACAGCCGCGAGGATTACGACATCCGCGAACAGCGCCTGAAAACAGCCGGCAGCTATAGCACCCTGTTAAAGGACTTCTTCCCCGAGCTTCGCCGGGTGGAGTATCAAATCGATTTCTCGGTGCGCAATTATAATAATGTGGAAGCCCGTTCTTTAGTAAATACCAACCCGGGCAACCTCTCTCAGGCGGAGCTCTTCCGCGTAGCAGAAAGCTACGACAAAGAAAGCCCTGAATACAAACGTATTATCATGGAGGTTATTCCCAAATATTATGAAGAAGATGCTACGGCATTGAGCAACGCAGCTGCCCTGCTGATAGAAAATGGAGAATTGAACACGGCCCTTCGATTATTGGAGAAAGCCCAAACCTTGCCTGCCGCCTGGAATAACTTAGGTGTGGCATATCTGCTGCAAGGCGACTTGCAGAGAGCAGAAGAACTGCTTACGCAGGCATCTACTACCGGAGTGAAGGAGGCTAACCATAATCTGGAAGAGCTGAAGAAACGGAAAGAAGATGAGTTGAAGCGGAAGAAGAAATGAGAGATTTTGAACCACAGATTATCACAGATTAACACAAATTATTTAATTAAAAAACTCTGTGTCCCCTGTGTCCTCCGTGGTGAACTTAACTCGATTTATAACTTAATCTGTGAAAATCCGCGTTAATCTGTGGTGAAATAAAAACAAAATGAAACAAACCATACCTATATATATAGTCTTACTGATCTTGTTGCTCCTCGCCTCTTGCAGCACCACCCGTCAGCGACACCTCACCGAGCGGCTGTTCCTACAGCCCGGGCGAATCAACATCGCCCACTACGGTAATGAGGCAACCGGCCAACGTGTGCTCAGCGAGCAGGTAAGCTACAGTACCGAGGTGAATGCCGAAGTGGATGAAGCCGAGCAAACCCCTGCCAAGCTCGATACCAGCCATGTATACGCCATACCAAGCATTACTGTGGTATCTAAGGCTAAGTTTGCCCCGATACGGGAAGGTCATGTCAGCATTGATTTCGTGATCAACATTCCCAAGGAGTTCCTTTCGGACGATTACCAAATTTCTTTGATCCCCGAGTTGTTGCATAACGACTCGCTGGTGATGCTGGAAGACGTTGTCTTGCGTGGCAAGCACTTCATCGAAAAGCAAGAGCAGGATTACGAACGATACAATGAATACGTATCTACCATCATCGACCCTGCCGGTTATGACACAGCCTTCATCAACCGCCACGCCGTGGAGAAAGAGCTTCATCGCCGTCGCAAGAATGAGTTAAGCAGTTACTACACCCGTTGGAGCCAGTATCAGGACTTTATAAAGTGGCAGAACGAGGAGCAGGAGAAGTACGATGCTTACAACATCAAGCAAGCCGGCAAGCTAAAAAAGAAACTGCGCAGCCACGATCAGCGCTACCGGCAATCGGTCTCACGTCTACTGGCAACCGGTCAGGATACTACTGTCTTGGGAGAGAAATACCGCCGGCAACGCAAAGCCATCATTGCCTCGGCTCCTGCCTACCGGCAGATAACGGCCGGCACGATCCCCGGTAAATATCAGGATCTGTACCTGACGGGCTTGCAGGCCGGAGATATCGAGCCGGTGATGCCCGAAGAGGAAGATTCGTTGCGTATTGCCTCCGAGCATATAATGCACGAGCGCATCGCCTTCAACGAAATAAAAGGCAGCCGTTTGGAAGAAACTTTCAACCGTATGGTGCCTGCACCCTACCGTCCGGAAGCTCATTACAATGCGGTGATTGCTCCGGAGTACAACTTCACTTATCGCTATACGAGAAGCTATCCGGTAACGCCCGGATTAAAGAAGCTGCGCCTAACCCTAAAAGGCAGTATCATGGCCACCGACCGCAGCAACTATAATATAAGGAGAACGGATACTTTAAGTTATATCATCTCTTCGATGGACGAACTGGCAGACACCCGGCTGATAGCCAACCAAAGTTTTACCGACGATCAGCGAAGAGAGTATACCAACGCCATCCGCTTACTCAAAAACCGGGAGTATCGCCAAGCCTTACACCTATTGAACAATTATAAAGATTACAACACCGCTCTGGCACTCACCTGCCTGGGATATAACTCGCAAGCTTACAACCTGCTTCGCCAACTGCCCAAGACAGCCGACACGCATTATCTGAGCAGGGCATCCACTCAATAATCTCAACAGTTGAATTTTCAATATTTGCATAAGCTTGTCGCTCCATACCATCAAGTTAAGGGTTATTGCCTTTTTTCGAC
>NZ_QVMK01000060.1 GCF_010500995.1 Bacteroides sp. 224 | reverse complement strand
TGTCTGTATATGCTTCGTTGCTTATAAAGTATATAAGGAGTTAGAACGACTCATAAAGGAAAAGAAGATTCCTTTGAGTGTTGATAAAGTATTGGACATAGCTAAAACTATTACAACGATTAGAGTAAAAATGCCGGAAAATGGGAGATTCTATACAAAGACATTGTTCCTAACGGACAGACATCGTACTATCCAGCCGTTGTTCAACCTTTCGGAGGTAGAAAATTTATTGGGGTGACGCATTGACGAAGTCAGGATACCCCCACTGTCCACAACTCTCACCCTCGTTGAGGGCAGGGCTGTTAAGTTCTATCAATTGCCGTCTGCTTTAGCTGACGGCTCAGAGCATTTCTTTCTTTTTCTTGGCTTTAGCCAAATGATTTGTTTGGCTAAAGCCCTGGTTGCATAAAGATTTCATAATCCGTCAGCTAAAGCAGACGGCAATTGATAAAGAGAGAATTAGAACTTAACAACCCTGCTCGTTGAGGGGAGGTGACACGCTACGCGTGACGGAGGGGTCACTTCTTCAACTTAGCAAACAGCACCACATTATTACCATTCTCATCCAACGATTCACTCAGCTTAATCAGTTCCTTTTTCTTCTCCTTCGATAATTTAGGGGATGCTATTGCCTTTTCAAGTTTCTCTTTTAATTCCAGCGGTTCTATATTCATCACATAATATCCATTTCTGATGGCAGGCCATGATTCAGGAGAAGTGCTTCCCAGAAAGTCATTCATTAAATGAAGATAATTTCCTTTCATCGTCTTTTTATCTACTATATACCAAGTTGGTTTTGATCCCACAGTGATATACTCGGATACTTTTACCGGAGATTGTACACTTCCTAAATAGCAACCAGGAAGCTCCATGTACGAATGAATGGGAACTTTATCTTCCGGATAAGTAGTGGTAAACCGTGGAATTAACCGGTTTTCCTTTTGATTATAATGATAGAGCGTATCTTTTCTTGTAGGTGTTGCCACCAATAACATCACATCATAAGCATCGGTATTTCGGGTTGCCATTACTTCATTACTAAAATCGCGTGGTACTTTAAAATGATGAGTCGAAACAGATTGTTTCACTTTACCTTTAAAATCCTGTACCCATACTACAGAAGGCATTCCTTCAAAAGGCAATGTAGTTACTGTAACCAATGAATCTGCCGTGTTTACCCGAAACTGTCCTTTAGGCACATTCCACGGCAAAGGAATAGGATTATATGCATTTCCTTGCAAATCGAAGACTAATATTTTCCTTGTCATCCAAGGCAGAATATAGATGCGATTATGCTTCTCGTCGAGTTGTTCGTCATAAGTATTCTGGTATTCATTAGGGCCTTGACCATACGTACCGATATTTGTAATAAATTTCCCCTTACGATCGAAAAGCCTAAAAGGGGTTTGTTTTTTATTGCTTACTAATATATAGCTATCGGTCACCGTAGTTCGCCCCCGCCCGCCAACTAAGGCTTCATCCCGATTATCTAACTTTACTATTTGCATTTCCTCAGCCAAATAGCTTAATGGTAGAGAAATGGTGTCGTTCATCTTTGAAAAATCACAAACCACTACCCGATCCGACCCCTTTTTTTGAGTAGTTGCAATCACCTTCTCCTTATCCGGATAATTATTCGACAACTTTATTGAACTCATTCCTGTGGCAACATTTGCACACAAACACATAAATAACAATGCTTTTGTTTTCATACTGATAAATATAATAATTTGAGAGCAAAAGTAGAGAGGATCAGCAGAAAGAACAAAAAATATGGTGGACATAGAGGCATTACAAAGAAACACATAAACACCTAATATTCAGTACATTAAAAACAAAAACACCTAAAACAAGGTGGACATTTCTCTTTTTACAGCTAAAAAGTCCTCAAAAAGTCATCCAAACTTTGGTCGCTATCCTTAAATCCGATCTTCTCTTTTTTCAGTCTGAATTTCTTCTTGGTTATGGCAGATTTACTGATACAATAAATATCCGAAAGGTCTTTTAGTGTCACATTAATCTTAATCAGGCAACAAAATCGAATATCCTTTTCCGTAAGCAATGGATAATGCGCTTTCAAACGTTCGGCAAAATGATCATAACTATCATTAACAATTTGTACGATCTCTGCCCAATCTGCCGAAGAGAGAGCGATTCGCTTATCTATGGTTTCCGATTCGTCGCCGGCATCTAAAGATGGAATCTTTTGCGAAACACTCATCTTTCGGAAGAGAGCCTCACGAAGGGATGATTCTTTCTCACGAAGCAAACTAACCTCTTTCGAGTGCTGCAATTTCAGATTCTTGCTGCGGAGATAAAAAACATAAGCACCTGCCAGTATAAAAAATACAAAGGCAAGAAGCAACACAATAAATAACTCACGTGTTTTCTTTGCTAAGCGAATTTCATTCAATTCATTTTTATACTTCTCCTCCTTATACTTATCTGTCATCTCCTCTCTATGCAGGCTCATTGCTGCACTCGTTAAGAGTTCATCATAATTTTGTAAAGACGAAAATGCTTGTTTATACCTTCCGCTTAATGCAGAAAGTTTCGACAATTGCTGATAGGCATTGGTAGCAATAAAAGGATGTGTTGATTGCGATGCCAGTGAATAGTAATGATAAGCAGAATCATACTCAAGCGCATCCTTCCAGATATTTCCTTTGGCTAACAGCACGTATGCCCTGTCATCTTTATTGCGAGAGCGCTCACGAAAATCCCGCAAATAACAAAAAGCTTTCTCATACATCTGCCTGCGAGTGTACAGATTTATCAAACAATTAAGTACAAGCTGATATCCTGATCTATCCTCTAAGCTATCCGCCATAGACAAAGCATGATGATAAATAGAATCCGATGCCTGATAATTACAAAAATAAGCACATGAATCTGCCTTTCTTAAAAGAGGAGATAAAGAAGATTGGGAATATGCTTCTGACAGAAAACAACAGAGAAGAATAGAAAATGTTACTCTAAAGAAGCATCTCATAAACAAAGTTATTTTACTGTTCCTGCTTCACTATCCTGCAAACGACGATGTTCATTTATCAATTCCATATTCTCTTTGGCCTTTTTAATGAATTCCTTCACCGCCCTGTTGCTCTTAAAAGAATAGGGAGCATCTTTCAGGATATCTTCTATTTGAGGAGTCATAATAGGATAAGGCAACCCACTGCAAAGCATCATAAATACGCTCGGTCCTAAAACTGTTTCATAGTTCGACGAGATAAACTTCTTTACATGCTCATTCATTTCATCGAGAAGTTCTTCTTGTTCTTTATCTATTTGGGGTTGCACATCGTCAATATCAAGTCCGTCGAGTACCATGCGAGCGCCTTTGCGATCCAGATCTTCCAGCTTTAGTTCCAATTCATTTCTTTTGTCGATAAAGCCATAGAGGGCATTATTCAGCGGAGTGCCCGATGCCGACACTTTATCATAAGCGATTGTTATCTTAATATCACCGTTTTCCATTACCAAAGGCATAATACCTTCATTATCCAAAAAGAGGGTAACCATCATTATGGAGTCTGATTGACCTTTCAGTTTAAAAACACCATGAACAACCTCAGCCGAATCAACATTTATCACACTATCTCCTTGAGAAGCTTTAAGATATACCATCTTTCCATCAAATTCATTAATGGAAGATGTACCCTCTATTCTATATTTATTGCCACATGAGGCAAAAAAAGGAAGCAAAAATATAAGAGATAAAAATTTATTCATCAATTCCCCTATTACAGTTTAACATGCAAAAGTACAACCTTAATTGCTACATCCGTTCAGATTTTATTAATATTTAAAATTTAGGAACTGATTTGAATCTTAGTTGGTTCGGAAAGGAGGGAATTCGAACCGCAGAGTTACGCAGATTAACGCAGAGTTTTTAATACAATGCTGCATAGAACTAAAACTTAATCCTCTACGTTAATCTGCGTAACTCTGCGGTTCAATATAACTCAAAAGAAGATAGATACGCGGAATGAGCAGAAACACGCGGATTTTTTTTCTTGCGACATAAGGACGGAAATATATATTCCGCGTTCATCCGTTCATTCCGTTTTTTCCGCGTACCCATTCCCATTTCCCTCAAAACGTTTTTTTATTCTTAATCTTTTGTATTATAGAGTAATAAAACAACTCTTTCATTCCTGTTTTGAATTACTTTACTTAAATTTGCATCCATGGACATTAATACATAATCACTATGACAGGATTATTATGCAAAATCAAAGATATTAAAACCCAAAACCACAAAAAACAGGCTACTAAACAAGCTAATTAAAACAAATAGTAATTAACTAACATCATTATATAGAATTAATATGAATAAATTAAGATTGTACGTTTTGGCATTCATAATGCCGTTAATCTGCTCAGTTAAAGCAGATGAAGGAATGTGGTTATTACAACTTATGCAACAGCAACATTCCATTGATATGATGAAAAAGCAAGGGCTAAAGCTAAAAGCAACAGACTTGTACAACCCGAATGGAGTTTCTCTGAAAGATGCCGTAGGTATCTTTGGCGGAGGATGTACCGGAGAAATTATATCTCCCGAAGGGCTTATCCTCACCAATCATCATTGCGGATATGGCTTCATTCAGCAACACAGCTCGGTGGAGCATGATTACCTGACAGACGGTTTCTGGGCAAAAACAAGAGCAGAAGAACTGCCAACACCGGGGCTGAAGTTTACTTTCATTGAGCGTATCGACGACATTACCAGCCTCGTTAATGAAAAAATAGTCAACAAAGAGATTACCGAAGCAGAATCTTTCTCGGCTAAATTCCTAAAACAATTGGCAGATGAATTATTTGCTAAAAGCGATTTGAAAGACAAAAAAGGAATTGCACCACAAGCGCTCCCTTTTTATGCCGGAAACAGATTTTATATGTTCTACCGCAAAGAGTATACAGATATACGTATGGTAGCTGCACCCCCCTCATCGGTAGGTAAGTTTGGAGGCGAAACAGACAACTGGATGTGGCCACGCCATACGGGCGACTTCTCTATGTTTCGCGTTTATGCCGATGCCAACGGAGAACCGGCAGATTACAATGTCAACAACGTTCCTCTGAAAACAAAAAAACACCTCACCATTTCTATTAAAGGATTGAAAGAAGGTGATTATGCCATGGTAATGGGATTTCCCGGAAGAACATCGCGCTACCTTACCGTTTCGGAAGTGAAAGAGCGCATGGAAGCCATGAACGAGCCAATGATTCAAGCCCGTACAGCACGCCAGAATGTACTTAAACAAGAGATGGATGCTTCTGCCAAAATCCGTATTCAATATGCCGACAAATATGCAAGATCGTCTAATTATTGGAAGAACTCTATTGGTATGAACAAAGCCATCGTTGATAACAATGTACTGGAAACCAAAGCCGAACAAGAAGAAGCATTCTACCGTTTCGCTCAACAAAAAGGAAACACCGAATACATGAATGCTGTTAAAAACATCGATAACGCCGTAGCCAAAACACAACCATTGGTTTACGAACGTACATACCTGAGCGAAATGTTATTGGGAGCCATCGAGTTCTCGGTAGGCGATAAGGTATTTGTGCAAATCAAAAAAGCGTTGGAAGAGAATCAGCCTATTAGCGATGAACTTAAAACGCAACTACAGAACCAGTACAATGCCATACATAATAAGGACTATGATCATGAAGTAGACCACAAAGTGGCCAAAGTAATGATACCGCTTTATGCAGAGGTAACACCGGCAGAAAAACGTCCGCACTTCTATTCATTTATCGAAAAAGAACTTTCCGGAGATTACAACCTTTTTATTGATAGTATGTACAACCATTCTATCATGGCTAATCAGGCTAACTTGGATGCATTCCTGGCAAACCCAACTGTAGAAGCCATGAACGCAGATTTGTCTGTTCGCTATTATATGACTTCTGTTAGTAAGTTCAGAGAGATCACTGCACAGTATGCCCCATTGGCAGAAGAGCTTAATTCTTTGCACAAAGTATACATCAGAGGATTGGAAGAGATGAAACTCCCTGTGCCTTCTTATCCAGATGCCAACTTCACACTTCGTTTAACTTACGGTAATGTGAAATCTTACAGTCCGAAAGATGGAGTACACTACAAATACTTCACTACTGCCAAAGGTATTCTGGAAAAAGAAGATCCGAACAACCGCGACTTTAATGTACCTGCCAAACTGAAAGAACTAATCCTGAATGGAGACTTCGGTAGATATGCATTGCCAAACGGAGAAATGCCTGTATGTTTCTTAAGCAACAACGACATTACCGGAGGTAACTCAGGAAGCCCTGTACTAAACGCCAAAGGCGAATTAATAGGTTGTGCATTCGATGGTAACTGGGAGTCATTGAGTGGAGATATCAACTTCGATAATAACCTGCAACGTTGTATTAACTTAGATGTGCGTTACATATTATTTATTCTTGAGAAATTAGGAGGATGTAGCCACCTGATTGACGAGATGACCATTGTTGATTAATAAATATTTTTAGCCACGGATAACGCGGATTAGACGGATTAAATTCACCGATTACTTTTGTATTTTATCCGTGCATTAAAATCCGTGCAATCAGTGTCATCCGTGGCTAATAAACACCACAATTAAAATGATTAAAAGAAATCTAATTAGTTTATTCTTTATCAGCCTCTTTCCTCTGTTTTCATACGCAGATGAAGGAATGTGGATGCTTACAGACCTCAAGAAACAAAATGAAGCAGCAATGCTTGAACTGGGATTAATGATCCCGGTTCAAGACATATATAACCCGGATGGTATTTCCTTAAAAGATGCTGTAGTGCATTTCGGACGAGGATGTACCGGAGAGGTTATTTCTGCCGAAGGTTTGGTACTTACCAACCATCACTGCGGTTATGGTAACATTCAGCAACTAAGTTCGGTAGAGCATGATTACCTGACAGATGGCTTCTGGGCCATGAGCAAATCGGAAGAACTTCCCTGCCAAGGGCTATCCATTACTTATATAGATAAGATTCTGGATATTACCGATTATGTAACCGAACAGTTATCCAAAGACGAAGACCCCAATGGCACCAACTACCTCTCTCCTACTTATCTGAAGAAGGTAGCCAACCGCTTTGCCCAAGAACAGAATATAGAGCAATCTGCATCGAAAGTATTGGAACTGAAACCGTTTTACGGAGCCAACAAATACTACCTTTTCATAAAGACTGTATACAGTGACATTCGTTTGGTGGGTGCACCCCCTTCTTCCATTGGCAAGTTCGGAGCAGATACCGACAACTGGATGTGGCCTCGCCAAACCGGAGACTTTTCCCTCTTTCGCATTTACGCAGACAAGGAAGGTAAACCTGCTCCATATTCTAAAGAGAATGTGCCATTGCAGGTAAAAAAACATCTCACTATCAATCTGGCAGGTATCAACGAAGGCGATTTTACCTTTGTTATGGGATTCCCGGGGCGCAACTGGCGGTATATGATTTCGGATGAAGTGGAAGAGCGTATGCAGACTACTAACTTTATGCGTCATCATGTTCGCGAAGCACGCCAGCAAGTACTGATGGAACAAATGTTGGCAGATCCTGCCGTACGCATCCATTACGCAAGCAAGTATGCTGTATCTGCCAACTACTGGAAGAATGCTATTGGCATGAACGAAGGTCTTGTTCGCCTAAATGTACTGAAAACCAAACGCGACCAGCAAGAACAGTTATTAGCCAAAGGCAATGAAGCTTACCAAAAAGCTTTCGATGAAATTCGTTCGGTGGTTGCACAACGCAGAGAGGCAGTATATCATCAGCAAGCCATTCAGGAAGCATTGGTTTCCGGACTCGATTTTATGCATTTCCCTTCGGTTGATAAATTTGCCGCCGCATTAAAGAATAAAAAGAAAAAGCAAATAAAAGAGGAAACCAATAAACTTACGGAAAGAACAAATGAGTATTTCACTACTGTTCCCTTTCCGGAAGTAGAGAAACTGGTAGCCAAAACAATGCTGAAAACTTATTGCCAATACATCCCCGAGGAACAGAGAATCAGCATATTCAGTGTAATAGACGATCGTTTCGGAGGCGACACGGATGCATTTGTAGATGCTTGCTTTGAAAGCTCTGTTTTTGGAAGCAAGGAAAACTTTGATCGGTTCATCCAAAAGCCTAAGCTGAAATGGTTGGAACAAGATTGGATGATATTACTCAGACAATCTATTACTCTTGGTTTATATCGCACTGCCGGAGCCATGTCAGAAGGAGATAAGACTTACAATGCTGCTCACAAAGTATGGGTAAAAGGTATGATGGATATGAAACAGGAAGCAGGTATTCCTATCTATCCGGATGCCAACTCCACTCTCAGGCTTACTTATGGCAAAGTGCGTTCTTACGAACCTGCCGATGGTATAGTACACGAATATTACACCACCCTGAAAGGCGTAATGGAAAAAGAAGACCCCAACAACTGGGAATTCGTAGTTCCGGAAAAGCTCAAACATCTGTATAAAACCAAAGATTATGGTCGGTATGCTATGAAAGATGGAGAAATGCCTGTTTGTTTCATTGTAGATACCGATAACACAGGAGGAAACTCCGGTAGCCCGGTATTTAACGCCAAAGGACAATTAATAGGCACCGGATTCGACCGCAATTATGAAGGGTTAACCGGAGATATCGCTTTCCGCCCCTCTTCTCAACGGGCTGCTTGTGTGGATATCCGCTATACGCTTTTCATCATTGATAAATTCGCCGGCGCTTCTCATATCATCGACGAGTTGACGATTGTAGAGTGATTGGATAGATAATTTTTTAATCTTTTTCTCTCACCACGGAGGGCACAGATTCTTAATTTAGAATTCATAATTTAGAATTAAAAAATAAGACTCTGTGCCCTCTGTGTCCTCTGTGGTGAAACCTTTCTTTTAAGCAAATATACTCACTAAGCTTGAGCGCATTTTTCACAAAGACCTTTGTAATAGTAGTGTGTTTCTGCTATTTGATGCCCTTTTCCTACAAGAAAAGCTAAATCCTGAGAAGCTGCTTCGTTCTGAAAATCAAATATAGCACCACATTGCTTACACAGGAAATACCCACATTGATGAGTCGATAAATCAAAACGAGTTGATCGTTCATCAATCGTAATCATTCTCACAGCTCCATGATCTACAAATAGTTTAAGAGTGTTATATACAGTAGTCTTCGATAATGTCGGAATCTGTGGAAATAACGCTGTATATATATCTTCGGCTGTAGGGTAATTACGGTTTTTGATTAGGAATTTCATAACTGCCAGTCTTTGAACAGACGGCTTAATCTGATATTGTACCAGTAATTCGTAAGCATCCATGTTTTATTGAGTTTGTCGTTTATAATTTTAATTCAATGCAATGTTAGTGCTGACAAAGTTAATAAATCAAATTATATTTCCTACTTTTGTACACTAAACTTTTTATTATGGATTACGGATTTGTAAAAGTAGCAACTGCTATTCCCCACGTTGCAATAGCAGATTGCAAGTACAATGCTCAACAAATAGAGCATTTAATTACAGTAGCCGAAGAAAAGGGAGTGCAAATTGTATCATTCCCGGAACTTTGCATCACCGGATATACTTGTGGAGATTTATTTGCTCAACAGGTATTATTAGAAGATGCCGAATTGGCATTGATGCAAATACTTAATAATACCCGACAATCTGACATTATTGCCATATTGGGAATGCCGGTCAGAATCAGTTCTGTACTTATTAATAGTGCTGTTGTTATTCAAAAAGGTAAGATCCTGGGAGTTGTAGCTAAAACATATTTGCCTAACTATAAGGAGTTCTACGAGCAGAGATGGTTTACTTCTGCACTTGATATTCCGGAAACTTGTGTACGCCTTTGCGGGCAATCGGTTCCGGTAGGAAATAATCTCTTATTCGAAGCTCCGAATGTAACTTTCGCTATCGAAATATGCGAAGACCTTTGGTCTGTTATTCCACCAAGTTCCATGCTTTCTTTGCAAGGAGCAGAAATCATATTCAACTTATCTGCCGACAACGAAGGAATTGGTAAGAACAATTACGTTCGTTCATTAATAAGCCAACAATCAGCACGCTGTTTGGCCGGATATGTATTTACATCCTGTGGATTTGGCGAGTCTACTACCGATGTGGTTTTTGCAGGAAACAGCTTAATTTACGAGAATGGCTCTCTACTGGCCGCCAGTGAAAGATTCACCCTGAAAGAAGAGTTGGTTGTTACCGAAATAGATGTGGATCACCTGCGGATGGAACGTCGTATTAATAAAACATTTGCTGCTAACAGAGGAAACAATCCGGCTAAAGCTCCTGTCAGAATTACCCTCGATTACAAGGAAAAAGATACAGAGATAACGCGTACCTTCTCTCCTCACCCTTTCGTGCCCTCCGGTCATGAATTCAATGAGCGTTGTGAAGAGATTTTCTCCATACAAGTAGCAGGGTTAGCACAACGTTTGGTTCATACAAAAATAAAAACTGCTATCATTGGAATATCCGGTGGGTTAGACTCAACGCTGGCACTATTAGTTTGTGTAAAGACATTCGATAAACTTGGATGGCCTCGAAAAAACATTCTGGGTATCACCATGCCCGGATTCGGCACAACAGACCGCACTTATAGAAACGCAATTGACCTGATGGAGAGACTGGGTATCTCTATGCGTGAGATAAGTATCAAAGATGCATGTATCCAACATTTCAAAGACATTGGTCATGACATTAACATACACGATGTTACTTACGAAAACTCTCAGGCCCGGGAGCGTACTCAAATATTAATGGATATAGCTAATCAAACAAATGGCTTAGTCATTGGTACAGGAGATTTGTCTGAACTTGCTCTGGGATGGGCTACATATAATGGCGATCAAATGTCTATGTATGGAGTAAACGCAAGCATACCTAAAACATTGGTTCAATACCTGGTTCGATGGGTAGCAGAAAACGAAATGGATGCTGCCTCCAGAGATACACTGATTGATATTGTTGACACTCCAATCAGTCCGGAGCTGACTCCTGCAGACGATCATGGAGAAATCAAACAAAAAACAGAAGATTTAGTGGGTCCTTATGAACTGCATGATTTCATTATGTATTATTTTCTTCGTTTCGGATTCCGCCCTACTAAAATATTCTTCCTGGCCACCAAAGCTTTCGGAAGTAAATATGATAAAGAAACCATTAAGAAATGGCTGTATACCTTCTTCCGTCGTTTCTTCAATCAACAGTTCAAACGATCCTGTATGCCGGATGGCCCTAAAACCGGTAGTATCACTCTCAGTCCGAGGGGCGACTGGCGTATGCCAAGCGATGCAAGTTCGGCTGCATGGCTAAGGGAAATCGAACTATTACCTACTAACAACTAAAAAGCAATGAAATACTTAGAATTTAACTTTCAAACAAATCCTTGTACGGAAACCGTGAATGATGTTCTTTCTGCTGTGCTGGGAGAGGCAGGCTTCGACAGCTTTCTTGAGAACGAAGGGGGAATAACTGCTTATATTCTTCAGGATACTTTCGATGAAGTAATCCTGAAAGATACCTTAGAGAACTTCCCGATAGAGAATTCCCAAATTACTTACACCTGGAAGGAAGCCGAAGACAAAGACTGGAATGAGGAGTGGGAAAAGAACTACTTCCAACCCATCATCATTAATGATCAATGTGTTATACATAGTACCTTTCATAAGGATATTCCACCAATGGAGTACGATATCCTAATCAACCCACAAATGGCTTTCGGAACCGGGCATCACGAAACCACCAGCTTGATTATTGGTGAATTATTAAACTGCAATCTGGAAAATAAATCAGTATTGGATATGGGTTGTGGCACTTCTATCCTGGCTATCCTGGCGCGTATGCGAGGAGCAAAACCCATCACAGCCATCGACATTGATACTTGGTGTGTAGAAAACTCCAAAGAAAACATCGCCCTAAACAATGTTACCGATATTGAAGTTGAATTGGGCGATGCCGGCATACTCAAAGGAAGAGGCCCGTTTGATGTAATCATAGCCAACATTAACCGCAATATTCTGCTGGCTGATATGAAGTATTATGTGCAATGCATGAATCCAGGTGCAGAGCTATATATGAGTGGTTTTTATGTGGAGGATATTCCGCTAATCAAAGAAGAAGCAGCTAAACATAACTTGCACTTTGAACACTACAAAGAGAAGAATAATTGGGCTGCGGTGAAATTCAGATTTGAGCTTTAGGCGGGTTAACTCATAATGGTTCGAAAATGAATGAATTTCACCACAGAGTACTCAGAGGACACAGAGGTTTTTAATTTCCCTGCGGCATCGTAATTTATCCTCTGTGTCCTCTGCGTACTCTGTGGTGAATTAACTCAAAACACTTACAATAAAGCTTCTATTTCCTGACTTCATCACTTTTTTGCGCCATCACATAGCGCACAATGATTATCAGCATGTTAGCCTATAAAAGTGGGTGACTTTGGGTGACGCAAGCATAATTTATGTACCTTCGCATAATGTTTGTACGCAAGAAAAGGAACCGTTCAGGCACTATTAGTGTTGTCGTAGTGAATAAATCACATGGCCAGTTTAAG
>NZ_QVMK01000005.1 GCF_010500995.1 Bacteroides sp. 224 | reverse complement strand
TGTCTGTATATGCTTCGTTGCTTATAAAGTATATAAGGAGTTAGAACGACTCATAAAGGAAAAGAAGATTCCTTTGAGTGTTGATAAAGTATTGGACATGGGAGCGTAAATTAAACTGTGTCAGCGCTTCGCTTTCACTTTAAAATATCAGGTTTTTCATATCCTTTTCTCATTCAATGGGTAATGAGGAACCTGAGTTTTGTTGGTAAAAACGGTTAGGGGTCGATCCCCTAATCGTTTTTGTTTCAATGGTACAAAGTATCACCATCGTTTTGTTGGTTTTACAAATCTACTAAATAATGCGGATATTTTAAATTTGGCTAAAACAATTTAAACCTCTCAGGATATAAAATAGCCAGTTGTTGTGCTGTTTTCCCCCAGTTAGCTAGTGGCATAGTCCATTTTTTGCGTATGTTCCGATAGGCTAAATAGACCAGTTTCTCTAACGCTGTATCATTAGTAAATACACCTTTGTTTTTAGTCACTTTCCTGATTTGCCGATGATACCCCTCTACGGTATTTGTGGTGTAAATCATTCTCCTAATGCCATCAGAGTACTGGAAGTAAGCAGAGAGTTTGTCCCAGTTATCACGCCAAGACTTGATGACGATAGGATAATCCTCTCCCCATTTAAGTTCCAGATTGTCTAATTCAACTTCTGCCTGCTCCTTGCTAACAGCTTGGTAAACCAATTTGAGGTCTTTCATAAAAACCTTTTGATTTTTACTGGCAACATACTTTATGGAGTTTCGTATTTGATGAACAATACAGCTTTGGACGGTGGTCTCCGGGAAAACGCTTTTGATAGCATCTGAAAAACCAGTCAGGTTATCTGTACAGGCGATAAGAATGTCCTTTACCCCACGAGATTGTATGTCAGAGAGACAAGATAACCAAAAATTGGCACCTTCACTTTTGGAGATGTACATACCCAGTAGATCTTTATATCCATCAGGGCTGATGCCGATAATATTATAAATAGCTCTAGTTACAGGACGATTCTTCTCGTCCATAACTTTGTAATGGATAGCATCCATCCAAACAATTGCGTATACATTTTCCAAAGGGCGAGAACGCCAGGCTTGTATCTCGGGAAGAACACGATCAGTGATCGAACTGATAGTTTCAGCAGAAACTCGATTACCCAAATTCTCTTCCATCCAGTCACTGATCTCACGGGTACTATTACCCAAAGCATATAAACCAATGATACGGTCGGAAACTCCGTCTGCCAATATACGTTCACGCTTTTTGATAAATTCAGGCTCAAAAGTGGATTCTCGATCACGAGGGGTATGAACGGTTACCTCGCCAAGAGGAGTCTGAACCTGTTTAGAGGTATAACCATTCCGACGGTTGCCCAAGGAACGTTCTTGCTCATCCATGTGAGCATCCATTTCACCTTCTAAGGCTGCATTGAGAATACTTTCCAATAAGGGGGCAAAAGCACCGTCTTTACCTAATAAAGACTTACCGGACTTCAATTGCTCTAAAGCCTTGGTCTTAATACTGTCAAAATCAAATTCTTCTTTCATAAAAAACTGTGTGAGTAAAGTTAATAATTTATTCTTTACTGACACAGTTTAGATTACAGTCTCGAATTAACTCAAAACACTTACAATAAAGCTTCTATTTATTCTGTTTTTCAAGCCCGGGTCGCCTGCCGGAAGCACTAATTGTCAGCCCTTGCAACTCCTTCAATGTTCCGTTGAAAACGTTCAAATCTACAGCTTCTTTAATGCCGGGCACACGTCCTACATCTGAATGTTGCCAGAAATTCCATTTACCCTCATAATGTACGGAATCAACATAATAATGAGCAATCCAATAAGGATAGGTATTGAACAGAGAATCATTCAGGTATTTCATCTTGAATTTATAAGAGGCGTAAATAATGGGCTTCACTCCATAATGAGTTTCTACCTCTTTAAGCCATAACTTTACACCTTCCTGCAATTCCTCTTTGCTCTTATTGCCTGTTATTTCCACATCTAATACAGGAGGCAAATCGCCATTCTTTAACTGAACGGTACGAATAAAGAAATTGGCCTGCTTTAAAGCGTCTGTTTTAGGTATATAAAAATGATAAGCCCCTCTAATAAGCCCTTGCCTGCGCGCCATATCAAAGTTCCGGTGAAAAGTACTATCGCACAAATCACCTCCTTCGGTTGCCTTCATAAAAGCAAAACGAATGGGATGAGCGGCACTTTGATTTGTGTCCAGCTGTGCCCAGTCAACCTCGCCTTGATAATGAGATATGTCTATACCATGCACCAAGTATCCATACGGCATACACACTCCATACGCTTTCTGACCACGACAAGGCTTCCATCGGTAAGAATAAGGACGAATAAAGAAATAGTAAAAAACAGAAATAAAAAGAAATACAATAGTTACAGCGATTATATTCCGCACCCAGTTTGGCATATCACGGGCAGCAGTTTTCTTCTTTCGCTTTCGAGTAGTATTAGTGCGACGGGAAGATAAGGCAGGTTTCTTGCGCGATTTAATCGCTTTTCGAGGAGGCATGGTTAAAGAGTCAGGAGTTAAAAGAAGTTAGGAGTTAAAGAAGTTATAGGTATATAAGTAATCTATTCTTTAACTCCTTTAACTCCTTATTTATTATTTAGCTTGCTCTAACTGCAATGTTTTAGTAGGTTGATCGCAAACCTCGGTTGGACCAAAATACTGGATAGGACCCGGATATACATAGTCTGTATTAACAGCCCATTCATCACGTTTTGCTGCGAATGTTTTAAATGGAGCACCATCCAATTTCACCAATGCTTTCTGAATAACCGGTTTCATTTCGCCGTGGCGACGTTCCATATTCATCATCATAGTGATAGGCACACCACCTGCAATCCATTGTTCGGCAGGAGCTGTTGTATTACGTACGGAAGACATATATCCTGTCTTGCCATTAGCAATCAACAAAGAAGCTGTATAACCCAATGAGTAGCAATAATCGGCATCATAGTTAGATGGAGCAGCACAACGTCCCTCATAACCAAAGAAGTGATGTTGAGCAGCAAACTTACCTACAAACTTACCTTCTTCTTTCCACTTAGCAAGTTTAGTAGCTACCATTTCCGACAACAGTTTTTCTGTTTCGATTAATGATACCTGCACATTTCCGTGTGGGTCGCGATCCAGTGTTAACTGACGGGCAACACCTTCCGGAAGACTTGCATACACATCTGCATTTTCTTTAGAAAGCTTAGAGATAATATATTCGCGTTGGTGAGATTTCTTAATGTGCGAGAACTCATCGGCATTGTGAGCAAGGAAGTCGTTTAGTTCGGAAATCAATCTTTTCATAGCCGGAATAAACTCAACCAAGCCTTCGGGAATCAATACAGTACCAAAGTTATTACCTTGAGCAGCACGGTTGGCAACTGCCTGAGCAACGTAAGTCACCACATCATCTAATGACATATTCTTTGCTTCTACTTCCTCTGAAACGATACATACATTAGGTTGCACCTGAAGCGCACATTCCAAAGCGATGTGAGAAGCCGAGCGTCCCATCAATTTAATGAAGTGCCAGTATTTGCGAGCTGAGTTACAGTCACGTTGAATATTACCAATTACTTCTGAGTACACTTTACATGCTGTATCAAAACCAAATGAAGTTTCAATCATTTCATTCTTCAAGTCACCGTCAATAGTCTTAGGGCAACCGATTACTTGTATGCCATAGTTTTTAGCTGCATAGTATTCAGCCAACACACAAGCATTTGTGTTAGAGTCATCTCCTCCGATAATTACCAATGCTTTGATACCCAGCTTCTTCAAGATCTCGTAACCTTTTTCAAACTGTTCGGCAGTTTCTAATTTAGTACGACCTGAACCGATGATATCAAACCCACCGGTATTACGATATTCGTCAATAATATCGCTTGTCAGTTCCATATAGTTGTGATCTACTAAACCACCCGGACCTAAGATGAAACCATACAACTTGCTATCTTTGTTCAGCGTTTTAATACCATCGAAGATACCTGAAATTACATTATGTCCACCGGGAGCTTGTCCACCGGAAAGTATTACTCCTACATTAACAGCAGGAAGATTTGCTGCCTCCTTTGATTCTACAAACTGAATCAACGGCATACCATAAGTGTTAGGAAATAATTTTTGAATGGCTTCTTGGTCGGCTACTGATTGTGTAGCATCTCCTTCGGATACTTTTACTGAGCCTCTTAATGCTTTAGGAAGTTTTGGCTGATAGTCAGCCCTTGCAATCTGCAATGCACTTTTTGTCATCTTTCTATCTATTTTTAAAGGTGTTTAGTTCGTATTTCAATTAAAACGGAACAAATTTCGCCTTTTTTTTTCAGATATGAAAGACTTATGAGTTGAAAGTTGAGAATTGAAAATTGAGAGTTACGATGCCGCATAGTAACTCTCAACTCTCAATTCTCAATTTTTAATTAAATCAAACAAGTGTACTTCGTTTTTCAGCAAATCAATTACGATATTAAATTTACTGAAGAAGCCTACGCCCAGCGAGCCATCCGGAAGTGTTTTGTTTTTATTACTTGGTCCGGCTTGTAGAGTGACGGGGATGTCTTTATCTACAAAATCATCACCTAAAAGAAATTCGTGTGCTTTACCATTGTACACAGGGGTAACAATTCCTAAGCTCATCGTAGAAGCTTGCGATTCGGGCTTAAACCCGGATAGTAGCAGTCTGTTTTTACGAACGAAGTTGCTAAACATTATCAAGTAGTAGTTTGCACCCGTATCCATAATAAAGTTTCCGTTCACAACTTTATCACCTGTCAGATTTATACTACTGGGTAACAACATTAAACCATGAGGAGTTTTTACCGGTATGGTGATGTTCTTTCCTTTATATTCTCTGTTGCCGAAAGTATATAAATCAATCTGTTTAGTATCATAATTAATCGAGGTAATGTATCGTTTCACCAGGTTCAGTCCGATAATTCCATCCATTTCATGTCTTACTTTAGGGAAAAGTGCCATATTTTGGTCTTTAAGACTTAACTCTTCCGTTAAATGAACGACATTACCACTTGATATTTCAATATGCTGCTGCCCTCCCACTACATTGGCATTTTGAGAGTGGCTTACCGATATTCCCAAAGAGTCTGCCAATGATTTACGAATAGCCATACCATCGGCTCCGGTATCCAATAAAAAACGCAACGGCATATCAGACTGATTCAATTTCAGTGTCAGGTAGATAGAGCCCTCCGACACTTCGATAGGTATAGTTGCCACGTGTTTAGATTCCCAATAGCGACTGGCACCAAACAAACGATCGAAGTAATCTACAAATAAGATTTTATTATCCTTGGTAAAAGCTACCTTAGAGTTTTCTTTAGTCTGATCGCTTAAGGTAAATACAACGTCTACCACTGCTTTGCCTTCTTCCTTCTTTATTTTTTTCGAAGATAGTTCTATCGATTCTATTTCTTTATTGTTCCAGATAATATTCAGCAAGCTCTGTGCCGAAGGCCATGTATTGGTATGAACAGTAAACTCAGGAGCTACACACTGCTGAATGATGGCATGATCTTTCGCCTTCAATCCGGCAGTAAAGGTGGTCAAAGCCACCTTTACACTGTCTATATTTACTTGTGCCGATACAGCAAGCGGTAATACAGCTAATAAAATAAGAAGTTTCTTTATCTTATTCATTCCCTTACTTATTTAAGAGCATCATTCAATACGGTTCTGATTTCTGCCGAAGATGGACGCGGAGCATCTGCAAATATCAGGTTACCATCTTTGCCTACTAAGATAAAACGTGGAATACCTTTAATTTTATAAGGTCCCATCAGTTTATCATTGGCTTCTGCTCCTGCAAACAGTTGAACTCCCGGTAGGTTTTCCTGTGCCACGAAGTCTTTCCATTTTTGCATATCACCGGCTTTGTCAACGCTTACACCTATAAAGACAATGTTCTTATTATCTTTATATTCTTCTTCCAGTTTCTTTAATTCAGGAAGTTCTTTCTTACAAGGAGCACACCAGGTTGCCCATACATCTACATACACTACTTTTCCTTTGAAATCAGAAAGAGCATGCGTTTTTCCGTTGGCATCTGCAAAAGCAAAGTCAATAGCAGGATCTCCCTTTGCATTCTTTATCAAAGGAAGTCTTTCATCGGCCAATCTCTTTTTCTGAGCATCTGTTACAAGATACTTAGCATAAGAATCGATATACTGATCGAGTACCAATAATATTTTTTTGTTTTTAGAATATGCTAATACAAGCTCAGCTCTAACCATAGGATCGGCTCCATTCATCAACTCTTCATTATCAAGAATGCCGCCCTCGGGAGTAGCAGTAAGTTTGCGTTTCGTTTCATCATCAAGATCGTCTGATGTCCATATTTTCACCATCTTAAGTTGGCTCAAAAGACGCAGGCCTTCCGGATAGCTTAATATAAAAGGATCGGCTACAAACTTCTCCATATTAATAGCTCTGTAAAAATCGGGATAATCTTCTCCCTGAGGATGTGCCGGACGAGGGAGGAATAGATAAGAAGTAGCCAAATCTATAAGGTTCAACTCTTTATATTTGGCAAAAACTTCATTAAACACTTTATTTGATGTAGATTTTGCTTTATACTTCTTTATTTCTTTTTCTTGCTGTTCGAGTAAAGGAAAGTAATCTACATAAGTAGTCATTCCTGCAGAATAACGATATAGCATCGCTTCAAGCGGTGCTACAAGTTCTTCCCACCGAGCCATCTCTTTATTTTCAGGTGTATTATCTTTCCCTGTTAGTTCGTAAGTTGTATCGGTGATTTTAACGGATAGCTTATCCCCCGGCTTAAAATAGAAGTTATAGCTATGTCTTTTCGAGGTCGATAATCCAAGTGCATAAAATCCTTCTTTAGAGGGATAAAAAGCCAGAATAAAGCGACCATCTTCGCCTACTTTAGAAGATGCCAATTCTTTATAATTGCCGTTTTCAATAGCAAATAGCTTTACGTTTTCAACTTTGCCTCTTCCCCATATACCCTCTATGGTAGAGAGACTTTGCGCACTTGCCAGAGAAGTCATAATAACGAGTGCCAAACTTAAAAATACTTTTTTCATATCAGAGTAATTTGTTGTTTTATACTTTTACAGTATCAAGGTTATACAAATATTTTCGTTCAATTAAGTCTATAAAAGCGTTACACCTTAGATCTCTATGTAAGCTTTGCCTTTTCAAAATGCAAAAGAATAACAAAGAGTTCTACCGCATATTGCTATTAAGCAGTAACAAAAGTATTATTTTTTTTTAGATTAATAGCATTTAGACAATATGTTTTATAACGAGATATAGTTTATTTAACTGAAACTGATAGAAAATTCATACTCATTGGCGAAATTAAAAGAACTATTTCACCACAGATTATCACAGATTACTAATTAGGGTTCTGCGTTATCTGAATAGTTTGTGGTGAAATAGCTTCTCTTCCTTCGGGAAGAAGGAGTCTCCGCGAGGGGAGGTGGTAGGAGAATGCAGAAGAGTACTGCTTCGGCTGGTAAAGAGGCGCGCAAATGCGTAAATAAAAGAAGCTGTGTCAAAAAAGGTTGTTACCAACTATTTGACACAGCTCTCCAAATGTATTATTCTGCTTTTACACGGCTACATTACTTGTACTCCGAATCGCATGAATTACTCATTACTCAGCGGTATAGATAAAGAAATTTGTGAAAGCAGTGTATCCAGATGCCGGTATCATATTGCCCAATCTAATATAGCGAGCAGTCACAGGTTTCGCAAATTTGAAATACATATTTGCTTGACCGGAAGGATTTAAGGAGCCGAGACTTACCGAAAGGCCGCTAGTTTCATTATACATTTTTTCTCCAGCATAAGAGAAGTCTATGTTTTTAGGAGCCATATTTTTATTGTTGGGCACGATATGTAACCCGGTTATATTGCTAATTTCGCTTCCCAAATCGATTGTGAGAGTTGCCGTAGCTTTCGTTACCCAAAAACCTCCTGAAAACATATCATTCCACTTACCTGTCATAAGCGAATAATTACCTGCCGGTATCACATTATAAGCTTTTCTATCGGTTTGCTTCGTTCCAAATCCAGTATCACTCGTTTCAAGTGTACATCCATCAGATATGGAATTTACCAACAGATAGTATGTATCTGTAACCATAGTCTTCACAGGTTCCGCCGCCCCTGGTGAGTCGACTGATTTTATCTTGATAGGAACCAGATAATTACTACCTGCAAGCTGCGATGCATCACCCTTGTAGGTGATTTTTCCATTAGCCGAAGTGGAACCTGCCGGCAGTGAAAGTTCAGCCAAATCCCAGTCTGTTGCAGGAATAGCTTTGAAATCAGTTCCGTACTGGCTATTGAAGGCTGCTACCTCGCTATTGTCTACTTCCAAACTTACATTGATATCATTGTCGGATGCCATATAAGCCACCATCGGAATAGTACACTCCTTTAACGTCGCGTCTCCTACTACCATCAGGTTGTTTTTTCCTTCCTCAAATCCTACACCGTTCTCCTGTATCACATTCATAGCCAGATAAGAAGTTCTCTTGGCGTAGTCCATTTGCGCGTCATATCCCCAAGCCGAAGTAATACGAAGGGGCACGATGTATCCGTTTGTATCGACAAACTCTTTTAGAGCCCGAGTAATGGCAATGGTAAGCGTATCCGAAGATTCTGTACTTCCTTCAGGAATAGTCAGAGTCGATTTATTAAGCTTTACCCAATTGCTAAAAAGACGATTGTAAGATGTCTCATTATTTCTATTGTATACATCTACCAGCAGGGTATCAACCGCAATTTTCACCTTCAGGTCATTTCCCGCGGGAGATGTACAGTTGACTACCAGCTTGGCAATCAATGTATCCATGTTAGACACCTCGCCCTCTATCGTGCGGTGGGAATCAAAGCTCAGCAAAGCGTATTGTTCGCTGATAAAGACTTTGTTGGAGGCCTCAGCAGCCGTCTGTTTCTCAAAGTCATTGATGTCTTCCGAACATCCTGCCAAGAAACTGAACGAAACCCCAACCACGGCCAGTAGGCCTGCTATTTTTCTAAGTTTTCTATTCTTCATCTTTTCAAATCGTTTAAGGTTTATTTGTAATCTACACCTACTATTTTTCCAAAACCTTTCCATGACATATCTATCGTTTCATCATCAGTTACCTTATGTGTGGCCAGTTCAAGATCGCCAGAAGAGATACTTGGCATTTTATAGAAATCAATTCTACCTCCTTCGTCTCCTAAAGAGCTGTTGTAGGTAGCAATCGCCAAATTTTTACTGCTCGTGCTTGGAATCAAAAACTTCAAAGAGGTGATTTCACTGTAGCCTTCAGGAACAACTTTATCCGTTATTTCTCTTACTACTGCATTGCTGCTCGATATATCGGCATAATAAACCTTGTTGTCGTCTGTAGCATAGTAGATAAAGGCATTGTTGGGTTCGGGAGCGGCAGCAATAAACTTGGCACGAGCTATTCCCGTAGAAGCGTCAAACATACACTTTCTCAACTTATTTTCTTTCCCAACCAGAAGAGTTATACTTGTTGGCGAACCAAATTCAATATATTTGACTTTACCATCCGCTTGTTTCAGAAGGGCGAAACTCGTCATTTTACTTATGTTGGTATAACGTTCGCTCATATACAGCAGTCCTTCATTTTCATCATTAAAGCTAAAAATATGATCGGTACTCTCATCCACAACCTTATCGGTAAAGAAAAACCCGGTAGAGAAATCAGCGGAAGAACGGTACGTAGTCTGGCAATTGAATCTCTTCTCCTTCTGATCGTAAAACATGTTAAGCCTGGGGCTGCACGCTAAGAATGGAGCTGGCTCATACCGTTCACTATCGTATACGGTACTTCCTGTACGATAAGCATTCATTGGAAAAGAGAAGAAATAGTACACCGGGAAAATCTTGTGCAAATACCAATTTCCCTCTCCTTTGTCGTTTTTCACATATATGTATGTATTAGGACGTACAATATTACTCGAAATAAAATAACCGGTCTTCATTTTCTCCGCAATAATAGGCCGCCCAGCGGCTACATAGTCATCATAAATGGGCGAATTGCTTTCTACGGAATTGGAAACGTCATAAGAAGCATCCCAACTGAAATCACCCACTTTCAAACGCGTCGTATAGTGGTCGGTCAGCAAATACATCGAACGTTTAGACCCGTCTGGCTTATACGGATTAGGGGCAGTGGCATCGTCAAATATATTAATTCCATAAGGTTTCACCCCTTCGCGTTGCAAAGAAGGTGCGGTAGAAGCCAATATATCATACTTAGGAATGAATTGATTCTGGGTATTATGAACAATCATTCCCATATCAAATTCGTTTTCTTTCTCGTATACCAGTACATATCCCTTGTTAAAAGTTCCCGCTACCTTTATGCTAAAAATATCGCGGTAAGCAACACCCGTCAGTCTATTCTTAACTTCGAAAGCACAAGTGTATGTTTTGTACGGAGTACCGATAGGGGCAGCTATCTCAAAATCAAAATTCCGACCCTCTTGCAATACACTCCATTCAGTGCCGTTTCTATAATACCATGTATAGTCGAGATCATCCTCATGTCCCATAGTAGGATCAAATTCGGGGGTAATTTTCAGTTGTTCTCCTATTTCTACCGAATAGCTTTCTTCAATGCCAGTGATATCATCCACCTGATTGATTGCTTTGTAGTCATAATTGCCCTTGTCTTCATTGCACGCCACCAGAGACAACAATGCAGCACATACAATTATTATTCTTAAATTCATTATATATTTCATATCCGTCATCTTTTATTGAATATTCATACCCATCTTAACTTCGCTGCCAAATTCATCCAACAGAGCTTTTCCATCATGGTCTTTTTTATACTGTGCTAAGTAGCGGTTGGTCAATGCAATCAGCCCATAAGTCATTTCAGTTGGAAAGCGTTTATCAAATGTCTTTTCTCCTGTCGGGTCGTTATCATCTGGATCTAGTTCAAAGAATTCTCTTGTCAGTCCGCAAGCCTCGCATATCGCATCCAATTTAACTTTGCTATATGGACCAAACATCCCATTCAGAGGCATCGACGAGTAAGAAGCCGCCCACAAACCCGGTTTATCTGCCAACGCCGTAAAGTATATGCTGTAGATCAACCCGTTCTTAACTCCATGCTTATCATCTAATACCTTTGAATAATCCGTATGAAAGTTCTCATTCGAAGCCAAACGAATACGAGCAAGCAGCATTTCCTTATCTACCGCTTTCGTACGATTCAGTTTCACCTCTACAATTCCATAGACTGAGCCGGCAGGCAGATAGGCAGACAGAATCTCTATATCTTCGCCTTCAGTAGCCGTAGACTCTTCGGGAATCAACACCACTTTCGCCACGCGGTCTTTTTCCGAAATCTTTCCCATTAGCTTTAAGGGAATCCTAATGATAGTATCATTCTTCACCGGATTGTCATATCCCATGTTGATAATTATCTGATCATCACTATCTCCTAAACTGGAAGGTACTGCATCCGCATATTTAAAATAAATTCGGGGTACATCTTCGTAGGTTATTAAATCTTCGTCAGCGCAAGATGCCCATCCTATCCCTTGGAGTAGAAATGCGCAAACCCACCATTTTAAACTATTTTTTTTCATATTGAATTTTATTTTTAAAAGACAAAATTATATCTCTGTTTCAATCTTCGGGAGAGGTATATTATACATTTTTTTGGTATTCATCTTTTCCTCCACACCGTCTTTATATCCGTAAAACATCTTCGCGGTATTCAGTCTCTTATGATAAAAATAGACTTGCCCTTCTCCATAGAATTCTTTATAATATTCGCTCAGAATATGAGATTGGAAATCTTCGTCCGAAGAAGTTTCCGTCAAATAATAAGAGCTGGTATCCGGGATACCCCTATGAGAAGAAATTCTGTTCAATAGTTCGGCAGCCGTCCCCGTTTCACCCACTTTCAAAGCGGCTTCCGCTTGGATATAATACATCTCGGTGATACGAATCAACGGCTGAAAATCAACTAATGCCGGAATATTCGTATTGGTCACCATATTAAACTTGTTAGAGATGTAGGTTCCCTCCTGCGAATAGGAAGAAGCGCCAGACTCGTTATTGCTTTCCACCCATTGTCTGGCACGGACATCTATTATAGCTTTCAGGTTATCGCCAAAACCTTCATAGATATTCTTCATCAGATTGTTGCGGTCAACCGCATACATAGTCGCAAGCTCCGACTTATTGAAGAAGGAATTGAAATTGGAAGTCATATTCGGATTATTAATACCGAAGATTACTTCACTGAAGAAAGAATAATCTTTGTTGGCAACCACCTTGGTAGCATCCGCCCATGTGAACTTTTTCACATCACCGCCTACCACGTCGGTCACTACCTTGGCTGCAATAGCCGCATTCTCGTGGTCTTCCATGTATTGCAACACACGGGCTTCGAGCGCTTTCACCGCATAATAATTCATGCGTCGATTGCGGTTCTTATAAAAATCATCCGACAGTTTTTTGCTTATGGCAGTATCGTCAGTCAAGATAGGGTCTGCAGCCAACAAGCGTTCCGCCTCACGGATATCGTCCAATACATATTTCATGTATTCATCGGCGGTAGAATATACATTTTCCTCATAACCCGCATGGTTCAATACCGTAGCCGTGCTTCTGTTATAAGGCAATACCTTATTTATGCTTGAACGCTCTTCCCAGCGAGGACCAAACAAACGGAAAAGGTCGAAATGGAGATAAGCCCGCAGTCCGTATGCTTCGCCCGTCAATATGAGTTTATTGTTGCTGTTCATAACAGCAGTCGACTCTCCCAGACATTTCAGAAAGTAGTTGATATTAAGAAGCGAATTATATCCATTTTTCCAAATATCGCCAAATCTATCTGCTGCCGACCCGTATTCGTCAGAACGCCCGTTGCAGAGAAAAAATAGTGTATGAGACAGTTTACTGTCCGATGGTTGTGTGGGGGGGTAAGTATAAAAGTGAGCCATCGCGTCAAGAGTCGTCTGAGACAGATTACCTCCATAAAGAGAGGTAGATATAAACTGCCTGTAAAGCCCGTTTAATGCTCCATTAATGCCGACTTCCGTTTTGTATTGGTCATCCTCCAATACCTTGTCCTTCGGCGACACGTCAAGAAAGTCGCTGCAAGAAGCCAAGAAGCCCACGGCTATAATATAACAAATGTTATGTATATATCTTTTCATATTTTATAGATTTTATTAATTAGT
Organism: Bacteroides sp. 224; assembly: GCF_010500995.1. Taxonomy (GTDB): domain Bacteria; phylum Bacteroidota; class Bacteroidia; order Bacteroidales; family Bacteroidaceae; genus Bacteroides. Next base: position 92,075 of record NZ_QVMK01000005.1, on the reverse strand, counting down.
GTTTGTCATCGTTAGAAACGAGCACTTAACCCGAAAGAGACGGCTCTCTGGAACGGATAGTTTATTCCTCTTTCACGTTTCATCTCGCTCAAATCGAAGAAATCATTGAACGAAACATTGAATCGCAAGTCTTTCAGGAACAAACGCTTCACCCATTCGTCTCTGGAAAAGTCCCAACTAAGTCGAGCGCTCTCACCACGGAGATAATTGTCACGCTGAACAAAACGAGATGAGATCTGAGTTTTGGTACCCAACGAAATACCCTTGTACTGTGATATGTCACCCTCATTCTTCCATCTACTATACAAAGCACGTTTATCTTGATTGTGAGCAATATTGCTTGAGAGGATATTCTCTACCTTATTAAATAAAGCATCGTTGAAAGCATACGAGCCGAGGTTATAACGCAAGTTAATACTGGCTTGCAAATTCTTGTAAGTGAACGATACACCGAATACACCGCGTATTTTTGAATTTGTATCGGCTATCTTCACACGGTCGTCAATATTGAATTCAAAGGTAGGCATCCCGTTTTTGGTGAGAAATACTTCTTTACCAGTTGACGGGTCGATACCCAACGAACGAACCGCATAAAGAGCGGTAGGACTTTCGCCATCCCGATACTGTACCAATGAGTTTAAGTTCAATTCTTTATCTACCGAAGAATCTTTTTTATACGCGTCGTTCAATTCTTTCAAAGCTGCGCCAAAACCGCCATATTTGGATTTATAGGTGTTCCCGTTCAGTCGGAAACTCAGCATAATACGGTTTTTGATATCTTTGATAGCATACCAGTTCACATTAAATTCGAAACCATTGGTATTCAAATGTCCCATGTTTATGGGCAAAGAAGATAACCCGGAAGAAGGTTTCTGCTGAATAGAGACTACCAATGGATCGGTATTGGTGTGATAATAATCCATAGTCAACAACAAACGATTCTCCCAAAACATAATGTCAAGACCTACAGAGGCTTTTTTCACCACTTGCCACTCTAAATTCGGATTGGCATAACCGGATAGATAAGAGGCAGTACCGAATATATCGCTACCAGAGTAGTAGCTATATACATTACTTGTCAGGTTGCTCACGTTCTGATTACCGTTGCTACCGTATGATCCGCGCAACTTCAGTTCCTGCATCCAATTCCAATCTTTGGCAAATTCTTCCTTGTGGATGTTCCATCCGGCTCCTACCGACCAGAATGTCTGGAATTTCTCATCGCGACCAAAAGCTGTGGAACCATCACTTGAGATACTTGCATCAAACAGGTAACGATACTTATAGTTGTAATTGAAAGTACCCAGGAAACTAACTGCACGATTGATATCTTCACGATATCCTGGCGTTGAGTTTTCTTTGAACGAATAGGCAAAAGAAGGTATAGCACCTACTCCTTTCGGAAATCCGGTAGCCGTAAACGACTCAGTATTCGATGAAGTAGAACTTATCTCAGTGCGACCGTTGAAAGTAAGATTATGTTCTTTCAAAGAGAGCGCATAGCTCAAACCGGTATTCATTGCATAACGCCAGCTTCTCGAAACCGATGAAGCATATTCTCCCTGCTTGGTATAATCTAACGAAGCATACTTAGTGTGAGCCGGATCGGTAAAGTTCATATTATCCGAATTAGACGTACTCAAACTCATCGAGGCCGTCCAACGTAAATTGTCTTTAATATACCAGTTAAGATTGGTATTGTTGGTAATAGAGAGTATTTTAGATCTGGACTCCGAAGGCAACATGGCATTGTAATACGGATTGGTAGCGGTTATGGGTTCATAGCCCTCACCACGTTTATATACATCCAAATCACGAGGTATAGTTCCGTCTTCATTAGTCATCGGATAATAAGGATTGGCATTCGCAAAATCAGAGAAGGAACCCCAAGAACTATTATTACCATTGGTTACACTAACGCTCAAGTTATTTGAAACATTAAACTTGTCTTTACGATAAGTCATACGCATATTTCCACCGAACGTCTGACGATCAGAACCTTTCATTACCCCTTCAATATCCTTGAACATGGCGCCTATCTGATACAGAAATCCTTTATCACCTCCCGACACATTCAGTGAATGAGATTGTGTGATGGCTGTCTGAATAGGTTCTTTTAGCCAGTACATATCCACACCTCTTTGCACATTTTCCAGTGCCCGATGATATTGCGCAATACTTTCTCTATTGCCCGCCCAGTTATTCAAATCGCCATAACGACCGGCCAAAATTTCAAATTCCAATTTCTCGGCAGCGTTCATCATGTTGTAAACGCTCAAATCTGCCCATGCCACTTGCGCATCGCCGCTATAGTTAATCATCACTTCGCCAACTTTGGGTTTGATAGTTTCTACAACCACTACTCCGTTTGCTCCTTTCGAACCATAAATAGCGGTAGAAGCAGCATCTTTAAGCAAGGTGATAGATTCGATTCTATTGATATCCAAATCGTTAATCGTTTGCAGATTGGTTTCGAAACCATCGAGAACAAAGAGAGGTTCGTTGGGATTGGTCGTTGTATCGTCATAAATGCCCGAAATAGTCATCGTAGTACCTCCACGCATGCTAATTCTGGCCATTGTGTTAGGGTCGGAACCCATCGACATATTATCGGAAACAACAAAAGAAGGGTCGAGCGTTTTCAAACTCTGAAGTACGTTGATATTACCAACGGCTCTCAGTTCTTCTTGGTTTACACTGCGGTATGATCCGGTAAATCCCATTCTGTCTCGCTGAATAATACCTGCTTCTACTACAACTTCTTCCAACTCCAAATCTTTATCTGAAGCCATCGTTACATTATAAGAAGTTACGCCTTTTTGAAGTTTTACTTCTTTTGTAGCCATACCGATGTAGGTGAAGAGTAATGTTTCAGCATCACTTGCTTCAATAGCAAAAGCTCCATCTATATTGGTAGTTACCCCTACACTTGGACGCTCTTTGATTCGTACATTTACACCAATCAGGGGTTCTCCCAGGTCATCTACAACAAGACCACGCATGGAGCCCTTACCAGCAGCTCTTTTAGTAATATAGGCAGTTTTTCCTGAAGCTTCAAGAACATACCCTAAAGGCTCAATTGTTTTGCGAACCACCGAAGCCCAAGCTTCATTAGTTGCATCTACCGAAACTTTACGGGCACCTTTCAAAATAGCAACATCGTAGCTAAAGTTTACACCTGCCCTTGATGACACTGCATCAAAAAAAGCTTCTAAACTTACATTGCTTAATTTCATTGAGATTCTTTCGGGAGGTTGTTGCCCGACTGCCCATACATTAGCAGTAAATAAAAAAAGCAATAAAAGGCACATTTTCAAAAAAAGAGAGGATTCCTGTTTTTCATAGCTGGAACTCCTCATCGAAAAGAAATGCTTTTTCACCATGAGATTAATTTTTACATGAATTAAGATTAAAAAACACTAATTGAACAAAGATGGCTAAACATATCATAGACCATTAACCACTTCTCAGGGACAAAAATAAAAATCTTTTTTTAATTCTAAAAAGTATTTAACCTAAATCTGCTTATTCTTTTTGTTTTTTGAAAGCATTCCGTATTCATTCTCTAAGCAAATTCGCATTTCAGCTTTCGCATTGAAACTTCTTACTGAAATCGAAATTCTCGTTTTTTGGGAACGAATAAGCATTCCTATTGTGCAGTAAAGAATAAAACACGAATATTTTCCTTAAAAAGTGTATCATAAATGAGTTCAAGAAAAACGTAAAATCATAGCAAAATGACAAATGGTTAAATTGACCTTTAGAATCTATAACAGAACAATCGAAACAGAGCGTTTTCAAGACTTTCTCTGATTTTTCGATGTATTCACACATAATCATTGGAGCACGTCTCGAATTTACCAGCCTCCACCAAGTGCTTTATAAATTTGAACAACAGTAATTAATTCGTCTCGAATGGCGTTACTTAGACCAATTTGTGCGTCAAAGTAACCACGCTGAGCATCTAAAACATCGAGGTAGTTAATGACTCCATTGATATATTGCAATTGCGATAAATCGACATGGCTTTTGGCCGATTTTTCAAGTCTTTCCTGCAATTCGCACATTTCCCGTACTTTATTGAAGTCAATGATAGCATTATGTACTTCTCGGAATGCATTCAACACCGTTTTTTCATATTCATAATACGCTTGTTCATATACAGCTTTTCGAGCTTTCCATGCCGCCCGATTTTTGCCGGCAGCAAAAAGAGGAGTCAAGAGGGTTCCATCAATGAATGCATAAGGCGATTTTAAGAAGCCGGACAGTTCGCTGCTCTCCAAGCCGTATTGTCCGGTCAGTGTGATACGGGGAAACATATTAGTATAAGCAACCCCCACGTTGGCATTGGCAGCAACTAAAGCTTGTTCTGCCCGACGAATGTCCGGACGACGTTCCAACAAACCGGAAGGCATACCTACCGGTAACATAACCGCGTAATTATACTCTTCGAGCAGCCTGCTTCTCTTTATTTGCTCAGGAAATTTTCCGGCAAGAAAAGCTATATCATTTTCTTTCTTAACAACTTCACGTTCAAGGTCGGGAACCATTGTGGCAGTACGCGCCACTTCTAAGCGGGCTTGTTGATAAGCCGTTTCGGAAGTTAATCCTCCTTCGAACCGAAGACGGGCAATACGCACTCCTTCTTCGCGAGCATAGAGGGTTTGTTTCACAATAGCTAACTCATTATCTAACGCTACCAATTCATAATAAGATTGGGCTACCTCTGCCACAATAGACATCCGGAGGGCGCGTTGCGCTTCTACAGATTGCAGGTATTCGGCTACAGCGGCCTCTTTTCCCCAACGAAGATTGCCCCAAAGATCCAACTCCCAAGATAATAAGGCCTTTGCCTCAAAGGTATTGGATTGAGTAGAATGATCTCCACCGTCATTTTCGAACTCACGTTCGCCCGAGATGATTCCGTTGAGTTGAGGATATAGATTGGAGGTACTAATCCGGCGTTGGGCTGCCATTTCTTTCACACGGGCAGCAGCTATCTTCAAGTCTTTATTATAAAGGAGTGTTTTTTCTATCAATTGCTTTAGAGGGCCATCTGTATAGACTTCCCACCACTCACGGTCTGCCATACTAAGATAGTTTTGATTGCTCCAAAGACTATCCGGCAATGCCATCTCAGGACGAGAGTAGCTTTTCCCAATCTTACATGAGTATAAAGCAATCCCTATTAATAAGAGACAGACACTCCGGCATCCTATCTTTATTATTTTTAATTTCATAGCTTAATGTTCTTCTTTTTAAATTTATTCCTTCCTTTATAAATTAAGATGAAAAAGAAAGGAACCATTACAATACCGAATATAACAGCAAAGATCATCCCGAAAAACACGCCCGTACCTATGGCTTGTCGGCTGGCAGACCCAGGGCCACTGGCTATAACCATGGGAAGCATTCCCAGAATAAAAGCCAAAGAGGTCATCAGGATAGGACGAAAGCGCAGTCGGGCCGCATGAATGGCAGATTGTAGCAAGTCTTCGCCTTTATCGGCTTTTTCTTTGGCAAATTCTACAATTAAGATTGCATTCTTGGCTGCCATACCCATAAGCATTACCAAGCCGATCTGAAAGTACACATCATTTTCCAATCCGCAGAGCCATACACCAAGATAGGCACCGAGAGCCGCAATAGGCAAGGATAAAAGAACGGATATAGGTACCAGCCAGCTCTCATATTGGGCAGCCAGAAAGAGAAATACAAATAAGAATACCAGTGCAAGCACCATGCCCGTTTGCCCTCCTGCCTGTTTTTCCTGATAAGAAAGCCCACTCCACTCCACGGCTATATTTTCGGGTAAATGCCTATTAGCAATATCTTCCATAATTTGCATGGCCTGCCCGGAACTATATCCTTGAGCAGCTCCTCCCCTGATTACAGAAGCAGTAAACATATTAAAGCGTCTGACACTGCCCGGGCCTGTGGTATAAGAGGCTCCTCCCAACGAGGTTAGGGGAATCATCGAACCATTGGCGGCACGAACAAAGAATAGATTGATATTGTCTTTGTGCTCCCGATAAGGGGCCTCCGCCTGTATATACACCTTATATATACGATTGAACATATTAAAATCATTAACATACACAGAGCCGGTATAAGCCTTCATGGTAGAAAAAATATCGGCCATCGGTACTCCCTGCAGTTTCGCTCTGTCTCTGTCTACATCGAAATATAATTGAGGGATTTCGGCTTGCAAAGAAGAAGACAATCCTTCTAACTCTTTTCGTTGAGAAGCATAATACATTAATGTATCAACTGCATCTACCAGATTATCAAAAGTGGCATCTCCACGAGCTTCTAACTGCATTTCGAATCCACCGGATGTTCCAAGTCCGGGTATCACGGGAGGGGTGGTCAGAAAGACTTTCGATTCGGGGTATTTACTCAGTTCTTCCCGCACTTCATTCATCACTTCATCCATCGAGCTACTTTCACGTTTATCCCAAGGCTTGAGAATAACGGTCATTTCACTACGAGACTGATTGCTACCTACCCGCGGACTACTACCTACTACACTCAGTACATATTCCACATCCGGATGCTGCTCCAGATAGGCCATGGCACGTTCGGTTACTCTCCGACTGCGTTCCAGGGTAGCTCCCTCGGGTAATTCCAACTCTACCGTAAAATATCCCTGATCTTCTTTGGGTAAAAAGCTACTTGGAATAATTTTATGGATAATAAAGATAAAAATGAGAATCATACCGAAAGATGTTAATACACGCTTAGGATGCTTTACTACCTTTCTGATTTGGGCAATGTATTTACGGTTGCCCATATTTAACCAATAGTTTATCTTCCGAAAAACGATATTCCTCTTTTTATGATTGGGTTTTAAGATCAATGAGCACATCACAGGGCTCAATGTCAGGGCTACCACTGTAGATATAAGTACCGAAACTACAATCGTCACTGTAAACTGTCGATAAAGCTGTCCGGTAATTCCCGGCAGAAAGCTTACCGGGATAAATACTGCTGCCAGTACCAAGGAGGTGGCAATCAGAGCACCGGCCAATCCGTCCATGGCTTTTTTGGTGGCTTCATACGCACTTAGTTTCTCTTCTGCCATAATGCGCTCCACATTTTCTACTACCACAATGGCATCATCTACCACAATACCAATGGCTAATACCAACCCCAAGAGGGTAAGCAGATTTAAAGAGAAACCGAAGATCAGCATAAAGCCGAAAGTTCCGATTAAAGAAATAGGTACGGCTATTACCGGAATAAGTGTAGCTCTCCAATTTTGCAAAGACAGGAAAACAACTACAATTACCAAAAACAAGGCCTCAAAAAGAGTTTTATATACTTCGTGAATAGATTCCGATATATAGGTAGTCATATCAAACGGAATATCATAGCTCAGACCTTCGGGGAAGTTTGCACTAATTTCCTTCATAGCTTCTTTTACATTCCCGGCCACCTCCAAAGCATTCGCTCCGGGCAACATATATATTCGGAGGATGGCAGCATTTTCTCCATCCAATCCACTTTCGGTATTGTAAGAGGATGCTTCCAGAGAGACGCGAGCTACATCGCGCAAACGAATCACGGAGCCATTTTCATTGGCACGAACTACTATTTCTTCGAACTCGCTTACGGTAGAAAGTCGACCTCGTGTAGTAATAGGGATGGTAACATCTAACCCTGTAACGGGTTGCTGTCCGAGTACACCGGCTGCCGATTCCCGATTCTGATCTTTCAACGCGCTCTGCAAATCTTGTATGGTTAGACCAAAACTTGCCAGTTTATCGGGTTGTACCCAAATCTGCATGGCGTAGTAGCGACTACCGACATTCGAAACGCGACCTACTCCGGGAATACGTCGAATCACATCCAATACATTAATGGTAGCAAAGTTACTCAGGTATATTTCATCAAACTTAGGATCATGGGATATCAAGGCAAGTGTCAACAGTTGTCCCGGAGCTTGTTTCTCAACCGAAAGCCCGTTCTGAACAACCTCAGCAGGTAAGCTCGACTCTGCCAACTTGATTCTGTTTTGAATCTCCACAGCTGCCAAGTCAACATCTGTCGATATATCAAAGGTGATGGTGGCAGAGAATCCTCCGGAATTAGAACTGCTCGATTCCATGTAGATCATCCCCGGTGTTCCGTTAATTTGCTGTTCGATAGGAGTAGCCACCGCCTGAGAGACAGTAGTAGCACTTGCCCCGGGATAAGAAGCACTTACTTTTACCACGGGAGGAGTTATTTGTGGGTATTGATCTACAGGTAGCATCTGCAATCCGATAACTCCCACAATAACAATGAGTATGGAAATTACAATGGAGAAAACAGGCCTGTCTATAAAAAAGCTTACTTTCATCTTTTACAATCTTAATGGGTTTCGGATTCTTGCACTTTCACTTTCACACCGGAGGTTAGTTTATGAACACCTTCTACCACTACATATTCTCCGGCAGCCAATCCTCTTTCTATCATGGTATTATTATCTATTTCAGGGCCAAGCTCTATGAAGCGTTTCTCTACAATAGAATCTTTACGCACAACAAATACATTGGCTCCTCCTTTTTCTACGATTACTGCTTTTGCAGGAACTACAATGGCATCCTCTCTCACATCCAGTAGCAATTTCACCTTGGTAAACTGTCCGGGTAGCAGAATGCGATCGGGATTTATCATTTCTGCACGAACCGAAAAGGTACCGGTTTCAGGGTCTACCTGTGGGTCTGCAAAATCGACCAGCCCCTTATGAGGGTAGATGGTGTTATCGGCTAATGTGATAGCGACAGTGGGTTGCCAGGAACGGGAGGCATCTTGCTGTCCGATATTTACATTTCTTTCTTTGCTTTTCAGGTAGTCGAGAGCTGTCATACTGAAATCAACCCAAACTGTATCACTGTTTACCACAGATACCAGAAGCGACTTACCATTCACACCAACCAGTGTTCCCAAACCTACTTTACTATCTGTAATATACCCTGCTATGGGAGAGCGCACCATAGTATGAGCGAGCTCCATCTGTGCTTGTCTCAAATCGGCTTTACTCATGGCTACAGAGGCAACAGCGGTTTCATAAGCAGCAGAAGCATTATCCAAATCGAGTTGGCTGGCTGCATTCAACTCCTTCAGTGGTTTAATTCTCTTTAAATCTCTATCGGCTTTTAGTGCTTGTGCCTCATCCTTCATCAGTTGGGCACGCGCTTTATCGACTTTAGCTTTATATTGATCTTGATTAATCACAAATAGCAACTGATTTTTCTCTACGTATGTACCTTCATTAAAAAGCATCTTTTCGAGATAACCTTCCACGCGTGCTCTTACCTCTACCACGTTCTGTGCCCGAATGCGACCTACATATTCTCCATAGATTTCTACATTACTTTTCTTAACTTGCTCCACAGTTACAATAGCAAGAGAAGGCAGAGCCTTTCGGGGTCTGGAAACATATACATAAATGCCTATTAAAACGATCAGTATAAGTGCGCCTATAATGAGCCGTTTTTTATTAATTCGTATTTCACCTTTAGGAAACCATGATTTCATATTACTATCCTTATTATTTATTCTTCTCAAAATCCTGCTTTATATAATATTAATAAAATAGAGAGGGTTTTGTTCAAGGGGAAGGGAGATTAGATGGAGAATTTAGCTCTTTTGTTGTGTTTTGAGGGAAATGGGTACGCGGAAAAAACGGAATGAGCGGAAACACGCGGAATTATTTTTTCTTGCCACATAAGGACAGAAATATATATTCCGCGTTCATCCGCTCATTCCGTTTTTCCGCGTACCTATCTTGTTTTGAGTTATATTGAACCGCAGAGTTACGCAGATTAACGCAGAGTTTTAATTAACACAATGCTGCATAGAACTAAAACTTAATCCTCTGCGTTAATCTGCGTAACTCTGCGGTTCAAATTCAATCATTTTTCAAACCGTGATGAGCCATTAATATTTCGCTTTTTAAGGCCTCTTAGAATTCAATATTCAGTCCAACCGGTCGAACAAAAGAAAAAAACGCAAGGAAACCCAATTAAGCAAAATACATTTTGTCAAATTAAAACAAATAACAAGATTATTTTAATACCAAATTACAATTACACAAATAATAAGATATAAATATTCACTATAACAAACCAATAAGACACCAAGAAATCATTCAAAACACTCCCTCTTCCAGAAGAAAAAGACTCCTAAAATGCCTACTAAACACCAAATAGCCCGATGAGAGATATTTATACGGCCGTTGGAATAAATTCGCACGGCCGCGCCAATATGCAGCAACGGCCGCTGGAGATTATTCCAACGGCCGTTACAATATATTCAGTAGGCCGCAAAAGGCCAGAGAATGAATAAGAACAAAAAACTACTTCACTTCAAAAGTATCCTCTAAACGAATATCGGCAGAAGAAGCTCCAAGCATTACTTTAAAAGTACCGGGCTCTACAGTGAATTTATTATTCTTATCCCACAAGCCAAGTTCTTGAGGAGTAAGTTTAAACTGAACGGTTTTCTCTTCACCGGGTTTCAAGGTAATACGTTCAAAGCCTCTTAGTACTTTTACGTAGGTAGTTACACTACTTACTTCGTCTCTTAAATAAAGCTGAACAACTTCATCACCTTCTCTGTCGCCTACATTTTTCACTTTGCATGCAACGGTGAACTCTCCTTGCACACCATGAGTTTTAGGAGTAATGTTCAGATTAGTATATTCAAACTTCGTATAGCTTAAACCATGTCCGAAAGGATATAACGCTCCAAACAATCCGGTTTTGGTTTCTACATCAGAGCCGGGTTTGAAAGGAAAGGCAAAAGGTATCTGTCCCACTGTTTTCGGGAAGGTTACAGCCAGTCTTCCAGCCGGGTTATAATCGCCGAACAAGGTTTGTGCAATGGCTGTTCCTGTGGTTTCTCCGGGGAACCATGCATGCATAATGGCAGGAATGTATTTATCGGCATAATTAATGGTAGAAGCTCTACCGTCTAACAATACCAGTACCACCGGGGTACCTGTAGCATAAACGGCTTCCAAGAGTTCTTGTTGTCTGCCGGGTAAGTCCAGACTGGTACGGGAACGATCTTCGCGTACTGTCAACTCATTACCTCCAAGTACCATAATGGCTACTTCGGCATTACGGGCAGCTTCCACTGCTTCATTAATCATTTGTGATTCTTCCGGAGTTTTTTCGAACTTAAGTACTTCACTTAAAGGGAAATTAGAGTCGATAATCTCGCAACCTTTTTTATAAACAACGTCGGCCGTAGGTAAATACTCTTTCAACCCTTGATATACAGTTTTGATAGAAGCATTAGCCGGGCCATACCGACAAATCAAATACTTTTGTTCGTCTGCATTGGGACCTATTACGGCAATCTTCTTTAAAGATTTATTCAAAGGCAGCATATTATTTTCATTCTTCAACAGCACTAATGACTGCTTAGCTGCTTCTAAAGCCAACTCCTGATGTTCTTTAGAATGTACTATTTTCTCTGCTTGTTTAGCGTCTCCACGATAAGGGTTATCAAACAACCCTAACCAGAACTTCACACGAAGTATTTCGGCTACCCGTTCATTTACCATATCCATGGAAATCTTTCCTTCTTCAATGGCTTTACGCAAAGGAATGATAAATTCATCCGGCTCGGTAAAGTTGGTACGAATATTTAATCCGGCATTGATAGATTGTGCAATACCGTCTACATAATCATCTGCTACTTTATGTTTGTTGTGGATAAATTCTACTGCTTCACTATCAGAAACCACATAACCTTTAAAACCCCATTCATGACGAAGAATTTCGGTCAGGAAACGATAGCTTCCGGTAATCGGTTCACCATCATAATCGTTGTATGAGCTCATTACACCCAAAGCACCGGCTTCCTGAAATGCCATGCGGAAAGGTTCCAGATAAAGCGTACGCATCTCACGAGGAGCCACATGCGGGTCGGTACGCGTACCACCATCGCGCCCTCCTACGGGAATACTATATACGGCAAAATGTTTGGGAGTAGCTACCAAGTTTTGTTTTTGCAAGCTGGTAATCATTTGTTTACCCAACTGACCTACCAAATAAGGATCTTCGCCATAACACTCTACGGCACGTCCCCATCTGGGATCTTGAGCAATATCAAGTATAGGAGAGTAAATGTTGGTATAGCCTAAAGCATTGGCCTCTTTGGCTTCTGCTTCTCCGATGCGGGCAATCAGTTCTTTATTCCAGGTGCTTCCTTGTCCGCTTTGCGAAGGAAAATAAGTTGCCTGGTAATGGCATAAACCACGAATACCTTCGTTGGTGAAGTCTACAGGTATGCCTAAACGGGTTTGCTCTACAAACCAACGCTGATAGGTATGTTTTGTATCTACATGCTTGGTGTATGGGAAAGCATATTCTCCGCGGAATTTACCTAAGCCGTTATGCTCTTCGTCGATATTTCCGATGCCGTCTTTCCAGATTTCATTTTTCCATCCTTCGTGCGGCAATGCATCTTTCAAAACTCTGCCCGAGCCGTAGAGGGTAGCCATCTGGCAGGTTTTTTCATCCAGATTCATTTGGCTCAACAAATCGTTTATTCTTTCTTCAACAGGGGCGTTCGGGTTTTCGTAAACGTCCATTTTCCCATTTTTATTAAAGTCTATCCATCCTTTCTGGTAGATAGTACCCTTCTTTTGAGCAAAAGAAATAAAAGGGATACATAAAAAGAGAAGAAGAATACTAAGTTTAGATCTTACAGTCATCACTTTTAATTTTAGGTATTAAATTACGTTTTTTCAGTTCAAAGATACGGCTAAAGTTTTATTTATCTAAACCTGTTGGCAAAATTAGCTTAAATTTATAGTGGTTTTAAGTGAACTCACCACAGATTAGCACAGATTTTCACAGATTAAATTATTTCACAACAAACCCAAGAGGACAGAGTTTTAGTTAATAATCTGTGAAAATCTGTGTTAATCTGTGGTGAAAAGTCCTTCTTACCGAACCCTACCTTATTTATATTCCTCCCAACTCTTTATCGAAATATCATCTATACTCATTGTGCAGAAGGCATTGATGAATGCACTTGCCAACCTTGCATTGGTAATCAATGGTATATTCAGGTCGATGGCTGCGCGACGGATTTTATATCCGTTATCCAACTCACCAGCAGTTAAGTTCTTCGGAATATTCACTACCATATCAATTTCTTTGTTGTGTAGCATATCTAAAGCTTGCGGTTTAGCGTCCTCGCTGGGCCAATAAACCAGGTTGCTTTCAATTCCATTCTCTACCAGATACTTATGAGTACCTCCGGTAGCAAACAACTTATATCCTTTCTTCACCAGCATACGAGCCGCATCCAGCATATCGGCTTTTTGTTTGGGTGTACCGGTTGACAATAGAATATTCTTTTGCGGAATCCGATAACCCACCGACAGCATTGCTTTCAGTATGGCACAAGAAGTATCCGAACCGATACAACCCACTTCGCCGGTAGAAGCCATATCCACTCCTAACACCGGGTCGGCTTTCTGCAAACGGCTGAAAGAGAATTGAGAGGCTTTAATACCCACATAATCCAGGTCGAATAAGTTCTTCGAAGGTTTCTCTACCGGAAGCCCAAGCATTACCCGGGTAGCAATATCAATAAAGTTTATTTTCAACACTTTGCTAACGAATGGGAAGCTACGTGAAGCACGCAAGTTACATTCAATTACTTTGATGTCATTATCACGGGCTAAGAACTGAATGTTAAATGGTCCGGAGATATTTAACTCCTTAGCTATCTCGCGACTGATGCGTTTAATTCGGCGTACTGTTTCCACATATAGTTTCTGCGGTGGGAACTGAATGGTAGCATCTCCACTGTGTACCCCGGCAAACTCGATGTGTTCGCTAATGGCATAGACGATGATTTCACCATCTTTGGCTACCGCATCCATTTCTACTTCTTTGGCATGTTCAATAAATTGACTCACAACAACCGGATGCTTTTTACTTACGTTGGCTGCCAGTTTTAAGAAGCGTTCCAGTTCTTCGTAGTTGGAACATACATTCATTGCTGCACCTGAGAGCACATAAGAAGGACGAACTAATACCGGGAAGCCAACCTCATCTACAAAGTCGTTAATATCTTCCATGGAAGTCAGTTCTCTCCAACGCGGTTGATCTACTCCAATACGATCGAGCATGGCAGAGAACTTTTCACGGTCTTCGGCATTATCTATGCTCCGGGCAGAGGTTCCGAGTATATTTACGTTCTTATTATCTAAACGTAAAGCAAGGTTATTGGGGATCTGCCCTCCGGTTGAAACGATAACTCCATGTGGATTTTCCAGTTCGATGATGTCCATTACCCGTTCAAAGGTAAGTTCATCGAAATAAAGACGATCGCACATATCATAGTCGGTAGATACCGTTTCCGGATTATAGTTGATCATAACGCTGCGCCAGCCTTCTTTGCGAATGGTATTTAATGCCTGCACACCGCACCAGTCAAACTCTACGGAAGAACCGATTCTGTAAGCACCGGAACCTAATACAATGATGGATTTCTTATCTCCCAGGTAGTTCACATCGTTAGCAACACCACTGTAAGTAAGGTACAGATAGTTGGTTTGAGCAGGATATTCCGCTGCCAAGGTGTCTATTTGTTTCACTACGGGAATAATACCATTTGCCTTTCGGTATTGACGTACCTGCTCTATGTGATTATCTTCCATTTGATCTTTCCACAGGGCACGGGCAATTTGGAAGTCGGAGAAACCTTGTTGCTTCGCAAGGCGAAGCAGAGCCTCTCCCCGACCCTCTCCAAAGGAGAGGGGGAAAAGAGATTCCTTTATACTATCATTAGCCGGTTCTTTTCCAGTCCCCTCTCCTTGGGAGAGGGATAGGGAGAGGCTGGTATTTACAATGTTCATCAACTTCTGTAGGAACCACTTATCAATCTTAGTAAGTTCATGAATCTGATCGACTGTATATCCTGCACGGAATGCCTTGGATATCACAAAAACACGTTTGTCAGTGGGTTCGCGAAGGGCTTTATCTATATCGGGGATAATCAGTTCTTTGTTTTCTACAAAACCGTGCATCCCTTGTCCGATCATACGAAGACCTTTTTGAATGGCCTCTTCGAAGGTACGACCGATAGCCATTACCTCTCCAACCGACTTCATGGAGGAACCTAACTCACGATCTACTCCCTGGAATTTACCTAAATCCCAACGAGGTATTTTACATACTACATAGTCCAAAGCGGGTTCAAAGAAGGCAGACGTGGTTTTGGTTACTGAGTTATTCAAGTCAAACAATCCATATCCTAATCCTAATTTGGCAGCTACAAAAGCCAATGGATAACCGGTTGCTTTAGATGCCAGTGCAGAAGAGCGACTCAAACGGGCGTTTACTTCAATGACTCTGTAATCTTCGGACTCGGGATCGAAGGCGTATTGTACATTACATTCTCCTACAATACCGATATGGCGAATAATGCGTATAGCCAATTCGCGTAGTTTATGATATTCAGAATTAGTCAGTGTTTGAGAAGGTGCAATGACGATAGATTCTCCTGTATGAATACCCAACGGGTCGAAGTTTTCCATATTACAAACTGTAATACAGTTGTCGAAACGGTCGCGTACGACTTCATATTCCACTTCTTTCCAGCCACGAAGGCTTTTTTCCACCAATACTTGTGGAGAGAAAGAGAAGGCTTTTTCTGCTAATACATTCAGTTCTTCCTCGTTATCGCAGAAACCGGAGCCTAATCCTCCAAGTGCGTAAGCTGCACGAATAATAACCGGGTAGCCTAACTCTTTGGCTGCGCGACGAGCATCTACTATGTTTTCTACTGCTTCACTTTTTATGGTCTTAACGTCTATTTCATCCAGTTTCTTCACAAAAAGTTCGCGGTCTTCTGTATCTATGATCGCCTGAACGGGAGTTCCTAATACTTTCACTCCGTATTTCTCAAAAATGCCGTTCTTGTAAAGTTCCACTCCACAGTTCAAAGCGGTTTGTCCACCAAATGCCAACATCACCCCTTGCGGCTTTTCTTTTTGGATTACCTTCTCTACAAAATAAGGAGTCACCGGAAGGAAGTATATCTGATCTGCTACTCCTTCACTGGTTTGAACGGTAGCAATATTCGGATTAATAAGGATGGTTTCAATTCCCTCTTCTTTCAGGGCTTTTAGTGCCTGCGAACCGGAATAGTCAAATTCTCCGGCTTCTCCTATCTTTAGGGCACCGGAACCAAGAAGAAGTACCTTCTTCTTGAGTTGAGAGTTGAGAGTTGAGAGTTGAGAGTTGGGCTGCGCTTCTGTATTTGTTTCATTGCCCATTGTCCATTGTCCATTGTCCATTGCTTTGATGAATTCATCGAACAAAAATTCAGTATCGGTTGGGCCCGAGGCGGCCTCTGGGTGGAACTGAGCAGAGAACCAAGGGTTTTTCTTATGCTTGATTCCTTCGTTGGAGCCATCATTCATATTAATGAAAAGAGGTTCCCAATCGGCAGGCAATGTATTATTATCTACGGCATAGCCATGATTTTGGCTGGTAATAAAGCAACGATTAGTTCCCATCATACGCACAGGTTGGTTATGACTACGGTGACCATATTTCAGTTTATAGATAGTCGCTCCCGCAGCTTTACCGAGTAACTGATTACCCATACAGATACCAAAGATTGGCAAGTTAGGGTTTTGCATGGCTTTACGGATGTTTTGTACAGCCTCATCGCAAGTATCCGGATCACCGGGACCATTACTTATAAAAAGCCCATCGAACTCTAAATGATTGAAATCATAATTCCAAGGGACACGAATTACTTCCACATCTCGTTTCAGTAAGCAACGTATGATGTTAGTTTTTACACCACAGTCTACCAGTACTACTTTCTTATGAGCCTCTCCCCGCCCCTCTCCAAAGGAGAGGGAGTTGGTTGGTTGGTAGCGAATGACCTCTTTACATGAAACCTTATCGACATAATTAATTGACTCATAGTCAGGTGTATCTGTTCCTCTCTCTTCGGGAGAGGGGTCAGGGGTGAGGCTATCAAAAACGATGCGCCCCATCATAACTCCATGTTCACGCAACACTTTCGTAAGTTCACGTGTATCAATTCCGGTTATTCCGGGTACTTGTTCACGTTTTAACCAGTTGGCCAGACTCTCTACTGCATTCCAGTGACTATACTCTGTGGAGTAATCACTTACAATGATAGCATCCGCATGGATTCTCTCACTTTCCATAAAGGTTGCCAATCCATTGGGTTCCAACGTAAAAGGAGGCACTCCATAATTGCCAACTAATGGATACGTTAGTACCATTAATTGTCCCGCATACGAAGGGTCAGTTAAACTCTCCGGATATCCCATCATGGCTGTATTAAATACAACCTCACCTGTTACCGGTTTCTCATAACCAAACGATTTCCCGTGAAAAACACTACCGTCATTAAGGATTAAAGTTACAGGTTTAAGCCTCTCCCCGTCCCTCTCCCAAGGAGAGGGAGAAAGAGTTTGATTTGTCTTATACGTTTCTTTCATAATCTTTCTGCATTTTATTTGTTATCCTTTATCATAATCTCATAGTCAAAGCTTTCATCCCTTTTCTCCCTCTCCTTGGGAGAGGGACGGGGAGAGGCTTTAGAATTGGTAAATTTGTTCGATATAATCTATAAATGCTTGGTTGACAAGCTTCACACCACCCGATGTTGGATAATCCCCACTGAAATACCAATCTCCTTTGTGGTTTGGACAAGCTTCATGCAGTCCGGCCAAAGGTTGATATACAAGTTCTACTTTGGCTTTTGTTCCTTTTGGGGTTAGCATTTCAGCGATCTTGGCTGATATTTCTTCATCGGTAAAGGGTGCATATATTTCTTTCACATAGTTAACCATTTGTTCTCCGGGTAACTTCTGTTGGTCTTTGGCTTTGTTATAAGCACGTTCAATCACGTCCTTCATTTCGCGCTCTTTCAATAATTCGATGGCAGCTTTGAAGGCGATAAATTCGTTCATCCTCGCCATATCAATGCCGTAATAATCGGGATAACGTACTTGTGGAGAGGAAGATACAATGATTATCTTCTTTGGTTGCAAACGATCCAGGATAGCAATAATACTTTGTTTCAGGGTGGTTCCCCGAACAATACTATCATCAATAACTACCAGGTTATCTACATTGGGAACAATGCTTCCGTAGGTTACATCGTATACATGGGCAGCCAGATCGTTCCGACTGTTTCCTTCTGCTATAAATGTACGGAGTTTAATGTCTTTAATGGCTACCTTCTCGCTACGGATGCGCATGGAAAGTATTTCGTCCAACTCTTCATGGCTCGGGTTATGCCCTAACGCTTCGATTCGTTTGATTTTCTCTTTATTCAGGTAATTATCAAACCCTTCGAGCATTCCGTAGAAAGCGACTTCGGCTGTATTAGGGATGAACGAGAAAACTGTATTCTTTACATCGCCATTAATAGTTTTCAAGATAGGATCAACCAAGGTTCTTCCCAACATTTTCCGCTCGTTGTAAATATCCACATCACTACCACGAGAGAAATAGATGCGTTCAAAAGAGCATTTCTTCACTTCACGCACTTTATTGATCTGCGCCAAACGCATCTTTCCGGCTTTGTTGACCAGAATAGATTGACCGGGCTGCAACTCTTTGATAGCATCTGCAGAAACATTTAACACTGTCTGAATCACCGGACGCTCAGAGGCTACCACTACTATTTCATCATCCATATACCAGAATGCAGGACGAATGCCCCAGGAATCTCTCACCGCGAATGATTCTCCGCTACCGGTAAGTCCACAAATTACATATCCTCCATCCCAATCTTTGGTAGATGTTTTTAATACGTTCGAAATATCCATTCGCTCCTCAATGCCATGAGTTATATCCATGCCGGTAAGTCCTTCCCTTTCGCATTCCTGAAAGAGTCTTTCCACTTCCCTATCGAGTCGGTGACCTATTTGCTCCAACATAATATAAGTATCAGCATATTTTCTGGGATGCTGGCCGATGGCTGTAATCCGAGCAAATATTTCATCTACATTTGTCATATTGAAGTTACCGCAAAGCGCCAGGTTCTTGGCTCGCCAATTGTTCCGGCGAAGAAACGGGTGGACAAAAGAAATACCGGATTTACCGGTAGTACTATATCTTAAATGGCCCATATAAACTTCGCCTGCAAAAGGCAGATATTTCTTGGCATATTCCGCATCATGTAACTGTTCGGGATGGAGATGCTTGAAATGACTCTGAACTGTCCCGAATATCTCGGTAATGGCATCGGCACCTTCTGCCCGTTCGCGAAACATGTATTCCTCACCGGGATTGGCTTCCAGTTTCACACAGGCGAGCCCTGCTCCTTCCTGCCCCCGGTTATGTTGTTTCTCCATCAACAGATAGAGCTTATTTAAACCATACATCCATGTTCCATACTTTTCCTGATAATACTCTAAAGGTTTTAACAGGCGGATCATGGCTACGCCACATTCATGCTTTAATTGTTCCATCTTTATTCTACAGTTACTGATTTGGCCAGGTTTCTGGGTTGATCTACATCCAACCCTTTACATACTGCTACATGATAAGCAAGCAGTTGCAAGGGCACAGTTGCCACCAAAGGATCTAAACACTCCATAGAAGCAGGAAGTTCGATGCAATAATCGGCTATATTACTAATTATCTCATCCCCTTCGGTTACAATGGCAATTACTTTTCCTTTCCGAGCTTTAATTTCTTGTATATTACTTAATACTTTTTCGTACAATCCGTTATGGGTGGCTACTACAACTACAGGCATCTCTTCGTCTATCAAGGCAATCGGGCCATGCTTCATTTCGGCTGCCGGATAGCCTTCGGCATGAATGTAGGAGATTTCCTTCAGTTTCAAAGCTCCTTCCAGAGCAACCGGATAACTATATCCACGTCCCAGATAAATAAAGTTGCGAGCATAAGTGAATATCTTCGACAGTTCGGCAATCCGATCATTTAGTTTAAGTACCTGCTTCATTTTTTCAGGAATCAAACTAAGTTCTTGTACCACTTTCAGATATTCATCGTTATTTATGGTTTGTTTTTCCTTAGCCAAGGTAAGCGCCAGCATAGTGAGTACTGTTACCTGTCCGGTAAAAGCTTTGGTAGATGCTACCCCTATTTCCGGCCCTACATGAATGTAAGACCCTGTATCTGTGGCACGTGGTATAGATGAACCTACGGAATTGCATATACCATATATAAAAGCTCCCCGGCTGCGAGCCAATTCCACAGCAGCCAGCGTATCGGCTGTTTCTCCGGATTGCGAAATGGCAATAACTACATCGCTTTCGTCAATCACCGGATCGCGATACCGAAACTCCGAAGCATATTCCACTTCTACCGGAATGCGGCAAAAGCTTTCAATCAGTTGCTTACCAATCAGTCCGGCATGCCAGGAAGTACCACAGGCTACAATTATAAAACGTTTAGCTTCCAACAGTCTTTCTTTATAATCAATAACAGCCGAAAGAACCACATTGTTTGCATCTACATTAATTCGCCCGCGCATACAGTCATAAATACAATCGGGCTGCTCGATAATCTCTTTCAACATAAAGTGAGGATAGCCTCCTTTTTCCAACTGACCGATATTCATGACTACCTGCTTCACTTCGGGGGTAGATTCTACATTATTCAAATCTACCACCTTTAGCTCTTTGTTTCGTTCGATGACGGCAATCTCTCCATCTTGCAAATACACTACTTTATCGGTATATTCTACAATGGGAGTGGCATCCGAAGCCAGAAAGAATTCATCTTCTCCTATTCCTACTACCAGCGGACTACTTTTACGAGCTGCGATAATCACATCCGGATGATCTTTTTCCAGCACTGCAATGGCATACGCACCTATCACTTCGTTAAGAGCCAACTGAACGGCCGAGAGTAAATCTATTTGGTTGGTTCGTTTAATGTATTCGATGAGTTGAACAAGAACTTCTGTGTCGGTACTACTTTTAAAAGAATAGCCTTTGGCTTGGAGTTTTTCTTTGAGAGAAGCGTAATTTTCAATAATACCGTTGTGAATGAGAGCGAGAGTTTCGGAAGAAGAATAGTGGGGATGGGCGTTTGCTGAACAAGGTTCCCCGTGAGTAGCCCAGCGTGTATGTGCAATACCAATGTTACCTGAAATATCTTTTGAAATGACGAATTCTTCGAGTTCGGAAACTTTTCCTTTCGCCTTATAAACATTGAGATCTTGTTGATCACTGATGAGTGCTACCCCTGCGCTGTCGTATCCACGGTACTCTAACCGTTTCAGCCCTTTTATTAGGATGGGGTAGGCTTGCTGTTTACCGATGTAGCCTACAATTCCACACATTTTATAAAATGGTTATTTGTTTTTAATCGGCTGCAAAGATATGTATTTTCATAAAAAGAAATTTCTTTGAAATGAGAATAATTGCAAAGAAAAGAGCAAAAAGCAATAAATTAAGGGTTAAAAAGATTAAAGCATATACAAATGTTACATTTGTACTACAAAACAAAGCATTATGAAAGCAAGCCTAAAAATACAGTCTCCTCAGGGGAAAGAGGTTATTTCATCTTCATTTCATTCAACAGTTCCTTAATTACTGGTGATACACGGAAACTTTCACGCGCTTTCTGGATAGATTTATTATGTACAAACTTCGAGAAGGCTTTTTGTTCCAGCAAAGGCAGAGTGTTATCGTAAAACTTAATAAGCCCTACGCTCATAGCCCAGGCAATAGCCATATCCACATAATATTGTCCTTGCGGCACTTCCGAGAAATGCTTCAATGTTTTCTCTATGTAGGTTTCATTTATAAAATAATCCATCAGGATAATAACAAATGTACGCTTTGTAAATTCTCCTTCATCAGTTTTGAGAGGCAAGTAATGGGCAAGTACCTCCTCAGGGTACTTTCCGAATATTTTTAGAGAAGAAATAATAGTATCTACATGTGCCCAATTATCGAACTTCAGAATTAAAGGGTCTAAATAACGAAACACGGTTTCCAAGGAAGGCTTTTTAAGCTGTCCCAATACCAACCCATAAAGAAGAATATGTTCGTAAGTAGTAAACTCTGCATTTTCAAGATAAGTTTCTACATTCGGATTTGTTGCCAGTTCCTTTGCCAACTTTTTAAGTGCAGGCATACGAATGCCGAGTATAGCATACTTCGTAGGAATGAGTTTTTCGTTAAATGCTTTGTAATCGCTCTCTGCCAATGCATGGAGTTGTTGGTTGATTTGGTTATTCATGATTTTATTAGAAATTGATGGTGATCAAGATTTATTCCTATTCATTATGACTACATTATATTTTTTTATCTCCTCTGCTATGTATTCCTGAATTTGTAATGGATTAATTTCATACTTAGGAGTTAAAAACATACTCTCTTATACATTCTAACTGACTGATAGGTTCAAACAATTTCTGCGTATGAACTGCTAATCCTTTCATTTTTGTAATAATGATTTAACATACTGATTAGACCTCATTTTTATATAGCGATTCGGATTTTTAATATTAAAATACAAGAGACTAAACAATATATTATATGAGTGATACTGTGGCTCCAATGGAATAATTTGATGAACCCAAACTTCTTTTATCTTCTTCTTGGGAAAAATTGAAAAAAGTCTATTAATATCCTGTATATCTAAATGAAGTAAAACTTTCTCAATAAGCATTTCATCAGAGATCCGGTTTATTTCAGGCTCTTTAAAAGACCATAAAGCATGTACTTGCATCAATTTATTAAATAGTTCCTTTTTTATTTCTTTTTTATTCATACACCTCTATATTAAAACATTCTCACTCTCCCCAATAATCGATTTTCTTTATAGTTCAATCTATTATTTTATAAAGATACAAAAATATAGAATCATTCATTTCCCTTTTTAATGAAATTCATGAAAAAACGCTCCACACAGCATATTTTCTTTTTATTTACATCCTCACCATTAAACAAAAAAACACGCATCAACTTCAAAGAGTACACGCATCAAGTTTGAAGAGTACACGCGTCAAGTTTGCGAAGTTGACGCGTGTACTCATTGGAGTTGAAGGCTCAAAATCAAAGACCTCCACAAAGCGTTGTAGAGCATCTTTTCGACGCATCTATGTATTTTTGAGAGAATGTATAAAGCTTCCTCTTTTGTTTACAAAATATATAAAAAGCACCGTTCCGATTGTTAGAAAACGAATAAATACCTATATTTACAACAAGAATCAAACATAAAAATCCATCTATCTCAATAAAACATACAAAGATGAAACAACTGTCAACGATCTTCATTGCATTATCTATTTCTTTATTAACCGGCTGCTCCGAAGGAAAGCTTGATGAAAAAGGTTTTCAGGTCAGTACCCCTGCTCAAAATAGAGAGAATAACCACGTTGATGATTTACAAAGCGACTCCTTATCTATTGAAACCCGGCCAAGCAATGTACTGCTAACCGGTATTCCTCAAATAAGAATTACTAATATATATAAGGTGAATCTGAATAGAGATACTAAAACTACATTCATTGGCTCAAACTGCTATCATCAAAACTATTCTGATTTTGCACACAGCAACGGCAATAACTGGAATTATAATTTCATGCCGGGCATTGAAGCAACATTTGGCTACAACATGGTAAATGTTTCTCTTTATGACTTAAAAGAGAATAAAAAGAAACTGTTCTTTGAAAAGCCTGTGCTCGTCAGAACTTTATATTATCCAACATCCTCTAAAGATACATTGAACACAAAGCCTGTACATAGAGACTACTTTATGGTGTCTGTTTATAACGAAGATACCAATAAAGACGGCTTTATAAATGTGAAAGACCTCAGAAGGTTTTATTTATTCGATTGGAAAGGAGAAAGACAAAAAGCACTCGTTCCCGAGAACTACTCAACCATTAAATCGGAATACGACCCAGAGAATGACTTAATGTATGTTTTCGCTCAACTTGATGCCAACAATAATGGCCGACAAGATTCGGGAGAACCTATTCATATCTTCTGGGTAGATTTGAAAGATCCTCATAAAACGGGGCAGTTGTATTAAGAGAGAGCACACCTATTACAAACAACTAACATAATATTCAAAGTATTTACAATTCGTTTCCACTTCCTTGAAAAAACGGGTGTTTTTATACTTCATAAGTTCTTCGAAATACTTACGGTTGGATATCATTACCCAATCCTCATCTCTACCGCTCCACCAATACTCGTCGGCTTGGTACTTGTCGAAAAGTTTTTGGTAATGCATTCCCTGTTCGCATTTCGATAGAGCAAATACAATACGGGCTTTTAACTCATTGTCCGAAGCAAACTGATATGCAGTTTGAAGATAGTTATTGGCTATCTCTACCGAATTATCAAAGTAGGAAGGAATATCTTTCAGGGAAATCTGATCCTTAAACAATCTGTTTTTATCCTTTGTATCAAAAAACCATTGACTATTACTTGCATACCCAAAGCGAACATAATTACGGTAATATCCTGTAGCTGAAACATTATAAAAGAAATTACCCAACAGATAATTGGCTTTGGCCGATCGAGAATCATTCTTCAAAGCCTCTTCTTTTAACTGCATCAATATATATACAAGTTCTCCCTCCGATATATTATCATCTATATAATCAAACTCCGATAAGTAATCTATTGCCATATTATCTTTGCATTCAAAGCATTCTATTCGGTTATAGCCAAATACATCCGATGAAATAGAGTTACTCAAGTATCTGTTTGTTTCAAACATCTGTTTTGCCATCTCTAAATCATCGTTTGCCAGATAAATAACCCCTTTCATATATTTGATATAGTCTGTCACAGATATCTTTTCTTCATTATTAGCTGTGCGAATCCCTACTTTAAACTCGTTTACTAAGTATTCTTCAAAAGTATTCTTATTGGGTTTATTATATAGATTTTCTATCTCTATTAACAAATCGAGGTTCGGATTACCCTGAAGTTCAATCAATGAATTTTGCAACATAAAAGATTTCGCATAGTCTTTTTGAAGATAATAGCGGTTTGATAACAAGTCAATCACATACGCTGCCACCTTACTTCGTCCTTCCGAAGAAGATCTGTTCATAAATACATCATTATATTCCGCATAAAGCCGTTTCTCTACCTCTCTGTTTATAATCGGTTCCCGACCTAAATCTATCAACATGGCTAAAATATCTTTTTGGAGTTGATAACCTTCCTCGCTTACATCTACCTTTTGCAGGTAAGCATTGGCCTCTGCATACTTTCTATCTAAATAGAGTAGATAAGCTGTAGTAATGTTCCAGTAGTTTTTTTGATTTACTTTATTCGATACAGCTTGCGTTTTTACAAAGGTCAGTACATCTTGCATATTTCTTATTTCATCCTTATTAACAATAGGAAAACGCCTGTCTTTATACCCCGACACCTCGCCGTACTTTTCAATATCACTTTCAATAAAGCTGATAGCACGAGCTGTCAACACTTTAGCTTGTATGGCATCGGGCGAACGCTTTGCTATTTTCCGGGCACTTGCCAGCGGATTACTAAACGAAATATAACCCAACAACAAATCTGCATCATTTTTCTCTTCGATGGTTTTAGCTCTCATCAGGAAACTCTCATAGTCCACATTTTCGTTTAATTTCATGGACGACAAAGCCGTTGTTTTCAGATCAATCGAATAAGAAAAGACTTGAAAGAAAAGGCTGTTAGCCGTAATAACATCTCCAAGCCCTCTTATGGCACCTGCTTTTTGCGAAAGTGCATAGTAATACATTTCTGATTTCAGGTTCAAAGGTTCCACATATAAATCGAAAAGATCAACAGCCTCTTGATACCTCTTGTTATAATGGGCAAAGCGTACTAATTGATATCCATAACGTAGTTTAATCTCTTTGTTCTTTGCCTGTTTCCATGCTTTTTGCAGTTTCAGGTTAATTTGATTATAAGGTAGTTTATCAATATCGGTTTCGGAATCCTCGTAATAAGACCAGTCATTACTAAAAGCTCCGGAAATAGTCATATAAGGTTCCAACTCCTTTGCTGTCAATAAGTATTGCAGGGCTTCTGTATGCATGCTTACAAAGTTTCTATCAGCAAACTTTAATTGTTCATCTTCTACGTTTTTGTTGGCGAGCAACCGTAATACATTTTCTTCCGAAGCTTTAAACACCAGATAATAAGCCTGTTCGTATGGTATGTGCAAATAGGTACTCCATTCTTCAATATTACCAAACTTAGTTTCATCTGTTTCATAATAAGGAAGATAAAAATCGAGCAGAAAAGGATAATAACGTGAATCGTTAATAAGTTCCTGCGAAAAGATAAGGCTATAATAGCTATAGTACTCTTCTTCATCCCATCCGCATGACCACAATTTAGAAGAAGACAACAATAAGGAAAGGACGATTATAAGAATTTTCTTCATCATGTTCCGGCTAAATTTTATTTCAGTTCATCTATCGTAAACCTTTCAATAAAGGGTTTATCCAAATGATAATATACTATATGGTAGTTTTTCTTTAATTTACTGTCCAGATAAGATTTTGCTTCATTCAATAATGCCGGATCTATTCTTTCGATACGCAAAGTGAAACCTTTATTCAGATATATGCCTTGCAGAAAAAAGTCATCTTGTGCTTCATAAGTATTCTCTCCTGTCTGCTTAAAGAACTCCGGAACCATATCGGTTATATCCACATTGTTTATCAGCCGTATTTCTCCACGATGATTTGTCACCACTCCCCAGGAATAAAGGGGTAAAGCAACATCTAATTCCACCGGGTATTTATGGAGTTTCCCGGTATACGCCTTCAATAATTCAATGTCTAATATTGAATTTTGAGTATCCGTATCCTGAGGAGATGATGTAGCATAACACATCAGATACACTTTATCGACAGGAGGAACCCCTGTCATTTCCATATCTTTCACCTGGTGTAGTCGTAAAGTACAAGTTATCTTTCCTCCAAACAGTTTTTTCAGTTCGCGTAGAAAAGTAAAAAAGTTCTCTCGGGTAGAAGTAGTCCAATCGCAGTCTATTTGTATTTCGTCCGGAGAAGGTATTTTATTCTTCTCTACAATCTTCTCTATTAACCCATGTGTGCTATTTGCCAAGCTTTCGGGACTACTGTACTCCATCTTTCTGAATGTACGATTGGTAATAAACACCACCGGAATATATTTAGCATCCAGTTCCTTAGGATTGAATAATGCTATTTTTGATTTTGGAGACAGATAATCTTCTGAGTCCACATCAATATCAAAGAAACGTATGTATAGTTTCTCGCAATTCAGTTTCCGAAAATAGTCTTTCTCGGTTTTTCCAAAGGTTACATTCCTTTTCCAATAATAGAAACTAATCTCTTTAGAAGGAGTTTTTTTCTCACAAGCTGTTAATAATGGAATGGCAATGATCCACAGAAGTATCTTTATTTTTAAATGCATCATCTATCTTCACCAAAGTAATTAAAGTCAGTACCTCCCCGGGTAAAACCTTTCCAGCTTCAGTATATAATAACGTAACATTAATAAAGGAACAATGCCAAAAATACCAAATGAGCTATCTATCAATTGCCAGTAGAAAGGAATTTGCCGGATAGATCCGCAAATAAAGATAACAGGCATAATAGCCACACACAAAATCATGGCCCAGTAAACAATCCAGATATTACGAACAGGCTTATAATACACGCCGAAGAAAGCAATGGCTATGGCAATATGTGCAAAGGCCAACCAGTCGGTACCATACGCCAAAAACGGATATGCTTTATTGGTAGTACTCACTCCCTCATAAATCCAAGCGATCCAGTGTTGAAATCCGGTATAATTAGCAGCAGGAACATCGGTAGAGATTCCCAGTATCTTACAAAACAGACCAAGTTCGGTTTCTAAGGGAAATGCAGTAGCTCCTGAAATTACTAATGCTGCCATAAAAAATATTATCAGCAAACGAATGGTTAGTAGCAGTCGTTTTTCTTTCTTCGATCGGTTCATTGTGTCATTCAAATTGATGTTATAAAACGGATTAGGAGGTTTGTCAGCCAAAGGTATAAAAAGTTTTAGTACATTTGTATATCATACTACAAATTGTTATGAGAAAAGCCGTTATCTGCACTCTATTTGTTTTCATATCTGCAAATATGATGTCACAAACCCAAGTCATAGCTCATCGTGGTTTTTGGGATACTCAAGGTTCCGCACAAAACAGTATTGCCTCTTTACTAAAAGCAGATTCCATCAATTGCTATGGCTGCGAATTTGATGTAAGAATGAGCAGTGACGGGAAATTGATCGTTATACACGATGCGATTCACGGACTTACCTCCATCAAAAAGAATACAGCCGATACGCTTACCCGGCTCAAACTGAAAAACGGAGAGAGCCTGCCACTCCTTTCCGAATACCTTCAAAAAGGAACCGAATTAAAAACCCGACTTATTCTGGAACTGAAAAAGCTTAGTACTCCCGAGTTGGAAACCAAAGCCATCGAACAAATCATATCACTTGTTAGCAAAATGCAATTGGAACCGCGTATGGAATATATTTCCTTTTCATTGCATGCCGTCAAAGAATTCATCCGCCTGGCTCCTCAAGGCACACCGATTTATTACCTCAATGGCGATCTTTCTCCTCAGGAACTCAAAGCGATCGGTTGTACAGGGCCCGACTATAACAGCAAGGTATTTAAAAAGAATCCTGAATGGATTACGGAATGTCACTCATTAGGACTCAAAGTAAACGTTTGGACCGTAAACAGTGAAGAAGATATGCAATGGCTTATTAAACACAAAGTCGATTTTATCACTACCGATCGACCTTTAGTTCTTCGTAATCTTCTGAAGAACTATTGAAAGGAATTACAAAAATGAAACATAAATTTAATATCAAAAAAAGATATTATATAAACAAAAAGACATATCTTTGCAGAGGAATTAAACAAAACGACAACAACAAAGATTAATCCTCTACAAAATGACAAAAGAAATAAGATTCACCAAGATGCATGGAGCGGGGAACGACTACATATATGTAGATATCCGCAAAGAGTGCATCCCACATCCGGAGCAGACATCCATTCTGTGGAGTGATCGTAATAAAGGAATTGGAGGCGACGGCTTGGTTTTAATTGGTTCATCGGATATTGCCAATTACAGCATGCGGATATTCAATGCCGATGGTTCGGAAGCCACCATGTGCGGAAACGCCTCGCGTTGCGTAGCCAAATACCTTTATGACAACGGCGACATTCAAGGCAATGAATTCTCATTGGAAACCCTCTCCGGAATAAAATACCTCAAACTGAATATCGAAAAAAACGAAGTAGCATCGGTTACAGTAGATATGAATGAGCCGAGCGATATTCAAGAGATTGAAATTAAACTATCAACCGGACATCAGCTTACCGGAACTACCGTAAATATGGGAAACCCCCATCTGGTGATATTTGTAGATGATATATCGGAAATCAATCTTCCTGTTTTAGGACCGCAAATAGAGCACCATCCTCTCTTCCCGGGACGAGTGAACGTGGAATTCGCACAAGTACTCAGCCCAAACAAAATACGTATGCGAGTGTGGGAAAGGGGTTCGGGAATAACCTTGGCCTGCGGAACCGGTGCCTGCGCCACAGCAGTAGCGGCTATACAATCAGGAAAAACAAAAAGAAAACCGGATGTAATTATGGACGGAGGCACGCTGACCATCGAATGGAATAAAGAAACCAACCACATTATGATGACAGGACCGGCAACCAAAGTATTTGATGGAAAAATCGAAATAAACCAATAAAAGACAACAATATGGCATTAGTTAACGAACATTTCCTGAAACTGCCCGGAAGCTATTTATTTTCGGACATCGCCAAAAAAGTAAATACATTCAAAGCCACACATCCCGATCAGGACATTATCCGCCTGGGAATCGGAGATGTTACACAGCCACTGGCACCTGCATGCATCGAAGCCATGCATAAAGCGGTAGACGAAATGGCAAACAAAAGTACCTTCCGCGGGTATGGTCCTGAACAAGGATACGATTTTCTGACGGAAGCCATTATAAAGAACGACTATACACCTCGCGGCATTCAGCTAAGCAACAGCGAAGTTTTTGTAAGCGATGGTGCCAAAAGCGATACAGGAAACATCGGCGACATACTGCATCAGGATAATAACATCGGGGTAACCGACCCCATCTACCCCGTTTACATCGACAGCAACGTGATGGGAGGGCGTGCCGGAACATTGCAAGAAAACGGTAAATGGAGCAATATAGTCTATATGCCCTGTACAGCCGAAAATAACTTCATACCGCAAATACCGGATAAGAAAATCGACATTCTTTACCTCTGCTACCCCAACAACCCCACCGGCACCACACTAAGCAAAGAGGAACTCAAAAAGTGGGTAGACTATGCTTTGGTAAATGATACACTCATCTTGTTCGATGCCGCCTACGAAGCTTATATTCAAGATCCGTCCATCCCCCACTCTATTTACGAAATTGAAGGAGCCAAAAAATGCGCTATCGAATTCCGCAGTTTCTCCAAAACAGCCGGATTTACAGGCATACGTTGCGGCTACACCGTAGTACCCAAAGAACTAACAGGCACTACTCCGCAAGGAGAACGCATATCATTGAACAGCCTCTGGAACCGTCGACAGAGCACTAAGTTCAACGGAACATCTTATATTACTCAACGTGCCGCGGAGGCCATCTACACCCCCGAGGGCAAAGAACAAATAAAGCAAACAATCAATTATTATATGACTAACGCCCGAATCATGAAAGACGGATTGGTAGCGTGCGGACTGCAAGTATATGGTGGTGAAAACGCCCCTTACCTATGGGTAAAAACACCGAAAGGAACTCCCTCTTGGCGTTTCTTCGAACAAATTCTGCACGAAACCCATGTAGTAGGAACACCCGGGGTAGGTTTTGGCCCCAGCGGAGAAGGTTATATCCGGCTCACTGCCTTCGGCGAACATGACGATTGCATAGAAGCCATGAAAAGAATAAAGAATAGAGATTGAGATTCACATTATTTTAACTATTAAAGGTAAAAGGACAATGAAAAAAATGATTCAAAACAAGTTCAGGGTAATGGCAGCAGCCTTAGTGATTGCACTTAGTACACTAACAGCAAATGCGCAGAACAATGTAGAGGTTTCAGTAGGTGCCGATGTAGTAAGCAATTACATCTGGCGTGGGCAAGACTGCGGAGGGGTGAGTATACAACCCTCTATAGCAGTAGGTAAATACGGATTCTCATTAAGCGCATGGGGATCGGTAGGTATAGAAAAAGAAGACACGAAAGAACTTGATCTTACGTTAGGCTATAACGCCGGAGGATTTAGTGTAGCAGTAACCGATTATTGGTTCGATTATGGCGGAAAATACTTTAAGTATGCCTCCAAAGAAACCGATCATGTGTACGAGGCAACCGTTGGTTATGATTTCGGACCGCTTTCAGTAAGCTGGAACACCAATTTTGCGGGAGCCGACTACTACAAGGCAAAGAGTGATGGTAGCATGGATCGTGCCTACTCCAGTTATGCGGAAGTGATGGTTCCTTTCAAACTCGGCGAATTTGATTTCTCGGCAGAAGTAGGACTTACTCCTTGGGAGGGAGCTTATTCTGATGGATTTAATGTAGTAAATGTTGGACTAACAGCCGGTAAAAACATCAAAATCACCGACTCATTCTCCCTACCTGCATTTGCCAAAATAACAGTAAATCCGAATACGGAAAAAGCATACTTTGCATTTGGTATTAGTTTTTAAAGAAGGTAATTAAAACGTTTTCAGGTAACACTCATTATTTTAAATTATGAAAAAGATTGAAGCTATCATCCGCAAAACAAAATTCGAGGATGTAAAGAAAGAGGCGACATTGCACAAAAGATGGTAAGTCGAGAGCCATCCCCGGGCACAACCTGACGCTGGCCTGTTTGGGAGTTTTCATCCTTTGGTTCGGATGGTTTGGCTTCAACCCCGGTTCTCAATTGGCAGCAGCCGGAGAAGCCGATCGGCTTGCCATTTCGCACGTATTTTTAACCACCAACCTTTCGGCTTGCGCCGGTGGTTTCTTTGCCTTGATACTCAGCTGGTGCAAATACAGCAAACCATCGTTATCGCTCACATTAAACGGTGTGTTGGCCGGGTTGGTAGGTATTACAGCCGGATGCGATATTGTTTCGCCCGTAGGAGCTGTTATCATCGGTGCTTTATCGGGAATTACTATGATTTATTCTGTAGATTTCATCGATAAAGTACTGAAAATAGACGATCCTGTAGGAGCCTCATCTGTACATGGCGTATGCGGCTTCTTAGGAACTGTACTTACCGGATTTCTTGCCACAGAAGAAGGTTTACTCTACGGTGGTGGCTGGCAATTCCTCGGAGCTCAAATATTTGGTGCCTTAGTGGTAGGCGCATGGGCACTTGGCATGGGGTATATCATCTTCAAAGCACTCGACAAGATTCATGGTCTCCGCGTGAGCCCACGTGTCGAAGAAGAAGGATTGGATGTATACGAACATGGAGAATCGGCCTATAATTAATTGACGATTGGACAATTTACGATTTACGATTAGAGTAACTCTCTATATTGTAAATCGTAAAACTAAAGGCCATCAACAAAGTAAATACCAAAGAAGATGTAGATGCACTGATTGAACAAGGCGAACCCAAAGTATCGGCCCTGCTGGACGTAATACGTAAATACATCAAAATATGCAAGCCCATCCATTTTGATGGCAACGGTTACAGCGACGAATGGAAAGAAGAAGCTCAAAAACGTGGCTTGGATTGCGAAACCAGCGTGCCTGTTATCTTCGACAACTACCTGAAACCCGAAACCATTGCCATGTTCGAAACCACAGGAGTGATGAGCAAAATAGAGTTGGAAGCCCGCAACGAAGTAAAGTGGGAAACCTATACCAAGAAAATCCAGATTGAAGCTCGCGTATTGGGCGATCTGGCCATGAACCACATCATTCCCGTAGCCACTCAATATCAAACCGATTTGATTGACAACGTTTACAAAATGAAAGAACTGTATCCGGACGATAAATGGAAAAAACTTTGCTGCCGAAACCTGGAACTGATTGAAGAAATTGCCGACCGCGTAGGATTCATTAAAGAACACGTAGATGCTATGATTGAGGCCCGTAAGGTAGCTAACAAAATTGAAGACGAACGCGAAAAAGCCATCAACTATCATGATAACATCGCCCCTATGCTCGACGAAATCCGTTATCACATCGACAAGCTTGAACTGATTGTGGACAACCAAATGTGGACGTTGCCCAAATACAGAGAACTTTTATTTATAAGATAAATAAAAGCAATAGATAGAAGTTATCTATTTCTTTTGTTGGTTGTTTTAAGTATCCGGATAGGCTTTGTTGAGAAACAAGGCCTACCTAAAATACAAACATAAGAACTAAAACCGAATCATAAAAGAAGAATGATTAAAAAAGATAGTAGCATTTGTTTTTCTTAAAAACGAATGTATGCTATTATAATAGTTATTTAATATATAGCTATTTAATATATAGTTATTAATGTAGACGACACATAGAATCATATATAGAACGATGCATAAGACGACACATAGGATGATCATTATTAAAGTGTCTCATTTTTAACATTCGTTTAGCTATATCATTTCAGCAAATAAAAAGTCTTCCTTATATTTGTCTTTCATTAAATAACCAAACAAACACATGGAGAAAAATCCGTTTATACTCATTCCCCTCCCCCTATTGAAAGAGTTAATTGTAGATGCAGAAACTATTAATACGATGTTCCATGTTGGCATATATTTTACTGCAAACAAAATAAACGTTTCTGAAAACGATGCATACAAGGAGTTCATTTATTGCATTTACAGAGACTTAAAAGGCCTTACCGACCAGCTTATACATACATTCCATACGATGGTTGATTTCCCTTACGATGAGGATTATAACGGATTCGATACTTCGGGAAATGAATTTAATCCGGAGGAAGAATTCGAATATCTGTTAAGTTACAGTGAAGAGAATCCCGATTTTCACCATCTATTAATGGCCTGGTATAAAATACGCCAAGTCTATAAAATGCTTGAGTTGAATACGGAAACCGTTAAATACACCATTCTCCTGGTGAATGAACATTTGAAGAAATACTCTTTCGAAGGCTGCCCCTTTATCCTTTTAAACGGCAAGGTAATGATGAATATCTACACCCAAAAAGATAAGATGCAGGCAGATGAGCGTGCCGTATGGGCCATGTATTTAGGCATTTTATCTATCATAGGAAATAAAGAATTTGCCTGCACCACCTCGGATATGATTAAATGCAGAATGTTCGGAGCAAAGAATAAGGATGAACTGACATTACTTCTTAAAAACAAAACCTTTAAAAAGGCTCATGATAAATACACCTCTAAATATCAATACCACAAATTACTCAACATCATTCAAGATCGCAATATGATAACAGAAATAGGGCTCAATAGAAGAACCTATGTAAGTTACAAATTGAAAACTCTCAATGAATTGGTGGATGCCATATCTATGAAAGGAAACAGATTAAAACGCAGACAACAGCGTAACGAAGAAAAGGCAAAAGCAATAGAGCGTTTTTTTGCCTCTCAACAAAACGAGTAAAGATGATTTCTTGCGGCCGTTGAAGAAAACTCTTGCGGCCGTTCCAATATTCTGCCACGGCCGCTACAATATCCTGCCACGGCCGCAAGAAAAATCTTCAGCTTAAAGTTCCGGCTCTTCTATCGTCCACGTCATCACAAAATCGGGATGAGTTAAGTAATAAATCAGGAAACGTTTTCTTAGGGATGTACGATACTCGCGACAGTTCATAAAGGGCTTGGAATCGGCGGGTAATTCCACCATTAAATGCGCTCGGAAATCTACTTCACTCTCATTCATACATTTAAACATAACTTCTTTGGCAGACCATATCAGGAGCAGAGAGAGTATTTCTTTTTCGGGGTTAATATGTGCCTTCTCATCCTCGCGCACAAATTTATGGGCTACCTTCAACACACGATCTCTGTATTGTTCTATATCAATACCCACCTCATGCCGCCGGCTTACAATAACAGCCACATATCCCTTGGTATGAGAGATGCTTATATGGGCAGAAGCATCGGCCAGATAAGGTTTCCCGGAAGGTTCGTAGAGCACCTTCTTCATCTCTCCTAAGAGTTCGAAAAGCAACACACGAATAGCCAACCACTCCAGCCGTCGAGATTCGGAAGTAAAAGCCTCCATGCCTTTGAGGTATTCGGCACGGCCCATCACAGGAAGTTTCATCAAAAGTTGATCAATGCTTTCTTCCTGTTTCCAGATAGCCCATCGGCAGTGATATTGGTTGTATTGTTTAAATAACGGCATTATTTTTTTGAAAACTTCACTTTCAAGATTCTTCTGTTATCCATTTCGAGCACTTCAAACTCATAGTTTTCATACACAAGCTTTTCATGCAGTTTAGGAAATTCTCCTTTTACTTCAAGAAGCAATCCGGCAATCGTATCGGCATCACCGGAAACTTTATCGAACAAATCTTCCTCCACTTCTGCAACCCGGTAGAAATCGGTCAATAAGGTTTTACCCTCAAATATCCAGGTATGATCGTTCAATACAACGTACGTTTTTTCTTCATCATCATATTCGTCCTGAATTTCTCCTACGATTTCTTCGATGATATCTTCCATAGTTATAAGTCCGGATGTACCTCCAAACTCATCTACTACAATGGCAATATGTGTTTTATTGGCTTGAAAATCTTTTAGCAAATCATCAATCATCTTCGTTTCCGGAACAAAATAGGCCGGACGTATAAGCGTTTGCCAACGAAAGCTTTCTCCTTTATTAATATGAGGCAGAAGATCTTTTATATACAAAATGCCTTTAATATTATCTCTCGAACCTGAATATATGGGTATACGCGAGTAAGCATTATCAATAATACATTGGAGCACCTCTTTATAAGGAGTACGAATATCCAAATCTACCATATCAATGCGAGAAGTCATCACTTCTTTGGCTGTTTCGCCACCAAAACGAACTATTCCTTCTAAAATAGTATTCTCTTCCGACAGTTCTTCTTTGTTTGTTAAATCCAATGCTTGCGAAAGTTCGCTCACTGATATGATGCGGCTCTTCTTTGTTAAATGCTTATTCATAAAGGTAGAAGAATGCATTAATAGCGAAGCCAAGGGATAAAAAATGGTACGAAACATCAAAATACCCGGTGCGGCAAAACGAGTGAAAGCCAACGTTTTTTGTGCTGAATAAAGTTTAGGTATGATCTCTCCAAACAACAACAGCAGAAAGGTCAATACTACGGTAAGTATTAAAAACTCTGCAATAGGCGATGCAAAATTGAAAATACCCATAAAGAAGTAATTGCATAGCATAATGATGGTTACATTCACAAAGTTATTGGTAATCAGCACAGTAGCCAGCAAGCGTTCTGTATTGCTCAATAATTTACGAACTTTACTGTCAGCAGGGTGAGCTCCTTCATCTATTTCATTTTTATCGGAAGGAGACAAAGAAAAGAATGCAATCTCCGAGGCGGAGGCAAAACCGGATATAAGTAGTAATAACGCAGCCAATATGATGGCTATAATCTCCGAAGTAGACGGAGCATTCACTGAAATTCCACTGAAAATGTCTGCCAAACGGCATAAATGATCGTCTGAGTCCAAAAGTCTATTTTTTTAGTTACACGTATTAGTTACGAGTTACAAGTTACGAGTTACGAGTTACAAGTTACGAGTTACAAGTTACGAGTTACGAGTTACAAGTTACGAGTTACAAGATATGCTGCATAGTATTACTCGTAACTTGTAACCTGTAACTCGTAACTATTTTATTTAAAACGGCAAGTCGTCCGTTTGGTTATTTCCTCCTATGTTTTGTTGAGGTTGTTGAGTCTGTGCAGGTGCCGCAGTTGATTGCACTCCTGAGGCGGCTCCTCGGGTAGAAAGCATCTCCATAACATCTACAAAGATTTCGGTGACATATCTCTTATTTCCGGCTTGATCATCGTAAGAACGAGTTTTTATCTTTCCTTCAATATAAAGCTTATCACCTTTATGCAGGTATTTCTCTGCTGTTTCGGCAAAACCGCGCCACAATACCAGATTATGCCATTCGGTTCTGTCGGGTACTTGCGTGCCGTTTTGCAATGTATATCCGCGTTCGGTAGTAGCCAACGGGAAAGTAGCTACAGCCACTCCGCTATCCAAGTATCTTACCTCAGGGTCTTTGCCCAGATTTCCCACAAGAATGACTTTGTTTATTGACATAGTTCGTTTATTTATGATTTTAGAGTTCAAAAATAAGAAGTTTTGGAACACGATGCAAGTTATTTCAAATAAGTCGACTATCTTTGCTATAAAATTATACACTATCATAGTAAAACGTCTAAAAAACACGTATGAGTAAAGTTATTATTAACTCTTTTGAAGATTTCGAGCAATATGTAGGAAAGGAACTGGGTGCTTCGGATTATCTTACTGTCACACAAGAGCGTATTAATCTATTTGCAGATGCCACTTTAGACCACCAATGGATACATGTGGATACAGAGAGAGCAAAAACAGAAAGTCCTTTCAAAAGTACTATTGCCCACGGCTATCTGACTTTATCATTGCTTCCTCATTTATGGAATCAAATCATTGAAGTGAACAACACCAAAATGTTGATCAACTATGGAATCGAGAAACTTCGATTCAACCAAGCTGTACTTCCCGGAGATGAAGTAAGATTGGTAACCAAGCTTCAATCCATCGTCAATCTAAGAGGGGTAAGCAAAGCAGAAATAAAAATGACACTGGAAATTAAAGGTGCCAGAAAGAATGCAATGGAAGGAACCGTTGTTTTCTTGTATCATTTCGTATAAACGATCTCATCATAAAAAAAGAAGTGCTCATTTGAAAGAACACAGAGACACGAAGACACAGAGATTTATAATCCTCTGTAAATGAAAGACTCCGTGTCTTCGTGTCTCTGTGTTCTAAAAATGAATGACCTGCTGAAGCAATCTTGGAAAAGCATATTCCTGCCAATCACTCTTATGTATTTTCACATAATCGAAGAAAGAATCTATAGCTTCGGAAAATTCAACTTCATAAAAATTGGAGTAGATAATTCGATGAGAAAGTACATGTTTCACATCCCTGCAAACCAAACGAATAGTAAAGTCTTTATTTGCGCCCAACATTTCCTTTAATTGAGGTAAAGACAGGAATTCCTCCTCCAACACCGGATGCTCCGTTTCTATGAGAGGAATTTCAAAAAGATTCTTCCAAATATCATTCCCCACACGTTTGCGTATAAATGTATATTCTCCGGCAGATATATAAATGTAATTGAAATATCGGTTGGTGGTTTTGGTTTTATGCTGCTTCACAGGCAATCGACCAATAGCCCCTTCCTTAAAAGCAACACAAATATCAATTAAAGGGCAAAACATGCAATCGGGAGATTGAGGCGTACATTGTATGGCTCCGAAATCCATAATGGCCTGATTATACAAAGCCGGTTCTTTCTTATCTAAATATTCATTGGCCAATGCAGCAAACAATTTCTTTCCCTGAGTAGAATCAATAGGAGTGTCGATTCCCAAATAGCGAGCCAGTACCCGATACACATTACCATCTACTACCGCATAAGGCATTTTATAAGCAAATGAGCAAATAGCGGCAGCCGTATACTCTCCTACCCCTTTCAGGGCCAACACTTCTTCATAAGTTTTCGGAAAAACACCATCCATGCTTTTGGCAGCAGCATGAAGATTTCTTGCACGGGAATAATACCCCAAACCCTCCCAATATTTCATAACTTCGTCTTCATGAGTCTCGGCCAATGCCTTTACATCAGGAAAACGCTTTATGAATCGCAGAAAATATTCATAACCCTGCGCCACCCGGGTTTGTTGAAGAATTATTTCAGAAATCCAAATGGTATACGGATCAGAAGTATCCCTCCAAGGAAGTTCTCGTTTGTTGTCTTGATACCAAGCTAATAGCGTTTGAGTGAAATTCATGCACAAAAATACAAAATGTTCAGGATATATTTTTTTGAGAAGCTAAAAACCTCTATATTTGCAATCCGATTTTCGAAGCTATTGTATTATAAGCTAATAACATAAGTAATAATTTATTTTTTGAAAGAAAAATGACTAAAGCAGATATTGTAAACGAAATTGCAAAAAATACCGGTATAGACAAAATAACCGTAATGACTGCAATTGACTCGTTTATGGAAGTAATTAAGGATTCGTTGACTAATGAGGAGAATGTATATTTACGCGGTTTCGGTAGCTTTGTGGTAAAAAAGAGAGCACAAAAAACTGCTCGAAATATTTCCAAGAACACAGCTATTATCGTACCGGAGCACAATGTTGCAGCGTTCAAACCAGCTAAGTCATTTGCAGAAGTAGTTAAAAACAAGTAAACATAAATATTAACCCATAAAATGTGAAGCTATGCCAAGCGGAAAGAAGAAAAAAAGACATAAAATGTCTACGCACAAGCGTAAAAAAAGATTAAGAAAGAACAGACATAAAAGCAAAAAGTAATTTTATAGTCTGATGAACAGAGATAAAGAACAAACTTGTAAAGCAAAATGTCTTTCAGGTTTGTTCTTTCTGTTAGGTACTAAATAATAAACAATAATAGTGACAAGCGAATTAGTAGTTGATGTACAACCCAAAGAGGTTTCTATTGCACTTTTAGAAGATAAAAGTTTGGTAGAACTTCAAAGCGAAGGAAGAAACGTTTCTTTCTCGGTGGGCAACATGTATTTAGGCCGCGTCAAGAAATTGATGCCGGGATTAAATGCTTGTTTTGTAGATGTCGGTTACGAGAAAGACGCTTTTCTTCATTATTTAGACCTGGGACCTCAATTTAACTCACTGGAGAAGTTCGTAAAACAAACTTTAAGCGACAGAAAAAAAATCACTAACATTGGCAAAGCAACCCTGCTTCCCGACCTTGACAAAGATGGCACCATAGCCAACACACTCAAAGTAGGACAAGAAGTAGTGGTGCAAATAGCCAAGGAACCCATCTCAACGAAAGGCCCCCGATTAACTTCCGAAATATCTTTTGCGGGGAGATACCTTGTTCTTATTCCTTTCAATGATAAGGTTTCCGTTTCTCAAAAAATTAAATCGAGCGAAGAGCGCGCCCGCCTCAAACAACTACTACAAAGTATTAAGCCCAAGAATTTTGGAGTAATAGTACGTACCGTAGCCGAAGGAAAACGCGTAGCCGAACTCGACGGAGAGCTTAAAGTATTATTAAGGCAGTGGGAAGAAAGCATGGTAAAAGTGCAAAAGGCAACCAAGTATCCTACATTAATCTATGAGGAAACCAGTCGTGCCGTAGCTATGCTTCGCGACCTATTCAATCCTTCTTTCGAAAACATTTATGTGAACGATGAAACGGTGTACAAAGAAATAAAAGACTACGTAACACTCATCGCACCCGAACGGGAAGGAATTGTAAAACACTATAAAGGTCAACTTCCTATTTTCGACAATTTTGCCATTACCAAACAAATAAAATCGGCGTTTGGTAAAACCATATCCTACAAAAGCGGCGCTTATTTAATCATTGAGCACACAGAGGCATTGCACGTAGTTGACGTGAACAGTGGAAACCGCACCAAAAACGCCAATGGACAAGAAGCAAACGCACTGGAGGTAAACCTGGGAGCAGCCGACGAGCTGGCTCGCCAATTAAGGTTAAGAGATATGGGGGGTATCATTGTAGTCGACTTCATTGATATGGGCGAAGCTGCCAACCGCCAAAAGGTATACGAACGGATGACTGCCAACATGCAGAAAGACAGAGCAAGGCACAACATTCTGCCTCTCAGCAAATTCGGATTAATGCAAATAACCCGTCAGCGGGTGCGCCCTGCTATGGACGTAAACACTTCCGAAGTTTGTCCTACCTGTTATGGTAAAGGAACCATCAAGTCATCCATATTATTCACAGATACACTTGAGAGTAAAATTGACTATCTGGTAAATAAACTGAAGATCAAAAACTTCTCGTTACACATCCATCCGTATGTAGCTGCATTTGTAAATCAAGGACTTGTTTCTTTGAAACGCAAATGGCAAATGAAATACGGATTTGGTATCAAAGTAGTTCCCAGCCAAAAGCTTGCCTTCCTTGAATATGTCTTCTATGACAAAAACGGGGAAGAGATAGATATGAAAGAGGAATTAGATCATAAATAATAGAAAAGGGTGAGTGTAAAGAGCTTACCCTTTTTTATTACTGCCTCGGGTAAGCATTACACTACCACTCACTATCTTTTTATATAATCCGAGTATTTGTTGATAAAGGCACTGAATCCTTT
Source organism: Bacteroides sp. 224 (assembly GCF_010500995.1). Classification (GTDB taxonomy): domain Bacteria; phylum Bacteroidota; class Bacteroidia; order Bacteroidales; family Bacteroidaceae; genus Bacteroides. The sequence goes on along the minus strand of NZ_QVMK01000005.1, from coordinate 50,705 downwards.
GATCTTCATCAAACCCTTTTCGAAAAGGAAGATACCTAATAAAGCACAGAAAATACCCAAAAGTACATCAATAATGTAATGGTGACAAGAATAAACTGCCGTACACCAAATGCCTACCATTAATATAATCAGCAAAGAAGTAAATGCCCAATTACACTTCTTTATAATAGCATAATATACGGCAACTACCATATAAGCCGCATGTAAAGAAGGTACGGCTGCAAATACATTAGAGTTACGACTATAAATAGAATCAAAAATAGAAACATGCAACAACGCATCAAACCGTGCCAGCCCTGCCGCATTACCCGGAGTATTCAATATTGGTTCAAAACCATAGTTTATAGCATACCAAGGTGGAGCAGCCGGATGAATATAATAACCGGCAAAGCCCAACAAATTCACAAACAGAAATACAAGGGCAAACCTCAAATACAGTTTCTGCTCTTTTTTAAAGTAAAGCCATAGTCCGAATGCAATAGGAACAGGCACCCAAGTCAGATAAAAAATGCCGGCAAAGAAATCGGCAATGCTATGATGATGCAAAGCAAAATACTCACAAGGAATCAATGTTGCACCTTCTGTATTTATGCCAAAGAGCTGCTTTTCCAGTTCGTACAAGTTTTGCACATCAATCGGATTTACCATGTAATTGGGATAAACGCGCATCCAATCATAAGAAACACCAAATACAATAAATGGTAATATGGCAACGGCAAGTTTACGCGTCTGTTCTCCGGCAAAGAATAAAAGTAAAAAGCCGGCTACAATTAATAGATGTTCGGAACGGAGTTCTACAAATACTGCTGTCAGCAACAAGAAGACAGCAGAAATTCCAATAACCGTAAAGGACTCTTTACGTGTAGGGAATGACAAATGATTTATCATAATTTATTTCTGTGTTTCCATTACCCGACGGCTATGATTTAAGCGTCCGATAGCTGTTATATTAGAAAATATGGCTACAATCAATAAAGATGCCGTAAAAACCCAGAGCACCCACTCTTCGAATCCCGCAAAATGGTAACAAATGCCACAGACCAGTGCTCCCACTCCCATGATTACAACCCTTTCCGGGCGTTGCATGAAACCACCTTTACATTCTATACCCAAACCTTCGGCGCGGGCTCTTATATAGCTCACCATAATTGAACCTACAAGTGCTACGAGCGAAATAAATCCGGCAACAAAGAAGTGGTTATACATAAAATAATAGATGATTCCGCCAAGCACTACCATCTCGCTGTAACGATCGAGTACAGAGTCGTACATAGCACCAAATTTAGAAGACATTTTGCCTATACGAGCCACTTGCCCGTCGAGCATATCAAACAAACCGGCAAATAATATAAGGAATCCACCCCAACCAATATAAGAATAATCTCCTTCCGATCCATAAGGAGCACCATACACAAATATGCCTGCGGCGGCTACGTTAAGTAAAAATCCGATGGTAGTAACAACATTGGGGGTCACTCCTATTTTGATTAATCCGCGCACAAAAGGGTCTATAACTTTATAGATAAACTGTTGTGCCCAATCTCTTGCTTTCATTTATTGCGATTTTATTCAATTATTCCCTTGTTCCCTTGTTAGTCAAGATTCTTTCCGTCTGAAAAAGTCTCTTATGTTTCGGTTTCTATAAACAAAAAGCCGATGCATATTATAGTTCCATAAAAAACTGACCAACAAAGATACAATGATTTTAGGTATAATGAAAAAATCATCAAAATATTGGTCTATCAAATCTCTTAACCAGGGTATTCGTACCAGTGTTTCAGTCAGGCAATAGGTGCCTAATGTATTTAACAGGATACTTCCAATCCAAACTATCAGATATTTTAATGCAACATGCGTTTTTCTGCATTCTTTCGACTTAAACGTCCATTGGTAGTTTATTACACAATTTACTACCCCTCCACATATTGCGCCCAATAGAGTGGCATATACATAATAAAGCCCAAAGAGTTTTGCCAGTAAAATAGTTGCAACGAAATCGCAAACGCTTGCTAATTGAGAAGAAAACTGGGCTCTTATAAACATAAAGATCCCGCCTTTTTCGGATAGTTTTCGGATAGTTTCCTTTATCCAATTAGCCATCTTCCTCCCAACAACAAGATCAGGCTATATACACCGGCTAAAACATCATCCATCATAACTCCCAGACCTCCTTTAAGATCCTCCATCTTTCGGATACCCAAAGGTTTAAATATATCGAAAAGACGAAACAGGACAAATGCAATTATCACATGGTAAATATTTCCCTCTGCAACTCCTAATAAAGCAATCCATACACCAACCATCTCATCTACTACAACTTTGGAGGGGTCTTCTCCCCAAATTGGCTCGACTTGATCCGTCGCCCAAATTCCGACAATTGTAAACACGATGATTAAAGCACCTGTCAGGATCAGCAATAAATCGAATGAGCAAAACAGAGACAAAGCCCACCAGATAACAGTTGCCAGTAATGCTCCCGCCGTACCCGGGGCAAAAGGAGAAAGGCCGGAGCCAAACCCAGTAGCTATAAATTTAGCAATCCACATATTATGAGTTGAGAGTTGAGAGTTGAGAGTTGAGAGTTAAAAGGCCATGCGGCATCGTAACTCTCAACTTTCAGCTTTCAACTCTTTTAGTCTAAGTAATCTAATGTTTCTTCGCCAATCATCTTGCGAAGTGTATTTTTCAGTTTAGTGTACTGAATAAACAAATCATGCTCCGGAATATGATCAAAATCATGCATCGGGCTCTTGAAGTAGAATGATAACCAATCTTGTATTCCACTCATTCCTGCTCTATGCGCCAAGTCGGCAAATAACACTAAATCCAAGCACAAAGGAGCAGCCAGAATAGAATCACGGCAAAGGAAATCTACTTTCAATTGCATTGGATATCCCATCCAGCCTACAAGGTCAATATTGTCCCAACCTTCTTTATTGTCTTTGCGAGGTGGGTAATAGTTGATACGTACTTTATGATAGATGTTGCCATAAAGTTCCGGATACAATTCCGGTTGCAAGATGGTATCGATAACAGACAGCTTACTTACTTCTTTTGTTTTGAAAGAGTCCGGATCATCCAATACTTCACCATCGCGATTTCCTAAGATGTTAGTAGAGAACCAACCATCCAATCCTAACATACGGGTTTTCAACATCGGAGCCAATACCGTTTTAATCATGGTCTGTCCGGTTTTATAGTCTTTACCGCAGATAGCCACTTTATTCTTTTCGGCAAATTCCCACATAGCCGGTGTATCTACACAAAGGTTTGGAGCACCCATAATGAAAGGAGCACCTTCTGCAATAGCTGCGTATGCATAACACATACTTGGAGAGATACATCTTTGCGGTCATCTTTCATTGCCTTTTCTAAAGAAGCAAGTGTTTTATGCTCCTCGCATAAAGGAAGATAAACTTCTGTACTTGCCGACCAGATCACAACTACACGTTCGCAATTATTGGCAGCTTTAAAGTCGCGGATGTCTTTGCGAATAGCTTCGGTAAGTTCCCAACGGTTGGCAGCTTGCTTGATATGTGTTCCGTTTAAGCGCTTTACCCAATCATGGTCAAAAGCAGCAGGCATTGGTTTAATAGCTTGCAATTCTTCTTTCACACCATTCAAGTCTTTTTCACTTAAAACTTCGGCATGAACAGAAGCATCGTATACATTTTCCGGGAAGATATCCCATCCACCAAATACGATATCATTTAAATCGGTTAATGGAACTACATCCTTGATCTTTGGGAAATTATTTTCTTCTCTCTTTCCCAGACGCATTGTAGCTAATTGAGTGATTGACCCTATAGGTTGAGATAATCCTTTACGAACGGCCAATGTTCCTACCACAAATGTAGAAGAAACAGCACCTCCCAGTCCTACTACCAAAACTCCTAATTTTCCGGTAGCCGGCTTAATTTGATTTTCCATGTTGTTCTGCTTTTTAAAGAATACATTAATTGATCGCAAAATTATGCAATATTATCTTTAAAGTGGCTGTAGTTTGGAAGGTAAATTAGCTTGAAAGTAATATATTTTAGGCAATTTAACACGACTCTTAAAATTAGTCTCCATTTCTTCTTTGGACATATTCAGTCGTTGAGATTCGCATATTTCCTGTAAGACAATTATTTTGTAGCAGCAACCGGCATCTTCTTTATTCGCTCCAAATGCCTTCCACCCTCAAATTCACCGGCAAAAAAAGCTGAAATGATTTGTTCTGCCATTTCTGTAGATATAAATCGACCCGGCATAACCAAAATATTTGCATCATTATGTTGGCGAGCCAATGTAGCTATTTCGGGCATCCAACATAAAGCTGCTCTAATGCCCTGATGCTTATTTAAAGTCATATTAATACCGCTTCCACTACCACAAACAGCAATACCCTGCGTACACTCTCCTGCTTCCACGGCCAAAGCTAACGGATGAGCAAAGTCAGCATAGTCGCAACTATCCTTACTATATGTGCCAAAGTCTTTCACTTCTTTTCCCTGCTTTATAAGAAGTTCTTTCACAAACTCTTTTAGTTCAAATCCTGCATGGTCGGAGGCTAAACCTATCAATTCTTTCATACCGTAATTTTCGATTTTTCTTTTCAATTCGGCAAACTTACATAAAAAGAATGATTTATAAATGAGTTGAATAAAAATAATTAATGAACACAGAGTCACAAAGACACAGAGTCTATATTCTTTCTCTGTGTCTTTGTACCTCTGTGTTCATTCTATATTATACGAGGAAAGAAAGTGTGTCATAAAATTCTATTCCGGTTTCAGCACTACTCCCAGTTTCTTCTTTCCATCCATCTTTATCATAATAGGAGAAGAAAAACGGACATGTCGCAAATACTTAGTTTCTTCCACTACGGGCAAGTTATTCAGAAAGTCCTGATCGTAAACACCATCATTCATAAATGCATTGATGGTAAAGTAACCTACTCCAAATGATGTCAGGTTCTGGAAGAAGTGCGTTCCCTGACTCGGATCTACCCGATAGTTTGTCAGCCCGGCCTCCACAATAACTTTAGCAGCGCTGATATGCGGCCACTTCACAGGAATACCTAACCATGTATCGCTGGAGCCCCAACGACCGGGACCAACCAACACATAATTCTTGCATTCATTGAGAAATTTTTGATTTATCTTCTCTATTTCGTAAGCTATCATCTGGTTATTGCTCGCACTATAATTATCTGTTTTTACATATACAACATCAAATACATCATCTATAATGCCATGCCCCAAACTATTTTGAGATCGAAGGATGCATTGTTCATCCGGAATAATAGCAAGATCCTCATCCAGCATTTCTTTGGAGTCTACAATCGGGCGAATTTGTAACAGATAGAAAGTGCCCGATCGTTCTCTATCCCGATTCATATTGACTGCAAATTCTATTTCTACCGGACGCCTTACCTCCGTATTGCTATGCTCCAAAACCAATTGCAGAATACGAGCAAGAGGAAACACATCATGCTGTAATATATTGGCGAAAGTAATCACTTTACGTCCACCGGGATATAAGCCATCTCGTATTACCATATCATAAGGATCGTAGGTAGAAGCAATATATCGCAATGAGCCATCTTTTTCGGCATCTTTTACATGAAGTTTCAGGAGGTTAAACCCGTCATCAATGGAAAACTCCTGGGCTACGTTCTTTAAATCGAGTGCATAAAACTTGGTTTGAGTTTCCTTTAGAGCTATTTCCATTTCACTGGTTTGCAACACCTGATTGGGGTGGTAAGGAGAAAAGCGCAGCGTCATTCCACCATCCACAATATATTTACCCAGTCCTAAAGCAAGGTTCACTGTGCCCTCCTCTGCTTTTTCATCGCCAATGGGATAATAGTTTAAAGAACGAGCCACGCCACTCATAGAAGGATAGAAATGATCTCCGTACTGAGTGCCGACTACCTCTTGCAGAATAACCGCCATTTTTTCCTGATCAATCACATTGCTGGTAGCCTGCATATAAGCTTTACTATCCTTAAAATAAACAGAAGCATACACTCCTTTGATGGCATCCGAAAGCATGCGAAGCATTTCGTATTTATCGTCCAGATAAGGAATCATATACGTATTATAGATTCCGGCAAAAGGCTGATAATGAGAATCTTCCAGCATACTCGAAGAGCGTATGGCAATGGGCGACTTCACTACATCGAAGAAGGTGAAGAAGTCTTCAATAAATCTATCCGGTAGTTTAGCCCGTAAGAAATGGCGAAGAATGGATTCATCATCGGCATCGCTTAATGCTATCTGATAAAGGCCGTTCGTCTCCATAAACTCATCGAACACATCGGTACAAAGCACCACCGTTTTGGGGATGGCTATATGTGCATTCTCAAATTCATAATACTCGGGATATCGCTTTACCATATTATCGATAAACGCCAGTCCTCTACCCTTCCCTCCCAGAGAACCCTCTCCAATGCGGGCAAAGTTGGAGTATCTGTCGAAACGATCGCGCCGGAAAATGGCTACCACTCCCTGATTCTTCATTTTGCGATACTTCACTATGGCTTCGAAGATAATCTGGCGGTGCATATCCAAGTCTTGCATGGTGTGTCCTGTTATCGGTTTCAGGAACTCGGCCACAGGAAACATAGCTCGCGAATAAAGCCAACGAGATACATGATTACGACTTATATGGTAGAGGAATGACTCTGCCGGAATAGCAAATATTACATTCTGCAACTCTTTCAGATTGCGCACACGGGCAATTTCTTCATTGGTGCTTGGATTACGAAATATAAAATCGCCAAATCCGAAATTATCTGAAACTACCTGTCGCAAATCGACATCCATCTTCTTTGAATTCTTATCAATAAAAGTTGCACCGTATTTCGAAGCATACGCTACATTATCCGCCTCGGAAGATTGGATAATAAGAGGTACAAACGGGTCCTCCTTTCTTATATAGCTGCATAATTTAATACCCGCTAAGGCATCTTTATTCTCTCCTTTCGGAAAACGAACATCGGTAATAACTCCTAATACATTATTCTTATACTTATCATATATATAAGTAGCCTCCTCGTAAGAGCGAGCTAATACGATTTTAGGACGTCCACGCATTCGCAACGTTCGTTGATGGGCATTTAAGGCTTCGGTACTGAACTCCTGACTTTGCATCAACACAAATTTATACAGATTAGGCAATGCAGATGAATAGAAACGGATACTGTCTTCTACCAACAAAATAAGTTGTACGCCTACTTCTTCCACATCGTGTTCCAGATTCATTTTATCTTCAATAAGTTTAATGATAGACAATAACAAATCTGTATTCCCCAACCAGCAAAAAATATAATCGAAAGCACTCAAGTCTTCATCGGCAATGCGCTTGGTTATCCCCCGGCTGAAAGGGGTTAATATAACAATGGGAATATGCTCATACAATGATTTAATGCGCCGACCAATATCAAAGCTATCGTTATCTCCCGTACCCGGCATACAAATAACCAAGTCAAAACTCATTTCACTCAATGCTGCCAACGCTTCCTCTTCGGTAGAAACCTGCGAAAAACGAGGAGGATAACGAAGTGATAGCGAGGTGTATTCATTAAAAAGCTTTTCATCAATCCGACCATCATCCTCAAGCATAAAAGCATCGTAAGGATTGGCTATTAATAATACATTAAAGATACGATGGGGCATCAAGTTTACAAATTGCGTATCCTTGAAGAGTTGATTTAATTTTAGTTTACTGAGCATGGCTTTTAGTTACGAGTTACCAGTTACGAGTTACAAAGGTATAAATAGTTCTTTATTAAGTGTTCAGAATTAGTTTGTATTTGTTTTGAGTTAAGTTGAAATGGATACGCGGAAAAAACGGAATGAACGGATGAACGCGGAAGATATATTTTCGTCCTTATGTCGCAGAAAAAATAATTCCGCGTGTTTCTGCTCATTCCGTTTTTTCCGCGTATCTATCCTCATTTACTTTAATTTTAATTTAGCCACGGATTACGCAGATTAGACGGATTTTTAAACACAGATTTTAATTTGTGATATCAAACTAGTAAAATATTTATCCGTGTTTTAAAATCCGTGCAATCAGCGTAATCCGTGGCTTAAAAATAATCCGGTTTCAATCATTTCCGAACCTATATGAACTAATTATGAACATCTACTTATCTATTTAAGAACCAGTATATAATAAGACATGTCGGTTCTTTTTGTTTTTATACTGAAATTTATTTTTGTTTCATCTGCCAACTATTATTTTTTCTTGCAAAAGTTATTCGTCCACCCGCGGGTGGACGCAACGTACTCCACGGGTGGACGCAAAGTCTCCCGCGGGTGGACGCAAAGTACTCCGCGGGTGGACGAATAATTTTCATAAGGAAAACAAATAGATTTCGCACAGAAAAGAAATAGATTCCGCATAGAAAAAGAATAGATTCTAAATTAATCTCTCCAACGGGTAAGCTTCACAAAGAATTATCGTAATTTTGTATTTAACTTGTATCAATTTGAAACTTACTTATGAAAAAAACACTCCTCTTAGTATGTGTAATTATGGTAGCATCCTGCTCACAACAAAAGAAAATGAATTATCCGAAAACAACGAAAGTAGACACTGTTGATGTATACTTTGAAACCGAAGTAGCCGATCCTTATCGTTGGCTCGAAGACGATAGATCCGAAGCTACAGCCTCTTGGGTAGAAGCCCAGAATAAAGTAACAGGCGAATACCTGAAACAAATACCATTCCGTGGTGCTTTGTTACAACGATTAACCGATCTTGCCGATTACGAAAAGATAGGCGCTCCTTTTAAACGGAATGGAAAGTATTACTTTTATAAGAACGACGGGCTTCAGAACCAATCTGTACTTTACGTGCAAGATACCAAAGAGAGCGAACCACGCGTATTTCTTGATCCTAACAAACTTTCAGATGACGGAACTGTTTCATTAGGCGGCGTTTTCTTTTCGAACAATCAGAAATTTGTAGCTTATACTATATCGAAAAGCGGATCGGACTGGAATGAAATCTTTGTAATGGATGCCAACACCGGTCAATTATTAGACGATCATATTCAATGGGCCAAATTCACAGGTGCATCCTGGCAAGGAGATGGTTTTTATTACAGTGCTTATGATATGCCTACTGATGGTTCGGTATATTCTGCCGTTAACGAGAATCATAAAATCTATTACCATACAATTGGAAAGCCTCAGAGTGAAGATAAATTGGTTTATCAAAACAAAAACTATCCCAAACGTCTTTACCGGGCCAGTGTCAGCGAAGATGAGCGGGCTATGTTCCTTCAGGAATCCGGTTCTTCGCTTGGTAATCGACTCTTTATGAAAGACTTGACAAAGAAAGATGCCCCTGTAGTAGAAATTGCTTCCAACAATGAATTTCAATATTCGCCGATTGAGGTAATAGGAAATAAAATCTATATTTATACTACTTACAATGCTCCTAAAGGCAAAGTTATGGTAGCAGATTTCTCTAAACCTGAAATAAAGAATTGGAAAGAACTTATTCCTGAAAATAAATATGTATTGGATGGTGTGCAAATTATTGGAGAGAAATTCTTCCTCAGCTATAACCAGGATGCCTCTACACACGCTTATGTATATGAACTTAACGGAAAATTAAAGCACGAAATCAAGTTCCCAACATTGGGTTCTGCCGGATTTAGTGGAAAGAAAAATGATAAAGAGTGTTTCTTTACCTTCACATCTTTCACCTTCCCCAACTCTATTTATTCTTATGATATGGATAACAACACGTATGAGTTGTTTCGTGCGCCGGATTTAAAGTTCAAAGGAGATGATTTTATTACCGAACAAATCTTTTACCCGAGCAAAGACGGTGTAAAAGTGCCTATGTTCCTTACTTATAAAAAGGACCTGAAAAAAGACGGAAACAATCCTGTATATCTGTATGGTTATGGGGGCTTTAACATTAACCTGTATCCTAATTTCTCTACCAATCGTATTCCTTTCCTCGAAAACGGTGGTATCTATGTACAAGTAAATCTTCGTGGTGGAGGCGAATATGGCGAAGAATGGCACGTATCCGGAACCAAAATGAATAAGCAAAATGTATTTAACGACTTTATTGCTGCTGCCGAATACTTGATAGATCATCAATATACCTCTGCAAACAGAATTGCCATTGTTGGTGGTTCTAATGGCGGACTTTTAGTGGGTGCCTGTATGACACAGCGCCCCGATCTTTTTGGAGCCGCCATCCCCCAAGTAGGTGTAATGGATATGCTGCGCTATCACAAATTCACTATTGGCTGGAATTGGGCCAGCGATTATGGCACAAGCGAAGACAATAAAGAGATGTTTGAATACCTGTATGCTTACTCGCCCTTGCACAACCTAAAACTGGGTACTACCTACCCTCCTACCCTTGTGACCACTGCCGATCATGACGACCGCGTGGTGCCGGCGCACTCCTTTAAGTTCGCCGCCCGTTTACAAGAGTGTAATGATGGTAAAAACCCTACTCTTATCCGTATAGATACCAAAGCCGGGCATGGAGCAGGAAAACCTATCGGAAAAATTCTGGAAGAGCAGGCAGATATTTATGGATTTATCATGCATAGTCTTCAAATGGAACCAACGTTCTAAAAGGAGATTCCTTATTTAAGGAGACAGCGGCAAACTATTAAAAAGATAGCTTGCCGCTATTTTTTTCACCCCGACTTATTCATAAAACAAAAAAATAACTATATTTGCATCATGTAACGCTTACATTTTATCAAAGACAACCTTTTTAATACATATATTATGAACATTGAACGAATTATGTCCTCATTAGAGGCTAAGCATCCCGGCGAGTCTGAATATCTTCAAGCCGTAAAGGAAGTTCTTATTTCCATCGAAGATATATACAATCAACACCCGGAGTTCGAAAAAGCTAAAATCATCGAACGCCTGGTAGAGCCCGATCGTATTTTTACTTTTCGTGTAACATGGGTTGATGACAAGGGCGATGTTCAAACAAATCTTGGATATCGAGTTCAGTTCAATAACGCTATCGGCCCTTACAAGGGAGGTATTCGTTTTCATGCTTCCGTTACCTTATCTATATTGAAGTTCCTCGGATTTGAACAAACATTCAAAAATGCATTAACTACTCTCCCTATGGGAGGAGGTAAAGGTGGGTCCGACTTCTCGCCCCGCGGAAAAAGTAATGCTGAAATTATGCGTTTCTGCCAGGCATTTATGCTTGAACTGTGGCGTCATTTAGGTCCTGACATGGATATACCGGCAGGAGACATTGGCGTAGGTGGTCGCGAAGTAGGTTATATGTATGGTATGTATAAAAAGCTAACCCGCGAGGTTACAGGTACTTTTACCGGCAAAGGGTTGGAATATGGTGGTTCGCTCATACGCCCTGAAGCAACAGGTTTTGGCGGATTGTACTTTGTGAACCAAATGTTACAAAACAAAGGCATTGATATTAAAGATAAAACCATAGCAATCTCCGGTTTCGGAAACGTGGCTTGGGGAGCAGCCCTGAAAGCTACCGAACTGGGTGCCAAAGTAATCACAATCTCAGGACCAGACGGTTATATTTATGACCCTAACGGCATCAGCGGCGAGAAAATTGATTATATGTTGGAACTACGGGCAACGGGCAACGACATTGTAGCTCCTTATGCCGATGAATTCCCCGGATCTACCTTTGTAGAAGGTAAAAGACCATGGGAAGTTAAATGTGATATCGCACTTCCTTGCGCCACTCAGAATGAATTAAATGCCGAAGACGCTTGCAATCTCATAAAAAATAACGTTCTTTGTGTTGCGGAAATCTCAAATATGGGATGTACGCCCGAAGCGATCGATGCCTTTATTGAGAACAAAGTAATGTATGGCCCCGGCAAAGCAGTGAATGCGGGTGGTGTAGCAACATCAGGACTGGAAATGTCTCAGAATGCTATGCACATTAGCTGGAGCGCTGCCGAAGTGGATGAAAAATTACAATCAATCATGCACGGTATACATAACCAATGTGTGAAATATGGCACAGAACCCGACGGATATATTAATTATATGAAAGGCGCCAACGTTGCAGGATTCATGAAAGTGGCTCAGGCAATGATAGGACAAGGAATTATTTAAGTTTATTAGTTTTGAGTTATAAACTCAATTAAAGATACTTTGTTTAGTTGTATTTGTATTTGTGGTATGCGTTGTTACCCCCTGTGATAGGCCGTAGCAACGCCTTTTTTTCTCCTTACAGTCCGGGGCATAAATGCTCCCCATATACAAGATTCATTTTATGTCGGTTGTTTCCTCTGTTTACAAGTAGTTTTGTACCTTTGTGTTCTAAAAGGAACAATTTATTAATCACGTTTTGCATTTTCAAAAAACAAAATCAATAAACTAAAAGAGTATGCTATTACCCGAATTAAAATTCCGACGAGATAAGATCCGCACCCTTATGTCTCAGCAAAATATTGATGCTGCACTTATAGCTTGTAATGTAAACCTCTTGTATACAGCAGGACAAATCATTAGTGGTTATCTTTATCTACCGCTCCACTCTCCGGCCAGGATTTTTGTGAAACGCCCCAATAACTTCACCGGAGAGCATGTACATTCCATCCGAAAACCCGAACAAATAATAGACATCTTGAAAGAAGAAGGTCTCCCCATACCACAAACTCTTATGTTGGAAGGAGACGAACTTTCATACAACGAATATGTACGTTTGGAAAAGATATTTCCCGAGTCGACCATTGTAAATGGTACTCCTATTATCCGTCAGGCGCGCAGCATAAAAACAGAACTGGAAATCGAGATGTTCCGCCGCGCAGGAATTGCACATACCAAAGTTTATGAAAAAATTCCTTCTGTATACAGGGAAGGCATGACAGACACTGAGTTTTCTATCGAAATTGAACGCCTGATGCGATTAGGTGGCTGTCTGGGTATTTTCCGCGTATTTGGCCAAAGCATGGAAATCTTTATGGGTAGTCTGCTTGTTGGCGACAATGCCGCTTCGCCTTCTCCTTACGATTTTGCTTTAGGGGGACAAGGGGCAGACATCTCCCTGCCTGTAGGTGCCAACGGCAAACTCATGAAAGCAGGAGAAAGCATCATGGTAGATTATGGTGGTAACTTCAATGGATATATGTGTGATATGAGCCGGGTATTTTCAATCGGTAAATTATCTGACGAAGCGTATAAAGCCCATCAGGTTTGTCTGGATATCCAGGAGAAAGTTATTTCCATGGCAAAGCCCGGAGCTGTATGCGAAGATTTGTATAATGCCGCCATAGAGGTTGTAACACAAGCCGGTTTTGCCGATAACTTCATGGGGGTGAGTCAAAAAGCGAAATTCATTGGTCATGGCATCGGTTTGGAAATCAATGAGGCTCCTGTACTTGCTCCACGCAATAAACAGGAATTGGAACCGGGAATGATCTTCGCGCTCGAACCCAAAATAGTGCTTCCGGGAGTAGGTCCGTTAGGAATAGAGAATTCATGGGTAGTAACTACGGAAGGAGTAGAGAAACTGACGCTTTGCGAGGAGAAGGTGGTGGATTTGCTGGAGTTTAAGGTATAATGGTTCTAAATGAATGAATTTGAACCACAGAGTTACGCAGATTAACGCAAAGTTTTTAATACAATGCTGCATAGAACTAAAACTTAATCCTCTGCGTTAATTTGCGTAACTCTGCGGTTCAATATAACTCAAAACATAACAAATTTTTTGGTATTCATTGGAGGCTGTTTAGAAATTCCTTCGCTTCTTTCTTGGCAAAGATAGCGATGGAGCCATACTGTTTGTATTTAGCATTTATAATGTAGTGGGCTTTCTGCGTAGCTTTATCAAGGAAGTTCATCTGCCGATAAAAAGAAAAGAGTCGATAATGCGGATTCACATAGCCGGGAGCCATCTCGGTAGCGAGCAGAAAGGCTTGTTCTGCTTTCACATAATCTCCTGTGTGATAATAACACTCTCCTAAGTCGCTGAGTAAGAAAGAAGAAGGTTGCAGCCGGGCAGCCTGTTCTAACAGAGGAAGTGCTTTATGATACTCTTTTTGATTAAAAAGAATTGCACTATAAAAAAGCATATAGTCTGCATTTAGATTGAATGCTTTAGTGGTTCTTTGGAAAACATCTTCATCGAAGTCTTTTTCTTTCAGTAAGAAGCTACGCATCTCCCGCCGCCCTTTTTCATACATAAAGAGTTTATTTAGCTGAAAGCCAATACCAATAATGGCAACAACAAGAATCACTCCCTTTATAAAGAGGGGTTTATCACTGGTATAAGCAACCTTAACACCAACTCGATTAACCAATATACCACCCAGTATTATAAAAACAAGCCTGATAGCCTGTACATCACTTGGATAACTGAATAACCCGAATATAAGCAACCCGATGAAAGCACAACTTATAATATCTGTACCGAGGTTAGAATAAGATCGAAATACAGGGCGTAATATAATACCGCAGAAGCTTAAAAAGAGCAATAAACCTATCAGCCCATCTTCGGCAGTTATTCGTATCAGTTCATTGAAAGCGTATTTCACATTACCAGCCAACAGTATTTCTCTTACATCGGAATGATTCTTCAGGTAATCTGCTTGATAGTGCATATAATGACGAGGAAAGGAGTGAGCACCCAATCCGGTAACAGGAGCTTCTTTGCACATTTCTAAAGAGGCTTTCCAGATTAAGATACGCCCATCAGCAGAATCTCGCCTTAAATAATATAAGAATACCAGCAGACAGAGCACCAAAAGTATAGAAGCCATTCTTATCTTTCCGGATACACCTTTTTTAAGCAACAATAATAAAACCCCTACTACCACAGCAAGCCATGCCGCACGCGAATTAGATAAGAAAAGCACACCCAAGAACAGCAATAAGCCTCCTCCATAAACAACCATTAAATGCATTTTCCTCTTTCCAACAAACTGTTTATAGAAAAGATAACCGCTCAAAAAGAATATAGGTACCAAGAAACCGGCCAAAGGACCCGGGTTGTGAAAGCTCCCTGTGAAATCAAAAAGAGAATGATTAGAGGCAATTACCCCCGTTAACTGTGCCAAGCAAATCAGTGCTTGCAGCACCCCGGAGAGAAACAGATAGTTTATTATTCTGTTAGTTTGCTTTTTATTCATATTCCGCACAGCTATGTAAATAAAAGCCAGATAGATGTCGGATAGTATATAGAATGGATCGGGCTCTTCGTTTCGGATCAATATTCGGATGCCTATCCATATTATATATAAGAATAGTATAATATCGGGAATAGTGACCTTTATCAGTTTATTAAATGGGATGGCAACCATGAATAAAAGACACATCAAGCCGAGAACTGTTATCTGCAAAGGGGTTGAGATAACAGGAAGGATGCTTTCTAATAAGGGGTAAATGCAGAGGGTTAGTCCGCAAAGGGTGAAAGCGAGGGGGTGGATATGGAGGGTGAAGGGGGTGTTCATGGAACGCTAACTAAAAATCAATCTCTTTCAATTCCGGATAAGAACTAAAATCAATTTTATGTTTGAGGTTAGATTTTTCAAAGTTTAATTTCCTCAATCGTTTTCCGGGAGGGGTGTTTTGTTGATTGGGGAGATATAAGTATTCTAAGATCCAAAAATCTTCTCTCCTTTTTACCCCATAATATGCTCGATGAGCACCGCATATTAACTCTTGCAGATTAAAACAATTAGTAAAATCTAATTTGCGAATAAAATTACTACTACAATCAACAGTTTCCAGTTCTCTGTTATTAGTAAGATCTAATTCTTTTAATCTATTTGAAGAGCATTTTAGATGCTTTAGATTAGGAACTCTACTAAGATCTAATTTCTCCAAATTATTAGATTGTACATCTAAAACAGTCAGCCCTTTTCCGGCTGGTGTATCAATATTATTGGGCAATAAGAGTTCCTTCAGATACATTTTATAACCATCCTCATAAACTACCCCTCGAATCAGTCCCTGCGTATAATATAGTCTTTCAAGGTTTGTATTTGCAGTAAGATCCAAATATGGAATATATGCATTAGAACAGTTTAGATATCTTAAAGATTCTAATGAGGATGTATTTAATTCAAATAAAAAATTGTCTTGACAATCCAAGTATGACAATGAAGCATTTTTACCAAATCTGATTTTCTTAATAGATGATTTATGACAAATCAACGTGTCGAGTTTTATGCAATCTCTCAAGTCCAAATATTCTATTTGATTCAGATGACAATTCAAATAAGTAAGGTTTACACAATCTTTTAGATCGAGATTCTTTAACTGCCGGTTTTGAGAACAGTCAACCCTTTTCAGTAGAGGGCATTTATAAAGTTCTAATGACTTATAATTATTTCTCTCACAATAAAGTTCTTCAAGTTTTGGCGTTTTGCATCCAAACTCAGGAAATATAATCAAACTTTCGGCTGATGATCTACTTTCATAGTCAAAGCAACTACGTTTTGTCGTTAACTTCCGAAGATTATAATTCCGGCTAATATCAATTGTATCAATCTTTGTATTTACACAATACAATTCTTCAAGTTCAGGACAATTACTAACATTTATCTGTTTTATTTTAGCATTGAAACAATGAACTTTCTTAATTTTTTGATTGTGAGATAAGTCTAATTTAAGCTCTGGTTCAGAAGAATAACTATTTCCGGATGAATAATAAAAAGTTTCAAGTTCTTTAAAGTACTCTAAACCTGCAAACGATTTGATATGAGCATATTTTCCAAGCTTAAGCTCTTTTACAGACGAAACATCTTTTACTCGTATCTTTTTTGCACTTGAAACAATACGATATATTGCCAAATCTTTTTTAAATACTTCACAAGTAAACTTAGAAGTAATATCTTGCCCTTCTTGAATGATGGTTATTTTTTTGCTTCCTTTTCTTCCTTTAAAAATTACAGTGCCTCTCCGTTCTTGATCATTATTGTTTTCTTCAACAGATATATAAAAGCAGTCTTTACATGTTTTTCCAGAAGTAACAGTTATCCATTCTTCGGAACATTTTACTTTTAATTTCCATTTATTACCAATATAAAAAGGAGACTCAATGGTTTGAGCGTATGTGGAAACGTTACAGGTTACTTCTTCTTGGGCATGAAGCTTTTGTTTTAATCCAAATAAGAAAATAATGCAGATTATTAGAGAGAGTTGGCGTTTTTTCATTGCTGTAGAGTTATGTTATATGAAAGCTATATAAATACGACTTACAAAAAAATAAGCCGTATTTCTTTTTTTACTGTGGAAACATCGTTGGTCTTGGTTTATGTTTCATATATGGAATTTTTTCAACCTCTTTTTCTTGAGATCGAGTCATGTTTTCTTTAAATGCACGAGCTATTCCATTACCTATTCCTATTATATAAAGAGTTCCTGTGTCTCCCCAAATTAGCACATCTACTGAATAATAGATATGCTCTTCTGAATTAGAAATATCATAAGGGAAGGCAACTTTATATATTACCCTACCTAATCGAACACCATATTCTTCATCTACCAATTCAGGGTCTTTTACCAACGATCTTGTTATTTTGGGGGTTCTGAATTCTCTATAATAATCTGGTGCATATTTTTTAATTGCATTTTTAGCAATTTCCACCAGTAAAACCTCGCGTTGCTCTTTCTTCATTTTTTCCAGATTTTGAGAAAAAGAAGAAATAGCAGCAATTAATACTATGGATAAAATTAATATTCTCTTCATAATTTACTCAATTTAGAAAAAGAGGCTATAAGGATAAGACTGTCTCTATCCTTATAACCCATTTAGTTACTCCTCTTCTTCCTCTTCTTCTCTTGTCATAATAGCACAACTGGGAACTGAAAACCCAATTGGTTTTATAGTAGGTCCAAGGTAGTCCCCTTCTGTTTCCCAGAGAATTCCTGCTTCTTCGTCTAATAGCCAAAAGAGAGTATCATTCCAATAGAAAGGCTGGATAATGCCTCCCGTGATCCCATTACCATTAAAGTGTTTTTTCTTTTGGTCGTAAAATTTTACAGCCAAATTATCTTCACCAGTATCTATTCCCCAAATATAGCCGTTAATTTCGGACGACCATAAGCTCAAATCCCAGCTATCAGGTATCTCTTTTATATAATCCTGCACTAATACACCTTTTACAGAGAGAGAATACCCTCCCAGAATGGTATTTTCATTTTTACCACCTTGGGTAATAGTTACTTGCTTTAGCTTGATTCTGAAAATAGTATCATTTATCTCGGCTTTCCATACACCTTCAAAATGTGTCAAATCTCTTTGAGAAAAAGCACAAGTTGTTATGAATGATAATAAGATTAAATAAAAAAATCGTTTCATTAGTTACTGTTTTTATTATCAATATTGCTTTTATTCAAAAGGCGACCAAGCTTTTTCTTTTTATTAGAACACTAAGAAGAATGTAATGCTATAAGGACAAGTCGCTAACCAGAAAATTTCCAAATATGGTTTGCATATTTTCAACAAGCAGAATCTTGTTTTTTGCTTTTAGCAATTTTCACTAATACAACATTACGTTTCTCTTGGCTCATCATCTTCAATTGTAATGTGTGACTTCCTTTACCTAATTAAAGAAAGCCACACATATATTTTTAGTCTCTAATCAGTTGACGTGGCTCACGTTTTATATAGGGAATGATTTCAATTTCTTCTTCCTGAGCTCGGGTGTTTTTTTCTTCAGGAAGATGTCGCCCCCCACTATTGCCTACTAAGATAACAAAAGCCCTTCCTGTATCTTCCCATATATAAACAGCTGCTGAAAAACCATAGTAGAAGAATTCGATAGATTCGTCATATGGGAAAATTACTTTATAACTAATTCTCCCGATTTTATATCCAGATTCTTTACTCTCTTGTTTATCAATGATATTCTTCTCTATTTTAGGCTTTCCATACTCTCGATAATAACCTGGTGCATATTTTTTAACTGCATTTTTAGCAATTTCCACCAGTAAAACATCGCGTTGTTCTTTCTTCATTTTTTCCAGATTTTGAGAAAAAGAAGAAATAGCAGCAATTAATACTATAGATAAAAATAATATTCTCTTCATAATTTATCTCAATTTAGAAAAAGAGACTATAAGGATAAGACTATCTCTATCCTTATAGCCTTACATTATTAATAGGAAGATTAGTCTTTGAATTCTGGTACTTGTTTAACTATAATTTTCTTATTACCTTCTGCATCATAAGCTACTGTTTCCTTCCTTACCATCTTAAGAGGAGGGCAACGCTTATATTCCATCACAGGATATTCCCCACTACGAGTAGAGGGAAGTTCTTCTATATCAATGTAACGACCAATTCCAAAAGTAATATCAAAAGGGTTACCTATATCCTCCCAAATAAAAACTTGAAAAGCAAATCCAGTTACAAAAAACTCCTTTGTTTCATCATAAGGATATTTGACTCTATAAAAGAAACGACCATTATTTTTTTCTTCAAATTCAGCAGAAAAAGATTCCCCTCCTGACACTTTATCTCCCACGAAAAAACGTTCAATGACTGGTTCTCCATATTCTCGGTAATATCCAGGACCATATTTAAAGACGGTTTCTTTAGATACCTTCTTTAAATACTCTTTTCGTTTTGAATCATTCATTTTCGCAAGATTCTGTGAAAAGGCAAAACTAGTAGCAATTAATACTATAGATAAAATTAATATTTTCTTCATAAACTACAAATTTTATTGAGGAGTTTCCCTACGATCAGGACCATATAAAAAAAATCATGTTCATCATCTATTCCATGAGTATGCTTTATACATAATCATAACCAATACCAAAAAATGCTTATATATTAGAATATCTCAATAGAAAAAAGACCCTCTATACAAAACCAAAACCTTGTAGAGATTTCAGTTAATGCAACTTTAATTCCTCCAACATGTTATTAATATGCCTTCGGAGATTTTATAAAATAGTCTTAGCTCCTCCAAAAAGAGCTAAGACCATACCCAATCTAATTTGCCACTGGTTCATTTTCCACCTTGAATTCACGATTGTTCTTTCGCCAGTCTTCTAAAGATTGGAAATGAACAATGCGTTTATCCTCTTGCTCTGTACTGCGGGTGGCAGGATCGTTATCGATTATCCAGCCATAACCATTGCCAAATGCAATAAGGAGAATCTGACCAGTATCTGCCCAAATCCAGACTTCAGCAGCACAATTAATGTCATATAAAGTTTCTACAGTTTTATCATACAAAATTTTCACATTATAGTATTTTCGCCCAATATTTTCTCCTTTTTCTGGAAATCCATTTTTAGATATATATTTTGTTTCTATTACTGGCTTCTTATGTTCTCTCCAGTATCCTGGCCCGTGTTTCATTATAACCTCTTTAGTCTTAGCAATTAAAACAGAGTTACGTTCTTTTGTTGGTAGTTGATCTAAATTCTGAGCATTCAAAAATATAATGATAAAACTTAAAGATATTGATAAAATAATTTTTCTTACCATAACCGTTTTTATTAATTTTTATTTTACTTATAAGCAGGTTCTCTTTCTTTGCCATAATGGAATACTTTAGCTGGATCACTGATTTCATGTCCTGCTTTCAATTTCCCATTTTCTCCCATATAATCATACACAACCCCTCCAATCGTAAAATCTTCATCTGTAGAAGGACCAACTGGTCTTGTTCTCTTCTTATCCGTACATTGATATGGTGGATGTGTATGAAACCATGCTACTACATACTTTCCAGGATGTGTGGCTTTTACTACAGAAGATGCAGCATTCACTTTTACTGTTTGTTTAGAAACCTCACAAAGATTCTCATAACTACCATAATCAATATCTGAAAAAGAATAGCGAGCTTCTTCTGAAGCTATATCATCGTGGGTAGAGAATAAATAGCAAAACCTGGATGAACAACCACTTTTCCCTATAGGGGTCAATCCCAAATCCGGCATATTTAAGATTCGCGTGGATTGCAGGGAATGATCATGTTCACATCCTTTACTCACACTTATCATCATGGGTACGTGTGCTTACAGAAGGGTGGACAAAAGCAAGTTGATTAAACTCAACAACGTCATTTTCGAGGGGTTTTCTTGGAGTTAGTATGTTTTTCATTATAGATAATTTGATGGTTCATAAATAGATAGGATACTATAAAGATAAAGTAACCTCTTATCCTTATAGCTCAAATCTATTTTCAATTAGGAATGTTCATTTAATCATTTATCAACTTCCAGAACTTGTCTAATCCTCCTTCCTTTTTTTCCCTCTTCATCATAATAATCTTCTTCAATATTAACGATTTTATATCGAGTACTTTGTTTGTATTCTATTACAGGATGCTCTCCACTACGGGTAGTGGGAAGTTCTTCTAGTTCAAGAAAAATTCCGTATCCAAAGGATACGTGAAAAGGTTTACCTGTATCCTCCCAAATAAAAACGCAGGCAGAATAATCCATTCTAAAATACTCTTTTGTTTTATCATATGGATATTTTACTCGATAAAAGAATCTCCCATTATGTTTTTCCTCAAAAGCAGCAGAGAAAGCTTGTCCTCCCCTTCTTCGTTCTCCAATATAGAATCTATCAACACTTGGTACATAATCTCTATAATACCCAGGTCCATATTTCAATATGGTTTCTTTGGCTGTTTTTAAGAGAAATCTGCTTCGTTTCTGCTCACTCATTTTTGCGAGGTTCTGTGAAACTGCAGGTAGTACTGTGCATGTAATCACAAATAAAAGAATAAATATTTTCTTCATACTAATTTGTTTTATTAAGGGGTTGGTCGAGATCCATAGCCATGACTAAAAAAATCTCTGGGGAGATTAATAGAATGAGCACTATTGATAAGTTCTGTATAATCATATCCAATACCCGGAAGTTCTGTATTCCTATCAAAATCAGATGCTCCTACTGCTCTTGTTTGCTTCGATTTTACATAAGTCAACGGAAAATGCGTATGACATGACCCAACATCCAAAACAGGATGATCTCCTGGGTCATAAGAAGTAGTGCTATATGAAAAGATAACATTTGCCGACAGTTGTTCATAATCTTGTGTAAATTCTATAGGATTACCAGCTATGTCGGGTCCACAAAAATATTGTCCTGTATTGGTGTTTAATCGAATAAGGCAACCATACTCCCTAACTTTATTAGGATTATCTTTTGCATAAGTTGTTGCCAAATTCCACAAATGTCCACTTAAATGATTTCTTATAGAAGCATTATTGTAGAAATTATCTCTGGAAGGATATCTTTCTTCTATTTCGAACTTATTAGATATATTCTTTAGTTCTTTTGAATTATTCATGCTTAAAGTTATTTTCGCATTCCAAACTCCAGGTGTTCTTGCTTTTCGTTCAATAGTGAAATATTCTAAATTTCCAACGTCTTTGGCTTTGACTGTTTCAG
This sequence comes from Bacteroides sp. 224, assembly GCF_010500995.1. Classification (GTDB taxonomy): domain Bacteria; phylum Bacteroidota; class Bacteroidia; order Bacteroidales; family Bacteroidaceae; genus Bacteroides. Next base: position 28,349 of record NZ_QVMK01000005.1, on the reverse strand, counting down.
CTATATACCAATTGTTGGGATTATCTATACGAGCCATCTCCAATTGAATGAGATTTATTTCTTTAGTATTACCTAAAATCTCAACACTTATTGTGTAGGTTTGACAAACCTCAATCCATCTTTGCCAACAACTGATTCTAACAGCTAAAGGTATTTCGCATATACACAATGGACAATTCGACCCACTTCTTGTACTTGCCAAATATCCCCCACATGTTTCACATTGAGGTCCAGTGCAGTCATCTTCTTCTTTATCATCTTCGCTTCCACCTATGCTACCACCTATGTCGCCTCCAGCATACCAACAACTACCATAGCAATAAGAACTTCCACAGGATGAACAACCACTTGGAGTAGGGTAATCGTGATCATTATCTCCCCAATCAATAGGAGGAACCCATGTACCAGGTTTATCTCCTACTATCACTACTTCATCCAAAGAATGAACATCATGCACTATACATGGTTTCCCAAAATATTGGCAAACAGCACACGTTGGGTCCATTTCGCTGTCACCCGAATTACGAGTAGTAGTCAGCAATTTATTACGTAAGGTAAGCCCCAATCGCCTTGGCACATTTAATTTCTTTTCAAGAATCACTTGTGTAGGAATAGCTTGCAACCGTTGTTTCATATTCCCATTCTCATATTTGAATATATCTCCATATCTGCCATCCATTTCCGAGCAAAGTACCATGCCCGAGAAATTACTTCCGCCAAGATAACGAAATTCTTTGGGATCTGCATCTTTATTTGCTTCACATTCTGCTGTAGGAATCAAGGTTATTAAAAACATGTGAGTAGGGCTATCAGCATTTCTTTTAGCCATGATTAGCTTACGAGAAACATGGGTGCGGGTACGTTTTTTGTTCTTTTTCTTTCTGTACTCTGTCAGATCAGCCAATGTTTCTATATTGGCATCAACTGTAACTTCTACTATACTTACTCCATCTTTGCAATAAGATACTCCGTTTTTCCATACAGGAGTTAATCCTAAATCAGGCAAACTTCGGGTAATTTGCTGAGAATGATCATGCTCACAGCCTTCCTTACACTCTTCATTATGTGTATGAGTGTTTATCGAAGGATGACTAAATACAAGCTGATTAAATTCAGTAACATCATTTTCAAAATACCTCTGTGCATCTTCCACCGTTATATCCGGCTCCTCATGCACAGATATTTGCTCTTCTATAAATTTTTCTTCCCTCACACAGGAAAAGATGGATAGTAGAATTGCTGTGTTCAAAAAATAAATTAGTTTTTTCTTCATTAAACGTTTTTCCTTTCTTTTTTTAAATGATTAATACTATTTCTATATATGCTTTCCGGCTTACCACCAGACTTGCTTTCCTTTTTCATAAGTAAATATTCTATCCTGCTTCCCTCGGTCTATATTGCTTAATAAGAGTATGGCTTTATCAGGTACATTGTCATATATCAAAGTTTCACTTACAGCTTCTTGTATACCCAAAGAAAACCACTGACCATTTTCCCAATATTTCAATTCATAAAAATCGCCTAAATGCATGGCATTATCATCACTACGAGGCACGCATACCACCTTTCCTATAGTAGTGGGCTCACCAAAATCGAAACCTACCCAGCCGCCTGAAGGAAGCGATAGATTAGTTAACCAATTTCCATCAAAGCCTTTCTTTATATTGTTCAACATATTTTCATTGGTGATATCTGCGGAGCAAATAAATGTTCCCTCTAAAAGCTCACTATCTATTGTAAGAAACTGAAGTTCAGCGAAATTGCAATTAAAATAAGGCAGAGTAGATTTATATCTCCAATACCTATAAGGAGTTTTTTCTTTAACATGAATGGGAATAGGATAAAAAATACTGTCTATAGCATAGATTACTTCGTAAGTTGCAAAGTCCTTATCATTAGATGCTTGTATTTGCCCTCCTTTCATTTTATACTCCATTACGGCTGTATTAAAATCTTTCGGGAATTTACGAGTCAGAGATATTTCTTTGATATGAGAAGTATCAGGTATACAATATTCAATTACTCCTGTTTTTCTGATAATAAATGGATGAGAAATGGGTACCAACTTCTCACCTTCGGTTCCTAAAACGATGTAGGCTGCATCTCTTCCTATATTCTGAAAATGGGCACTACCTTTGCTCAAGACTCCAAAATCAATAGCCCGCCAATCTTTATTATTAAAGATACCTAAATGAACATATCTCTTATCTGTTAGTTTTATAGAGCGATTGATAGGGATAGATATATTTTCTACTGCTACATATTCAGACGTCACATCCTTTTGAAACTTGGTAATATGCGGCATCCGGTAATGAGACTGTTGTATGTAATCTTCCAACTCCGGATTGGCAGAATATGTATACCTCATTACCTTGGGCATTTGTCTGGCTTTTAATAGTGGTTCACCCAGATTTCCTTCCAAATTCCAGATAAAAGGTTCATACTTTCCGTTGTCTGATAAAATGGTGTGCCATTCGTGTCCACTTGAGCCTCTTCCCCATTGTGGTACATAGTCCAGAGCAGTGGGTACTCCATTGCTACGCATCACAGTAGTAGCAAGTATAGAATAATCCATACAACTCCCAAAAGGCATACGATGTATAGTTTGAGCATCACGCAAACGGATTCCCGTGTAGTCTCTTACCAAATTTTGGTGTTGGTTGACGGCTACTCTTAAATCCTTATTGATATCTGAAGCTATTTGTTGAGTGGAATTACTGACTTCATCATTATAAGGCATATCTTTCGAAAGACCTAAATATCTTCCATTGAATGCCTCTCTCCAACCATCCATTTCTTGCAATTCCACACATTTATAAGGTAGCAAGTATTCGCAAAACTGTTCAAAGTTTAAATGGTAAGCCCAAGGTTTTTCCCAAGCCTCAAATGCTCTTTCTATATTTTCAATCAGAAAATCGGCAGTAACTATCTGTATATCTTCTATACTATCTACCTGATTATATTGTTCGGAAAGCTTTGTGAGAGCCGCTTTGCTCTCTTGTACACCTCGGTTTGCATTTATTATTTGGATAGCTTCCTTATAGAATTCTTTGATTATTACCGAATCATAAGAATAGTGTCCGGGCATATTTTCAATCAAAAACACAGCCGATCGGTATTTAAGACTGTCTTTTTCATCTATAGAATAATGATTTAGTACTTTTTCTAACTCAAGACGATTAGAACCAGCTAACGTTAAAACCTCGCCCAGGCTGCTTCTTTCAGCATTACAGGCTATTAAAATAAGATACAGGAAAATGGAATAAAACAAATGCTTCATAGTATGTAATTTCTTTTTCTCCGCAAGATAAATATTTATTCTCTATCTGCAAAGAATAATTAAAATTACATTTAAACATTTATTTCTCCCACTAAAGAAGCACAAATAATCAAACAACACAATCCATTGAAAGCCAATAGGTTGTTCACTTTATTTTGTACTCAATTCAATTCACCATCAATAGAAGCTATCAAAATTTATACTGCAACCTAAGTGTAAAAACATCATCATTCACATTCCGACTATACACATCTTCCATCCAATCATTTTTTATTTTTTCATTGGATGTCATCTCATAATACGCAGTCATCCGCAGATTCGGATTTATACGAAACAGCCACCCTAAGCCTACAGTTGTATACGAGACATCTCCTATTGTAAGGCATCCATCTTTAGAGAGCTTTGTATTAGGATCATAACCATCTAACTTAGCTACTAATGAATGCTTACTTTTTCCTATATCCTGCACTAACTGAATATAATATCCACTAAAATTACGAGAATAAATATCCGTGGTTATGGCTCCTGTTGGACTCTTGCTACCATTTTTGCTTCCCGGCTGAGTACCCCAAAGATACTCACCTCGCAAGTTGGTTGTTCCAAGAATCGATGATAAGGTATATTGAGCATCAAAGCCAAAGTAATGGCGATTGGCATAGTCGCCAAGAGATAAGCTGTTATCTTCCAAGAATTCCTTGTTTCGAAGTTTATAAGCTTTCTGTCCTTCGACTCCTGCTAAACGAACACCTCCGTAATATAGAGAAGCCCCCAAGGCAAAACTCATGTTTTTATATTGCTTCCGATAGGCTAAATGTCCAATGAAATCTTTCCCTGAATCTGTTTCTTTAGCCTGACCGCCATTGCCGGCAAAGACGCCTGCATTCAATGTAAAATCTTTCAAGAATGATCCTTCAAGACCTCTCAGTACTATTTCAGCACCTAAATCGCGTTCCTTAGGAAAGAGTGTTTGGAATATGCGACTTCTTTCGGGAGATTCACGACGGGAAGAGGAATAACTAATCTCAGCCCCAAAAGGACGATCGAAAATACCTGCGCGAAAAGCCAACCAGCCTATTTCGGGTATTTTACCTTTTAAGTATGCGTCTTTAATATCAACCCCCTCTTCGGTTACATCTATTTGCATGACTGCCTCTCCATACTTATTACTATAAGCGGCTTTAAGCCTGCCCCTACGCACAGAGAACTTATTCTGATCGCCCGACTCTATACCCGATTCATCCCATACCCATTGAGCTTGTACATAGCCTGATATCTTTAGGTCGCCTTCCTGCGAATTGGCTACGAGACAACTCATACACACAAATGCTAACAGAAATATTTTCCTCATTTTTTCAAAACTTTCTTATTACAACGCAAAAATAGACTCTTTACGTTAATATAATGTTCCGTTTCTGTTATAATATGATGTAGTTTAGGTTACAATTGGGTTACAAATTTACCCCCACAAAGAACGCAGAGTTTTTTATTTCTCTGCGTTCTTTGTGGGGGAATCTATTTTATTAAGTAAAGATCGTTAAATTGTTTACCTGAAAAGTCTTTCTATTTCTTCTTCTTTTATAGTGCTTAACACGATTTGCCCATCGGGAGTATAATTAGGCATTGGACAAGCAAAAAGATTATCTACCAAACGACTCATTTCTTCATCGCTAAGTACTTGTCCGTAAACAATGGCAGCTGCGCGGGCAAGGGTTAACGCCAACATATTTTGTACTTCTTCTCTTACATCTTTTCCTTTTTCTATAGCTGTATATACCATGTTTCGTACAAGTTCTACAGAATTTAACCCTTCAATTCCGGACGGTATACCATTTATTGCATAACTTCCCCCACCCAAGTCGCTCAAATCAAAGCCAATAGCTGCCAAGTCTTCCTGAATTTCCTGTAGAACAGCAGCTTCCGAAGGAGGCAATTGCAATATCTCCGGGAAAAGCAAACCTTGTGATATACCTTGACGCTGTTTCACTTGGGTTATATATTGATCAAACAATACGCGAATATGCGCACGATGCTGATCAATTAACATCAGTCCGGATTTAACCGATGTCAGAATATAGCGCCCTTTATATTGTAAATGCTGTGAACCTTTTTCGATGACCTGATTATTACCATATAAATTATCAGCAACAGGAATAGTTGCAGGTGTTTGTTCTTCCTCAAAATAATCACTATCTCCTGAATCTTCATCAGACAAAGAAGGCAAATGGGTTGCCTGTTCCCTTTCTAATCCGTTATATAATCCTTCCCATTCTACTTTGGGGCGGGAATAGCTACCACCACCTCCACTTGTTTTAAAAGGATTAAAACCCGAATCTATATGTACTTTAGGAGGTTCGATTGGTCTGGTTTGATCAAAAGCCGGAATATCCGGCATTCCTTCTGTATCGAAGTCTATAGAAGGAACGGCATTAAATTTCCCTAACGCTTCTTTAACGGCAGCCGAAAGAATTTGCCAAATCGCCTGTTCGTTTTCGAACTTAATCTCTGTTTTTGTGGGATGTATGTTTACATCAATATTAGCAGGATCTACCTCAAAATAAATAAAATAAGAAACTTGCTCGCCGGTTGGAATCAAATGCTCGTATGCATCTGTTATCGCCTTATGAAAGTAAGGGTGACGCATATATCTGCTATTTACAAAAAAGTATTGATGAGCACCTTTCTTACGAGCCGTTTCCGGTTTAGCCACAAAGCCCGAAACCTTTATCATTGTTGTATCTACATCTACAGAAAGCAGTTGTTGATTCAACTTCTTACCGAAAATAGCTACAATGCGCTGACGCAAAGAAGATACCGGTAGGTTGAATAACTCCGAATCATTACTGTGCAATGTAAAAGCAACCTCAGGATGTACCAAAGCTATCCGTTCAAATTCAGTCAGGATATTGCTAAGCTCAGTTGCATTCGATTTCAGAAACTTTCTTCTGGCAGGTATATTAAAAAAGAGGTTTTTTATAGAGAAGTTACTTCCTTTAGAGCAAGATACAGCTTCTTGAGTTTCTACTTTCGAACCGGCAATCGTAATCAGAGTTCCTAACTCTTCGCCTTCTTGCCGCGTTTTCAATTCAACCTGCGCCACTGCCGCAATAGATGCCAAAGCTTCTCCACGGAACCCCATAGTGGTAAGTGCAAATAAATCAGATGCAGTACGTATTTTGGATGTTGCATGTCTTTCAAAAGAAAGTCTGGCATCAGTTCCCGACATTCCTTTTCCATCATCAATCACCTGAATACAGGTACGTCCGGCATCCGTTACCAATACATGTATATTTTGAGCACCGGCATCTATCGCATTTTCCACTAATTCTTTAATAACAGATGCGGGACGTTGAATAACCTCTCCGGCCGCTATTTGATTGGCTACCGAATCCGGTAACAAATGAATAATATCACTCATGAATTATGTTGCTAATTTAGGCTTCCCTCAATTAAAAACTCCAACTTCCGGTTAGAAAGTAACGCCAAAGAAAAATAAGTAAAGCAATAATCACAAGTATAACGCCCATGTGTACAGGTTTGCGTTTACTCTGCTTTCTACGCTTTAAATGAGTAGTGCCTTCAATAAATTTACCCCTGATATCTTCCGGATTGAATTCTTTTTCCGGCAGCATACCTAAATCACGCTTAGCACTCTCTTCCATCTTGGCCAGCCTTTCTTTTCTTTCATCGTAGTATATATACTGATGATTGAAACCACGCGGTTTTCTTATATTGAACATTCCCATAGTTATTCTCCTATATTTATTGAGTCATTAGGAACAGTTTCCTCTATGATACCCGGATTCTCTATTTTCCTTTTTAAATTGGGTTTTACCAAATCACGCGAAGGACCGACAGCCTTTTTTTGCACAGTCTTCGTCAGTTTCTCTTTCTTTCCTCTCCAAACAAAAATATCATCTTTATTGAGGGGGCGAATATAATCAAACCAAGCAAAATTAGAAAGTTTCAGTTTATCAGATGGTATCTGGTTCATTGGGTATAATGTTCCATTGGATTTGGGACTCATCTTCATTTTTTCCATTTTACGATCTTTCAAATATAAATTCAGTAAACTGGTTTCCGAACGATTTAACCCAATGCTACCACCATCATTTTCTTCCGGATAATAGGCTACCATTACATTTCCTATAACATCTACCTGGCGTATTTCGCCACTGATGAAATATGCTTTTATTTCCTTACCGGCTATTTGATTGTATGATATGGAATCTTTCATCTCTACAGTCAATGCCTGATTGATGATATGAGCCCAATCTATGGTGCTATCATTCATATACACCTTGATTTCTTCGCCCAATAGCTGTTGTGCTTCATTCCAAACAATGGGATCCGAATACATGGTTAAACAAGAATCATTTGAGTTATAGACAATCGAATCACAAACTCCTTGCAAATCCGTACGATAGATACGCACTTTATAATATCCACGCATTTCGCGATACATAGAATCTGTGTCCATATTGAATGTCAGTAGCTTCAAAGTATCTGCATGCATGTAAAGACTGTCTCCCTGAGAATAATCAATAGCAACGGCTCGTTTTGTAGCCATTGCATAGCCCGTCAATTCATTGTAAAAACAATAATTTCCGGTCAGCATATTCTTGTTTATCGTATCGTTCATGACTACATTATCAAAAGCTTCTCCATAACCTTTATTACGATCATAATAAAGACTGTCTCCGGTCATCTTTTTACCTTGATTAGTCAAAACAGAACGGTCCAACAATTCTGCTATATTATTGGTTGTATCATAGAATCCTCTTACTGAGTAAATATGATTGCTATCGCTTACAATATTTGAAGGACCCAATATAGTTGCCACCTTTGATAGTGTACTATATTTCAGTGTGTCGGAAGTTAAAACAAAACGAGGGTTTACCAATTCAACATCATGATTAAACACTGCGATTTTAGTAGAAGGGCTGTATTCTCCCCAATCGGAAGTCAATACATTTTCTTCGTCAGTCAACATTCCTCCTTCAAAATAGTAACCAAAATCATACAGGCGGTCATAGTTCAAGCTATCTGTAAGTAGTGTTGTATTACGATTAATCATTTTTACGTTATTACGCAGCATTGCAATCTGCGTCATTCCATCATAATACAAATAATCTCCATAGATAAACAAGGTGTCTCCTTGCTCCATGCGTACATTACTGAAAGCTTCTACAGAGTTGCTACTTTCAAAGATCAATGCACTGTCACAATACATATACATGCTATCATGCCGTAACCTAACCGAACCTACAAGTACTTGTACATCCGGACGATTATTTTTATCGGCATACCCCACATCAGCATGAAGCAGGTCTACTCTTGTTTTCTTTTTCTCTGGTCTCTCGCCGGTTCGAGCATTACTCCTATCTTGTGGCTGCACAGAGTCAGCTAAAAGGGAATTTCCTGCCGTCGGCTTATACGTACCCATCGGTTTAACCTGTGCTATCAGCACCAAGCCAAACAGGCACAGAACTCCCAAAAAGAGAATTCGGTGCCCGCTTTGAGTATGATTACTTTTTTCTTTTTTCAGCATAAAAATTAGAATACTTAAACGCTATCATTCTTTAGTCCAACCCGGATATTTGAATTTACAGTTTCTCCAGTTTTCATTTATGCGAACATATGTGCGTTTTTGTTTATCTACAATCCATTTCTCCAAAAGCTCTCCCTGACGTTTCTCTACCACAATCTCTTTCAATCGCTGATAATCTTCCGACATGGTTGCTTTATGTCCATTAATTCTGCTTTTCAGTTTAATAATGGCACATACTTCTTTACCATCTTTTTCGTTCACCATAGTAAAGGCTTTGGATATTTCACCTACGTTCATTCTCTCTACTACTTTACCAATTTCTTGAGGGAGTTCCTGCATTTCGAAACGAGAAGTACCTGCATTCATTCCATCTCGTTGGTTTTGCATGAGTCCATGGTTATTACGTGTATCCTTATCTTGAGAAATAACGGCAGTTGCATCTTCAAAAGCAAACTTATTATTACGAATATCATCTGCTATGGAATCTAACCTGTTGTTAGCCTCAGTTAACTCTTTCTCTGAAACTTTTGGTTTCGCCAAAATATGCCGGGTATTAATACGGTCACCACGCTTTTCGATCAACTGTATTATATGAAAACCATATTCCGATTCTACAATTTTCGATACCTTCGCAGGATCTTGCAGGTTAAAAGCTACATTCGCATATTCGGGAACAACCTCTCCTCTTCCTTTAAATCCGATTTCTCCTCCTCTCAAAGCACTCATTCTATCTTCGGAATAAAGACGTGCCAAAGTAGAGAATTCGATTTCTCCTTTATTCACACGATCTGTATACTCACGCAATTGGCTCTTCACTGCTTCTATCTCTTCAACAGGTATTTTTGGTTGCAAAGTAATAATCTGAACTTCTACCTGAGTAGGTATATAAGGGATACTATCAGCCGGAAGGTCTTTAAAATGACGACGCACTTCTGCCGGAGTTACCTTTACGTCTCCTACCAATTTTTGCTGCATCCTCTGAATAGTGAGTCCAACACGTGCGTTCTCGCGCATGGTTTCACGAATCTGAGTATATGATTTATTAAAGTACTCTTCCATCTTCTCGCGAGTTCCTATCATCTGAATATACTGATTAGTCATATATTCAACGCGTTGAATTACTTCAGCTTCAGGCACTTCAATACTATCTAACACAGCCTGATGCAAATAAAGTTTCTGTATAGCAAGTTCTTCCGGTATCACACAATAAGGTTCACCATCAATACGACGTCCCTGATACTGTGCATCCAGGCGAGTTTCTTCTACCTCCGATTTAAAAATGGCTTCGTCGCCAACTACCCAGACAACTTCATCTATCACATTATCTTGCCCATATACGGTAATTGCACAAGCTATCATAGCCAGTAGGACAGCAAGTTTAAAGTTCACAAACTTATTCATTCTCTATGCTTAATAATTATATTTAATCTTATTTCCTTTTAATGCTTCTTTATACAGGTCACTTTTCATATCCTTTATAAAATTAACCCGCTTCATGTTTGTTATTATCTCAATGACTGACGGACGAGCAAAATCGTATGGTTTCTCATCTCCTACTCCCAAGTAATCAGTAACATTCAAAAAATAATAAGAAACAGTGTCTTGCAATTCTATATGTCTATGTTTTGCAACATAATCTTCCTGGTTTACTTCTTTCAGGGGCATTTTTCCAAGCACCTCGGAAAGAGTAATCCACTTATCATAAAAATAGTCGTAGCTCAATGCATGTTGCAAACTATATTTCTCTAAATACTCTATTGCTTCCTGCGTTTCCGTCTTATACCATTTACGTACATCGTTCATATTAGGGGCTGCCAGAGGTACTCTTATAAAAAGGCCTTTTACCAAAGGACGCTCCAAAATAAACAATCGCTTATTATTCTCATAAAATTCGGTCAATTCTCTTTCCGGAATTTCCGATGATAGTCTTTGGCTGATTAATTCTTGTTGATAAGTATGTATGATCAATGTTTTGCGATAGCTCTCCACCAGCTTGTCAACCTCTTCACTATTTGGAATATTGGTTTTAGCTACATTATATAGCAATATATCTTCTACCCAATTGCGAATATAGTTTTCTGCAAATAGCAGACTGTCATCTTTTGAAAGACCCACAGGAAGAACTTTCTGTAAATCATCTTTATACAGGAATTCACCATTTACTTCCACTAGAAGGTTCTCTTCCATCGAGTTACGGTTGCCATTACACGACACACAAAGCAAGAAAAAAAACAATAGGAGACCGGTTAATCTCATTGTATACTATGATTATGCTTGTTTAAGGTTACGAAGATAATGTAATATCTTATTTCTTCAAATTATTATTAACTGTTTTTAAAACCTCTTGGTTAATTTCAACCTTATTGCCAGCATGTAAACGAGTTATCCAAAGAGATTCTAAAAAATTCTGATAATCAATTATTAACAGGTCTAGCACTTCTTCATACCGTACCGGTTTCTTTGTTTTTTTCCCGACTACAGTAGTGTAAGGAAAGTCTTTCAAAAAGATATACTCTCCTTTTTTAAATATAAATTTATCGATATATGGATCATCACCTTCGGCAAAAAGCCCTTGTTTCATTTGTATGATCGGCTTTTCACGATCTGCATTAAATTGTTTATTGATAATTTCCTCCCACTTCTCATTCGGCTGTTTCTTTATGAGTTTCTTGGCTCTACGGGCTATTTCTTCATCTACGCATTGTAAAACGATTCCTCTATATCGAGGTTTCTTCCAGGAATATTTTTTCTTATGTGTATCGAAGTAAATTCTTAAACCTGTATTATCATTCGATTGAGATATTATTTCTTTATTAGTTATCTCTTTCAGAAGAATGCTATCTCTGGTTACCTGAAAAGTTCTTTTATAAGGTAAAGAATGAGGGGTTAAAATATCGCTTTCATAATCAAGCAAAGATTTCAACACAAAATCGTCTAATAAATCTTTCGGCTTTTTAAACTTTCTATTGGCAAATGTGGCAAAGTCTGTTCCCGTATACTCTTTCCCTCCCAAATAAAATAAAGGTTTATTTGTTCTTGACAGTTTAAGTAATTCGGCCATACCTTCATCGTTAGCTCTATAATCGAAAGAGTTTTTCAATGATGCTATTAATTGAGCATTGCTTTTTCCTCTGGCTATTTTATTTCCGGTTTCCACGTATTCTTTCGCCAGCAGTTTCACTATGTAAACCCCATTATGAGATAAAAAAGGTTTGGATATTTCTCCTTGCTTTAAAGAAAATACAACTCCTGCAAATTCTTCCGTCATCTGTAAAGCATTCAACCGGAGGGAGCTCTTATCATCAGAATACTTTTCAACATACTGCCTGAAGTTGGCAGCAGATTGATTATTTATCATATAATAAAGAGAATCTATCAATCTTATAGTTTCATTCTGCTTACTAACTGAAATGGACTGGGGTAAGTGTTTATAGATATATTCAACATGTACTACCTCCAGTTTCCTTAAAGGAGTTTTAGGCATTTCTGAAACAACTCTTTCTATGGATGAGTGTTTTTTCAACAATGCTTGTTTCAGTTCAATCAGTTTATTACAAACATTTGCTTCTTTATCTATTTGTAATTTTTCGGCTTCATCTATCTTCAACTTATTATTAACAAAGGTTTCTAAAGCATGTTTTACCTGTGCAGCATTACTTTTTGCAGGAAGATTGTTTTCACAAAAAGAAATAAATTCCGAACACAAAATCCCCTTTCCGTTAATTCGAACCAATACAGAATCGTCACTCTGAGCACATATATAATGAGTCAACAGAGAAAAAACAGCTATCCAAATGCTTCTTTTCATTTTTATAATAATATCCAATAAAGGTATATAAAACAAATAAAGGTGCAAATATATTCACATATTTACACCTTACATTTTATTTTATTTATTCTTAAGCCTTATTGAGGACGGCTATAGTTGGGAGATTCACTGGTAATAGTTACATCATGAGGATGACTTTCCATTACTCCGGCATTCGTAATGCGAGTAAATTTAGCTTCATGCAATCTTACAATATCAGGAGCTCCGCAATATCCCATACCTGCACGTAAACCACCTGTTAGCTGATAAATCACTTCATACAGTGTTCCTTTATATGGAACACGGGCAGCAATACCTTCGGGAACAAGTTTCTTCACATCCGCTTCTCCACTTTGGAAATAACGATCTTTAGAACCATTTTCCATCGCTTCCAAAGAGCCCATTCCACGGTATGACTTAAACTTACGTCCGTTGAATATAATTGTTTCGCCCGGGCTTTCTTCTGTACCGGCTACCAAAGAACCAATCATTACAGAATATCCTCCTGCGGCTAAAGCTTTCACTACATCGCCTGAGTAGCGTAGTCCACCATCAGCAATCAATGGAATTCCTGTGCCTCTCAAAGCTTTCGAAACATCATATACTGCAGAAAGCTGAGGAACTCCCACACCGGCAACCACACGAGTTGTACAGATAGATCCGGGGCCGATTCCAACTTTCACGCCATCGGCACCTGCTTCTACCAAAGCTTTAGCAGCTTCTCCTGTAGCAATATTACCAACAACAATATCAATATCGGTAAAACGTTTCTTTGCTTCTTTCAGTTTCTCAATTACAGAAGCAGAGTGTCCGTGAGCTGTATCTATAACGATAGCATCTACACCGGCATCAACTAAAGCTTGCATACGTTCTATGGTATCCGCAGTAACTCCAACACCTGCTGCTACACGCAAACGTCCTTTGGCATCTTTACAAGCCATCGGCTTATCTTTAGCTTTAGTTATATCTTTATAGGTAACTAACCCGATAAGTTTGCCTTCTTTATCGACAACAGGTAGTTTTTCGATTTTATGTTTTTGTAGAATATCAGCGGCTGCTTCAAGATCTGTCGATTGATTTGTAGTAACCAGATTATTCTTGGTCATCACTTCATCAATACGTTTGTTCATATCTCTTTCAAAACGAAGGTCACGGTTTGTAACAATACCAACCAACATTCTGTTATCATCTACCACCGGGATACCACCTATTTTATATTCAGCCATCAAAGCCAAAGCATCACGTACTGTAGATCCTTGTTTAATAGTTACAGGGTCATAGATCATTCCATTTTCAGCACGCTTCACAATAGCTACTTGCTTAGCCTGCTCTTGAATGGACATATTTTTATGAATAACACCGATACCTCCCTCTCTGGCTATTGCAATAGCCATTTTGGCTTCCGTTACAGTATCCATAGCGGCTGTAACGAAAGGTATTTTTAACTCGATGTTTTTAGAAAACTTTGTCGTAAGATCGACAGTACGGGGCAAAACTTCAGAATAGGCAGGGATCAACAGAACGTCATCGTAAGTTAACCCGTCCATTACAATTTTATCAGCAATAAATGACATATAATTATGCGTTCTTAAAATTTATTGCGTGCAAATATACGGTTTTTATTCCATTAGTTAGCCATCTCAGAGATAAATTTAATACGTATTAAACGTATTTCATCCTCTGTAAAGTCTTCGCCCAATTCGTCCAGCGCATCTTCTACGCTGTCAGTAGTAGATTCCTTAAAATAATCATAGATATCGAGCAAGTGATCTTCGTCCATGATTTCGTTCAAGAAGTAATCAATATTCAATTTTGTACCTGAATAAACGATTGCTTCAATCTCATCCAACAGTTCACTAAATTCAATTCCTTTAGAAAGAGCAATATCATCTAAAGCAACTTTACGATCAATAGACTGAATGATCGACACTTTCAATTTCGATTTATTGGCAACAGTGCGCACTCTTAAATCTTCCGGACGGTCGATTTCATTTTCTTCGCAATGCTTCTTAATCAGCACACAAAAATCTGCTCCATACCTCTTTGCCTTCCCTGCTCCTACACCCGGAATGTTTTGCAATTCATCCAATGTAACCGGATAAATAGTAGCCATTGCTTCCAATGATGGATCCTGGAAAATAACATAAGGAGGTACACCCAATTTTTTAGATAGTTTTTTCCGTAAATCCTTCAACATAGAATAAAGTCCGGGATCTACAGCGCAAGAACCTCCTCCTCTGGCCGGTGCTTCTTCTTCTACTTCTTCAAATTCATTGTCTTCTGTTATTTTAAAAGACTGGGGCTTCTTCAAGAATTTACGTGCGGCATCTGTCACTTTTAATGTTCCGTAGTTTTCTACGTCTTTACTCAAATAACCGCCAATCAATGCCTGACGAATCACCGCATTCCATACTTTTTCATCTTCGCCCATACCGGAGCCAAACACTTCCAAATCTTCATGAAGGTGTGCTTGCACTTCGGATGTTTCTTTTCCTAACAGAACATCAATAATATAGTCTGATTTAAAATTTTCTTTTACCGCCATGACTACTTCAATCACAGCACACAATAAGTCTTTAGCCTCCACTTGCTTTTTAGGATTTAAACAGTTGTCACAATTTCCACAATTCTCTTCTACATACTCCTCACCAAAGTAATGCAGTAATGACCTCCGACGACAAACGGATGACTCCGCATAAGCTGCCGTCTCAATCAGTAGTTGTTTACCGATTTCTTGTTCAGCCACCGGTTTTCCTTGCATAAACTTTTCCAGTTTCTGCAAGTCTTTGTTTGTATAGAAAGTAATGCATTTGCCTTCTCCACCATCCCGGCCGGCACGCCCGGTTTCCTGATAGTAGCCTTCCAGGCTTTTAGGAATATCATAATGGATCACATATCGAACATCCGGCTTATCAATACCCATTCCAAAAGCAATAGTTGCAACAATTACATCTATTTTTTCCATCAGGAAATCGTCCTGATTCTGGGTTCTGGTAGCCGAGTCCATCCCGGCATGATAGGCACGGGCATTGATATTATTGGCCTGAAGAACCTCCGCAAGTTCTTCTACTTTCTTACGGCTTAAACAATAAATAATACCTGATTTCTCTGTATTATTGCGAATATACTTAATAATGTCTTTATCTATATTATTAGTTTTTGAACGTACTTCATAATATAGATTTGCTCTATTAAACGAAGACTTGAAGACTTCAGACTCTACCATTCCCAAGCTCTTCTGTATGTCATGCTGCACTTTAGGAGTAGCAGTAGCCGTTAGAGCTATCACAGGAGCTTTTCCTATTTCATTGATAATCGGCCTGATTCGTCGATATTCTGGTCGGAAGTCATGCCCCCATTCCGAAATACAATGTGCTTCATCTACCGCATAAAAAGAGATCTTTATGTCTCTCAAAAAATCAACGTTCTCTTCTTTAGTCAAAGACTCGGGAGCAACATACAAAAGTTTAGTTTTTCCTCGAACGATATCTGCTTTTACCTGTTCAATGGCACCTTTATTCAACGAAGAATTAAGGAAATGTGCAATTCCGTCATCTTCGCTAAAATTACGCATCGCATCCACCTGATTTTTCATCAATGCAATGAGAGGTGAAATCACAATAGCGGTACCTTCCATTAATAATGACGGTAATTGATAGCATAAAGATTTTCCGCCTCCTGTAGGCATCAGAACAAAGGTATCATTACCTTCCAGCAAATTTTGGATAATTGCCTCCTGATTTCCTTTGAATTTGTCAAATCCGAAAAACTTCTTTAGTTGACTCGTTAAATTAGTCTTTTCCGACATTGCTTTAAGTGCTTTATTCAGTTCAAATATAATACTTGTACTCCGGGAAGAGTTCAAACAAAGTTAGAAACAACTTCTAAAATTCCAAGTAAAATACTATGAATATTTTTTAGAAAAGCATCAATATTAGTTCTGATATAGGATTTTACTACTTTATGCTGTTTGCAAACGAGCCAAATTAGCTTTTTCTACCTGCTCTTTTGCGAATGATAACGTCACATTATACTTTTTCTTATTCTGAGATGGAATATCAAACATTACATCCATCATGATTGTCTCTACAATAGAGCGCAAACCACGGGCACCCAGTTTATACTCTACAGCTTTGTCGACAATGTAGTCCAATACTTCTTTATCAAAGCTTAACTTCACTCCATCCATCTCCAACAATTTTATATATTGTTTGATGATAGAGTTTTTAGGTTCTGTGAGTATTGCACAAAGCGCATCTCTATCTAAAGGATTCAAATAAGTAAGTATAGGCAAACGCCCAATGATCTCCGGAATTAAACCAAATGATTTTAAATCCTGAGGAGCAATATACTGCAACATATTATCCTTATCCAACGACAGTGTTTTCTGAGCGGTATTGTATCCAACTACATGTGTATTTAACCGCTGAGCGATTTTCTTCTCAATACCATCAAAAGCACCACCGCAAATAAACAATATATTTTTAGTATTTACTGCTATCATTTTTTGTTCCGGATGCTTACGCCCTCCCTGTGGGGGTACGTTCACAATAGAACCTTCAAGCAATTTCAAGAGTCCTTGCTGAACTCCTTCTCCACTTACATCACGAGTAATGGAAGGATTATCTCCTTTACGAGCTATTTTATCTATTTCATCAATAAATACAATTCCTTGCTCAGCTTCTGCTACATTATAATCTGCTACTTGCAACAAACGCGTTAAAAGACTTTCAATATCTTCTCCCACATACCCAGCTTCGGTAAGTACTGTTGCGTCTACAATAGTAAAGGGAACTTTCAGTAATTTAGCTATGGTTCTTGCTAATAACGTTTTTCCTGTACCAGTACTACCTACCATGATGATATTTGATTTTTCAATCTCTACATCATCTTGGGTACTTTTTTGCAGCAAACGTTTGTAGTGGTTATAAACCGAAACTGAAAGAAAACGCTTAGCATCATCTTGACCAATCACATATTGATCGAGAAACTGTTTTATTTCTAAGGGCTTAGGGAGCTCTTCTATGTTAAGACGATTAAATGCAGTAGTCGAATTGGCCCCACTACTTGTTGCTTCTTTTACTATTTCATAAGCCTGGGTTGAACAGCTATCACAAATATAGCCATCCATCCCAGTTATAAGGAAACCAACTTCGTTTTCAGGACGTCCACAGAAGCTGCATCTATTTTTTGTTTTTTTCCTTGTTTTTGAATCTTCCATTAACCTTAAGGTTTACGTACTAATACTTGATCAATCATACCATACTCTTTCGCTTCATCGGCATTCATCCAATAGTCACGATCCGAATCCGCCCATACTTTATCAAAGTCGGTCTTTGAATGATCGGCGATAATGGTATACAATTCTTTTTTAAGTTTTTGTATTTCGCGGGCAGTAATTTCTATATCAGATGCTTGTCCCTGCGCACCTCCCATGGGTTGGTGTATCATTACACGAGAATGTTTCAATGCAGAGCGCTTACCTTCTTGTCCGGCAACAAGCAAAACTGCTGCCATAGAAGCCGCCATACCTGTACAAATGGTAGACACATCACTTCCGATGAACTGCATGGTGTCATAAATACCTAATCCGGCATACACAGAACCACCGGGAGAGTTTATATAAATTGAAATATCTTTTCCTTGATCAGCCGAATCCAGATACAACAATTGAGCTTGCAAAGTATTAGCTGTATAGTCATCTATTTGAGTTCCCAGGAAAATGATACGATCCATCATTAAGCGAGAAAAAACATCCAATTGAGTTACATTCAGTTGTCTTTCTTCCAGGATGTAAGGGTTTAAATAAGATGCTTGTGATTTAATCACTTCATCTAAAGCCAGACCATTCATTCCCAGATGCTTGGTTGCATATTTTCTAAAATCATTCATGTCTATTACTTTTTAAGTTAATATAATATGAAGAGGAGGCTTTCGACCTTCTTTCATTGAGTATAGCAAAATTACGAAAAATAAATGTCATAATTACACATTTAGTTTTACGTATAATCTCAAATAGTGATCCAAAGCCTCCCCTTTTAGGAAGTTTTAGCAGAAACTACCCCATATTGGCAGTTACTCAAATAATTTCTGGAATTCATCCAAAGAAACTGTCTTTTTTGTCAGTTTTACTTTTTCCTTCAAAGTATTAGCTAATTTAGATTCAACCACGCGGCTTACAAGTCCATCCACAGTTTCTTTCTTCTTCAGCATTTCTTTTGAGTAGTTTTCTAAAATATCATCAGGAATACTTGTCATTCCATATTGAGCAAACTGAGCTCTGGTAGCCTCTTTTGCCATGGTAAGAACATCTTCTTGTTCTACTTTAATATCGTATTCTTTAACGAGTTTTTCTTTGATAAGATGCCATGTCAGTTCCTCAAGGCTCTTTTCGTAGTTTTCGTTTACAAATTCTTCGCCTTTATCACTGTTGTTCATCAACATGATACGTTTCAACAAAGCATCCGAGAATTCCAATTTACCAATTTTGCCCATCAACATTTTGCGGGCATCAAGCAAGAATTTATAATCACTGTCTGCTGCATATTGAGAAGCTACGATTTCCTTCATCTTTGCACGGAATTCTTCTTCTGTTTTCACCACGCCTTCACCCAAAGCCAGGTCGAACAGTTCTTGATTCAATTCTGCTTCAACAAAACGAGTAATCTCTTCTACCTGATAGCTAAAATTAGATTTTTGCTCGGCAACCGCATCTTTTTCAATGCGAAGAAGTGATGCTATTTCTGTTTCATTTCCGTCATAAGCTGTATAAGGGTTGAATACTAAAACATCATTTACTTTTGCATCTGCAAAAAGAGCTTTTTGATCATCGTTCTTCATGTAAGAAGGCATCAATACAGCACCCTCTATTTGAATACCACCTTCTTTGGTATTTCCTTTTTCATCAAGTTCGGCCAGCAAACCTTTCAACATATCTCCGTCTTTATAATCATTTACCTGATCATATTTACCGGCACGTTGGGTATAAGTCTTAATCTGGTTGTCAACCATTTCATCAGTTACATCAATCGTATAATAGTCTACTTTATCTTTAGCAGCTACTTCAACGGTAAATTCAGGAGCCAATGCTATATCAAACAGGAACTCAAACTCTTCCATTGTATCGAAATCAATCTTTTGTTGTTGTTCCTCGTTAGGCAATGGTTCGCCAAGCATATTTATTTCATTTGTTCTGATATAATCATACACACTATTAGAAAGCAACTTATTCACTTCTTCAGCAAGTACAGACTTTCCATACATTTTCTTTATTAAGCTCATAGGAACCATTCCTTTACGGAAGCCGGGGATTTGTGCTTTCTGGCGGAATGATTTTAAACTTTTTTCAACTGGTTCCTGATAATCGGATTTTTCTACCTTCACAGTTAACTGACCGTTAACCTTGTCAATGTTCTGAAATGAAACGTTCATTCTGACAATTATTTATTAATTATACTTCTATTTTTCTAACCTTAAATGAGGTGCAAAATTAGCGTTAATCTTTTAATTATCAAATAGCATTACTATTTATTTCATACAGATTAAAGGTCTGTTCAAATTTTCTCTCTTGCATTTTTCTGTTTCTTATATTTCACTTAAATTCTTCTATCAAAAAAAATGCCGGTTTCATTTGCTTTAAATACTACTGACAATTGAAGCAAATGCTACTGGCATTTAAAGCAAATGAAACCGGCAATTAAAATAGCTGATAGTAATGCAAAAAAATAATCGAAAAAGTTGCGTATTCAAATTTAATGCTTTCCTTTGTAGCCGAAAAATGGCATAATTAGTTTCATGATTTCTATTACAAGGCTTTACTTTCCGTTTTCAAACGCTTTTGTAAACTCTCTGTTGTTTTCATTCTTTTTTAGCTGTTTTTCAAAGAGAGTTTTTATATTTTTATTTATTTTATTATTTTCACTATGAACATTTATGTTGGAAACCTTAACTATCGTGTAAGGGAAGCAGATTTGCAACAAGTTATGGAAGATTATGGAACAGTATCTTCAGTTAAAGTAGTTATGGACCGTGAAACCGGACGTTCGAAAGGTTTTGGTTTCGTAGAAATGGACAATGACGAAGAAGGTGCAAAAGCTATCGCTGAATTGAATGGTGCCGAATTTGAAGGACGCACTATGGTAGTTAAAGAAGCCAGACCAAAATTCTAAAAATATATTTAGAATAGGAAATACAAAAGCCTTTTGCCACCATAAGCAAAAGGCTTTTGTATTTCCTATTCTCATTAAGAACGCTTTATTCTATAAAACAATGATTAATCACAAAAGAAGTAGAAACAATACTATATCTATCAATAATCGTTTATTTTATGCTTTGTGCTTCATCGCTCTGTTTGCTATAGAAGTTCTGATAGCCCTACATGTCAGAGATCAAATCATTCGCCCTTATGTTGGCGACATACTTGTAGTTGTTCTTGTTTATTGCTTTGCGCGTATCTTCATTAGCAAACCGCTACGCCTACTTCCTTTATGGGTATTCCTCTTTGCCTGTGGAGTGGAAGTTATGCAATATTTTCAGATAGCTACTTTACTTAACCTGCAAAACAATACCGTGGCAAGAATAGTAATCGGCTCTACATTCGATTGGAAAGATATTATGTGTTATACGGTTGGATGCCTTCCTTTGTTTCTTATAAGGAAGTAAACTCCAAGTTAAAATTACTCGTTATCGCTTAATTGGAAATCTTTACGGCGAAGCACAAAGCTATTACTCAGGTATTTTTCGCGCACGATCTTGTTCTCGGCCAACTCTTCGGGTGTACCTTGAAATAGGATTTTCCCTTCAAATAACAGGTATGCCCTGTCGGTAATACTGAGTGTTTCCTGTACATTATGGTCGGTAATCAGGATACCGATATTCTTATCTTTCAATTTCCACACGATTTGTTGGATATCTTCTACCGCAATGGGGTCTACCCCGGCAAAAGGCTCATCGAGCATAATAAACTTAGGGTCGATAGCCAAGCAACGTGCGATTTCAGTTCGGCGACGCTCTCCCCCCGACAATTGATTCCCTTTATTTTTACGCACTTTTTGCAATCGGAACTCAGCGATCAAGCTTTCCAGTTTATCTTTCTGATATTCTTTAGACTTATTGGTCATTTCAAGTACCGAAGCAATATTGTCTTCCACAGACATTTGGCGGAAAACAGAAGCCTCCTGAGCCAAGTAACCAATACCGGTTTGAGCGCGTTTGTAAACGGGATATTTGGTTATTTCCAAGTCATCCAGAAAGATACGTCCTTCATTGGGGGTAATAAGACCTACTGTCATATAGAAAGAAGTGGTTTTACCGGCACCATTCGGTCCCAGCAAGCCAACAATTTCACCCTGCTTCACATCAATAGAAACATGACTTACCACTGTTCTTTTACCATATTTTTTCACCAGGTCTTCTGTACGAAGCACCATCTTACTATCTTTCATGTCTATGCAATTTTACGACAAATGTAGTAAAAATCAGCTTAAATGATGTACATTTGCAAACAAATAGTTTAGTTATCAGTTACGAGTTACAAGTTACGAGTTACAAGAAGGTCTCGTTACTTTTATAACCAATCTCTCGTAACTTGTAACTCGTAACTTGTAACTCATAACTTTTATGTTCAAAGCGTTAAAAACTGTAGGCCGATACCTTATGCTTATGAAACGTACATTTGCACGCCCGGAAAGGGTGAAAATGTACGCAAAACAGTTGATAAAAGAGATTGATCAATTAGGGGTCAGCTCTATCGGAATTGTATTACTTATATCTTTTTTCATAGGGGCTGTTATTACCATACAAATCAAATTCAATATCGAAAGCCCTTGGATGCCACGATGGACTGTGGGCTATGTTACCCGCGAAATCATGTTGCTTGAGTTTTCATCATCCATCATGTGTTTGATACTTGCAGGAAAGGTTGGTTCGAATATAGCTTCCGAGTTAGGATCTATGCGTATTACCCAACAAATTGATGCCATGGAAATGATGGGGGTAAATTCAGCCTCCTTTCTTATTCTTCCTAAAATCGTAGCTCTGGTAACGGTAATTCCTATCCTTGTGACTTTCAGTATATTCGCTGGAATTATCGGTGCATTTGCCATTTGCTGGTTTGGAGATCTTATGATGGCTACAGATTTAGAATATGGGCTACAATACATGTTTGTGGACTGGTTTATCTGGGCTGGTATTATAAAATCTCTCTTCTTTGCTTTTATTATTGCAAGTGTTTCTTCTTTCTTTGGATACACTGTCGAAGGTGGTTCCATCGAAGTAGGGAAAGCATCTACAAACTCGGTTGTATCTTGTAGTGTTCTTATTCTATTTGCCGACCTGATATTAACCAAACTATTAACAGCATGATTGAGATAAAAAAACTACATAAGTCTTTTGGAGATAAAGAAGTACTAAAAGGCATAAACGGAGTATTTGAGAACGGAAAAACTAATCTTATCATCGGACAAAGTGGTTCCGGGAAAACCGTACTCATGAAGTGCATCGTAGGATTACTTGAACCGGAAAGTGGGGAATTACTATATGACAATCGTAACTTCCTAACCATGAGCAAAAAGGAAAAGAAAACACTCCGCAAAGAAATGGGAATGATCTTTCAAAACGCAGCCTTATTCGACTCAATGACTGTGTTTGAAAATGTTATGTTTCCATTAAATATGTTCAGCAGAGATTCTTATCAAAACCGGGTAAAACGAGCAATGCTTTGCCTGGACCGTGTGAATCTGACTGATGCCAAAGATAAATATCCCGGAGAAATCAGTGGAGGTATGCAGAAGCGTGTGGCTATTGCGCGTGCTATCGTGTTGAAGCCTCAATACTTATTCTGTGATGAACCCAACTCTGGATTAGACCCAAAAACTTCTCTTATTATTGATAAACTAATACAGGATATTACCAAAGAATACAATATGACTACCATCATGAATACTCATGATATGAATTCAGTGATGGGCATCGGAGAAAAGATTATCTTTATTTATGAGGGAAGGAAAGAATGGGAAGGCACTAAAGATGAGATATTCACTTCCAGTAATAAGCTCCTAAATAACTTCATCTTCGCATCCGATCTTTTCAGAAAGGTGAAAGAGGCAGAGACTCACCACAATATGGAAGAAGGATAAGAATTCATATTGAAACATGAATATTATAATAAGCCCTCGCTTCTTCCGGGAAACGAGGGCTTATTATTTTATTTCTGCCTGATATAAATATTAATTGGAGTACCTGTCAAATTCCATTTCTCACGCATTTTATTCTCTAAGAAGCGTCGATATGGCTCTTTTACATACTGCGGAAGATTAGCGAAATACACAAAAGAGGGAACTTGAGTATTGGGTAATTGGGTAACATATTTAATCTTAATATATTTACCTTTGTTGGAAGGAGGAGGATATGCCTCGATCAAAGGCAACATTTCTTCATTCAAACGTGCAGTCGGAATCTTAGTCATACGATTCTCATATACGTTTCTGGCTTCCTCCAATACTTTCAGGATCCTTTGTTTAGTAAGAGCAGATCCAAAGATAATCGGGAAATCTACAAATGGAGCAAAGCGGGTACGAATAGCATTTTCGAATTCTTTCTGCACCTTCACTGATTTATCTTCTACCAAATCCCATTTATTAATAACGACTACCAAACCTTTAGAATTCTTTTGTATCAAAGAAAAGATATTCAAGTCCTGACTTTCTACTCCACGAGTAGCATCAATCATTAGGACACAAACGTCTGCCCCTTCAATGGAGCGTATGGAGCGAATCACTGAATAGTATTCCAAATCTTCATTCACTTTTCCTTTCTTACGAATACCGGCAGTGTCTACCAGGTAGAAGTCGAATCCGAATTTATTGTAACGGGTATAGATTGAATCGCGTGTAGTACCTGCTATTTCTGTTACAATATTACGATCTTCGCCAATAAAAGCATTTACAAGAGAGGATTTTCCGGCATTGGGACGTCCTACTACTGCAAATCGTGGAATGTCTTCATCTAATATCTCCGAAGATTCTTTCTTAAAGTTATCGACTATGATATCCATTAAATCTCCAGTTCCACTACCTGTCATAGCAGATATACAGTAAGGATCTCCTAATCCGAGGCTATAAAATTCGGGAGCATTGTATTGCAAATCATGATTATCTGTTTTGTTTGCAACAACAATCACAGGGTTGTTTGCGCGACGAAGAATAGCGGCAACCTGCATATCCAGGTCTGTAACTCCATTCATAATATCTACTACAAACAATATTACATCTGCTTCATCCAATGCAATCAGTACTTGTTTACGGATTTCTTCTTCAAAAATATCATCCGAATTCACTACCCATCCGCCTGTATCTACCACTGAGAATTCACGACCTAACCACTCTGTTTTACCATATTGTCTGTCACGAGTAGTACCAGCTTCATCATTCACAATGGCCTGACGTGTTTTAGTCAGACGATTAAATAAGGTAGACTTACCAACATTGGGGCGCCCTACTATTGCGACTAAATTTCCCATACATTTTTCTTAATTAGCAACTATCACAGTTGTATGAATACTATTTTAATTAATCCGGCTGATAACCAAAATTACGCAGCTCTTTATCTGAGCTTCGCCAATCCTTATCAACCTTCACAAAGGTCTCCAAAAATATTGTTTTGCCAAAGAAGCGTTCCAAATCTTTGCGAGCTTCGGTAGCCACTTTCTTCAATGCTTTACCTTGCTTTCCAATGATTATTCCTTTCTGAGAATCGCGTTCCACATAAATAACTGCATTGATATGAATTTTCTTGCTTTCTTCTTTGAACTGCTCCACTACTACTTCAACGGAATATGGAATCTCTTTATCATAATAAAGCAATATTTTCTCACGAATAATCTCATTCACAAAGAAACGAGCAGGTTTATCTGTCCACTGATCTTTTCCGAAATAAGGAGGAGAATCCGGTAAAAGTTCTTTTACCCGCTTCATCACATAATCAACATTAAACTTTGAAGTAGCAGACATTGGAATAATTTCTGCTTGTGGTATAATTTCCTTCCATTCCTCCACGCGTTTAATCAACTCTTCCTGATTAGTTAAGTCTATTTTATTAATTAACAACAGAATCGGAATTGACTGTTTACGCACTCGCTCTACAAACTCACTGTTTTTATCTATTTTCTCAACCACATCTGTTACATAGAGCAATATATCTGCATCTTGCAAAGCTGAATTTGAGAAATTCAACATAGACTCTTGCAGTTTATAGGTAGGCTTCAAAACTCCCGGAGTATCAGAGAATACAATCTGCATATCATCAGTATTATAAATACCCATTATACGATGTCTGGTAGTCTGAGCTTTAAAGGTCGCAATAGAGACCTTCTCGCCTACCAATACATTCATCAAGGTAGATTTACCCACATTGGGGTTGCCTACAATATTCACAAAACCTGCTTTATGCATAATCTAATTCTTGTTTAGACAAAAAAACGCATCTAATTTTAAATAGGATGCGTTCTTTATATTATTCCGTCAACTATTAATCGTTTTTCTTTCCATCATAACCCCACTTTACATAAATGGCTCCCCAGGTAAACCCGGCACCAAAAGCTGTAAAGATTAAGTTATCACCTTTCTTGAGTTTTTCCTCAAAATCCCAAATACACAATGGCAACGTAGCAGCACTGGAGTTACCATAACGCTGTATATTAACCATAACCTTTTCCATTGGGAGTTCTAAACGTTGTGCCACTGCATCAATAATACGCATATTAGCCTGATGAGGAATCACCCAATCAATATTATCTTTATTCAAATGATTACGCTCAGCTATCGCTGCGCTCACATTTGACATGTTTGATACCGCATATTTAAAAACAGTTCTCCCTTCCTGATAAACATAATGCATGTGATTATCTACTGTAAAGTATGAAGGTGGACATACAGACCCTCCTGCTTTCATGTGCAAGAAAGGTAATCCTTTGCCGTCTGTTCTTAGGATGGCATCCATGACTCCAACATCTTCGGTAGTTGGTTCTATCATAAAAGCTGCTGCTCCATCTCCAAAGATAGGGCATGTAGCTCTATCTGAGTAATCTGTAATAGCAGACATTTTATCAGCTCCCACAATGATAAGCTTCTTATATCTTCCGGAACGAATAAAAGCCGCAGCTGTTTCCAAAAGGTATAAGAATCCGCTACATGCTGCTTGCATATCAAATGCAAATGCATTTTTCAGTCCTAATTTATCACATAAGATTGAAGCTGTAGAAGGGAAAATGTAATCTGGAGTACTAGTTGCAACAATGACTAAGTCAATGTCATCTGGGTTAGAGTTTGTTTTTTGCATCAGCTGCTTAGCAGCTTTTCTTGCCATGTAAGAAGTACCCAAACCTTCTTCATTTAATATCCGTCTTTCTTTAACACCGATACGGGTCATAATCCACTCGTCTGTAGTATCTACCATTCTGGATATCTCTTCGTTAGTCAAGACATAGTTTGGTACATATCCGCCTACACCAGTGATTACTGCATTTATCTTTTCCATCAATTCTATGTTAAATGACAAAAATGCTTATGTCAGATTATACCTTTAAATGGCTAACCTGACATAAGTAATCAACAGCATTATTATACTGCTGCTTCTTTTTCGATAGCGAGTTTACCTCTGTAGTAGCCGCAAGCGCCGCAAACAGTGTGATAAACGTGCCATTCACCACAGTTAGGACAAATAGCTAATGTAGGAGCTACTGCTTTATCGTGGGTTCTTCTCTTTGCAGTTCTTGTTTTTGACTGTCTTCTCTTAGGATGTGCCATTTTCTAAAACTTTAATTATTATCTAATATTTTCTTTAAATCATTCCAACGCGGATCAATCCGTGTCTCTGTATCTTCATTATTATCTTCAGTTAATTCCATAGATGATGCAAAATCTTCATCGTTATCATCTCCGACTTCATCTGAGTTTGTACGCAAATGCTTATTTAACTTCCCTGTCATTGTTTTGTTGCACTTACCAGGCCCATGTACATGTTTCATTGGAATAGCCAGAGAAACGAACTCATACATAAACCATGCAACGTTTATATCTCCCTCTTCTTCAGGAACGATAATTAAATTATCACCTTCCTCACCATAAGTAGCTCCAAATTTCACCATCAGTTTATCCGAGCTGATTATGGGAAGTTCCATTTCATCAAGACAACGATCGCAAGGCACCCAAACAACACCTTCTGTTTGAAAATTCAATTCAAATGCTCTTGAAGTCCTTTTTACGATTAAAGTTACTTGCACTTTACCCTTTTGTACTTCCGGACCATCTATATTAACGAAAAAGAGATTATCAAGCAAGAAATCATAGGTCATGGAATCCGCTTGCATTCCTTTTAAGTCTATTCTATATTTATCAAACTTTCCCAAAATTTCTTCTACTATTAATTGCTGTAAAACAAATCAATTACTCGCTTCACATCCCTTTGTTTCATCTTTAAGGATATAATTCGGGCGACAAAGATACGAATAATAATCTTCATTACACAGAAAACGCATGTAAATATGCAAATTAAAGCTTAATCTTTCATTTATAGGTGCTTATTTCTAACAATTTACTCTATCTCCAAAAACGGCTTATAACGCAAAAAGCCTTCCTATCATCTTTGATAAGAAGGCTCTTCATTAAAACGGCAACTACTTACTCTCCCACTGTTACGCAGTACCATCAGCGTGACGA
>NZ_QVMK01000059.1:879-13618 GCF_010500995.1 Bacteroides sp. 224 | reverse complement strand
TACTCATAAATAGGATATTTAAAAAGGAAATAGAGCACAAAGAAAGCTATTTTAGGGCAAAAAATAAACTGTTGAGATTATTGAGTGGATGCCCTGCCAACCTAAAGACACAAAAAAAATCCCCACCACGCCTGATGGGGATTTTAGCAAAAAACCTATTTTACAGGACCGCACTTCACAGCGGGGTATGCTGACATCAATTCCGGGAGCTTATGTTTCCCGCCCGGAACGGGAAGTATTGTTGTACCGGCTACGCCCCGGTAGCTATTGTTCGGTAGTACTTTCCTTGTTCGTTAAAACACGGTCGATCTTTACACAACGAATAGGAGCGGCATGGTAACGACGCTTTGCAATAGCGCGATTTTCTAACGTAAACACCACTCCCTGATAGGTATGCTCGTATTTAGAATTTTTGTATTCCCAAGTATAAACAGGAGTAGAACTCCAATACGCCATCTTGTAAGAAGAACTACGCACCATCACATTCTTCATAGTAGTGCTGGCATGATCATGTGACGATTCCCTCGTTCCACAGGCCGGGAAAAAGAGAGACGCGTTTGTTTCTTCATTATAAATAAGTTGCCCAATGTACGCGATGTCCGATTCATCCATTTCGGTTGCTACAGCTATTGTCTCATCTTGTTTAAGAGTATTTTCCCAACCCTCAGAAAAAACAGAGGAAGTATAGTACTCAATCTCTACAAAAGCCCTGCGATCGAAAAAACCATCGGCATAATACCCCCAATCCGCGGTTCTTTCACCATCCTTTGGGTCAAAACACAATGAACGATGCACTTCAGTGTTGAATTGTAAATCAGGACTAGTCCAGTTGCCAATTCTTTCTGAATTGTCAGTATCTGTTGACCCCAGGACTGGCCGGCGGTAACCTTTAGGACATGTTTCGTTTTCGCTTCCAAGCCCATTAGACCCACTCCAATAAGCAAAAGGGTCAGGAATAGGTATTTTCTGAGACTCACTAGGAAGAGCCGGTGGAAGATTAGCATGCGGTGGATGGTTGTTAACCCAACGAGCAGCACTCCAAGGTTTCAAATCAGAATAATGATCAGTATATGGATGATACGCTACTCGTACATCACCCTTAACAACGGTTGTTCCGATAGTAATAACCTCATCTTTATCTATATACTTAAATAAAGACCCGGCTTGCGAAGGGTAAAGAGCTTCTACGGCAGCGTTCGTCCCCCCCGGCTTATCAACCTTATAAGCACCCCTATAAACACCGGTACTACTGTATGATTTATTAAGGGGTTTGCTCAGGTTAAAAGCACTGAATCGTTTAGATGCGTTAGGTGGGTTTGATGCATCTCCGGCACGTTCGTACAAAAAGTCGGGTGCTTCGCCCTGGCGTATCCAGATGCGTTGCTGAAAGCTAGCATCTGTGTCCAGGTTTCTGTAGGTAAGCAATACCACTCCGTAGCGTGGGTCTACGGTGTATCCATCGCCATCGTAGTGTTTGCTTTTCAACCCAATGCGGAAATAGATGTATCTTTCTTCATCGGGCGTGGTTTCCGATATGCTACCCGACACCTTATAGCTACCGTTGGTAACCTTGTAATCGGTACCTACTTCCAGCTGGGCGGCCGTCTTTATTTTAGCGCCGCCATTTTCCTTCTCTTGAGTGTTCAGATTCCAAGTTACAGCCTTGTCTTTAGTTTTTTGGGTGTCCATCCATATCCAACTTTCGCCTTCCACTACGGTAGCTTCCCACTCCCATCTATGAATCGGCAGCGGCATTCTGATCAGTCGTTCGGCTACCTGGTTGGCCCGCCAAAACGCACCCACATACGGAGTAGGTTGAGCCCCTATGGTTACTTTTATAGTTATAGATAAACTTAGTTTCGTTATAACAAAATAAGTTACAATCGGTTTACCTGTCATATTATCTCCTGTCCAAATACTCATTGTGTAATCTTCATTATTTTTAACATTGTCATACAGATCATCACACTTGATATATCCCGGATCGCTAGAAGTTAGCTCCTCACTTGGTATAAAATTCAGACTTCTATAACATTTACGAGTCCACCTCTTCGCTTCTGTCCCATCTGAAAATCCATCACCTAAAATATTCCCCAAATTTGTCCTTATGGTAAAAGATGCCTTCTCTCCGTCTTTTCCACTTAATGCTATTTCCCTATGCGAGGCGGTTAAATAGGCGGAGCCGTGTACGGATGTGTTTATATTATTCAACTCGTTGGACGCATAAAGGGTAACATCCATATTATTAGGAGGCGTGTCGCTCCCGATTTTAAGACTTGAATAGCCCGGTCCTTTTACTCCGGTAATTAAAAATTCGTAACGATGGTTGCGCAACACATCCAACCACTCTTCTTCGTGAGTAGTACTATTGTGTTGCAAAAAGTCCAAACGGTAAAAAGTACTTGTTTCCGATCCGTTGTATTTTCCTTCAACTATAACGCAGGGGCTCATACGCCACAAATCATCAGAATCATCAGTGGGAGCCCAAGGCTTTGACATTGTTTTTATCTCTGTTGCTACTTCGTGTATATAAATTGAATCGTCGGTACCCGTGCCGGTGTTATTTGCTTTATACTTGAGTACGGTTTCATTATGCCCCCCTGGTTGCTTGTCCCCATCGGCAATAGCAAGAGAAGCACCAGTTACTTTAGAATCGGTATCCGAATACTTATCAGCCT
Source organism: Bacteroides sp. 224 (assembly GCF_010500995.1). Lineage (GTDB taxonomy): Bacteria > Bacteroidota > Bacteroidia > Bacteroidales > Bacteroidaceae > Bacteroides. Next base: position 10,940 of record NZ_QVMK01000059.1, on the reverse strand, counting down.
GGGGTATTACAACCCCATTCCTATTGTATTTTCGAATATAAACGTTTTCAATTTTAAAGGTTGACGGTGCCAGACCCGGAGCTGTTTTAACCACAATTTTGGCCAACATACGCAACATCTTAAAAGTGTTGGGGTTGGTAGCTTCGTAACCGTAGCTGTTCAACTCGCCCCACATAGGCATAAAACGCGTTGTTGCCGACGGGTTAGCACCAGAGGGAAGCGGTGGCCACTTGTGTAGATCTGTTGTAGCATTAGACGGGGCGATTAACGACGAAGAGGTAAACAATAACTCTTTAGCAATCTCTGCTTCGGTTTTTACATCAATATAGGCACCGCTATTAAGACTGGCTCTTAAGGTATTTATACCAGCTTCAGACCAGGCAGCATTGGTGTAAAAGCAGTTTGCCAGTGCCACCAGTTTATAGTTTTTACCTTTTATAGCGGTAAGATCGGCTGGGGCGAGAGTTATTCTATACAAGTTATCAACAAGCTCAGTAAAAGCTGTTTTGTTTTTAATTACATACTTCAGTTTTTTATCATTGTCTTTGTCGAAAGCCAGTATCCACAGGTTGTGAATTTTGTTTTCTTTAGCATTGGCCTCCGAACGCGTTCCAATCCGTGTTTCGCTCGGCAGTTGCAGGTAGAATTCAAGATTGTCTCCCTGTTGGTTGGTGTATAGTTCCATCTCGTCATCGTTACAAGAGTTGAACAATAACAGGGTTCCTACAAGGAACGAAAGTAATTTTACTATATGTAGTAATGAGGTAGTTCGTTTCATATTCGGCATACTTAGTTATATTTTATACAACGTATGGGTAAAGCATATTTTTTATTCATAACGCTACTGGTTCTGGATACAGTGCCACCATAGAATTGCAGCACGCCTCCCCCAGTGCCGTCACTGCTTTCAGCAGCTGACCAGTAGTATCCATGAGTTTTACTGTTCACTACATAGTCCTGGGCTTCGGTGGCGTTGACTTTGTCCATTCCGTATCCCGCCGCCGGATAGTATCCTCCATTATCTTCGTCTTCTTCATCTTTATTATTATTTTTACTGTACTGGCCAAAGCGGTAAGTGTCATGTATGCCTCCTACCTTGGTTTGCCAACCACTGGCAACCCAGTCACGTTGCCTTCTTGGCACCTTGTAACCCACCGGGCAAGGGTCATACGAAGATTTGTCTGTTGTTGTTTTCGACCACGATCCACTGGCTGCCGTCCAATCGAAATAAGCGGTCATGGGGTTTTTCACCGAATTTTCCATAGTAGATGTTCCGTCCACCCGGCTGAATGTTGGCATACCCGGACCCGGATCCGGATCCGAATAGAAATAGATACGTTTGGCAGCTTTATGGCTATCCTGGCCTTTATCGTCCGCGCCTACGTTTCCACTCGAAACGTCCCAGGCAGCAAGCGATGGGAAGGGATCTTTGCGCCCCCACTGATAGAAGAAGCCTACCGATGAGAGGTCGCCGGGATCGGCGGAAAGCGCTCCCAGGTTTCTGTCCAACCATTTATCGCGATTGAGATATGAATCGCATTCGGTACTCCAGATGTGCCAGGTCCAGTAAATTTCGTTGGTTGTTTTGTTGCAAAGACTCAGGGCTACGTTTCCCTGGCTCAATCCCGGATATATCAGGATGTATCTCTCGTCCGGATCGGGATCATCCCAATTCTTATACTCCCAGTCTGTTACTACATCCCGGTGATTAATGTCGTCTTGGAATAATCCGCCTCCTTCTCCGTCGGGCAGGTCCGTCCAATGATACTTCACCACCAGTTTGTCGGTAGGGATGCCGGTGAGTGAATTTACTTTATGTACCTGAGAAAGGGGAATCGTAAAAAGAGCAGGCTTCTTATGGTTTATAAGATAACAGTTCGACTCGTCTCCCTTTCCCAGACTTTCCCCTATGGTGGCCTCTTGTGTAATTTTCAATACTACCGATACACGCACGTAAGGATCTACTTTATTTCCGGCATGGTCGGTAATGGAGTAGCCTTTAAAGTGAACATAGTGGGTACGTTCGTCCGACGTAGTGTTTTCTCCCTTCATCTCAATAGTGAATGGCTGTCCACCATTCGTATATGGTATAACGCTGTATAGCGAGTCGCCATACCCTGATTGTTTAGGAAAATTCGTATTATCTGTTGCTTCTATTGAAAAAGAGTACCAAGGGTGTTCGTCTTTCGATACTTTATGCGCTTCTTTCATCTCTTCGTTATCGTATATGGTGTAGTTCCACAGGTAGTCGCTGGCAAATAAAAGATCATAAGAGGTTTTTCCTCCTAAATAACTAATGTCCGACGCGATTGCAGCCGGAAATATAACCTTTTCTTTGTTGACAAAGAAAGCGTAGGTCTTATCGAACTCAGCAGAGTCGTCAATATCCGTCCAGGGGGTAACGGTGTATTGTAGTTGCATTTCATCCTCGGGGGTATTACCAATAAGTGTAATTGTGTAACGATGGTTCCTCAGAATAGGACCATACGTATTTGCTTTCGCGCTTCCAACAGCCGCATTGGCAGTTGTTCTGTTCGTAAAATCCGGTATATATACTTTATAGTCTTGTTCAACGGCAGAGCTGCCCCATTTTCCTTTAAGGATAAGGTAGGTTGAATTTCCATTGGCTATTTCTTGTAGGGTGGGTTCCGGTCGCTCGAAAGTATAAATGCAGCTCGTAACCTTTTCTTCATTATTTGTTATAACAGAAAAGTCTCCATTAGCTTTTGTGTAGTTTGTACCGGGTGCCAATGTAAAATTAGTGCTCCAGGGGTAAGCATACTTCATGCGAAACGGCGCGGTCGTTGTGTTTCTATCTTCCGGTTTATAGGCCACATATCCGGACTGCGGCTCGTTGTACAAACGCGCTTCGGTTAATTCGAATTTAACAGCATTAGCTTTGTTGGTCTTGTTAACAATATCTATTTTAGCCATCGCGCGCAACAGCGGGGTATAATTAAACGGCATCGAGTTAGCTGATGGATCAAAACTCGCGTCTATCTTAACCTTGTTTGTAGGCCCTCCAAACATAGGGATACAAGCATTCGCGCCTGTGCCTACAAAAGCGGTTCTTGGCATAATGAGCAGGTCCATTACCTGGTCGTAGCTCTTGCCCGAAAACGAACTTACCAGAGAAGAGGGGTCGAAATTGGCCAACACTACAAAGAACTGGTCGTCATCGAGCATTTCCAGTTCGGCTTGGTAGAGTACTTTCTCCTCCAAAGGTAAGTTTGAGACAAAAGTGGCCGGCGCGTGATAAGCAAATGTTTTGTCAGTGCCATCGTCGGTAAAAACCAATAGGTTAACGGATTTAAGGGCAGACTCTTCGGTAGTTCCCATACGGGTATTTGCCCTTGTGTCATCGCCACCGGAGTTGTTTATTATCTCCAGTTTAAATACAATTGACTTTTTGCCGGGAGAAGTTATAAATTCCTCCTCATCCTCCCTACAGGAAGTTAATACCAATAAAGGTATCAACAGAAAGTATATAAAATGGTATATATTGTTTCGTTTCATCATATCTCAACTTTTACACTGTGTTGCATTCCATTCGGAATTATATAATAGTTACGTCTGCATTTGCCGGTGTCCAATCTATTACACTAACTTTAAATTCTATTTTAATCTCTTGCACATCGGGCACACCTTTTATTACATATTTATAGTAATGGTTGCGCAATACGCCTCCGGGAGTTGTTAAGTCAGCCGCTAATGTAGAGGTATCAACTTTCGGTATGGGTAGCATAAAATCACTTGGAGTGGTATCATCACCTATGGTAGCACTAAAAACAATGCGGCAATTATCGTCGGATTTCACATCGGTAGCATCTACCACACCGGTTTCGAACAGGTAAAATACCAGTGTTTGCATTTTGCCATCGGAACTGGTAGTCATCGTACCCGCACTTGTCGATCCGCTACCTACCGAGCCGATGCTTGTTCCATCAATAGTCAATGTAGGTTCAGTAACTCTTTCGGTTGTACCCACAGTGGTATTGTTGCATATGAAGCCACTTAAATTTCCTTTTTCTACCGCAACGGATGTAGACGAAATGTTCAGTTTAAGGTTTCCGTTGAGGTCGGCTAAATGGTTTTCAATCTCTATTTTGGCTACCATACGTATCAGTTTGTAAACGGTCGCGCTGCCTTCCGTGGTAGTAGGACTGTTTTTTTCTACTATGTAATTAACGCCTGGCGATAACGAAGTCGGAATGGTTAGTTTCTGGGCTCGTGTGTACATGGGCAGGTATTCGTTACTGCTTCCAGGCTGCCATACGGCAGATGTATGAGTAACCAGAAACTTATTTTTCATCAAATCCGTATCTTTTTCTCCTACCCAACTGGCTATATTGGTCAGGTCTACATTGTTCTCAAGGTTGGCTATGAAGATGATGTCGATATTGCTTCCGGTGGGGTAATTGGTCAGCTTGTAGTTAGGTACACTATTACTGTCAAGAACCTTGTCAGTCAGTTTTTCATATTTGGTACACACCATATTACCTCCCGATGGTTCAAAATAGAACGCGTATATATCGTTCACCGCATCTTCACTAACCGCTCTTGTGCCGGCTTTCGGCAAATAGAGAGACAGAAACAAACCATCGCCCAAATCATCGGATAGTATTGGCTGACCGATAGACTCCTCCCCTCTGCAAGCAGAAAGTCCGATCAGGAAAAAGAAGAGGGTTATTATGTATAAGCAAGTATGTTTCATATCTTAATAAATGACTAAGTATCTATCTAACAATTCTTGTTTTTTAAGGAAGAGGAATAGGGGTTACATTATTCATGCCACCTACTGTACTCCACTCTTGCACTTTTATTTTAGCCTTTAGCTCGAACAGATTTACACCTGCGATAGTAAAATTATAATAATGGTTACGCAACACATCTCCGGCATAATTGGCACTTGCTGTCAAGGAGCCTGTTGTTTCTGTAACAAGCGGAATAGGAAGCATATATTCTACTGTTGCAGGCGAAGAGGGTTTGCTTTCTGCTTTAGCCCATCTGTATCCTTCCAATTTTAAGTAACAGTAACCTTTGTTCTTGGCTTCTTCGCGAGCTTCTGTTTTCTCAGCTAATATCTTATTGGTTTCAAACAGATAGAAGGTAACAGATTGAACACCACTGGTAGTAGTTATAGTCGGTGCGACACCATTATCCGGTGCAAAAAAAGAGGTAGCTGTCGGAATAGTTTTAACTTCCGAAACTCGTTTATTGGTTTCGTCCCACACCACATTTACACCAGGCATATAAGGAAGATATCCCTTATTCAAACCATTTACTACACTGATTTTGGTTATCTCAAAATTATAAGGATTTGTATTACCGCTTACATCTTTAATATTAATGGTGTTATCAATCTTTATTTTCGCCAACATACGAATCAAATTGTATACTCCGGCAGCTCCGGTGGAAGTAGCCGACTGCCCCACATAGTGATCTTTGATATAAGGACCATAGGGAATGACCACTTCATCGGTTACTGTATACATAGGGATATTTTTACCTGATGGCCAAACACTGGTTCCTTCCATTACATATATAGGTGCAGTAGAAGAGCTATTGCTTACAGTAGTAGCATTCGCCACGATTAATGTTGACAAAGCAGCACTTAGCTCTGTGTTGGCAGTAAGGGTACCGGTAGTTATAGTAGCATTTGCCACAAAAACAATTTTCATATCAAGGTTTGTCCTTGACCCGGAAGCTCCAAACCAGCTATCATAGGAGTTCGATGAGTTATCATTTCCACTGAGTATCCGATAGGTGTAGGTAGAGTTTACGGTACCCGCATCTGTCTTTACCAATTTATTTATAGATGAGTTTTTTAATACTTCAAAGTCTTTGTATTTGAAATAACCATCACTCGCTTCTATAAAATAAAGTGCATACAGGGTTTCAATGGTTGCATCAGCTTCTTCGGCACGGGTAAGCAAGCCATTACTTGGAGCATTCATGCTAAAAAGTAGGCGCCCCTCTTCTTGCTTCTCTATTATTTCTTCATCCTGTTGCTGACAGGATGCAAACAACGTCACTAATCCTAAAGTGAAAAACAGTGTTATAAAAAGATTCTTCATAATTATCTTGTTTTATTTATTATTCATATTAAAAGCCTATTGGTCCGGGAAGAGTTCCTGAAGGCTCACTCCACTCTTGTACCTTAACAATAGCATTCACGCCGTTGGGTTCGCTTATAGGTTCCGGTCCTATATTCTTTTCAGTAAAAGTGACTGCTTCTATTTGATATACTTTGCCAGGTTCCAAATAAGGAATTGGAGAATTATCTTCTTTCTTTAAGAATTTCCGAACAGTCAGCCAACTTTTATTATTAGCATCTTTATTTCCTGTAGCCGGAGTTATATCTGATATTTTAAAAAGAATAAGCGGTATAGCCGAAAATAAAACAGGACTGGAAACATTGTTAGGACAAGGTGCAATCCAGTTTCCCAGGTAGGGAATGTCTGTCTTCGTTGCAGGATCTGTATTTTCCTGTTGAGCAGGAGATACATAGAAAGACCAATATCCATTACCCGGCTTAGTCGAAGTGGAAACAGCAGAAGCCGGCGAAAGTTTATACCAAAACGCTGCGGGATAACTGCCGTCATCAAATTCCTGATCACTCCAGTTTATGGCAAGAAAATCGGTAGCAGCAGGATATGTCACATAATCGGCTCCCATCTTATGAAAGTTATTATCTATAAATATTTCTTCCAGTTTAAAGGTAGTACCATCAGTCGATTTCAGTTCACCGATTTCGATACGGGAAATGGCCGGGCATACAGGAATAATAATGTGGTCCATACCTTGGTTGAGATTTCCGGTATAGGCACGCCCGGCAACATTTACTTTGTAAGGGTCTAAACAGCCGTCTCCCTGATTGGCGATTATATATTGAAGGTCGCCGATCTTCTTTCCGTTTAGGGCAGTTTTCAACGAAACTGCATCTGCATAAGGAGTGGAGTTTACAGCCATTTTGTTGTTTTCCACATTCCCTATAACATAAATATACTTTATCTCCGTACGGTTAAATTTTAGTTTTACCCCTGTAGCAGGTGCTAATACCTGAGAAGCATCAGCAATAATAATATCATCAATTATGCCATCAGTCTTTACAAGTAGAATCAGTAAGTTGCCTGTCAAATCGGGTACGATTCCTATAGCCGTTTCACTTTCTGCGCCACGAGTTCCGGTGGTTTCAGTAAGCTTTACCTGAACGGAGAGTTCTATCTCCTCTGCTTCGGTTAAGGCAGAAGTATTCACTTCCATGCCTGCACATGAGTATATCAGCACAAGGAAAGGAATAATTAATATATATAGTAGTAGCTGTTTCATTACTTTTTTATTTCTTTGTTCATCAATCCAGCGGCGTTTCCGTTCCCTGCTCTATCCAGCCGAGCAGTTTCGTTTCCACTCCAAGTCCATTAAAATAAACTCCGATTTTAATGATATATTCTTTATCTTCCTCAATCAGCTCAAGTCTGCCATGTAATAGTTTTTTTACATCGATAGTATATGGTATTTCGGGATGTGTTCGAACTTGAGGTTCGTCGATCACAATCTCTATAGAGGTTTCATTTGTAAAGCGCAATACTTTCGTAATGCAGGAAGCACGAACTACTTCCGTATTTATTTCCATGCGGGGATAATAAGAAACATAATCTCCCCAGGTATCCATTTCATAATCATAATTAGGCCTCAGGTTATTAAAGCGTACAAAAGGATAGTTATCTGTCGGTTTATTGGGCAATGTACTCTCTAAGCCATGTACATAAACCTCAAATGTGATATGTGCAGGGCGGTAATGAATTGTATCATTATATACACCATACATCTCAGGAATCTCAAAAGTATGTCTCCCATAAAAAAGGGAGTCATTAGTGAGTATTTCAGCCGGATTAGGCTGTATTTCATTTTTAGTGTGTTTCAGGTTGTGTTCTTTAACAGGAAGGGCAAAATCCATACCTTCCACCACAGTTTCATTAAAAGCGTTTCCCCAACAGATGGCAGTATACTTACCGGGCATCAAACGGGTTCGAACTCCCTGATAGTCTATCAAATAACTCTTTGTAAGGTTACGAACACGGGTAAAAGTCCCGTCCTTTTGATTATAGATACCTACATTTACCTTATGAATACGCTCGGGAAACTTGGGGTATTCGAAATAGAGGTTGACGTACATACCGCAATCATCCAGGTTGTCACTAATCGAATCGCAAGAGATACAAAAGGTACTCAGCAAAGCGAAAAGGGAAAAGAGTTTAAGTAACTTCATGGAATTTTGTTTTTTTGTTTGTTGATAGTGAGGGAACAGAGTCCGGGGAATGAAACCCCGGAAGCTCTGTTTAAAAGCTTGTGTTGATTAAAATTCAACTTCGGTTTCTTGAGGAACCCAGCCTTCAACAATTACCTCTACTGAGATTTCTGTTTCTTCATCCGGCCACATTGGATCAGGGTTCAAATCCTTATCAGCATCAAAAGCGATAGACTTGATAATATAAACTGTACCTGGTTTTGGGAATTGCAATACTGCTTTAGTGTTAGCATCATAGAACTTAGTGACAGTTAACCAACCTTCTTGCAAACCTATTGAATTAGGAGAAGCTAATCTCACATGAATGTTGATAGTAGGGAATGTACCATACTGAATTCCTTGTCCACGAACAGCCCAGGTAGGAATACCCATTTCGGTATTATAACCAGCTATTGCCATGCTATTTTTTACAAGGGTACCACCAGCATTAACAAAAGATTCTTCGTCTCTGTAAGCCCAATAACCACATTCTAAACCAACACGGTTGTAGGCGCCTTCATCTAAATAAGGATTAGTTATAGGAGAAGCGTTCGGATCATCTTGCTTACGGGCTGAAGCAATATAGAAAGACCAGTATTTATTGTCTGGAGCTGCATAAGCGTCTTTTCCAGTACCAACTGCTTTAGTTCTATCAAACCAATTATTCCATACGTTATTATCATAGTCATGATTTGCATTACGACTGGCAGTTGCATAATTATAATAGGTAGAAGCAGCAGCAGTACCAGCAGTTCCTACTGCACTAATATCACCAGCTACAAATCTGTTATTGAAATCAACTTTAATAAAATTACCTAATTTATCTTTATCAGTTAACGCATCGGTTGCTGCACCAGAAGCATAAGTTTGAGTATATGCCCATTTCCACATGGTGTAATTCCATCCCGGATTATTCCAGCCCCAATTTAACAAGATACCGCTTTCAGTAGCAGCAGGGTATTGTTGTCCATCCACACTAATTTCTCTCATGGTATTGGAAATATAAATACCTTTCAAATCAAAGTTAACACCCGCTTTTTTAGATTTAACTTCTTTGATTTCATAACGAGAAATAGCAGGAGTAACAACCACACGTACAGGAGTAGTACCCTGAGTAGCTGTAACAGGAGCATAACCAGAGATATTTACCGCTTTAGCATCAGTCAGGTTATAATTATCCAAAGAAATTCTTACATCCTTCATAAACTCTGTTACCTCAGTATAGATGTATTTACCTGAACCAACAGAAGTTTCTTTGGGAGCATAAGCAGCTAAAGAAGTCTTTGTGTTCTTATAAGCTAACTTACCAAAGTTGGCACTAGTAGTTGTTCCTCTTGGGTTTGCATTTACAACAGTCATATCATACTTAGTTGGGTCTGTATTACCGATTACATACAATCCGGTTACACCTAAAGGCATGTTCTTAAACTTTTGTCCGGCACCGGTCAAAGCAGAAACATCACCTTCCACTACACGAAGAATCTGAAGAGGAGAATCTTTATCTGTCTTACCAACGAACACCAAAGTCATGTCGAAAGTGTAAGGAGCAATTCCTACATTGGTTTCTGACTCTGAGTTAGCACGAGTTCCTTGAGTTTCAGGCACTGTAATCTGAATAGTCAAATCATCTTCGCGAAGTTCCAATTCGCCATCAACGACGTTGTTTTCGCCGTCAACGACTGCATCTTTGTCGCTACATGCTGTAAACCCTGCCATCATAGCAGCCATTACAAGCATACTTACATACTTAAATTTAAATTTCATTGTTTAA
>NZ_QVMK01000059.1:0-871 GCF_010500995.1 Bacteroides sp. 224 | reverse complement strand
GTTTCAAACCTTTTTCAATTCTCACTTTTTTGTTATATATCAATAGATATGTTTGTGCGTTGTATAAACCAATTCCTAATTCGCAGCAGCCAACTTCTCCAACTCCTGTTTCAGCCCCCGTTTCTCTACCAGGTTAGCGATCTCCGAATCACGATTGATTCTGAATAGTTTATCTCCATCCGCCTTCACTGCATCACGAAGCATCTGAACGGCGCCACCCTCGTCTTTCATCCTACAGCAGATGATGGCAGCCAGGTAATACACATTACCATTGGCAGGTAAAGAAGTCAGGATCTTCCAGGCCTTCTGATTATCTCCCAGACATGTTAGTGTAAGGGCCGTGTTATAGTCCTTATATGAACTAAGGATATTTAAGGCACGGCTGTACTCCCGATTTCGCAACAACTGAAGACCCAAAGTGTAGTCCTTACGCTGTTCTTCGGTAAAGTCGGCATTGATCAGTAACTTACCATCGGCCAACTCGTCCAAAGAAGATATCAAGAATGTTAGCGTATCTAATGGAGCGATGGGGAAACCACTACGGTCGGTAGCTGTGATCTGCCCTTTCAGGGTAACAGCCAGGTTGCGAAGGTTTCTTGTTACCGGATACTCCTGAGTATAGCGGTAAGTAAAGTTATTTCCCTCGGGAAGTACTATGTCATAGCGTGTGTTCTCTTTGTAAGGAGAGGGAACCAGCAGCTTAAACATTTCTTTCTTGCGGGCAGCACGTTCTTCATTCAAAGCAATCTCTTTACCCAAAAGGTTCTCGGAGGCCAAACGGATAGAATCCTGTTCGTGAGGCAATAAAGCCTGAACTTCTTCGGGACGAAGGCTTTGCAGATAAGCGCTGCGGAATTTGGCAGGCACGGAG